>CP089983.1:12257500-12931603 GCA_037157805.1 Sorangiineae bacterium MSr11367 | reverse complement strand
GGCCATCGTCGGGGCACCGGAGCGCGGCGAACGACTCGTGGAGTCGTTCGTCGCCTCGATGAAAGCCGTCGCCGCCGACGTGCCCCCCGCGTCGCGCAAACGCGGAATGTACCTCGCCGTCTATGGCGGTCGCTTCTTCGGCGGCGCCACCGGCACGAGCTACCACGACGTGATCTCCGCCGCCGGCTTGCTCGATGCGGCGTCGTCGTACCGCGACTGGCCGGATTACTCCTCCGAGCAAGTGCTGGCGCTGGATCCGGACGTCATCCTCACCAACGACGACATGCGCCTGCGCATCTGCGAGCACGCGGGCCTCGAGGGACTCCGCGCCTGCGCGTCCCCCGGCGGGATCGTCGAGCTCGATCGGGATCTCCTGGTCGACCCCGGCCTGGGCATGCTCGAAGCGGCACAACGCGCGCGCCGCGCCGTCTACGGTGACGGCGCGGCGACAGTTACGATGGGTGCGCCGTGAGCTCAGCGAACGAGCAGCGCCGAGGTCACACCGTAGGGCGATGCCGGAACCACGCTCTGGAACGGATGGGTCACGATGGTGGAGAGCTGCGAGGTCGCGACGTTCCACGCGACCACCGACCATGTCGTGGAGCCGCCGCTTCCCTGCGACTGGAGCCCGACGACGCGCCCCGCGCCGTCGTAGACCGGCGCCTGCGGGAAGTTCGCGAGCGCCGACCCGAGCGCGGTTTGCGTGGGGTTCCACGCGTACCAGCTGCTGCCTTTGTTCACGAAGGCGTGCGTTGCATCGGCCCACACGAGGGCGGACAGGCGATCTTGATCCGCGGTCTGATAGAGCCACGTCTTGGCGCCATTGGCGAGCGAAACCGACTCGATGCCGCGCCCGCGCCTCACGTTGCCATCGCGGCAACCCGTGTCGACGACGATGAGGCGATTGGCCGCGAAATCCGCGGTGACGGTTTGCGGATTGTCGCCCAAAAGGTCGATGGCCGCCCCCACGACGGTGTTCGTCGCCACGTTCACGGTGACGATTTGCCCACGCCAGCCGAGGCACTTCCCCACGTAGTCGGGCGCCGGGCCGAAATCGAATTGGTCGATGCGCTCGAGCAGGAAGTACGCGCGGCCGGTGGACGGATTGTACACGGCATCCTGCACTTCCACTTTGCCGTCGGGATCTCCCGGCGCGAGAAACGCCGAAAGGTCGATATTGCCCGATGCGGCACCGGTGGCCACGTCGATGATCTTCACCGTGTTCGTGGCATATCGCGCAACATAGGACTTGGTGCCCGCGGTGACGACCACGGTGCGCGGGTTGGAAGCATAGGATCCCGCGTCGGGCGAGTCGTTGACGTCGAGGGTGCGGCTGGCCGTCCAGGGCTTCGTCCCATCGAGCACGATGGCCTTGCCCTGCGCGCGCTCGAGGACGAAACCGTATCCTCTGTTGGCGGCCGCCACGGAATCTTGGTCGGCAATGGGCAAACGCCCGGCGACCGAATCGGGGGCCAATTTCACCACGGAGAGTTCTGCCTTGGTGAAATCCGTCCCGACGAACAGCGCATACGTCGTGCTCGCTGCGAGCGACTGCTCCTCGACGGGATCCATCGCGCCATCTTGGGCGCACGCTGCGACCGAAATCGCCAAAAGGGTACTACCGAATATCCATGTATGACGCATGACCGGCTCCAATGCCCCGCCGCTCCGCGGGGCTTAGGGGATCGGGGCACGGCAAAGCGACCATCGCCGCCGATCCCGGTTACCGTGGCGGGGGCCGTGCCGGATTCACACCGGCTTCCGATTCCATCGCGCGCGGATATCCGCGCACACAACGGCGACGCGAATATCGACTTCGCTGTTACTTCGCTCTCCCGAACAACGTCAAGCTACGCTTTTCGAATGTCGTAAAAAGGAGTCTTTTCCCCATGCGCGCTCTTTCCATTTGGTTATCCATCGTTGCCGCCAGCACCACGTGCGTCTTTGCCGCGTGCGGCTCGGATGACACGGTGGCGATTCCCCCGCCCGACAGCGGCACCGATGCCCGCACGAGCGATACCGGCACCGGGACGGACTCGGGATCCGATACCGGCACCGACTCCGGCGCCGACACGGGGACGGATTCCGGCTCGGACGCGAGCTTCGATGCGGGGCCGACCGACGGCGGGCCGAGCTCGCGTTTCGTGACCCGCGTCGTCTCATTCAATCCGGGCCCGTGCGCGGGTTACGGCGCGGACAAAATGCCGGGCGAGGTCATGGGCCCCCCGAGGGGCGGTGGCGACGGACAGGGCGGCCTGGAAGTCGTTTCGCTGGGCGTGAAGGGCGAAATCGTCTTGGCCTTCGAACCCAACGCCATCGTCGACGGCCCCGGCACGGACTTCCTGGTGTTCGAGAATCCGTTCAACGTCGCCGGCAATCCACAAAACCCCTACGCCGAGCCTGCAGAGGTCAGCGTGAGCGACGACGGCACCAATTGGAAAACGTATCCGTGCACAGCCACGGCGTACCCCTACGGGCCGTGCGCCGGATGGCACCCCGTGTATTCGACCCCCGACAATGGCATCTCGCCAACCGATCCCTCGAAGGCCGGGGGCGATCCCTTCGACCTCGCCGCCGTGGGCCTCTCCCATGCAAAGTACGTCCGCATCGTCGACAAGAGCACGCAAGCGTGCAGCGGCGGGGCCATCGCGGCGGGGTTCGACCTCGATGCGGTATCCATCGTGAACGCCGAAATCCCATAGAGCTCATTCGCGCGAGGCGCCCAGCGCGTCCGTAGCAAGGCCCATCCGCATCCGTTTATCCTTCGCGGCCAGCAAGCACGCACGCGCATTACGCTCGCAGCTGGATCATCGTTGCCTCATCTCGACATCGGCCATCAATGGCTGCATCCTTTTGGGCAATGAGCCACGTCGATGACTTGCTGGCCCAGGCGTTGGCGCTCCCCGACGAAGAGCGGGTCCAGTTCGTGAGCAAATTGCTCCTCGAACCTGGGCTCGAATCGACGGGGCGAGGCGCAGGCATTTGGGGCCTTCTCACCTTGCTTGAAAGCCTCGTCGATCCGGTCCGGCTTGACGCTTTTCGTTGCAAAGCGACCGCCGCACGCATCGAGCGCATTTTTGGGCAAGATGCCGCGCTGCTGGACATCTATGCCCAACAGCTGGGCCGCTGGAAAGACGAGCCACTGACCGAAAATCAGTTCGCCGAAGTGGAACGACTGACCGGTGTCATTGCCAAGTCCCGCAATGTCGTCTCGGCCATTCTGGAATTGGCACGAGAGCTCGAGACCGGAACCACCGCACAAACCCTCGAGCACATCGACCAAGTCGTGAACGGCGCGGGCTTCGACCCAACTGTCTCCTGAGTCTCGTAAGTCCTCACTCGCTGGCGCCGGCGGCCGAAAGGCCTTCACGGGCCAACGCATGCTTGGGCGCCACCTCGAGGATGCGCCGGAACTCGCGAATCGCATCGCCGGCCTTCGATGCCTTGAGGTACGACCACCCTAGCCCCGAGCGGATCTCGACGTCCGCTGGGTACGCGTCGGTGATCTTTTTGTATACGGCCGCCGCCTCGCCAAAACGACCGAGATTGTAATAAGCATAGGCCAACTTTGCATTGGCCGAGTAATTGTTCGGATCGAGCTTCAACGTTTCGCGCGCCGCACTCTCCACGTCGGACCAGCGGCGCATCGCGATTTGCGGTGCCAATATGCCGAGGCGGGATTCGACGGAGCGGGGCTCGAGTGCACTCGCCTTGGCGTACGCATCGACCGCTTCGGCGTGGCGCCCCAGCTTGTACAGCAGCCACCCGCGCCGAACCTGCGCAACGTAGCCATTGCGGGCCGCGCCCGGAAGTGCGTCCATCGGAGCGAGGGCATCCTGCAATTTGCCAACGGCCTCGGCGTCGTACGATCGCTGGAAAAACTCTTGGGGATTCGGTTGCGGGTCGGCCCCTGCCGGGACGACGCCACTGAACGCGCACCCGAGCAGCATGAGGGCAAACCACTTTTTGGCGCTCATGATGATGTCTCCTTCTTCAATAGAGGTTCTTCGTAGGGGGAAAGGACGCATGCATCGTTCGGCGACACGCGCTCGGCGCGGCGGGTGACGCCGCGAACGGTGAGCTCGATGGCCACGGGCCCCTCACCGCGCGCGAGCCGAACGCGCGTCCGCAATCGCGGAACACCGTGCCGATCCCGGCGCTGCGATTCACCGGCGATGATCCAATCGCGGCCCTCGCGGTGCATGCGGTAAAGCATTTCGATGCCGTCGCGGCGAAGGAATGGCGCCACGAAGTCGGCCAAGATGCGCACGGGAAGCGAACGCCATCGTTGCGCAGGCAACCGATCCGTCCAGAGGAGTGACGCGTTGCACTCGAGCGGCACGCGCGGGAGAGCCGCTCGCAGCAAATGCACCACCGAGTGCGCATCGCCCACGGCATCGAAGGCCGTAAAGAAGTCGTCCGCGCCTTTTCCATAAAAGAGGGTGGCCTCCCGGTCCTTCGATTGAATGCGCAGCCTGCCGTACACGTCGGCGTCGCACACCACCTCCTCGACGTCGCCTCGCGTGCGGAACGACCAACATGCCCCATGGGAAAGTCCGAGGTACGCGGGCATTTCCTCGTCCGGCTCGAGATTGCGCGCGGCCGTGCCTTCGCTGGGAAGGAGCGTGCGCTCCAAGCGGAGCCCGTCGCCTGCTACGGTCACCACGTCGTCGAAGCGGCATGGGAGGGTGGGCGCGCCAAGCTCCGGCTTCGCTTGCAATTGGAAATGCAGGTGCGGCTCTGGAGAGCGCCCCGAATTGCCGGCGAGCCCCACGACTTGGCCGCGCATGACCCATTGCCCCACGACGACCTTGACGCTGCCGCGGGCCAAGTGCCCGACCAGCGAATAGAGCCCCGGCCCATGGTGAACGAGCACGTGATTGCCCCAATTGCGCTCCAGATTCACCTCGCCAATGCCATTGTCGACGATGTTCGACTCGGCCGAGACCACCGTCCCCTCGGCCACTGCGAGGACGGGCAATCGGTGGCAGTGGAAATCCTCCGGTGCCGTTCCCGCGCCCGCATGAAAGCGGCCCTCGTCATCGACGACCTGGAAATCGAAGGCGTGCCGCCACGGCCCCTTGTGGGTGAAGGCACCATCGACACCTTGCGTACACACCCACGTCCCTCGGTAGGGAAGCCGAAACGAGATGGGATGAAGCGAATCGAAGCGCTCGAGCCGCGTACGCACATAGGCGAGGTTCTGCTCCGGAGTGCCTGGCAGAAAGTCCACCGACTTGGGGCTCGCATCGTGGGTGCGCCGGCGCATGGCCAGTAGAAAACCGAGCAACGTCACATTGAACGGCAGAATGAGCGCAGGCACGCCGAGGCGCGCGAGTGGCGCGATCAGCCCCACGGCCACCAATGCCGAGACGGCGGCCCCCAGCAGCGCGAGCCCGAACGACGAGGGCGACGGAACGAAAAACACGCCGCCCAGCGCCATCGCCGTGAGCACGGCATTGTAACCGAGTACGCTCATGGCCACGCCGCCGAGCCACGGCATCGCCCCATGAAGGACGTAGACCATGCCGAACGAGAGCACCGCGAGCAACGCCGCCACGCGGCTGTGAATCAACAGCGCGAGCAGAATGAGCAGCCCTGCATCGAGCCGAGGCAGGAAAAAGAGCCCGCCCAGGCTTCGTGCAAATTGAGCCATCACGGAATCACCGGCGTCCGCCGCGTGGACGGCCGGTGCAAGGCCAATGAAGCCCGCCGAGTTCAAAATGAAATAGAAGACCAGGAGAAACGGGATGGAGAGCGACGGCAAATTGGCCAACCCACCGAGCAGCGACCGCAGTGCGCTCGTGAAGAGCACGCAGGCGGCCGCGGCAATCACCGTGATGAGCCACGCCGGATCGGTCGCCTCGAACGATTGCCCAATTCCGAGGCCGACCAGCAGCGCATTGTACCCATAGGAGCCATCTTCGACGGCGTCCTTCTCCAAATCGAAGAGCAGCGCAAAGCCATTGGCCGCGCACGCGGCGATGCCGCCGAAGACGAACGCGCGCGGACTGACCATCGTTGCCAGCACCACCAGCAGACCCACCACGGGGGACCGTGAAAAGAGGATATGCGCATAGATTCTTGCAAACGATTTGGCCATGTCCTTCGTCGTCATACGATCCAGTCCGGCACGGCTTCGACCGTGGTAAAATCTTCGAGCTTCTCCGCCCGGCGAATGGCGCCCACGCGTCCGCCCTCGCCAATCATGATCACCGCCGGGCGAAGGGCGATGAATTGATGCCACTGGGTCAGGTTGTAAGCCCCCACGTTGCGGAACACGACCTTCTCGCCTACCGATACGGCGGGGAATTGAATGGTGTCGCGCACCACGTCGATGTTCATGCACAATGGGCCGAACATCACGGTGGGCTCCAACATGGCGCCGAAGTCTTGCGCCGGCACGACGTCGTGCTTGTACCAAAACGACGTAAAGAGAAGGTTCACTCCGGCGTCGAGCACCAAGCCGCGGCGGCCGTCGGGTAGGCGCTTTTGCGCCTCCACGCTGGCCACGAGGTAGCCCGCGTCGTCCACCAGGGCGCGCCCCGTTTCCAGCACCAACGTGGGCAGCTCTTTGGCGGGGCCGTCGAGTTCCGCCAGGCCGTCGCAGATCGCGTCGGCGTAACGGGCAAACGACGGGGACGCCTGCTCGCCGTGCAGGTACTGCGCCTTGAGCGTGTTCTTCGAGGCAAACCCGCCGCCGAGGTCGAGAAAGGAAAGGCGAATCCCGTGTTCCGCGCGGATCTCGTTGGCCAGGCGCGCCATTTTCGAGGCCGCTTTGCCATACGCGTCCGGGTCGAGGACGAACGTGCCGATGTGGCAATGCAACCCTACCAAATCGAGCTGGTCACCGCTCACCAGCCGCGCCACGGCCTCCTTCGCCTGGCCGGACTCCAGGTTCAAACCGAATCGGCTCCACGAGGAAATGCCCTCGATGGTCATGTTGACCCGGATGGCCACCTTGGGGCGCAGGTTCATCTTGCGCGCGAGTCGTTCGATGCGTGCCAATTCATCGAAATTGTCGATGTGCACGATGGACTTGCCCGCCAGCGCACGCTCCAGCGCCGCGTCCGGCTTGTAGGGCCCGTTCCAATGGATCCGGTCGGCGGGCACCCCCGATTGAAGGGCCTTGTCGTATTCGAACGGCGAGACGACCTCGGCAAACGCCCCCTCCTTGTGAAACGTGCGGCAGATGGCCTCGAGGTAATTCGTTTTGTACGACCATGCGATGCGCACACGCGCCCAACGCCGCGCGAACGCCTCGTGCAGCTCGCGGTAACGGTTCACCAGGGTTCGCTGGGAAAAGACGAACAACGGCGAACCGTATTCGCGCACCAAGTCGTCGACGTTGACCCCGTCGATGTGGGTGAGCGGGCGCATGCCTTGCGGATGCAGACGTCCGAATTTGTTCATGGCCCCCATTTGGTGGCGCACGATGGCCGGGGGTTCGTAAATGGGCTGCAGCGATGCGGACTGGGTCACGGTACTCCTCCTGAGCGAACGATTTCACCCGTGGTGACGATGCTCTGAAAGTCGCCGATGCGCGCCACCTGGTCGATGGAGATGCGCACGAACATGGTGCCGATTTCATAATCGTGAATGGGATCGACGCGTCGACCGAGCGCGAGCTCCACGGTTTTTCGCGGCAGGTTCATCCCTGCGGCGACGCTGAGGTAAACCCACGCTGGGAAGCGCGGATTGATCTCGATGACATGGTATTGCCCTTTCGCGTCGCGCATGGCCTCGATTTCGAACGGCCCGCGCCACTTCGTCGCACGCACGAACGCGCGACCGATGTCCACCAGATCCGAATCGCCCACGGTGATGCCTGCCCACCCCTTCCCCTTTTCGGTGAGCAGCATTTTCTTCATGGGAACGGCGCCCACCAAGTTGCCCTCACCGTCGCCCACGCCGACGAGGTCGAGCTCCTCCCCCGCCACGTACTCCTGCACCAGCACGGGCACGCCCCACGTGGCCACGGTATGGTAATACGCAGAGAGCGCCTCGTCGAACGTCGTGGCCAGCGACGCTCCGTAGAACGTCCCCTTGACGTAGAAGGGATAGGGCACCCTCTCGTGAATGCGGTAAAGGTCGTCGGGGTCCGAGATCAGCGCCGAACGTGGAACTCGAATGCCCGCACGCTCGCGCAGCGTGGCCAGATTCACCTTGGACCGAAGCTCGAATTGCTCGCGTGTGGGCAGGCACATGGAGATTCCCATCGCACGAAGGCGCGGCTCGAGCGCAATGAACGAGGGCAGCTCTGCGTCGAGCGTGGGGATGATCACGTCCAGCTCGAAGCGCCGGTGCACGTATTCGAGCCGCGACAAGAAAGCTTCGATGCCCTGCGACGGATATGGAATCATGAAAACGTCGCCCACGATGTCGCGCGCATAGGCGCCGGGGTCGAGCGCATCGTAGGCCAAACCGACGAGCCGATCGTGGCCCCCGGCCGCGCGCAGCGATCGGATGACGCCCACCCCGGGCGCGGGATTGTCCGTGGCATTGAGTCCGGTAACGGCGATGGTGAGGGGGCGCGCGCTCATGGTCCATTGCCCTCGGCAGCCAGGCCGTGCTGGAGCAAAAGGGCCATGAAGTCGCCCACGTCGCGGGCGGGGTCGCCCGACCGCACGTCGAAGTTCTCGCTCAGTTGCCGCGCGATCTGCTCGCGCGAGAGCCCGTCCTTCAAGGCGCGCAGCACGCACAATCCCGTTGCATTGACGGTGAACGTCGACCCCGAAACGGGGTCGAATACGAAACCGGTATCGCTCGTGGCAAGCTCTTTGATTCGTGATCCCACGTGATTGATCCTTTCGACCAAAACCCCCTCCCCCTCCGGGGAGGCGGGGCTTGAGGGCCTCAAAACGACTTCGAAAATGACAAAGTGACGAAGTGCGCATCGCTCGAACCGACGTCCACGAGTTGGAGGCGGTTCGTCGCGTATGAAAGGTGGACGCGCAGCCCCCGCCCCGCATTCCACGTTCCTCCAATCCACCATCCCCACGAAATCCGCTCCGGAATGTTCGCGACGATGCGTGCACCCAAATACGCTGGGCGCACCTCGTCTCCATATTTACCTCCAGCCGCGAGGCTTCCCCATGCGCGCTCGAGCATCAGGGTCAGCGAGGGGGTGGCCAGCCACTGTGCATTCGTCCTTTGCAAGGCCGTGCCGGGTTCGACGCTGAATCCCCACAGCAATGGAATCTTCCACGAAGGGGCTGCGCGAAACACGTTCATATCGTGGTAGACGCTCAGCGACGCCTCGAGACGGACGTCCCCGAAAGCACTCCATCGTGCCGAAAGGCCCATATGGTGCGATGTACCGGAGAATCCGCTTCGGTCGAAGACGGCAGCGTAGTGGGCTATCGCGCCCGTGTTTTTTCCGGCATAACCGAAATTGAAGTACGCGTCGTGTTGCTCCCAGGACGCGTAGCTGCGCTGCGCCCCGAAGGTGTACCGGTAGGCTCCCCCCGCCGTCCATCCCGCGCGGTGCGACACGTCGAGCGATGCGATGGCGCTTCCTCCGTAATCCCGAAACGCATGGTTCGGATAGAAATACGCCGAGACCCCGAGGCCGGCCGCGGCGCCGAAGGCCGGCGTTTCCCTGGAGGTGCAATACGAAATACCGTCGCGCGCGGAAGCGTGCTCGGGTTCGAGCTCCAGGGCCACGAGGAACTGTTCGCGGGCGAGGCCGCAAGATCCGAGGTACGCGAGCGCCCAACCGAGTCCCGCCCGCGCCCCCGCCGCACGCGGCGAGCGCTCGAGGGCCATTCGGTAGGCCTCTTTGGCTTTGGTGTAATTTCGAAATCGAAGGGCAAGGTCCCCCATGCGTGCAACGACGGCATAGTCTTGCGGGTACGCCGCCGCTGTGGATTCGAGGGTGCGAAGGGCCGCGTCGAGATCTCCGCTCCGCTCCTGCGCCGTGGAGCGTGCCATGGCCTCGTCGTAGGGGTCGAGGGGGTTCGCTCCGACGGCCATCGCGGAGGCGAGAAAGACGATGCCTGCATTCACGACATGCGAGTGCCAGCGTGGGCGAAAAGCGGGTCAATCGATTTACGTTAATTCGATTTAATATTTTCGAGGCGCGCGCGCAGCGGCTCTGCATGAACGCTGTCGCCGTGGCGCGCGAGAAACTCCATGATGGCCGCGCGCTCGTCGTCGTCGCGCGAGAGCTTTTGCAGCGCGCGGATGCGCCCGTACCGAGCTTCAGCCTCCAGAGAACCGCCGCCGCCCTCGAGGTATCGATCGAATTCACCGAGCGCCGCCGCGGCCTCGTTGCGCGCGAGCGACAATCGACCGAGCGTCACCCGCGACGCACGCGCCTCGACGCTCTGGGGATAGCGCTCGATGAGAACGCGGTATGCGACCATGGCCTCGTCGGTTCGCCCTGCCGCAACCAACATTTGGGCATCGTTCAACAGAGCCTCGGCGCTCCGTTCGGAATGCGCCTCCGCCTTCGCAGGTTGATGACGCGTGCCTTCGCGATGGGATGCAGCGGGCTCCGGTGCCGGTTCGGGAACGAGCTCCGGCGCGGCGCTCGACATCGGCTTTCGAGCCGGCGGTGGAGGCGTGGCGGTCGCGGCGTCCTCAACCTGCGGCACCTGCATGCGCTCGCGGCGATGCATCATCTCGGCCGCGAGCACGACCAACGTCGCGGCAATGGCCACGGCCGCAAGCAAGGTCGCCACCGCGCGCCGCACCGTGGCGCGACTCCAGCGCGGCGACGGACGCGTGTGCTCGTTCATCGACAGGATTCGCTGGGCCATCGCCTCGTCGGACATCTCGCTCGCTTCGCGCGCCGAGCCAAGGCGCCCGAGGTCGGCCCAAAATGCAGCCTCTTCGGCCACCTCGGGGACGTTCGCCGCCTCGTAGCTCCGGCGAAACTCCGCATCGTCGGGACCGATCCGCACCCCGCGCGCCTCCGCCGCGACGATGGAGATCCATCGTTCCTCGTCCATCGTCCTCACGGCTCTTTCCTCCGAACGATGCGCTCGCGCAGCGACGCAATTCCCACACGGATGCGGCTCTTCACGGTATTCGGACTCGCCTCCGTGATTTCGGCAATCTCCTCGACGGTGTACCCCAGCGCATGGTGCAGCGTGATCGCCTCGCGCTGGAGCTCGGGCAGCGAATCGAGGTAGACGCGCACATCGTGCCCGCTCGCTTCGTGCGAGGGCGCGGGTGCGGCCACCGCGGCCCCCTCCAACACGTCACCGCCCAGAACGTGCCCCTCGTGCTGCCGGCGTGCGCGCAGGTACTTGAACACCGTCCGCGCGGTGATGCGGCGAGCCCACGCTTCGAGTTCCGCCTCCCCGCGGTAAGTTCCCGCGCTTCGTAGAATGGCCAACATGGCGAGTTGCGCCGCGTCGTCGGCATCGGCCGCACTCCGCAGCACCGCACGCGCCACACGGCGCACCCCCGGAAGGAGCGCGGAGACCATCCACGCTTGCGCATCGCGATCCCCCGCCCCCGCGCGCCGGACGGCCTGCAGCGGCGTCGATTCGCCCTCGCGCGAATCCCGCGAAGAAAGCTCCTCCGGGATCGAGAAGACCCGGCTGGCCGCGGCTGCGTCGTCGACAATCACCGTCGTGATGTGTCCCTGCGCACCAAAATCGGGTCACTCCATCTTCGAGCGGCGCGGCCCCGCCGCCACGGCCGCGGGGGCTCTCGAGCCCGGCAACGCCAATTGAAAGCCGACGCCACCGAGAAAGCGCACGGCATCCGTCTCCACGGCCATGAAGGGCGCTCCGTTCGAAGGGAGGCGATTCAGCGGAACATCGAGCCCGCCCCAAAGTGCCAATGCGATCTGCTCCGTGAGCCGAAATCGCACACCGGCCGTGGGCGCGACACTCACCAGGAGATTCGTGGCGCTGGTGGACCGCTCGAATCGGCCGGACGGCCCGGGCGCGCCCGGCCCAGCCGCGAACATGGGGCCATTGGGTACATCCGCCGTGCGCGTCACGGCGTCGAAGGTGACGCGCGCACCGACATCGAACGACCCCAGGCCACCGCCGAAGTCGATGCGGTACCCGGTCATGGCAAACACAGGATGCCGCGAAAGTTCCAGCGATGGCTGCTCGCGCAAGGTCTGAATCGGCATGATGTCGTAACCCACGCCGACGTGCAGACGCGGAATCGGCAGCCATGCCGCCGACAGCGAAATGGCATGTTGCCATGGCACCGAACGACCGAAGGTGCCGCCCGCATACCCCGCCGACAGCGAAAAGCGCTCCGCCTCCGGGCCGCGAGGCGACACCACGCCCCGATCCGGCGCACGCGCCTCGCCCCCTGCCGACACGACCGACACGGAAGGTGCCGGCACCACGACTTCCTCGGATTGCGCGGCCACCGGCACGATGTCGGTCGCGGCGGCCTCCACCGGCTCCATGGCCACGGCACGCCCTTCGAGCACGTCCATCGCGCTGGACGCCGCCACATTGGCCACGCTTTCCAGCGCCGCCGCCGTCTGCCCATCCGGGGCCGCCACTTCGCGGCGAAACGTGCGCTCGTTGTCCTGCACCAGCAGGTAAACGACGAGCTTGTCCGCCGCCTCGGGTTGAATCCACAGCACACCGCGGGCCGTCCATTTCCCCAGCAGTGCCCGAGCCTCCGCGCGCCGCGCCTCGAGCGATGGCTGGGCGGATCGAACGACATGGATCGCCGCCCCACCTGCACGGATGTGCGCCGCGGCCAGGGTGGCGGCCCGTGCCTCGAGCGACCCCGTCGCTGCCTCGGGCGCCATCAGCACGAACACGGGGCGCTCTGACGGATTTTTCTGCGCACCGCGAATCGATTCCGCGTGCGGCGCATCGGCCATCGCTATTCGGGAATGAAATGCGATTGTCAAAATGACCATCGCGGGTTGCCCCCAACGACCGAATCGCACCCACGCCATGGGAGGCAGCTTGCTATGTTCCCCCCAGCGTGTCCACCTCCGCCGGTTGGTCGAAAATGCCTTGACCCATGTATCCCATCATGATTGCGAGCGTGCGAAAAGCATTGGCCACTTCGCGTGCGCGGCGGCATCCCGGGATGGGAATCCATCCCAGGCTCTTACATCGGAGAAAGACGTCCTCGCGATCGTTCGAAGCGGGGTGCACCTCGGTCACGTCGGACCAAGGAAACGATCGATGCACGCTGCTGCCATCGGCGAACTCGTAGCGAAGGAAGGCGCGCGTGGTCGTGAGGACGAGGATCTTCGTGCGCGAGAGTGCGCCGGCGCTCCCCAGGACACCGAGGATTGGAGCGTCCGCCCCCGATGCGGGCAAGGCCTCCTCCAAAAGCTTCGCACGCTTCGCGGAAAGCTCACCCAGCGTCACCTCGTTGCCCTGCAGCGAAGATAGGACGCTCTCCAACACGCTGCCCACCTGATGTTCCGTGGAGGAATCGAACCACGGCCCGTCGTCGTGCAGCCGATGGCATGCGCGATCGCCGAACGCCGTCGGATACGCCTCGTACGCGGGAGCGGCGTGGGGAGCTTGGTGCAGCGCCGTCTGAATCGCCCACGCCATGCGGAGAAAGGACGATATCCCCACGATGGTGGCGGCATCGAAGGAGCCACCTTGAAGGCCTCGCACGGCAACGTGGGCCCCGCTCGCAAGCGGGCGCAGTTGAATGCCCCAATCGGCGGGGTAATACTCGCGCCGGCGGCGCGTCGGATACCAATTCCAGTCCAGATGGCATAAGCCCAACGTCGCTTCGAGCTGATCGAGCGTCCACGCAAGCGTCGGATCGCTCGACCACCACGACCCATGCGCAGGGAGAAACGCCGCCGGGGCGGGCACGCCGCACGGCAAAATGCCATGGTGCTCGCCGCGGTGGACGCTCAATCCGCCGGGAGGGTCGTCGCCATGGACTTCGCCATAGAAATGGCGGCCCGTCCCATTGCGGAACAAATATTCCACGGCGTCCGCACGCTCTTCGTCGACCGACACGAGTTCCGCACCAAAACGCTCCGCTTCGGCGATGACTGCGAACTTTCGCACCAATCGTTCTTCGAAATACATGGACTCCGTACGCGCGATTCTTTCTCTTGGAAAGGGATCGTACGCGTTGGATGCCGCGGGTGCTGCATTACTTTTCATCGTGCAGCACCCTTTCGTCCATGAGAAATGTACCTTCTCACACGACAGCGGCGCGCGCTGACCGATAGGATCGAGCGCGCGCCGTTCTTCCCTCTACTTCTTCGGTTTTTTGCCTTTGGCCCACCCCACGTACTTGTTGAAGAAGTCCAGGCTATTTTTGTGACCAATCTTGCCGTTGATGCCCGAGGAGTAGAAGCCTCCGTCGCCGTCCGAGATCCCCACGTGGCCCCATTGGCTGATATTCCAAAAGACGAAGGCGCCGTACGGAGCATTCTTGTTTTTGTGGATCTCCACGCTCTGCCAATGCTCCTTGGCGTCGGCGTACACGTATCGGGTGCCATAGGCAACCTCGACTGCCGTTTCGCACTTGTGCTCATACTCCGTGCTGCCGACGTGGTTCTTCATCCACTTGACCGCTTTCTTCTGCGCGTCGGTGGCGGCGGGCGCGGCCTCGCTATCGACCTCCATCGAGTCTTCGGAGACGAGGGGTTCAGGGTCGTAGTCGCTGGTGTTCGGCTCCTGCGGCGAAAGCCCGAGTTCGGCAAGGGCCTGCTCCATGGCGAGGTCCGACGACTCCGTGTCCTCGTCACCAGTCGCTGCGCAGCCAGGTGCAAAAGCAAGAACACAAGCCCCTGCGAGCATCGTAACGGCCAGCCATTTCGACGTTTGTTGCGTCAGTCTCGTGGGTCGTTTCATGTGCGCCTCTCTCCTGTTTAGGGGGAACGTTGGGGTGTCGTCTTCCGGAGATAGTGCACGCGATATGCCGTTATCCAACTTTCCGATCATCCACCTATTTTCTCGAATATCGTGATTACGCGACGCTATTGCGCAAAATAGCGCTCATGTAGAACTGCACATTTCCGCGTCCACGGGGTGGATCGCCCAAGCGAGAAGGAAAACCGCCAAGACGCCCAACCCTTGGCGGTCTTGGCGTCTTGGCGGCTCCAAATGCCCCGAAATGTCGTCACATGGGCGATGCGCCGTGGGCCAATTGCTCGTTCATGATGAGCACGGCGCCGAGGCCGTGGAGATCGTTCGTCGCCCGCGGTCGGTTGAAATAGTACGACAAGCTGCCACCCGCGCCCGTACCCACACAAATCTGCGTGACGTTGGTCAAGCCATCGCTTCCCACGTTCATGCGCGCCAGCACGCCCTGGTAGCCTTTGCTCGCCACGGTGCCGAAGCGACTGGGCACGTAACCGCGCTGCACCGCGCGCGAGGTCACGTACGTGTACATCGCCGAACACGACGTTTCCGTCCAATTGCCGGAAACACTGCCCTTGTCCACGACTTGGAACCAGCGGCCGCTCGCCGGATCTTGGTAGCGTTCGAACGCGCTCACCAGATTGCTCACGTTGGTGAGCAATGGCGCCCGGCGCGGATGGTCCGCGGGGAGGATCTCCAAAATGTCGATGCTGGCCATCGCATACCAACCCACGGCCCGGCACCACTTTTCCGGGGACAGGCCCGTGGTGGGATTTGCCCAGCTTTGCGCCTTGGCCTCGTCGTAGGCATGATAGAGAATCCCGTCGGCCGCAATGAGGTGCCGGCCGTAGAGGGCGAGCTGGTTCGACGATTCGTCGTTGGCGTAGGTGGATTCACCCACCGTCTGCCCGTACCGCGCCACGAAGGGCGCCACCATGAAGACGCCGTCGGCCCACAATTGATGACGCAGACTCGTCGAGTGCCAAAAGGCAGCATCCGACGTGCGCGGATAGGTCTTCAGTCGATTGCGAATTTGCGTGGCGGCCGTGCGGTATTTCGCCTGGCCCGTCTCCTGGTACAGGGCCAAAACGACATTGCCCGATTCCATGCTGTCCAAGTCGTTGAAGCTGTTGGAGATGTGCCCATTGGCGTCGACGAAGCGATCGACCCACTGCTTGATGTACTCGAGGTAACGCGGATTGTGCGTGCGCTTGTACACCAGGTATTGGCCCCACAAATACAGGCCTTGCGTGTATCCCCATCCGCCGAACGACGATGGGGTGAAGCGCTTCATCGTGGATTCGACGATGGCCACCGACCAGTCTTCCGGCGGCGCGAGATCCTCGGATAACTCGGAAAGCGCGGCGGGCTCCGAAGCGGGGCTCGCCGGCCCTTCTTCCTCCGCAGGAAGCGTACAGGCCGCGACCCCGAACGATGTCCCCAACGATGCAAAGAGCGCGAAGTGACGAAGACGCACGTTCATCGAATACCCTCCCGGTCATGACACCGGGGGCACTATAATGACGCACGTCATCGCAATCAAGACGCTCGCGGCGCGTCGAGCCCTTCCTACCGATTCGCCCCCCGACTGGAGAGCTCCTTCCGCATGAAGAGGCGCGCATTCCCCGGTGGAAGACTCTCGATGCGGCCAAATACCTCGTAGCCGGCATTTTCGTAAAACTCGGGCGCGTGAATCATCATGGTAAACAGAACCGCTTTGGCACAACCCCGCCGAACCGCCTCGGCCTCCGCCATGGCCAATGCGCGCTTTCCATGGCCTTGCCGGCGCAGCGATTCGGGCACGAAGAAGTAATCGACGAAAAACACGCCCAGCGACGTTCGCCCCACGAGGCCGCCGATGACCTCTCCGGTCGCCTCGTCCACGATGTGCACGTCCAACGGCGTCACGTCGGACATTCCCGTGCGCGCATCGTTGTACCGATCGAGCCGGTCGTTGATGAGGGTGCGGGCTTTTTCGTCGGCGACGTCCGTCAGGTTCAGGGAAACAGAGAGACTCATTTCGAAGTTCCTATTCGTTGGGATTCCATTTACGGCACGACTTCCACCACTTCCCCGTCGTGAAGATCGGGCCGGGCGATTTTGACGATGCGTTCACCCCCGTCAAGTCCGCTCGCAACCTCGATGGTAGCACCGGTGTCGCGTTCGATGACGATGGGAATGGACCGGATCGCGTCGTGGGCACAAACGGTGGTCACGCGCACGCCTTTGGCGTCATTGAGAAGGGCCGTGGCAGGGATCTCGAGAACACGGTGGGGCGTGGGCAAGGAGAGGGAGACTTGCGCGTACATTCCCACCAAGAGCTTCCGCGCCGGGTTGGGCACGCGAACCACCGTGGTCATGGTACGCGACGCCGGGTCGAGCGCATGCGCGGAGCGCGCAATGACCCCGTCGAAGGACTGCCCGGGAAACTCGCGCACGGTGACCTTCGCACCGAGGCCCGTCTGCACGCTGAGGGACAGGTCCTGCGGTATTTGAACGAGAACGCGCACCGGATCGGTGGCCGCAATCTTGAAAAGGGGAACCGCATTTCCCGTTGTCACCAAGGCACCGCGTTCCACGGTCCTCGAAACGATGGTGCCGTGGAACGGGGCCACGACGCGCGCAAACGACTTGAGGTGCAGGAGGCGCCGAATGTTCGCCTCGTGCGCGGCCACGTTGGCCCGTGCCACGCCCACGTCTGCCTCGTCGACCAGGGATTGGGCGCGGCGCTGATCGAGATCTTGCTGCGACGCCAATCCCGCCGAGCCGAGCCTCTGGTAGCGATCGAGCGTCGTCTTCGAATAATCGCGGTGCGCGTTCGCCTGCGCGGACGACGCCTTGGCCTGCTCGAGCTGCGCGGCGGCTTGCTCCAGCTCTTGATCGAGCTCCGGCGTATCGATTTCTGCCAAGAGTTGCCCCTCGCGAACGTCGTCGCCAATGTCCGCGAGCCATCGCTTCGTGTATCCGCTCACGCGCGCGTATACCACCGTTTCCTCCAGGGCTTGCACACTGCCCGGAAGGACCATCACCCGCTCGCTGGCGAGGACCTTCGGTGTGACGACCACCACCCGCGGGCGCGTTGGAACCGCGGATTCGGCATGGGCCCGCGTCTTGGGCCCATACCCCGCCGCGAACCCCGCGGCGAGAACGGTCAGCACGCCCAGTGCGATCGGAATCGCGCGCGATCTCATGAGGCCTCCGATTCGGACTGCCGGCGCGGCAAGAGGGTGTACATCACGGGAACGAAGAACAGGGTCGCCAGCGTTGCCAGAACGAGTCCCCCGATGACCGCGCGCCCCAGCGGCGCATTCTGCTCACCGCCCTCCTCGAGGCCGAGCGCCGCCGGCAGCATGCCGAGGACCATGGCCAAGGCGGTCATCAGAACGGGCCGAAGGCGCGTCATGGCCGCCGTCGAGGCAGCCGTCATGGCGTCCAAGCCTTCCTTCCGCAGATCGTTGGCAAAGGTCACCAGCAGGGTGCTGTTGGCCGTCGCCACGCCGATGCACATCATCGCCCCCATGAGGGCGGGCACGCTCAGCGTGGTGTGCGAAAGAAAAAGCATCCACGCGATGCCGGCCACTGCGCCGGGCAAGGCCATCAGAATGACCAACGGGTCCATCCAAGACTGAAAATTGATGACCAAAAGCAGATAGACGAGAATGACCGCAAACACGAGGCCGTAGGTCAAACCTCGGAACGAGGACTCCATGCTCTCGGCTTGCCCTTTGACGACGACCGTGGTGCCTCGCGGATAATCCGGCTTCATGCCCTCGACCACGCGGCCGACGGCCGCCGCGACCGAGCCCAGATCGCGCCCCTCGACATTGACCTGCACGTCGTAGGTGCGCGTTGCATCGACGTGGGTGACATTCTGGGGCCCGGTCGTCCGGGAAACCGAGGCCACGTTGGAAAGGAGCTGCATTGCGCCCTGCGGCGTGGAAAGCGGGGTGCGCTGCAAGGCTGCAATCGAATCGACTTGGTATTGCGGCGTTTGCACCGCAACGGCGTATTGATAGCCGCGCTCGTCGCGCCACCAATTGGGTGAAACCTGCGAGCTCGACGAGAGCGACACCAGAAGATCGCTGGCCACGTCGCGCGCGCTCATGCCCGCCTGGTTGGCCATGGTGCGATCCACGTCGACATGAAGGCGCGGCGCGCGCGCAACCTGGGCCAGGTGCACATCGGCCGTACCGGGAATGTTCGCGATCTCGGTGGCCATCTTTTTCGCGAGGGCCACCGTCGCGTCGTCGTTGCCACCGGCAATTTGCACGTCGATGGGTGCGGCCAGGCCGAAGTTGAGCACCTGGGAGGAAATGTCCGGGGCCAAGAAGAAAAATGTCGAATCGGGGTAGGTCTCGTTCAATGTCTTTCGAAGCTTTCGTACGTAGTCCGCGGTGGGGGCGTGACCCTCTTCCAGTGCAATGAAGATCTGCCCATCGGCCGGCGAAATGAGCGCGCCCTCGCTGAGCGACAGGTTGATTCCGCTGTTGGGCACACCAATGTTGTCGAGCAACGTTCGAATGTCGTCCTTGGGAATGACGGAGCGTATGGTTCGTTCGATTCGGGCAAATTGGATCTCCGTCTCCTCGAGGCGCGTCCCCGGCGCGCCGCGCACGTGAAGCTTGATGAGCCCCGCGTCCACGTTGGGAAAGAAGTCGCGTCCCACCAGCGGAAAAAGCCCGCACGAGAGCGCGACGAACACAGTGAAGCCCCCCACGGCGATTCCGCGGTGCTCGAGCACCCATTCGAGCCACCGGCCATAGCGCGCCCGCAGGCGATCGAAACCGCGCACCTCCGTCCGCGGGAAGTGACGCCTTTCGCGCCGGAGAAAGACATTCATCAACGTGGGCACCAGGGTGCGCGACAAGAAGTACGAGGTCAGCAGCGCGAACACCACGGCCAAGGCCAGCGGCACGAACAGCGATTTGGCGGGCCCGGTGATGAAGCCCACCGGCACGAACACGATGCAAATGCACAGAGTGGAAACGAAGGCGGGGACGGCAACTTCGAAAGCGCCGTCGAGGATGGCCTCGACCAACGGCTTTCCCATGGCGAGGTTGCGGTGCACGTTCTCGATTTCGACGGTCGCATCGTCCACCAAGATGCCCACGGCCAGCGACATGCCGCCCAGGGTCATGATGTTCAGCGTCTGCCCAAGGGCGTAAAGCACGATGATGGACACCAGAATCGACAATGGAATCGAGATGACCGCAATGATCGTGCTTCGCCAGCTCCCCAAGAAGAAGAGAAGCATCGCGGCGGTGAGCCCGGCCGAAATGAGCGCCTCGCGCACGACACCGGTCACGGCCGAGCGCACGAACACGGATTGATCGAAAAGCAGCGCCACCTTCAACTCTTTGGGGACGCGCGCCAAGGTCGCGGGCAAAATTTTTCGAATGCCCGCCACGACGTCGAGCGTGCTGGCCGCGCCCGTTTTCAAGAAGGTGATGAGAACCGAGCGCTTTCCCTCCACGTGCACCACGCTGGTCTGCGGCGCACTCCCATCGCGGACGCTGGCCACGTCGCGCAGGCGAATCGTCGTTCCCTGCACCGCTTTTAGAGGGAGGTCTCCCATGTCGTCCAAGCCGCGCGGGCTGCCGTTGACCGAAATGGGGTATTCACCGTCACCCATTTTGGCGGTTCCCGTCGGCAGAATGACGTTTTGCTGGCTCAACGCGGCATTCACGTCCCGCGGGGAGAGGCCCCAGGCATAGAGGCGCGCGGGGTCGATATCGATCATGATTTGCCGCTGCTTGCCGCCGTAAGGCCAGGGGATCTGCACCCCCGGAACGGTCTCGATGTCGGCGCAAACGAATTTGAGCCCGTAGTCGAGGAGCTGCTGCTCGGTCATGCCCTCACCATCGAGCGCAGCCTGCAGAATGGGAACGTTGGAGGCGCTGTAGCGCAGAACCAGTGGCGGTGTGATTCCCGGAGGCAAACCCGAGAGCGCCGATTGCGACATCGCGGTGATTTGCGCCGTCGCCGCCTCCACGCTCGCACCGGGCTGGAAGTAGACTTTGATCACCGCCACGCCTTGAAGCGACTGGCTCTCGACGTGCTCGATGTCGTTGACCAGGGTGGTGAGCAGGCTCTCGTAATTGCGAACGATGCGTGTCTCCATTTCCTCCGGCGAAAGCCCGCCATAGCGCCAAATGACCGAGATGACCGGAATGTTCACGTCGGGAAAAATGTCGACGGGCATGCGCACGATGGCGATGCCGCCCACGAGCACGATGAACACGGCCATCACCACGAAGGTGTACGAATGCTTCAGGGCCGCTCGAACGAGCCACATGCTTGGCGAGCCTCCATCGATTGGAAATGGCCAGGACGGCACCGATGCCAGGGCGTGGCGCGCTGGTACATGGTGGCGATACGCAGCATCGTCTCTTCGTTTTGCCCGCGGCAGATGATCTGGAGCGAACAGGGCAACCCCTCCGGCGAAAAGCCGCAGGGGAGCGCCATGGCACACAGGCCAAGCAGGTTCACGAACCGCGTAAACAGATTGGGCGGGTTCGCGTCGTCGACCCCGACGACGGGGCGCGCCACCGTCTGCGTGGTGGGCGTCACGATGGCGTCCACCCGATCGAAGAGCCGGTCGAACTGCGCGCGCAAGAGAGGAAGCTCCCAGAGCGCCGCGTCGTAGTCTTCGCGGCTCATCGCGCTTCCGGCCTGCAAGCAGGCGCGCACGCGCTCGTCGAGGGGCACCTGCGGATCGTGCGCCAAACGGCCATAGCGCAAGGCCGCCTCGAACATGGCAATGGTGCTATTTCGCTCGATGTAATAGGCGAGCCGCTTGGGGAATTTTACATCGAGCACCGGGATGCCCAGCTCGGAAAAGACGCCGAGGGCCTCGTCGTACGATTTCAAGAGGGATGGTTCGACGGGTGCGCGCTCGCATTCCGGGAGCCGGCCGATGCGAAACGCGGTCTTCGTGGGGGTGATGCGGCCGCGGCGCATCGCCCGATAGAGCAGCCCCACGTCCTCGACCGTGCGCGCGATCATTCCGACGGAGTCCAATGTCGCACTCAAGGGCACGACTCCGTCGAGGCTCACCCGCCCGAACGTCGGCTTGAGACCAACGACACCGCACCACGCCGCGGGAATCCGGATGGATCCCCCCGTATCGGTTCCTACGGCCCACGGACTGAGTCCCGCGGCCACGGCCACGGCGGCCCCACTGCTCGATCCACCCGGCGCATAGTGGGCATGCTCGACCCAGGGGTTGCGCGGAGCTCCGAAATGCTGATTCGTCCCCGTCGTGCCCAGGCCGAATTCCACGGTGTGCGTCTTGCCGAGCACGATGGCGCCACTGCGCTGCAAATCGGCAATCGCACCCGCGGTGCTCTCCGAGACGCGATGCCGCCAATGCCAGGACCCCGCCGCGGTCGTGCGGCCGGCGATGTGGAAGAGGTCTTTGACCGCGATGGGGAGGCCGTGCAGGGGACCGCGCCACGCACCGCGCGCCGCGAGCGCGAGCTCGGCCTCCCGCCGCGCCTCCTCCTCGTACACCTCGGTGAATGCGCACAATCTGTCGTCCTGCGCGCGTATTTTGGCCAAATAGGCGTCGACCACCTCGACGGGCGACAGCTGCCTCGAGGCGATTCTGCGCCGCAGCTCGCGCACCGTGAGCCAGGTCAGGTCGACCATTTTCTCGCCTCTCCCACAGGAGCCTCCGCACGCCGGTAGGCCATGGCGTGCACGTCACGCACGATGAAACGAATCGTGAGAACGATGGATACGGTGAGCGCCGCGACGATGAAAATCGTGATCGTCATGCGGTCGACGAATGGCACCGTTTCCGAATGGCGCGCCTCCGCGATGAGCGCCCCGAACAATGCGACCCCCACCGCCGAGCCCACCTGCCCCGTGGCCCGTGAGACGCCGGACGCAATTCCGGTGAAGGCCTGACCGACGCTCGACATGAACAGCGACGTGTACATCGGTGCCGCAAGCCCGCCCCCAAGGCCAATGAGGCTGAGCGGAATGATTAAATACATATAATCCGAATGGCTTCGGACCAGCAGCAGGCCGCAAAATCCGGGTATTTTGAGGCTCTCCCCGAGGAGCATCAAGGATCGAGGGCTGAATCGGGAGACGAGCCGCGCGGTGATCTTGTTGCCCACGACCACGCAGCACGAGAGGGGAAACAGCGCGAGCCCGGTTTGCAGCGCGCTAAAGTGACATACCTCTTGGAAATAGAAGCTCAGCACGAAGAGGTTGCCGAAGAATGCCAGGGTGCCGACGAAGAACATGTACGCAATCGCGCTGAAGTTCCGATTGCAAAACAAGGAAAACGGCAGCATCGGCTGCGGGCTGCGCGTCTCGGCCACGCCGAACGCCGTCGCCGACACGAGGAAGACTCCCGCACCGCAAAGGATGGGAAGCGACGTCCACCCCAAAACGGGCCCCTCGATGAGCGACGCAATGAGGGATACCGCGGCCACGTTCGCGGTGATTTGACCGACGAAGTCGATGCGCCGCTGCCGATTGCGAACATCCGCCTGGACGAGCCGCAAGGTCAAACCAATGCCGACGAGGCCAATGGGAACGTTGACCAGGAAGATGCTTCGCCAGCCAAAGAGCTTGATGAACAAGCCGCCCGTGAGGGGCCCCAGCACCATGGCCAGCCCGCCCCAACTGGCCCACGTGGCAATGGCGCGCGAGCGTTCCGTCGCATCTTCGTAGGCGTGAATGATGAGCGCCAGCGAACTCGGGACCAAAAGCGCGGCCCCGTAGCCTTGCAACACGCGGCCGAGCAGCAGCATGTAAATCGACGTGGCGGCGCCGCAGAGAAGCGACGCCCCGACGAAGAGCGAGAGACCCAACATGTAAATGCGACGCGCCCCGAACCGATCGCAAAAGGAGCCCCCCGAGAGGAGAAAGCTCGCAAAAATGACCAGGTACGCATTCACGATCCACTGAAGCCCGGTGATGCTCACACCGATGCTGGCGCCAATGGATGGCAGCGCCACGTTGACGATGGACGAGTCCAAAATCACCAGGATGTAGCTAATGCTCGTTGCCGCCAGCAGCATCGAGCGCTCCTTTTGCGTGACACCATTCATGCTGCTCATGCCGAGCGACGTCCTTTCTCGGCGTTCTCGTTTTCGCGTTCGCCGCCGACGAGGCACATGATGCGTTGCCCCGAGTGGGTGAGACCGTGCATCGCCCGTCCTTGTGCGGCCAGGATTCGAAGTGCCTGGACCACCGCCTGCGCGTGGGAGCGAAACCCCGTACCCAGAATGGTGACGCAGTCCACGTTCGTCTCGTAGGCCGTTTGCCACTGTTTGAATTCTTCGCCCATGGTCTGCACCACGAATTTGACGAGTCCCACATCGCGGCTGGACACCCCGAATGCGATATGGGTGATTCCGCCCTCCTCGTTCACGGTGAGCGCATCGATCGCGACGTCGTTTGCCTCGAGCGACTCGAAAAGCCTCGCGGCCACGCTGCCGTGGGTCAAAACGCCGGCAAGGCGCACCAGCACCCGCCCCGTTTCGAAGCGCACGTCGGTCACCGCCCCATCGTCCTCGATCATGCGGCCTCCCAACGAATCGCGTCGTGCACCCAGGCGCCGAACTCGTCGATCCGGTACTTCAGTTGCTCTTCGCTCGATCCCACGAGCAGCCCACTGAGCACGTCGTCGGTGTAGCTCGTGGCCCGGCGGTATTCTTTGCCCACCACGCCCGTGAGGCAATACGTGGAAACCCATGGAAAAGGGATCATCGTGGGTAGCTTTTTCAAGCGCCCCTCGCGAACCGGAATGCGGACGGACGCGAGATACCGGTGCGGCGTGCGGATCTCGGAGAAGTCGTCGTCCAGCCCGGCCAAGGAGCGAATCCACAGGCGATGAATGTCGATGTCGTACGAATAGCCAATGAGCTCGCCGGTGATCGAACCGGGCGTGCGCGCGGCGATTTCGCAGAGCACCAACTCGTCGTCCTTGGTGTGGAAAATCTCGGCGTGAAATGCCAGCGGGAACGCCGGGGGAAGCGCGGCGATGGCCTTTTTGGTGCATTCGATCAGCCGCTTCGAAAAGGGCGTGCGCGGGTCGATGGCCCGGTCCCCGAAGATGCCGCCGCTCTGAAAATCGAGGCACGTGGTGATGTAGGCGCACGGAACGAAGAAGACCGAACCGTCCTCCTTCAGAACGCCGTTCACGTGGTACATGCGGCCGTCGACGAAGGACTCGATCATGCAATCGCGCCCCGTGGACGTGCGCAGAAACTCGGCGAGCGCCGCGTGATCCTCGATGAGGCACACGTTCTTCGAGCCGCATGCGTCGACGGGCTTGATGACCACCGGAAATCCGTGCTGCTCGACGAAGTGGATCGCATCGAGCGGCGACGTGAGCCGCGCGAAGTTCGCCACCCGGAGGCCCGCGCGGCGGAGGTATTCCTTCATCGTCACTTTGTCCCGGTACGCGATGGCACTCTCCACCGATTGCCCCGGTATCCCGAGGTGGCGCCGGATCCGCGCCGCGCGAATGAGATCGTATTCCGAATGCGGAATGACCGCCTGGAGGGTGACCGACCGTCCGATCTCCACGGCCGCCAATTCGGCCAAGCCGTGCGCGTCCATGTCATCGATGCTCCGCACCAAGCGATACCGATCTTGGTGCGGCATGACATTGGACGTGATGAGGTAAAGGTCGCGTCCCGACTCTTGCAACCACGATGCAAAATCGATCTTGATGCTTCGACCGAGGCACAATAGAGCCATGGCTAACCTCGTTGGCACAAATCCTCGTAATCGGTTCCGCGTGCGAGGAGGGCGGGGACGACGGGCCGGCCATCCGCGACCTTGAGCCACAAACGAAGCAGGTGCCTTCGCTGGGTATCGGAGTCCTCGAATTTGGTTCGAGAGTGCACCGTGGTGAAGTTGTTGAGCAGCAAGATTTCCCCGGGATCCAGGAGAAACTCGAGCAGGAGGTCCTTGCGCGCGCACGTGTCGAAGAAGCGTTGCAGTCCCTCGTCCAAGTCCGGCGGGAAGGTCACCCCCAACTTGTCCGCCGCCATGCGCATGTACGTGTCGACACACATCGAGCTGACCGTCTGGCCCACGCGCGAGAACACCGGTATCGAATAATCCGTCACCGGCCGGCTGCTCACCGTGCGCTCCGCGGTGGCATATGGATATCCCTCGTACAAAGCATCGAGGACGTGCGGGGCATGTTTCAAGAGCTCGTTGTGCACGGCCAGGCTGCTCACGATGTGCGTGAGCCCGCCCGAGGGCGCATTTTGCACGCACATCAAGCCAATGACCTCGAACGCGTCCGAGTGAAACCCGAGCTCGCGATCCGACATGTACCCGCGATTTCTCGGATTCTCCTTTTCGTTCCGCACGTGGCCGATGCGGTTGTGCGCCGCACTCTGCACCGCCGGCGTTCCGAATCGAAGGCCGAACCCCCAAAAGATCCGCTCGAAGTCCGCCGGCTCGAAGGCCTCGGGCGTCACCCCCGAAACGAGCACCACGCCCGTGCCGTGCATGATCTCGTGGCAGATGCTGGCAAAGCACCGCTGCAACTCCGGCGTCTCGAAATCGCTTTTCGCCAGATCGTACGTCGCGCGATGCCGTGTTCGTTCGAGCAACCGTGCGATCGCGGACAATTCGGCGGCATCGAGCGCGTACGTCACCCCCGCCTTGCCGCCGATGGACTCCGCGTTCCACGCCGCACGATCCGTGATGGGACTCCGGAATACCTCGGTTCGATTCTCACCGGTGCTCATTTGCAGGTCCGGCAATCGGGGTGTTGCGGCTTCTCGACGACCTTGGTCGTCAAGGTGGCAAAGTCGATGACCACCAACTTGCCGGCGCTCGCCATGGGCCATCCCACCAGGTGACGGACGATGTCCGACGCCATCATCCCGCTGACCGTCATCGCGCAATGGCTGAACGCCGAGGTGGCCGGAATCAAGTCGTTCTTCTCCCGGTACACGCGCGTGCTGTAGTGATCGGGATTGCGCTCCACCGACCAAAGCTCGTCGCACTTGAAGCACCCGGTTTGGCCGGGCACCTTGGTCCATACGAGCCCGGTCCCCGCGGAGACGCTGTTGAAGACGGCGGGGATCCCGGCGGCGAAGCATGCATCGCTGATCCAGCGGTCGTTGGCGATGACCGGCCTGTCGATGGCCGCAACCACGATGCCGGGCTTGAAGTACTCGATCAAACTGGCAACGTCGGCCGTGCTCTCGAGGCGTTGGAATACCGTATTCACGCGCGTGTCGGGGTTGATGGCCTCGAGCCGCGACTTCAAAATATCGACCTTGCGCTGGCCGACGTCGCCCGAATTGAACAGCTGCCGATTGAGATTCCCCAGTTCGATATGGTCGAAGTCCACCAGCGAAATGGTCCCGCACCCGGCCATGGTGAGCGCCGTGGCCGTGCAGCTCCCCAGACCGCCGCACCCCAGCATCAACACATGGGCACCGAACAATTTGCGCTGCAGGGCCGCCGGCGTCTCGTGGTTCGGGGAGAGCGCGGCGAATCCGTTCAAGTTGCGGGAATAGCGATCCGTCTGGTCCACCCGCAAGGACGACATATCGAAATACTCGGCGTCCTCGACGGCCGCCGCGTCGGCGAGCGCTTCCACGAAGGCGAGCAGCTCCGCCTTGTTGACCGACCGGCCGCGCTCCGTCAACGTGCGATGAATGTCATCTTGGGTATTTTTCCCGGTCAACAGGCCAATCGTCTCGATTTTCCACGAGGCGGGATCTTCGAAGATGAGTCCGGGCTCCGACTGTTTCGTGCCGCGGTGAACCATGAGCCGCTTGTTCGGAAGCGGCGCGACGATGACGGTGGGCTGCAGGATGGGGCGCTGGATGACGGATGAAACGGTATTCATGGTTCGCTCAACCCTTTCTGACGATGACCGGAAGCAAAATTCCTCGTTTTCCGACGTTCATGACCGGGTCGAAGCTGGCACGCGCTTGAAAGCCGGCGAAATTCCCCCCATACACGTACGCATCGACCCCCGACCAGAGTGACGTCACCACGCCGTCCGCGGGATGAACCGCGGATACCTTTCGTCCTTGGACGTATTGCTGCACCACGTACGGCTGCTCGCTCGCGATCGCGGTGGCGATGGTGGCATCCCATTGCGACTGCGGTGTGAACGGCCCCAAGGTCAAACCTTCGCCACGCGTGGCATTGGACGGCTTGAGCACCAGCGACGCACGGTGGCTCGACACGTATTGCAACAGATCCACGCGATGCCCCCCGGGGCTGACCGTCGCGTCCTCCCGGAGCACGCGCGTCCAGGGAATGTGCGCGCGGCAAAATGCCTGCTGCTCCGCCGAAAAGCGCCCGAGCGTCCGCGGATCGCTCAACAGCGCCAAAATGGCTTTGTCCGAGAGAGGCCATTGCCCCACGAGCGGGTTGATCGACGTCACCACACCGTCGGCAATGGCATGGAGGTAATCGCTCACCTCCGGCGCGTCGATCAAATCGCGAACATCGAGCTTGTTGTACACGACGTCCACGCGGCGTCCCTGCCGATCCACCAGGCTTTTCCCATCGCGCCGGAGCTCGCTCGCATCGAGGGTCTCCGCGGCAACGCCCAGGCGATTCAGGCCCTCGACCATCCGGGCCACTTCGTTCTTGAACGAGCCGCGGAACGTCACCACCGCGGCGCGCTGGGGCAACGTGCCCACCCGTTCCCGGTGGGTGGCCAGGATCTCTTGCAGAATGAGATCCGGATCGATGGCAAACGGTTGGAAGAGCGCGTCGTGCGGTACATTTCGCATCAGCGGATTGGGAACTTTCGACCAAATGCGGGCCGCGAGCCCATTCTGAATCACGCCGCCGGGCGCCTCGGTGTTCGTCTCCAGAATGCGGAACGAATCCGTCTCGTCGAACAACCCGTCCAGCCGATACACGCGGATGAGCGGCGAATGCTTGGGCAAGCGCACGATGAGGTGCTCCACGCTCCGGTACGCGGGAAACAGCTTGCGCACATCGGGGTCCTCCACGTAGAGCCTCGCCGCGAAATCGAAGATGGGCGAAAGCTGCTCCGCCGCACGGGCGAGCCACTGCGCGGTCCCCGGCTCCAGAAGCAAAGGCCGAATGGAGACCGGGTAACTCTTTCCTTCGAAGTGCAGACCGGCCGAGGCCAGGTCCTCGAAAAGCCGAGCCTGAGCCTGGGTCAACGCCTGCGCGCTGGCCGAGCTCATTTGTGCGAATTGGGATTCCACGACCGATTCGTCGGCGGCAAAAATCATGGGCGTCTCCTATCGAATCAGGCCGAACACGAGACCGAATCAGGCACGCGTTCGAGCGAGGCATGCAAAACTTTGGAAACAGCGGTGGAGAGCCGAGTCAGTCCTTGCTTGAGGACGATGGGCTCGATGGTGAGCGGGGGAAGAATCTTGACGACGTTTTCCGTCGGCCCGCACAATTCGACGATGAGGCCCTCCCCGAAGGCCGCCTTGGAGACCTCCGCCGCAATGCGCGGATCGTCGAACACGAGCCCCTGGATGAAACCGGCCCCGCGAATGCTGCGCACGTGCGCGGGAAACGACGCACGAATGGCATTCAAGTGGTCGACGATGATGCGCGACTTGAAGGCAACGCCGTGGGAAAACGAGCGGTCCCGCCAGTAATCGAGCGCGCTCGTCGCCGCCTCGAACGCCAAGTTGTTTCCGCGAAACGTCCCATTGTGCTCACCGGGCTCCCACCGATCGAGATCGGGCCGGATCAGCAATAGAGACATGGGCAAGCCGTAACCGGAAATCGATTTGGCCAAACAGACCAGATCGGGCTCGATGCCCGCGCGCTCGAAGCTGAAAAACGTCCCCGTGCGCCCGCAGCCCGCTTGGATATCGTCGACGATGAGGAGCACACCGTACTTGCGTGCCATGGTCGAAAGGCCGCGCAACCACTGCGAGGACGCCACGTTGACCCCGCCCTCGGCCTGCACCGTTTCCAGGATGAACGCCGCGGGAATGTCCACACCGGAGCCGGTTCGAAAGAGCATGGCCTCGATGAAGTCGAGGGTGCTCACACCTTCCCCGAAGTATCCGTCGTAGGGCATGCGCACCACGTCGGGCAGCGAAACGCCGGCAACCGCGCGCTTCGATTGCCGTGCCGAGGTCGCGAGCGCGCCCAGGGTCATCCCGTGAAATGCGTCGGTGAAGGCCACGACGTTGCGCCGCCCGGTGACCTTGCGCGCCAACTTGAGCGCAGCCTCCACCGCATTGGTCCCCGTGGGACCGGTGAATTGAAGACGGTAATTGTATCCGCGCGGCTTGAGGATGACTTCGTCGAAGGCCAGCAAAAATCGCTTCTTCGCCGAGGTATGAAAATCCAGCGAGTGGGTGATGCCGTCGCGAAGAATGTATTCGACGATTTTGCTGCGAATCATCGGATCGTTGTGGCCGTAGTTCAGTGAACCGGCGCCCGACAGAAAATCGATGTATTCGCGCCCTTGTTCATCCTCCAAAATGGCATTCTTCGCGATGGAGAAGACGGCCGGAAATTTCCGGCAGTAGCTGCGCACGACGGACTCGTGTTCTTCGAAGGCGGACGTTTCGGATGAAGATTTCATGACGATCCCTTTCGTGTCAGGCGCCGTCCAGGTAACCGGAGTTCAACGAACCGGAGTCGGTGAAGAAGTCGGTGTGCGACCTCTCGGACTCGTCGTCACGCCCCGGGGGTTCCTCGTGCCCGCCCTCGTCCAGTGCCGCGGGCGAGCGTGATTTGGCCTTGGATTCACTCATCCGAGCTCCTCCCGCAAGGCGATGTTGCCGAGGTTTTGCAAGAGCGGCGCGTTCTCGCATGCCACGTAGGTGCACGAGCCCGTACCGTCGTTGACGTGTTGGTGCGCCGCCCAAACGGGAACGTAAAACGCATCCCCCGCCGTCCAATGAACGACGCGGTCCTCGATGCGAGAGTGCCCCGATCCGGCGATCACGTAAATCACCGTTTCGTAATTGTGCCGGTGCAGGCGCGTCGATTGTCCGGGCTGCAGGCCACCGATGGTGACGCTGAGCGTGTTCGTCGGCAGGTCGATGATATGCACCGCGTGGTTGCGTTCCTCGGTGAACTTCGTCGATTCCGTATCGTGGCCCGACGTCACCCGCGGGTGGTGCAGCCGCTCGGGGACGAACACGCGGGTCTTCGAGCCCACGCGGCCGAAATCGATGGAGGAGAAGCGCGGCGGGGGCTCGGTGATCTTGCGGTGCACGAGCACGTCGTCACCGCCCTGGTCGCGGATCTCCTCGAGGACGGCGTCGAACATGTCGCACCGTTTGGCGATGACGTCCGCCCCGATCGAACGTGCCCGTTCTCGCGCCGATGCGTCCCGAGCGGTGAGCCGCTGGAGAATGTTCAACATGGTGAGCGCGTGGCCTTCGTCCTCCTCGATGTGGATGCGAAAGAACTCCGTCGCGCGATCGCCCACGCCGTGCCCGACCAGGGCATCCAGAATGGGACGGTACACCACGGGCACGATGGCCTCCGCGCCCAGGCAAAGCGCCGCCAGACCCTCCAAGGGGTCCTTTTTGCGGCAATAATCCATGACCGATTGGGTGAGCGCACGCGTGGCTGGAAGGGGGCCTTCGTCGCGCGGATCGGCATTCAACGTATCCAATGTTCGCTGGAACAACTCGGCGTGCGTGACATTCTCGCTGCCGCCGTCCATCCCCATTTCCTCCAGAAGATTCTCCATGATGGCGTGGAGATCGTCGACGTTCGATATATTGCTCATCAGCGCGCACAAATACTGCGTAAAATGCCGCGAATAGTGGCGGTGCTGAATGAGCAATGTTCGTACGCCGTTCAAACCGATGCGCCCCTCGGATAGCTCCGTCAACAGCGGATGCCGCTCGAGTTTGCGCAGGCTATGGGTTTCCAACCACGGTTCCCAGATGGTCATCGTACGTTTGCCCCTTCAAATCAGTCAGACGACGTAACTCAAGTACGGCTTGTAATATCGAAACACCCATTCCTCGGGCACGCGCCCGACAATGCCGAGGGTGGCCAGCGCATTGTAATAGAAGCTCTGGCGCGGCATGCCCCGCAGCGGCCCGAGAAGGCTGCGCAAGGCGCTCCGCCGGGTGTGAAAATCGATGTTGAACGATATCGACGTACCGAGGCCGCGCACGTGATGAAGCGTCCCCGGTGGCAGGTAGAGAATGTCGCCCGGGCCCACCACCACCTCGTAGGGCGTGGCCTGCCGGCTGTGCGGAAGGCTCTGATAATCGGGCTGCTCGGGATCGTGCGTGAACCAGCGCCAGCTCCGTCGCCCGCAATATGCGGCATCGTCGGGCGCGTAAATGGTGAATCGCTTTTTGCCGTACACCTGAAAGAACAGGTTGTGCGTCAACAAGGTGTCGAAATGAAGTGGCGTCAGACTATGCGCCGGCCCCATGAAGAATTGGACGTAGCGCCACCACGCCGGCTGGTAATAACTGGACAGTAATCCCGCCGGAAAGGGCTGGACGTCCTCCACCAGGCGCGGGAGCAACGCGAAGATGGGAATGTCGTGGCAATAGGGCAACGCCTGGCCGCGAGGCCGCGGTGCGCGCTCGTGCTCGCGCAGAAACGCGGCATAGGCCTTCAATGTCATTTTCGATTGGCGAATACCGGATGGCCCATATTCTTTGATGGGCACCGCGAGATCCGGCGCAATGCGACAGAAGTACTCCGGCGACCACAGATCGTAGGCCCTCCCGACGCACGCATCCGCGATGATGACCGGCCGCTCGGGCCGCAAGTACTCGGCGTGGAACCGTGCCGCGGTGAGGCCCGTCTCTTTAGGAACGGACGTAAAGGCTTTCATGTTCGGCCCCACCGCTTCAGCAAGGCGCGCGCCAGGGGTGTGGCTAGGCCATCATTCGAAGAATATCGAGCGGGTCGCTCGCGGTGTTCACTTCATGAACAGTTGCCGTGCTCCCAATCGGAACACTGTTTCAGAAATGAACAGCGGCTACTTCCGATAGAACGTCGTGCGCCCGATTCCGAGAAGCGCCGCCGCGCGGACCTTGTTCCCCCCGGTCACCACCAGGGCGGCTTCTCGATTCTTCGTCTGCAGCGATTCTTCGTTCATCGGCAGCTCGACGACCATCGCGGACGGCGAGGAATTGGCCGTGACGTCGGCGGCGCGCGGCAGGCCGCGAATGGCCTCGGGCAGGTCGCTGGTCGCAATGGTCGGGCCGTCGCCCATCACCAGCGCGTGCTCGATGACGTTGCGCAGCTCCCGCACGTTGCCCGGCCATGGATAGCGCCGGATGGCCTCGAGGACCTCCGGCGAGAAATCGTGCACCCTCCGGCCCGAGCTCGAGGCCAGATCGCTGAGCAGCTTCTTCGCGAGCAGCACCACGTCGTCGCCGCGCTCGCGCAGCGGCGGGATGCTCGCCTTGATCACGGTGATCCGGAAGAACAAGTCACGGCGGAAGGTGCCCGCGGCGACCATTTCGTCGAGATCGCGGTTGGTGGCCACCAGCACGCGCGCCCGCAGCGGAATCGAGCGGGTCGAACCAAGCCGCTCGAACTGCTTGTCCTCGAGCACGCGCAGCAACTTGGCCTGGCTCGCGAGCGGAAGCTCCCCCACCTCGTCCAAGAGCACCGTGCCGCCCTCGGCGGCCTCGAAGACGCCAACTTGATCCGCCGTCGCTCCGGTGAAGGCGCCCCGCGCATGCCCGAACAGCTCGCGCTCGATCAGCGTCTCCGGGATGGCCGCGCAGTTGATCACGCGCAAAGGCTCGTCTTTGCGCGGCCCCGCCTCGTGGATCAACCGCGCGACGAAGGTTTTCCCGACACCGGTTTCCCCGGTGAGGAGCGCGGTGGCTTCCGACGCGGCCAGCCGCGCGATCAGCCGAACCAGTTCCTCGGCCGCGGGCGACGTCCCCAAAAAACGCTGCGCGCTGCCGATGGCCAGCCGTCGAAGCGCGTCGCGGTCGTCGCGCACGATCTGCAACGTGGAAAGGTGCGCGAGTTGCGCGCCCGCCAGCGCGGCGGCGAGCACCAGGAGCCGCCGGAGCGGATCCCCCACGGCGGGCGGAGACACCGTCGTATGAAACGCGAGCCAACCGGTGGGAGCCCCGCGCGAGGGCGCGACGATGGCCGTGCCGCCATCCGGCGTCGCCGTCTCCAGAAGGGGCATCTCGTCCGTCGATCCGAACTGCGCGCGGCCCTCGGCGTGCAAGTCGATCCGTGAGCACTCCGCGTACGTGCGGGCCCACGTTGACAGAATGGTCTCGACCTCCGTCGCCGACGTCGCCGCGCTCAGCGTCTGATTCAGCGCAAAAATGGCCGCAACGCCCACGACGTCCGCCGCCGCGCCGGTGAGCAGCGCCCCGATGGTCGTATTGGCCACCTCCTTCGCGCGGTGCACCTCGCTCGTGCGGCCCCCACTCGCCTCCGTGACCAACAGCAGCGTCTTGCCCACCAAGATGGAGTCGCCCACCTTCACTTCGCCGGCGGTGATCTTCCGATTGGCGTGCACGATGGGCGCAGCGTCCCCGCACACTTGCACGTAGGCCAGCTCGCCGGCCATCGCGTGGATGTGAAAATGACGCCGCGACACGCTCGGATCACTGAGCGACAGATGCGCGTCCCGCGCGCGCCCGACCAACTTGAACTGGCCCCCCACATCGAGCTGGGCACCCGCATCCTGCCCGCTGGTGACCACGAGTCGAATGCTGGGCTGACTCTTCACCACCTCCGCCAAAGTAGCACGTCCGTATGGGGACGCCGGGCCTTACCCGAACTGCGGCAACTCCGAGATGCGTGCCATGGCATCGGCGGGCGCATCACTCGGAAAAGGCGCGGTCGATCGCGAAAGGCGATTCAGCCAGCGCCGGTCGAGCGGGCGCGTGAGATCGCGCGCATCGACGGCGGCCACGGTGGTCCCTTCCTTGTCGCCGATCCCCTCGCCCACGCCGACGGCGAAGCCTGCGAGGAGCAGCGCCGAGCGCGTGGCCGTGGCCGCGCTGTACGTGTGCACGGTGGCCCCGGCACGGCAGGCACGCCGCAGGAGCGCGAACGATGCCACGGTCCACAGCGCCGGGTTCGCGCGCGGCGAAAAGGGATCCCAGAACACGACGTCCGCACGCTCCTCCGGCTCGCGCGCCAGCGTCTCCTGGAGCTCGCCGTAGACGAGCCGCCATAGGGTGCGCGCCGTCGTGAAGCGGCGCGCCGCAAGCATGTTGCGCGCGGCATGCCCTGCATCGCCGTCCAAGCCGAAGTCCGCCGCGTGCTCCTCGGTCAGCGCCAATTCGAGCGCGGCCACGCTTCGATCGAAGCTCACGATCTCGAGACGCCGTGACGACGCCCCCAGCGACTCCGAGAGCTTCCACGCCGCCACGGCATTCGAGCCGGCACCGAGCCCCACCTCGAGCAGCACCAACGGGTCGCCCTCGCCCGACGACAGGCGCGCCGCCAAACGCGATGGCCCCACGTAGAGCCGTTCGGCCTCCACCTGCGGCCCCACCACCGGGTGCATGCACTCGCCCGTCGCGAGGTCGCGCATGGCACGCGCCCCGCTGCGCGTCGTCACCACGTCGCAACGCAACGTCACGATGCCGCCACCGTCCGCTCCGCCGAGAAGCGCTTCGTGCTGTGCTCGTGCCGATCGATCGCCTCGAGCTTCCTCTTCGCGAACGCGGCGTACGCCCCCGCCTCGATGGCCCTGCGCGCCTCGGCCATCAGCGCATGGTAGTGATGCAGATTGTGCAGCGACACCAGCCGCGGCCCGAGAGGCTCGCTGCACTTGAACAGGTGATGCAAGTACGCGCGGCTGTACAACCGGCACGTCGAACAGGGGCACTCCGCATCGAGCGGCACGTCGGCCTGCGCATTCGGCCCGCGCGTCAGACGCACCCGCCCCGTCCCGGTGAACGCCGTCCCTTGCCACGCGAGGTGCGTCGGCAAGATGCAGTCGAACATGTCCACACCCGCCGCAATCGCCTCCAGCAGGTCCGCCGGCGTCCCCACGCCCATCAAGTAACGCGGCCGATCCCGCGGCAAAAGCTCCGCGGAAAAATGTGTCATGTCCTCGCGTTCCGCACGGGCATCCCCCACGGCCAACCCGCCGATGGCGAATCCATCGAACGGCATCGCGGTGAGCACACCGGCGGATTCCTTGCGCAGCTCACGCCGGACGCCGCCCTGCACGATGGCAAACAGTGCCTGCGCGGGGTTCGTGCGTGCAGCCAGGCTGCGCACCGCCCAGCGGTGCGTTCGATCCATCGCATCCCGCAACGTCGCCTCGTCCGAGCGCGAGTCCGCGCACACGTCGAGCACCATCATGATGTCCGACCCGATCGCGGTCTGCACCTCGATGGATCGCTCCGGCGAGAGCATGTGCATGCGCTGATCGGTGTAGCTCCGGAAGTGAGCCCCACGTTCACTCAGGGTGCGATCTTCCGCCAATGAGAAGATCTGGTAGCCCCCCGAGTCGGTGAGCACGGGTCCCGACCACCCCATGAACGTGTGGATACCGCCCACGCGCCGAAACAACTCCGGCCCGGGCCGCAGCATCAAGTGGTACGTGTTTCCGAGCACCACTTGCGCGCCGATGTCCGCCAAATCGGCCGGGGTGAGCCCGGTGACCGTCGCGCGCGTGCCTACCGCCATGAAGGCGGGCGTTTCCACTCTTCCGTGCGCTGTCTGGAGCGTGCCGCGTCGTGCATTCGAAGCCACATCGACCGCGGTGATGTCGAAGGGAAGCCCTGCCGAGAGACTCATCGACCGCCACGCTACTACGGTTTCGGCCTCGTTTTGATATCCACCCAGTTACTTGTGGTCGCGGTTCGGGCCGCAATGTCCAGTTAATTATCGCAAATCGGGCAATGGAACCGATCGTTCTCGGGGATTGTCTCTCGAATACGACTCACCTAGATAGGCCCAGACCCCATCGGAGACCTTTCGATGGGATCGAAAAAGGCCTCTTCGTTCGCCTTGGCGTGGCTTTCGTGCGACGCTGGCGGCCCCTTTTGGAGCGTTGGAACGCGGTGCGCAACAAACCTGGAAGAATAGTTGGGATTCTCGTCTCGATCGTGGGTCTCCTCGCGGTCGTTGGAATCCTTGCCGGCATCAAGGCCGGCCAAATTGGACAGCTCATCAACATGGGCAAGGAAGGCGCAAAAGCAGGTCCGCCCCCTGAGAGCGTCAGCTCCGGGAAGGTCGACGAGCAGACGTGGGAGGGCACGCTGCAGGCAACGGGCAGCGTTACGTCGCTCAAAGGCGTCAGCCTCAGCAACGACGCCGCGGGCATCGTGACCCGCATCAACTTCGAGTCGGGCAAGTCGGTCAAGGCCGGTCAAGTCCTCGTCGAGCTCGATACGAGCGTGGAACGCGGCCAGCTGGCGCAGGCTCGGGCCCGGCAGGAATTGGCCCTTTCGGTCGCCAACCGGACGCGGGCACTCGTTTCGAGCGGCTCGATCGCCCAGGCGCAGCTCGATACGGACGAAGCGGGCCTCAAAGGCTCGAACACCGAAATCGAAACCCTCGAAGCCCAGATCCAGCGCAAGATCGTCAAGGCGCCGTTTTCGGGTCGTCTTGGTATCCGTTTGGTGAACTTGGGGCAGTACCTGAGCCCCGGCACGGCGCTCACCGTTCTGGAAGCCATCGAGCAGGTGTACGTGGACTTCACCTTGCCGCAGCAGCGCCTGCCGGACGTTTCGGTCGGCATGCCGGTCCGTCTCTCGGCAACGGCCTCGCCGAGCGCCGATGCCGACGCGGGCGCAGGTGGCTCTTCGTGGGAAGGGACCATCGCGGCGGTCGATCCCTCGGTCGACTCCAACACCCGCCAGATCAAGCTGCGCGCTTCGTTGAACAACAAGGAGCTCAAGCTCCGCCCCGGTATGTACGTGAACGTCACCGTCGTCCTGCCCAACAAAGGCAAGGTGGTGAGCGTTCCGTCGACGTCGGTCGTGCACGCCTCGTACGGCGAATCGGTCTTCGTCATCGAGGACAAGAAGCCGGACTCTCCCGGCGCGTCGAAGTCGCCGACGGGGCAGCCCATCAAAATTGCTCGACAGCAATTCGTCCGGAAGGGCGAGGCGCGGGGCGATTACGTCGCCATCCTCGACGGCGTGAAACCCGGTCAAGAGGTCGTCACGGCGGGTGCGTTCAAACTCCGCAACGGTGCGCCCATCGTCGTCAACAACGACGTCCAGGCAAAGCCGCAACTGGACCCGCACCCCGAGAATCACTGATCGGGAGACGCCATGAAGTTCACCGACTTATTCATACGCCGGCCCGTTCTGGCGATCGTTCTCAACCTGGTCATCATCGTGGCCGGGCTCCAGGCGATCAAATCGATCAACACGCGGCAGTACCCACGGCTCGATAGCGCCACGATCAGCGTCAAGACCGTGTACGTCGGTGCCAGCTCGGACTTGGTGAGCGGCTTCATCACGACGCCACTCGAGCGCGCCATCGCCGCCGCAGACGGTATCGACTACCTCGAGTCGAGCAGCGTCCAGGGTCTGTCCACGGTCAACGTTCGCCTCAAGCTGAACTTCCCGCAGGGCAACGCCCTCGCCGACATCACGGCGCGCGTCAACCAAGTGCGCGCCGACCTGCCGCCCGAAGCGGAGATCCCCTCGATCAGCATCGAGCCATCGGACTCGCAGTTCGCGGCGATGTATCTGAGCTTCGGCTCGGACATCCTCGAGGACAACCAAGTCACCGACTACCTCGTGCGCATCGTGCAGCCTCGCCTCTCCGCGATTGCCGGCGTGCAGAAGGCCGACATCCTCGGCGGGCGCCAGTTCGCCATCCGCGCGTGGCTCAAGCCCGAGCGCATGGCGGCTCTGAACATCAGCCCGGCGATGGTTCGCGCGGCGATGGGGCAGAACAACTACCTGTCCGCGCTGGGCCAGACGAAGGGCAACCTCGTTCAGCTGAACCTCTCCGCCGACACCGACTTGAAGTCGGTCGAGGAGTTCAAGAAGCTCGTCGTCAAGCAATCGGGCACGACGCTCGTGCGCCTCGAAGACGTGGCCGAGGTGGTGCTCGGCGCCGAGAACTACGACCAAGAAGTGCGCATGAGCGGCGATGCCGCCGTGTTCATGGGCGTCTGGGTTCTGCCGAGCGCCAACTCGCTCGACGTCATCGCCGCCGTCCGCAAGGAGATGGAGGCCATCAAGACGGAGCTGCCCACGGGCATGAACGCCTTCGTGGCCTTCGACACGACGACGTACATCCAGAGCGCCATCGACGACGTTACCCACACGCTCATCGAGACGATCGTCATCGTCATGATCGTCATCTTCTTGTTCCTCGGATCGATAAGAACGGTCATCGTGCCAATCATCGCCATCCCGGTGTCACTCATCGGTGCGATGTTCTTGATGCAGGCCTTCGGCTTCACGCTGAACCTGCTCACGCTGTTGGCCATCGTGCTCTCGGTCGGTCTCGTCGTCGACGACGCCATCGTCGTCGTCGAGAACGTGGACCGGAACATTCAGCTCGGAAAGGGCTCCTTTGAGGCGGCCATTCTCGGCGCCCGCGAGCTCGTCGGGCCGGTCATCGCCATGACGATCACGCTGGCCGCGGTGTACGCGCCCATCGGTTTGCAGGGCGGTTTGACCGGTGCGCTCTTCCGCGAGTTCGCCTTCACCCTCGCCGGTGCGGTGTTCATCTCGGGCATCGTGGCGCTGACGCTTTCGCCGATGATGGCGTCGAAGATGATGTCGTCGGAGCACAGCAACCGCTGGCTCGTGCGGCACGTCGATGCGGTGTTCAACGCCATCCGGCGTGGATACGCGCGCATGCTCGATTCCACGTTGCGCACGCGCGGCGTGGTCTACTTCGCCTGGGGACTTCTGTCGCTCTGCATCGTCCCCTTGTACATGTTCTCGCCGAACGAGCTCGCGCCCAACGAAGACCAGGGCGTCGTGTTCGGAGCGCTCCAGATGCCAGCGAACACCACGCTGGAGCAGGTCATTCCGTACACCGAGCAGGCGAACGAGATCTTCAAGACGACGCCGGAGTTCGAGCACAGCTTCCAGATCACCACGCCACAGCTGGCCATCGGCGGCATGCTGGTGAAGCCCTGGAACGAGCGTCATCGGAGCATCTTCCCCATCCAAACGGAGATCACGCACAAGATGAGCGCCATCACGGGCGTGCGTGCACCGATCTTCGTTCCTCCTTCGCTGCCGAGCCCCGGTCAGCTGCCGATCGAGTTCGTCATCTCGGCGACGGCACCGCACACGGAAATCTTGCGCTTCGCGCAGGACCTCCAGAAGGCGGCGATGGATAGCGGCATCTTCTACTTCCCGCCGATCATCGACGTGCAGATCGACCAAGAGAAGGCGGACGTGATCCTCGACCGCGACAAGATCTCGTCGATGGGTCTGAGCATGCAGAACGTCGGTGCGGATCTCTCGGCGATGCTGGGCGGAAACTTCGTCAACCGCTTCAACATCGACGGGCGCGCGTACAAAGTCATTCCGCAGATGGAGCGCTCTGGGCGCCTGACGCCCGACCAGCTCACGAACATCCAAATCACGGGTCCGAGGGGCGAGCTCATTCCACTGAGCGCCATCGCCACGATCCGCGACGGTGTGGAGCCTCGAACGCTCAATCGCTTCCAGCAGCTGAACTCGATCAAGCTCTCCGGTATGTCCGGGCGTTCGATCGACGAGGCGCTGAAGGTGCTCGAGACGAAGGCGAAGGAAGTTCTCCCGCAGGGCTACCACGTCGACTACACGGGTGAGTCGCGTCAGCTCCGCACGGAGGGCGGCAAGTTCCTCCCGGCCATGGGCCTGGCCTTGCTGCTCATCTTCTTGGTGCTCGCGGCGCAGTTCAACTCGTTCCGCGATCCGTTCGTCATCCTCCTCGGCTCCGTGCCGTTGGCGATGTTCGGAGCGTTGATCTTCACGTTCCTCAAGTACCCCGGCCCGCCGGAGCTGCCGTTCAAGCTCACCGCAGGCTGGACGACGACGCTGAACATCTACTCGCAGGTCGGTCTGGTGACCCTGGTCGGCCTCGTGTCGAAGAACGGCATCCTGATCGTCGAGTTCGCGAACCACAAGCAGCTCGAGGGTCTCAGCAAGCTCGACGCCGTGCGGGAAGCAGCACACACCCGTCTGCGTCCGATCTTGATGACCACGGTCGCCACCATCGCCGGTCACTTCCCGCTGACATTGGTCACGGGCCCCGGCGCCATGGCCCGTAACTCGATCGGTCTCGTGCTCGTCGGCGGCATGTTCATCGGAACGCTGTTCACGCTGTTCGTTGTGCCGGCGGTCTACGTTCTCCTCGCCAAGGATCACAGCAAGGAACGCGCAGAGCGCACCAACGAGTCGGAAGAGCAAGCGCCCCACAGCGGGCCGCATCAAACCGTCATCATCGACGAACCCACCGGCGCCAGCGCCGAATAAGCGCCCCCACCCTCAAGGGCCCCTCCCCCTCCGGGGGAGGCCGGGAGGGGGAGACCGAAACCCGCTACTGCGTGGAGATGCCTGACCGGCCTCCACGCAGTACGTATTTTTGTATCTTGCCCGTGGCCGTCTTGGGCAGCTCCTTCACGAAGTGAAACGCCTGCGGCGCCTTGAAGTGCGCCATGTTGTCCCGTGCGAAGGTGCGCAGCTCGGCCTCCGTCGCGGTCTTGCCCTGCTTGAGCACCACGAACGCGTGCGGCGCCTCGCCCCACTTCTCGTGGGGCATGCCCACCACCGCCACCTCCTGCACCGCCGGATGCCGCAAGAGCACGCCCTCCACCTCGATGCTGGAGATGTTCTCGCCGCCGCTGATGATCACGTCCTTCATGCGGTCGCGGATCTCGACGTAGCCGTCGGGATGGGTCACCGCGGAGTCGCCGCTGTGGAAGAAGCCACCTTGGAAAGCGCGCTCGGTAGCCTCGGGATCGCGGAAGTAGCCGTCCATCACCGCATTGCCACGCACCACGATTTCGCCGATGGTCTGCCCATCGCGCGGCACGTCGTGCATCGCATCGTCGACCACGCGCAGCTCGCCCGACGTGATGAGCTCCACGCCCTGCCGCGCCTTGATGCGCGCCCGCTCCTGCAGCGAAAGACCCGCATCGGTATCGCGCGGCTCGCACACGGTGATGAAGGGCGACGTCTCGGTGAGCCCGTACACGTGCAAGAGCGACCACCCGAGCTCCGACTCGATGCGCTCGATGGTGCTCGCCGCCGGCGGCGCCCCCGCCGTGAGCACGCGCACCCCGCGCGGAGCGCGCTGCCGCAGCTCGTCGGGCGCACTGGCAATCGAGATGAGCACGGTCGGCGCCGCGCACAGCAGCGTGATCTTCTCCCGCTCGAGGTGCTCGAACACCGACGCCGGGTCGACCTTGCGCAGGCAAACGTGCGTCGCCCCCACCGCCGTGTTGATCCACACGAAGGTCCACCCGTTGGCGTGGAACATCGGCAAGGTCCACAGATAATTGTCCGAGCTGGTCATCGGATGGTGAACCAGCGTCCCCACGCAGTTCACCCATGCGTTGCGGTGCGTGATCATCACGCCCTTCGGCCGCGAGGTGGTGCCGCTCGTATAATTGATGGTGAGCAGGTCCTTCTCGTCGATGGTCACCGCCGGGAGAGGCCCCGGGTCGGCCGCCGCCACGAGCGCCTCGTAATCGAGCCACCCCGCACGCGCTCCCTCCAGCGCAACCCAGTGTGTCACCTGCGGACAGCGCGCACGGATCGAGTCGACCGCGTCGAGGTAGTCCGAGTGGACGCACACCACCTTCGAGCCGCTATGCTCGATCATGTACGCGAAGTCGTCGGCGATGAGCCGGTAATTGAGCGGCACCACCACCGCCCCCAGCGCCGGCACCGCGTAGAACGACTCCAGCTGCGCATGCGTGTTCGGCGCGATGTACGCCACGCGATCGCCATGCCGCACGCCGAACCCCGCGAGCACGCGCGACCAGCGATCGCATCGATCGAAGAACTCGGCATACGTGAGCCTCAGCTCACCATCGATCACCGCAATTCTATCGGCGTAGAGCGCCCGCGCGCGGCGCGCGAACTCCATGGGCGAGAGTGACACGTGCATCGGGAAACCTCCGGTGCACCAGCGTAGCTCTTGAATCTGAACAGGGAGATCGGGAGATCGGGAGCAGTGAATTTTTTTCAAAAAACTCCCGATCTCCCGATCTCCCTGTTCAATCCAAATTTCTTCCGACGGTTTAGCGCTTGCGCGTCGAAAGGGCACGATCGCGCGCGGCGCGGTAGGCATCGACATCGACCTCCCCTTCGGGATCGGTCCACGCGGACAGCGCGGGAGCCACCGTGTCGGTCCAGGCCGCGCCGAGCCGCAGCGTGAGAAAGTCGCGGTAAAGCGCCTCGAGGATCTCTTCGACCTCGCGCGTGAGCCGCATCCGTTCGTAGAACGCCTCGTGCCCTTCGTCGCCTTCGGCCTCGGCCTTCCGCCGCCGGCCCTTGGGGCGTGCCTCCGGCGGCGGCGCCTCCTCTTCGTCCTCCCCGCCGAGGACCGTGGGCAGGGTCAGCCCGGAAATGGCCATGGGCTCGGCCTTGAAGATGAAGCCCGCCTGGTGGTCGTGCCACGACAGATGCAGCCCTGCGGTGTCGGGCATCTTGCCGCGCAAAAGGGCCTCTTTCGCCTCGCGCGTGCCGGCGGGGTATGCGCCCTTGATGCGCGTCACTTCCTCTTTGCCGAGCGACAGCGCGATCTGCCGCTCGACCCAAAGCGCAAACTCCCCGTGCGACTTCGTGGAGAGCGTCCCCTCGAAGATCTCCGACTCGAACCACAGCCAGAGCAAAAATTCGCGCCCCACGAAACGGCGCTTTTCGATCCGGTCGACCAGCTGCATCGCGCTCATGGGGTCCCCAAGTTCGTCGCCGACAAATCTTGCCAGGCGCCTTCTTGCGCCTTGCTCAGACCGAGCCTCGCCGCCAGCGTGTACGGCGACTCCGGGATCAACTTCATGCCGAAGGTGCGGTGAAAGAGCTCCATCATGACGCCCGCGGTCTTCGGCGAGTGCGAAAAGAACCGCACCACGCCATCGTTGAGCGACCACGACAGATCCGACATGCGCATCGCCGGCGAGAGCTGCCGCCGCAAACGCCGCGTGACCACCTCTTTCAACTCGTTGCGCTCCTTACGCGAAATGCGCTCGCGGCCCTTCTTCTGCAGGTACGCCGCCTCGGCCTCCCGCATTTTGGCGCGCAAGAGCGAAGGGGGCACGACCCACCGGTCCGTGCGAAACCCGAGGTTCACGAACTCGTTGTAGAATACACTCTCGTAATCGAGCTCGAGCTCGAAGGCCTCCCCGACGCGGCACCATCCGGAGCGCTCCAAATCCTCCTCGTCGGGCTCGAGCGGCTTGAGCGCGCGCAGCCGAATCGAGCGCATGAAACGCTCGCGAAAATCGTCGGGGAGCTCCCCATCGACGAAGAAGCGCGCGTACGTGAGCGATCCTTTGAGTGCCGGCATGTGCCGGCTTTCTCTAAAGGACGGAGCGGGATTGTCAATCCCGCTCCTCCATCCAAGGCTACTCGACGTTCACGGGGCCGGTACTCGCCCGCCCGTTCGCGCGAGATCCACCCGAGTGGAGACGCAGCTTCACGTTCCACGGCGGAGCGGCAGCGATCCCTTCTTCTGCGGTCTGAATGTCGATCCATGCACTCGAGGAGAGCGGGAGATGTTTGAGAACCCGCGCTGAGACCACCCCTTTACCGCTGCTCACCGGAAACGCGCACGTGACGTGGACGCCGCTCTCCATGTATTTGTCCAGTGCTTCGATGCGCACCTTGACGGTTCCGGACGCCACGCCCGACTGCGTCCACGCGAGGTCGAGGTCCTTGGCGCGGTCGAGGGTCAGCCTATCTTGCTCCCACGACGGTGACGACAACGTGATGAGCGATGGGGCCTTCAACGTGGCCTTGATCGCGCCCACCCCATCGCGACTGCCCAAAACGTCGATGCGGATGTCCTCTCCGCCCACCCAGAGGACCGCCGTGTCGCTGAGTTTCGGATAGTAGTTGCTCTTGTCGGGTCGCATCACCGTGTTCGGTGAGATCTTCGCGCCGCTGAAGAAAATGTCACCCGCGCTGACGAAGACCGGGGGACGCTCCGGATCTTTCGCGTCACCGGGCTCGAAAAACGTAGCCGTGCAATTCCCCTCTTCGACGATCTCCCTTTCGTTCCATCCCGGACCGAAAACGCGCCCTTGCCGGAACCAAGCCGCCGAGGAATACCCTTGCGCCTCCTTGTGAATGTAGCTCTGAAGATCGATGGCGGCCTCGCGCACCTCGTCGACGCCTTTGCCATCGCCGTCGTCCGTAGCAAGCGACGACTCTTGCTGCAAACTGCCATCGCCAGCGCTCGCGCCGCAAGCAGCGATGCCGAAAATGCCGACGATGCCTGCTCCCCATCCAACGAAAGTATGAATTTTCATAACTCTCCTTCACGGACAAGTCCGTTACGTCGTGGCAATGTCCGCGAAGGCCAACATGGGATCGAATTTATCTCACTTGCGTTTTTTATACATTTTGGCGTTACACCAACGCCCTTTCGCGTCACGAGTCCATTTCAGAATACAATTCCGCGAAGGACGGAGCGGGATGGCCAGTCCCGCTCGTCGATGCGGCTACAGGAACGTCACGGGGCCGGAGGTGTGTCGTCCGTTCGTCTGAGCTGGCCCCGTACGGAGACGCAGATTCACCTTCCACGACGACGCGGTGATGGTCTGCCGTTCCGCGGCCTCGATGAGGATCGAACCGGACGTGCCAGCCGGAAGCGCTTGGAGGACCGAAGCCGGCACCACAACCGCATCGCGGCTCGCCGGATACGCGCAGAGCACGTCGACACCACTTCGGTGTTTTTCTGCCCATGCGCCAAGTGACACCTCGATCGTTCCCGAAGCCGCCCCCGAGCGGGTCCAGGCCACCTCGAGATCTTTGGAACGGTCGATGGTCGCGCCTTCATCCCAGGAGGGTGTCGTCAAGCTGATGTGCGACGGAGCCTTCAAGGAGGCTTCGAAGGGGCCCACTCCGTTTGGACTGCCCGCGGCCGCGATGCGGACGTCCTCTCCGCCCGTCCACAGCAAATCCGTGCCGTGAAAGTACGGATAGTAGTACGGATGGTAGCTGCCATCGCTATGCCTCATCCCCGAATTGGGCGGTATTTTCCCCCCGCTCAGCGCAATTTCGCCCGCACTCACGAAAACCGGCGGATGCTCGGGATCTTCACGGTCGACGTATTCCCATCTCGTGACCGTGCAGTCCCCCTCCTTGACCTGGGTTTCCCTCCGCCCTGGACCATACGCGCGCCCCCGCATGAACCAGGCCGCCGCGGAATATCCCACGTTCAATTGGCTCCCGTACGTGACGAAATCGATCACCGCGTCGCGCTCCTCATCATCTGTGACGAGCGGCGTTTGCGCCTTCCTGTCGCCATCGTCGCTCGAGCTGCAAGCGGCGATGCCGAAAATGCCAACGATGCCCATTCCCCACCCAATGAAACTATGAATTTTCATATTCTCCCTCACGGACAACAGCGTTATGTCGTGGCAATGTCCGCGAAGGCCGCCTCGGGATCGGATTTATCTCACTTGCGTCTTTTACGCATTTTGGCGTTTTCGCTACGAACAGAATGTCCACGAATAGCGTTTTGGGATCATATTATTTCACGGGTGACCGACATCGTACGCCGTCAGAGGCGTCAAGACACAATCGCCACTTGGTGTCGTCGTGCAGCGAGTTACGTCATGAGCACGACCGCAGGCCGGATCACCTTGGAGCGATTCGATCTGCCATGACGCGGAGCTTGCGCACCCCGCAACGCCGCCGATGCTCGTTGGAGTACATTCGGTGTCGCTCCCGAGGTACGCGCAATACTGATAATCCACGCAAACGGGGGTGCCCACCGTCGAATCGCCTCCCTCGACGAACATGCACCACTCGCCCACCGAGCAATCGCGGCTCGTCACACACGCTTGCCTGCAAAATTCGCTGAAGGGTACACCATCGGGTGCACCGCAACTCCGAAAGTCGAAGATCGGCCGATCCGGGGGCGTGTCCGGTGTGCCGAGACACGCCAGAAGCACGAACGACACGCACGAGGCGAATGCGACCCCCCTCACAACCGCCACCGCATCACCGCGTTCTTTTCGGCAACGTAGAGATGGCATGCATCCGCGGTGAGAAACCGAACCGTACCCGGCAAACGGGCTATCACGGTCGGGGCGGCGTCACCTACCAAGGGCATGCTCATGATGCGCGGCGGTCCCGGATAGCCATCTTTCGGCTCGAAACGAAAGAACACCCGGCCCGCCCCCACCACGAGGTCGAATATCGTACCGGGGGGAAGAACGGCACGGGTCGTGGCCGCTCTCTGCCCCTCCCGCGGGATCCGGTTGATGGCATTCCCATCGACGCAGAGCAGATCCCGCTCGGTGAGGGCGAGCATACGACCGTCGCACCGGCCGGGAAGCGTGACGGTTGGGTCCGAGAACGAGCCCGTCCCTTTGAGGACCGGGCCCTGCCCCCGGCTGACGTAGAGCGATTTTCCATCGTGGGCGATGGACACCGGCAGCAGCGCGCTTTCGAACGTATTGAATCCATTCGAGCCGAAATAGTACTGCCGAACCGCCCCGCCATCGCCCGCCAGCACCCAATACGCCATATTGTCCGATTCCGCCGCAACGAGCGTGTGTACGCCTGGCTGATTGGCCACGAACAGTGTGGTGCTCCCATCCTTCGCGACACGAAACACTTGCGAGCTCTGGGAACAGGCGACGAAAACACTGTCGCGGCCCACCGCGATCGCCTCCGGTCCCACGCCGACGGTGGCCAGGAATTGCACCGAACCGCCGGTCACGCGAAAGAGCGAGCCCGGAATGCCATCGGTCCCCGTCACCACGAAGATTCCGTCATTGTCCGCCTTCATGGCGCGAATGGGACTGCCGTTGGGCTCCACGTTGGCAATTAGCTCGAATTCCTCACTTGCCGGACAGGCGGGAAGCAGGGACGGCGGAGGCCCGTACGACCGAGGATTCCCCAATGAAACCTCGTCACGGCACGCGGGCGCGCCGAGGCTGCAAGCGACGATGGCTGCGATGGCGATGCGGGTCGGCGTCATGTCGATCGGGCGCGCTCCGTGATTCGGGAGTAGCATGAACGTGCGCGCCCTGCCGCTCGTTTGCGCGCCTCCGCTAGTTGAAATTCACTGCGTATTCGCCCGGCTTTTCACCTGCACCGGTACGGGATCCCAGCTCCACTTCCACGTTCCAATCGCCTGCGGTCACCGTCCGCTTTTCGATGGCCGTGATGGACAGCGAAGCCTCCAAGAACGGTTTCAGCCGTTGCAGCACGGACGCGGGGATCGTTCCTCGGTCGCTGCTCGCAGGGAAAGTACACGACGCGACTTGCGAGACGTACTTGATCCCAACATCTGCGGACTGGCCGAAGCGCACGACGGTTTGACCGGAGCCGGCCCCTTCGTGGGTCCAGGTCACTTCGAAATCTTTGGTGGTATCCAAAGCAAATCTCGGCTCCGTGAAGATTGAATTCGTCACCGTGACGAACGATGGAGCCTTCAGCGTGGTCTCGAATCCGGGAACGCCGTCGGGTTGCCCCCCCGCTGCGACGCGGATATCCTCGCCGCCGTCCCAATAGATGGCCGGGTCGCCAGGCAGTACGGAGCTCTGATTTCCGGCAACGCGGTTGATGGCGCGGAACTCGTGAGCCGGCAATCGAGCGCCCGTGAGCGTGATAGGGCCTGCGCCGAGGTAGACATGGGGAACTTCGGGGTTCGGGAGATTGCCTTCTTTGCAAAGGCGGATCGTGCAGGCATCCACGGTGTCGGTCGTGCACTCTTCGCCGTGGGAGCTCACACGCCCCTGGATGAAGGCTGCTTGAAAGCCCCATTTCGGCCCCTCGCCGCCCTTCGTGTTCAGCGCATGAATGGTGGCTTCTTTCACGCCGTCCTTCGGAAGAGCCCCCGTGCCACTCCCGGAGCCTCCGTCGTCACCGTCGCTGCCGCCGCAGGCCACGAGACTCACCACACAAAAAGCCCCCACGCGTACGATATGCTTCGAGCTCATTCCTAATTTACCTCTTCACGATATGCCACGTACGCCATCCAGTCGGCGCAACGTGTACATTCGTGACGATGTCCGGGAATGAGATTCCGGATCGGAATTTATTTCAAGGCGTGCCGATATCGTACGTCGTCATCTCGACCAGGGCGCACCCATCGGGTGTGGGCTGGCAACGACGGACCTGATGGGCTACTCCGCAAGCCGGATCGCCGGACAACAGCCGCTCGCGCCACTGCGCATTGCCCGCGCAACTGGTGGGATCACCGACGACGGCCGGCGCACATTCGGTATCGCTATCGAGGTATCCGCAACGCGGATAGTCGAGGCAAACGCGGTCATAGCGACCCGTGTACGTGCACCATAGATTGATCGGACAATCGTGCGTGACGTTGCACCGCTGGCGGCAACTGTCATCGAAGGGGAGCTCGTTGGGCGCACCGCATTCCCTAGAAGGCCCCATGTACCGGCCCCCGGGGACGTATCCCGGCGGGTCGAGGCACGCTACCAAGAGGAACGAAATGCACGCCACGAACGAGCGAGACGTCATAGCGGCCACCGCATGATGGAGCTTCCCGAGCTCGCATAGAGATGGCATCGATCCATCGCGAGGGATTGACCGCCGCTCGGCAAGGTCGCGAACACCGTGGGCTTGGCGTCACCTTCGATCGGCATGGCCATGATGCGTTGCGATTCAGGCTTTCCGTCGCGCGGCGCCAGACGAAAGAAGACGCGTCCCGCGCCCGCCACGAGGTCGAATACGGTGGCATCCGGAAACGTCGCACGCGTGTTGACCTCGTTGTATCCGCTGCGGGCCATCTGGTTGATCGCGCCGCCGTCGGCGCAAAGGATATCCCACTCCGTGAGGACGAGCATGCGACCATCGCAGCGACCGGGAAGGTTCCCCCTGCGTCGGTAGTATGAAAAATCGTACACGGCGATCGGTCCATCACCGCTGGCGAAGAGCGCCGTACCATCGTAGGCGAGCGAGGTCGGGAACGGCGTGGACATCAGGTCCTGCGGGGGGCTCGAACCGAAGGAGTAATTTCGAACCGATCCCTTCTCGGTGGCCAGGGCCCAATAGACGATGTCAGACGGGCCCGCCGCGATGGCCCGCACGTTCTCCTGACCGGCGAGCGATTCGATTTTGGGCTGGTTCAGAGAGAGCTGAAACACCTGGCCACTCTGGGGACAGGTGACGTAGATGCTGTGTTCGCCTAGGGCCATCTGCGCAGGCCCGATCCCCACCATGCCCATGGGCTCGGCGCGGCCTTCGCGCGCGCGCAAGAGCGTTCCTGGTGCCCCATCGGGCGCCGCAACGACGTACACCCCGTCGTCGGGATTGCCCAGCATGGCGCGGATCGGACCGTAATCCGCGCTCACCTCGGCGAAGAGCCCCGGCTCCGCCGCCCGCACGCACGACCTCGTCGGACTCGGAGGCGGTGGTTCCCCCGGAGGTTGCCCGAGCGACACTTCGTTGCGGCATCCGAGCGCGACGAGACTGCATAGAAGAATCAGCGCGCGGGCAGTGGGGCTCGACGTCATTTCGCCTGGGGCGAGGCCCCCAGGACCCGCTCGCGGGGCCGCTCCTGATCGTTTCGTAAGAGTAGCGCACGAACGCGCGCGGCCTGCGGGCTTTGCGGATGCTGCTCCAAGAACGCGCGGCCCTCGCGTTCGACGGCGTCGCGCTCCCCGAGGCGCACGAGCGCGTCCAGCCGCAAAACCTCGGACTCTTGCATGAGAATGCCCTTCGGAAAGGCGCGCCGGTACCTATCGACGGCATCCAGCGCGTTCGATGCGCGGCCCGCCGCGAGCAAGGAGCGCACGTGATCCAACTCGCTCAACTCCGGTGCGAGCGACCGTGCCGAGGCCATCATCCCGCGCGCCTGCTCCAGAGCGGCGGGGTCTTGCCCCTCCGCCGACGCGGACGGCGCCGCCTCGGCTTGCGCCGTGGCAGGCTTGGGCAACTCGACCATCGGAGCCTCTCGGGGACTCGAGGCAGGACGCGCCGCCGAGCGCACGCGCGGGGGCGTCACCACCGGCGCCGGCAAAGCTTCCTCCACCGCCGGGGGCGCGGGGGCCGGCTCTTCGACCGCGGGCACGACCGGCTCCGCGGTGCGCGGCGGTGACGCCACCTGCACCTTGGGCGATGCCGGGGCAGAGGCCACGGCGGTGGTCGCCGGCGCCTTCTTCGGCGACTCGACCAGCATGGTCCCCACCACCGACGTGGACACGACCAGCACCGAACCCGCGACCCACTTCGCGAGCAGCGAACCGCCGCCCACTTTGGCCAAGAGCCCCGACCCACCCGCCGCACCGGCGGTACCTGCCGCACCGGCAGCCCCCGCGGCCGCCGTCGTCGCGGCTGGCGCGGTGGCGGCGGCCATGGCGATGGCCGAAACACCCACGCCGAGCGCGGCGAGCAGCTTCGTGTCGGCCCCCGTCTCGGGGCCGTCCATATCGGCCGAGCGGAACGCGGCGCCGATGGCGTCGTCCTCGTGCAGTTCACGCAAGCGTCGAAAGTCGCTCATGTTGCACCTCGCCCATCTCGCCCGTTCTGCGCGCGCAGACGCACAATCGTCGCCTCCACCAGCTCGCGGGCGCGCCGCAAACGGGAGGCGACGGTCCCTTCGGGGAGGTCGAGCACGGCTGCAATTTCCTGCTTCGTCATTTGCTCGAGCTCGAAAAGAATGAAAACGCTGCGAAGGTTCAGCGGCAGCGGCGCCAGGATCTTGTCGAGGAGTGCCCGATCGGCGGTGGTTTGTTCAGGACTCGGCCCCTCGCCTCCGTAAACATCGAGATCCTCCGCGCCAGCGTAGCGCTTGCGGCTCTGGGCGCGACGCTCGTTCGCGGCGATGCGCACGGCGGTCGCAAATAGGAAGGAGCGCTCCCGATGCGGCGGTACACCGGCACACTTGCGCGTGACCGCGAGGAACACCTTCTGCGTCGCATCGTCCACGTCACTCGCGATCACCCCGAGCCGGCGGAGCGAGCGCCACACGAAGGCGTGGTGCGCTTGCACGAGGCGGGCGACGCGCACGGGGTCCATGGGCTGGCCCGGCCCATCGCTCGATTCGCCCTCGAAGGCGTCGGGATCGAGCAGGTCGGGATCGAGCGACTCGGAATCCCCTGGATAGTCGGCGTGGAGAACGGCTTGCGACACGGATCTTGAAGACAATGTGTCCGTCATCGACGCCCCCGGATCACGGAAAGAGAAGTCCCGCGAAGATCCCAGCATGACCGATAATCCAAGGTGTTTCGAATATTACATTGCCACCGTACGAGAAGGCTGGACGGGCAATCGGTAGCCCCAGGGCGGCCTCGACCTCGATGAAAAGCGGACGCGTGGGCATCCAGCGGGCGGATGCGCCGGCTTTGAGGACCATCCACAGGCTGGACCCGAGCTCCCCGGACGCCTGCCCTTCCGCGGCGCCTTGCAAGCGCCCGACTTCGAGTGTGCCACAGGGGCGCAGGACCACGGGGGAATGCACCACCTCGGGCGAGGCAAACCGCAGCGGGCAGAACCCGAGTTCGACCGCCTGCAGGGCGTACTTGCCCTTCGACGACATCGACGCGGGGACGGTGAAAATCCCGAAGCGGGCGCGGTAGGCATGCATCCCCTTGTCGCGGCGGAACTCGACGTCGCCGGCCAGGCCGATGGAGATCGCCGCGTTCGGCGTCACGCCGAAATTCACCCGCGTGAGCGCGCCCACATCGAAGAGCAGCTTTTTCTCCGGGGCGGGCACGGGCGCGGGTGGCGGCGGGGGCTCGGGCGCCGGCGGCTTGACCTCCACGGGTGCGTCGGGAAGCTGCGCGAGCGCCAAGGCGAGCGTCAGCGCGAACGAGCTCCACACCTCTTCGCACGACGCCGCGGCGAGGACCCGCACGGCGGGTGCATCGCCTGGCGTCATCAGCACCATGGTTGCTTCGTAGCCAGGTCCCGTGGGACGGGCCTGCACTTTGACATCGGCCCGCGATGTTTCCCCCGGCTCGGCGGGGCGAAGCCCGCGCGCGCGCAGCTCCCGCGCCAGTGCGTCGTCGTCGAGGCATGCGCTGTCCGGCGCGAACTGCACGTGCAACGGGACCTCCGAGCCTGGCGCCGCGTTCGCGTCGAAGGCCAGCAGAACCCCTGCGGCCGCTGTGGCCAATTTCATCCCGAGCCGATGCACGACGTGTCTCCTATCACGTCGCTAGCCCGTGCGGTCGGCCCGCATGCGTCCCCAGGTCGTTCAGTACGGGTTGTTGGCGTGAGTCAACGTTTCCCAACCCACGAAGAGCACATTCGTTCCCGACGGCCTGCGCCCCTCCACATAGCGTTGCGTATTGGGCATGTCGAAGCCAAGCCGGTTGTGCAAGGCATTGAAGCCCACCTCGAAAATGGGCCCCAATCCGCGATGGATCGTGCCGCCGCAGAGCCACGACGGAGGCGCCTCCCCCAAGTCGTACTTGGCATGAAAGCCCATTGCTTGTCGCAAGCGATCCTGGATCTCGGGATAAAGATCTTGCCCTTGGTGGCGCGTCGTTTCGGCAAAGTTGGCAATGGATGCGAGCCCGTAGCCGGTATGGGTGAAATCGCGGCACGTCTCCTGCGACAGGCCATCGACGAACGTCGATTGCCCCTGCCAATAGTTGATGATCTCTTGCCGGGTGTCGATGCCGCTGTTCGGCGGCGCCTTGGGCAAAGCGCCGTCGGAGGCAAGATAGATGTACGCGGGCACGCGCGTGCGGAAGATGCTCACCGCGCGATCGTAGGCCGTGCGATCCTCGAGGAAGACCGCGATGCCGATGGCGGCTTCCATCATGGTCGCTTCCCAATTGCCATTGGTGCTGGGTCGCCCGTTGATGATTTCCGGCAAGTACACGTTGCGCAACATGGTGGCAAATCGGTTGATGCCGGCCTGTGACCAGCCCGCCCCGGTATGCCGGATGATCTCCGCGGCCCGCGACCAGCCTGCCCCGGACCATGCCGTCTGCAGCGGAGCATTGCTGTTCGTATGATCGGTAATCGTGGACGACCAGGCGTCCATGAGGGAGATGGCCTTGTTCGCATATCGGGTGTCACGCGAGACGTACCAAGCGAGGGCATTGGCATAGGCGGCCAATGCGTCCTGGCGTTCGTCCGTGCAGCCGAGGTTCGGGTTGGAATACGGGCCGCATTCCACCACGGACCGCGGGTGCGGCGTCCGCGACTGCGAGGCCAGCGAGTGCGAGAGCATTTGCGAATAGGCGTTCGCCCAGGGCTGCGCGCCTGCGTTCACCTGCTGCCGCACGAAGTCCAGTTGCTGACGACTCACCAAGACACCGGGGTGCGTGAACACGGCCGGTGCGAGCGGAGCCTCGCGGGTTTCCTCGACGGCGCCGTCGTCGCTCTCCGCCGGCGCACAGTTCCAAAACGACGCCGCCACGAGCAGCGCCCCTAGCCACAACGGATTTCGCATCGATGCCTCCTCGGGCGCTCATGGATGCACCGGCCATTCCAATTGACACCGGTATCAATTCGCGCAAACCGCTCATGATCCGTCCGATCGCTGATCATCTGGATCGCGATCGCTGCCGCCCTGCGTTGACAGCGCGGGCCCGATCCCGTACGTCACCAGTATGCGTCGTTTCATAGGTTACGTTGCCCTCCCCTTCTTTCTTGGCGCGTGCCACGCTTCGCCGCCTCCGGGACCGTCATCGGCCCCCGCGAACAAAGGGCCCGAGCTGTACGGAGCGGGGCTCTTCACCACCGGCGCGTGGGACTTCTTCTTGGCCTTCTCCCCGGACCAAACCAACGTTTTTCATTGCCGCGCCGACGACGCCTTCGAAGCCTTCGACATCTTCGAGACCCGTCGCGATCCGGCGGGGCGTTGGTCGTCACCCGTCAAACCGCGTTTCGCCACCCAGGGCAGCAACGCCGACCCGCACATTTCCCCCGACGGCAAAACGGTCTTCTTCATTTCGAACCGGCCGTTGTCCGGCCGCACCGCCGATCCCGTGCGGCCCACCTTCGACATCTGGTTCGCCGAGCGCCAGGCCGACGGCGCGTGGGGCGAGGCCCAGCGCCTCGCGGCGCCGTTCAACGATGCCAAGGTCGATCATTGGTCGCCCATGGTTGCGGCCAATGGCAATCTGTACTTCGGCGGCGAGCGCGCCGGCGGCCGCGGTGGCTCGGATCTCTGGGTCGCGCGGCGTGCCAACGGCAGCTACCTCGAACCGGAGAACCTCGGCGAGGCGATCAACACGCAGGGCCACGAGGTCGAGCCGTGGATCGCACCCGATGAGAGCTACATGATCTTCAGCGCCCTCCGGCGCCCCGACTCCGTCGGCAGCTACGACCTCTACGTGAGCCGCCGCATCGACGGCGCGTGGGAGAAGGCGCGTCCACTCCGTGCGCTGAACACGCCCGCCCGCGAGTTCAATCAAAGCGTCACCCCCGACGGGAAGTGGCTCTATTTCAGCAGCACGCGGCCCTACCAGGGTCCCCTCGGCGAGCGCTTCGACGACCCGCGCGACGAACGCGCCGTGACCGGCATCGGCGATGGCAAGAAGGGCGACATCTACCGCGTGGCGATGAGCGAGCTCGGACTGGCGCCGTCGAAGTAGACTGGCGGGCGTGATGTTTACGTTCGTCGGTGGAGCCCTCTGTCTCGATTTCGTGAACACGTCCTCGTGGAACGGGGACGCGGAGATCAACGACCGGTTGACGGATGCCGGGGCGCTCGCCACCTGGGCACGCGAAGCGAAAATTCCCGAGGCTCGTGCCCTTGCCGCGAGCCCGCCCGCATCGCTGATGAACGACACGAAGCGCCTGCGCCTCGTTTTGCGCCGCGTGCTCGTGCCCCTTGCACACGGGCAGGAGCCGCCCGAGCCCGCGCTTCGCGCCTTCGAGCGCGAGGCCAAGCGCACCCTATCAGCGGCGCAGCTCTCGCCGCGTTCCGCGAGTTCCACGAAACCGCGCCTGGCCCTCGTGTGGCCGGAGGACGCGGCTGGCTGCGGCGTCCTGGAGCGGGTCACGTGGTCGGCGCTCGCCTTCGTGCGCTCGCGGCGACGCCTTCACGCGCTGCGCGAGTGCGAGGGGGATGCCTGCGGCTGGCTCTTCGTCGACACCAGCCGCAACCATCTGCGCCGCTGGTGCGAAATGCGCACCTGCGGCGGTGCCGCGAAAGCCCGCGCCTTCCGCGCCCGCCAACGCGGCGCGTGACAACGCGACTACGTAGAGGAAACGGCTCGAGAAATTTCACAGGAAGACGGGAAGACGGGAAGGGCTATCGGCGCGCGGCAGCGTGGAACGCTTTTTTGTTGGTTGCCAATGGGCCCACTGGGCGGATTGAAAACTCCAAAACTTCCCGTCTTCCTGTGAAGTTCTCGCCTCCTTAAGCCGCGGTTGCCCGCGCCGCGAAGGCGCCGAGTGCTCGGCATGCGCGCAGCACTTCGTCGGAAAGCTCGGTGCTGCGCAGCGCGCGGGCGAGGCTGAGTCCCCCCGTCATGAGGGCCACCAGGGCGATCGCGAGGTGCCGCCGGGAGAGTGGCCCCGCCGGCGGCAGATGCGCCTCCAACTCGCCAACCAACGCCTCCACTTGCTGGCTCAGAATTTCCCCGTGCTCGGGTGCGGTGGTTGCAATTTCTCCGACCACCGCGGGAAACGGGCAGCCCTCCGTCGCCGCATCACGGTGCGCGACCGAGAGGTAGCGCTTGAGCACGACCTCCGCACGGTCCGCCGGAGGCTTGTCCTCCAGCTTCGTGAAGAGGCGCCGCCGCATGCCCGCGGCCGTGCGCCGCAGCGCCGCTTCGATGAGCGCCTCCTTCGAATCGAAGTGAGCATAGAAGCCGCCCACGGTGAGTCCGGCGCCCTTCATGACCTCGGCGACGCGGGCGCCCGCAATCCCCTTTTCCCGCAAGAGCCGGCTGGCCGACTCGAGGATCGTTTCGTGGGACCGTTCCTTTTGCTCTTCTTTGGCGTTCATGCTCCCGACCGTACGCACGAAGTATTGTCGTAATATAACGACAATACTTCGACGGTCAAGGCTCGCGCCCTCGGCAGAACTCCGGGAGAAGCGGCGAGCTAAGGCGAAACGGCGAACTCGCGCGAGGTGCCTGAAATCGGAGTAATGGTTCCACCGATTTCCTTGGCATCGCCTTGGTAGAGAATGCGGTACGTCCCCGCCTCCGCATCGGCCGGTACGTCCCAGGTGATGGTCACGCGCGATGCGGCCACGCCCCACCGCTCCCAATGGTACTTGGTCGACCAATCGCCGTCGTCGGCCACGGTCTGCCAGCCGCTGCCCACCTTGCGCTGCACCTCGAGGAAGGTACCGCCCCGGTGCAGGTTGTTCTTCGGGTGCGCGCCGTCGAAGACCACGCTCACCTGCTGCCCGCGGGCATAGCTCGCATTGGGCTGCGTCACGACGTCGCCGTAGTTGTAGCCAATGGCCGGCGCATCGAACACCACGCCCGCCTGAAACGCCTCGCGCCCCCCCGGCCCGGGCGGATTGGGCCCCGCCACGCTCGGGCGACCGGCCTTCAAATCGTCGGCCAGGCGAGAGACCTCTTGCAGGGCGGCCGGAAGCTGCCAGCGCCCATACATGGTGTGGCCACCTTCGTAGTCCTGCTGATCGTACTCCTCGGGCGTCGTGAGGTACCCGGCATAGTCATTGGCGTATCCGGCAACGACCACGTTCTTCGCGTCGATCCCCAGCCGCTGCGCCACCGTGCGGCGCAAACGCAACCCGGCGACGATGGTGGGCTCGAAGGGCAGCGAGACCACGTAAATCTGCCCAATGCGCACCAATTGAATGGGCAGGATCTTCGCGGTGAAATTCAAAGCGCCGGTGTCGAGCAAAATGTCCTTGGGCGCTTGGCACCGCCGCAGTTCGTCCGAGGCCTTGTAGCGCGCCTTGGTCACCGTCTCGATGAGCGGATTGTTGCCCACGCCCTCCTTGAAGATTTCCGGCCCGGGCCCGTCCTCCGTGCTTCCCGCGGCAAAGGCGGCCCCCAACGTGGCCCCGCACGTGGTGTGCGATTGGCCGTCGCCGGTGAATTCGGGCCCCACCGTCAACTTCTCCATTTCGACGTACGAAAGGCGGTAATCGATGCTTCCGCCAATGGCTTCGGACGGCTGATCGAAGGCCGCGCGCGCCGTTTGGTACTGCCGGGTGCCGATGATGCGCGTGTTGACGAATTGGTCGCTCGTGGGCCCCGTGCCCGGCTTCAAGTCGAGGTTCGGGCTCATGTCGCCGGCGTTCGTCTGCGCAAAGGCGGCCACGAAGCTCGCCCCCCCACTGCGGTAGTTCACCCCATTGACGTCACGCTCCCAGTGGAGAGCGGCGTATCCTTTGTTGTCGCCGGTGATGAAGCCATTGTCGCCGGTCATGCTGGTGCCGTGCGTGGGGAACCAATTGAGCGCGCCCACCGGGCTGCCGCCGCGATCGAACCGCAACACGAGGCTCGTGGGGTCGATCGCATTGGGGAATAGCGATTTTTCACCCGACGGGAGACGATCGAAGGCCAGGCGCGATCGATTGGCGCTGGCGTCGTTGAGCTCCCCGCGCCCCAGGGCCAGGGTCCCCGGCGCCAAGTCGGCATGGGCGCGATCGATCGATTCCACCACACCGTCGACCAGCGCCTGGAACGTCTGCTGGTGAAAGCCGAAGGTCACGATGTTGTACAAACTGTAATCGGCATATCCTCCCGGCGTGCCGTGCGTGTGCGTGACCGCGAGAAGAATATTCCGTTCGTTGTAGGTCGACCCGTATTTGGCATTCAATTTCGCCAGCACGGCCTGACGTACGCTGGCATACATCGACCCGGCATCCGCCGTGACGAGAACCACCCGCTTGCCGGTGGTGCGATCGGCAACGATGAAGGCACGCGACCGCTGGCGAATGTGGATGCCGACCGTCGACTGATCGAGCCGCCCATAATTCGCGCCGTGGCCTTCTGCGGCCTCGCCGGTGATGTCCGCGATACCACGCCCGACCAGGTACGGCTCGTCCAGGGTGGCCGCACTTTCGCTCTTTCCATCGGCCGTCGATGACGCGTCCACCGAACAGCCAAACGCTAGGCTGGCGGGTGCGACCATCAGGGTTGCGAGGACCAATGATCTACCTCGAATGGGATTACGCATCATCATAGTGATTTGCAATATGCTTCCTTCGCAGCCGTTCCAAGCGCGTTCTCTGCTTGAGAAAGCATTTTCTTAGCGAATGCTCGCGCTGCATTTCGGCCGCTGCAACCTTTCCGCGAGCATTACGCGTCCCTACCCTCGGGTAGAAACCAAATGAGTGAACTCGCTATTCGACCTGCCCGACACGACGATGCACCACGATTGTCCACCATCGTGCAGCGCTCGCACGGCTACGAGGCGGAAAAGCGCGACCTCGTTCGGAGTATGACGCTGTCCGTCGAATACCTGGAAGCGCACCCGACCTACGTTGCGCAAATCGAAAATGACGTCGTGGGATTTTACAGTCTTATCGTCGAGCGCCTACGGTATCGGTCGATTGAGCGTACCGGTCTCGAGTCATCCTCGTGCGAGAACCGCGGCAGCGGGACGGAACCGGCGAGACCGGCGCGATGTCCCGGGTCAGAAGGAACGGATCGCCATAACGCCCAGCGATCATCGCACGAAAAGCGGACTAGGGCGCCGGCCCCGCCGGGGTTGTCCCGCTGCCGCTGCACGACTGCACCACAGTGTCGAGACCAGGACGACTCGTCGAATGTTGCGTTGGAGCTCGATCTCTTCTTCGTCGATACGCCCTTCGCGGGTGCTGGAATCGGCAAGAAGCTATTTCTACATATGAAGAGCACGGCGCGCGGGTACGACGCCCCCGGGGTGCTCATCGTCTCGAACCCTGCCGCCGAAGACTTCTACCTGGCCATGGGCGCCGAGCGCACGGGCCTGGTGCCACCCCATGGCAAGATCACATGGGCCCGCCCCCGACTCTGGCTCGCGCTCGGCCAAGAGAATTTCACAGGAAGACGGGAAGGCGGGAAGGTTTAGAGATTTTTCAAAGCGCAAATCTCGGACCGCAGTCCATTCTAAAACCTTCCCGTCTTCCCGCCTTCCTGTGAATCCCCTCTTCGGGAGGGCACAGTTAGGTGCCGAGCTTTTCGCGGCACGATTGAAGGATTTCGTCCGAGAGCGCCGGGTTGGCACCGACCACCGCGCGGGCGAGAACCACGGCGCCGACGATTTCGCTGAGGAGCCGCACGGCGCGTTCGCGGGCGGCGGCGGCGTCGCGCTTTTTGCCCGAGGACGACTTGGAGAGCTGGGCGGCGAAGATGCCGAGCACACCCTCGATGCCGTCGGCGTAGGCGCCTTGCACCTGTTCGCCTTGCCGCCATGCGTCGACCGCGAGGGAGGCCGTGGGGCATCCGCCGTTGGGATCGTCACGGTGCTCGGGCGAGAGGTACTCCTCGAGGTATTGCCAGAACGCGGAACCGGCCGGCCCCGCCTCCATCCTGGCGGTGATCTCGCCGATGACCCCTTCGAATGCGGCCGTGCAAGCTTCCGCCGCCAGCGCCTCCTTCGAGGGGAAATGATTGTAGAACCCGCCGTGCGTAAAGCCGGCCGCTTTCATGAGATCGGCAACGCCCACACCGTCGATTCCGCGCTCGCGAAACAGACGCGCTGCTGCATCGATGATGCTTTGCCGGTTACGGGCAGCCTGTTCCTTCGAAAGTCGCATCTCTTTTGCCGTTCCTCGCCGATTCAGATTCAATGTTAGTCGTCATCAATAGTGTAAGCCGCAGTGCGTGCGAAGGCAAGTCGAGCGGTCGGACCTGATGGTCTCGTGACAATTAGGGGGGTCCGAGCCGAAACACCACGTTCTCCTCATAGGTCGTAAACAGTACCTCGCCGTTCGGTCGAACGGCCAGATAGGCCGGCTTTTTGGGCATGGAAAGGGGTCCCGGGCCGGCAGGCGCCCCGGCGGGGCCGCCCAAAAGGGTGGAAACGGTCCCCGATGGGATGTGGATACGCCGAAGAGCGTTTCCGTCGATGTCCACCAGGTAAAGCAGGTCCCCCTGGAAGGCGAGGCTGCTGGGCGTGAGGAAACGCGCATCGAGAAGGGCCCCGTCGACGTGCTTGGCTTCGCCGCGGTTGCCGGCGAACGTGGTCACCTGCCCGTAGCCACTCGCATCGAGCGCAACGCGCCGAATGACGTGGTTGCCGCTGTCTGCAACGTAGAGGGCGTTGTCGTGGAAGGCGAGCGCGCGCGGCGTGTTGAAGGTCGCCTCGACGTTCGAGCCGTCCGTGTAGCCGAGAGAGCTGCCCGCGACGGGGCTCACGCGGTAGTCCGCCGACGCGAGATCGAGCACGCGAATGCGGTGGCTCAACGTGTCGGCCAAGTAGAGCTTTTGCCCGACGGGATCGAGCGCGATGCCCTGCACGTCCTGAAAGCGGGCGCTCTTCCCAGGACCGTCGATGGTGCCGCGCGACCAGGCCTCACCGGCAATGGTCTTGGTTTCGCCCGTGGCCAGTGCAATTTGGCGCACCAGCTGATCGCCGCTGGCGACGTACGCGAACCCCTTGGCCTCGTCGATGGCAACGGCGTTCGGGTAACCGAAACGCGCGGGCACGCCGTCGATGGGATCGTTTCGTTCGTCGTCGGCACCGGCAAGACGGGTGACGACGTTGGTCTTCAAGTCGACGTGGCGGATGTCGGCGCCAATGGCTTCGGCGATGAGCAGCCTGTCCGAGGCGAGGGCGAGCCCGCGCGGCCAATCGAGAATGGCCTCCTTGCGCGCGTCGCCGTTGGTGGGCACGACGGCCTTGGCCGCGAACGAGGTGACCGGGTAGTTGTCTTTGAGCAGCACACGGCGCACGTCGGTGCCGCCAGCTTCAGTGACATACAACGCCGCGCCCTCGGGGCCCACGACCACCGCCACGTCGTGCGGCTGGAACAAGCGCGCCTCGACTCCATTCACGGCATCGAGCGCACCGAATTTGACACCCGCCGAGGGCGGCGAGCCCACGATCGTGGTCACCGCGCCCGTGTTGGCGTCGACCTTGCGAATGGCGTGGGCCTGGCGATCGGCCACGTAGAGGAAGCCATCGAAATACGTCAGCCCGATGATGGCCGTAAAGCGCGCGGTGGCCGCGTCGCCGTCGACGAACCCGCCCGCGGGCTCGATGCCGGCGGCGCCGGAGACGGTGGACACGGTCTTGGCATCGAGATCGATCTTGCGGATGCGCGCGTTGGCGTTGTCGCTGACATAGAGGGTGCGCCCGTTGTGAGTGATGCCCGTGGGGAACTTGAACGTCGCCGTCGTCAGACTGCCGTCCGCGAAACCCTTGGTGCCGGCGATGCCGGCGAGGGTCGACACCTCACCGGTCACCAGGTTGATCTGCCGAATGACGTGATTGGCATGGTCGGCGACATAGGCCACCTGCCCCGCATCGTCGCAGTCGACGGCGTAGGGCAGATTGAACTGCGCGCCCGCACCCGTACCGTCGACGGCGCCCACCCCGTTTCCTCCCGCGAGAAGACTCACCATCTGTGTGTTGAGGTCCACCCGCTGGATGACCTGACCATTCACGCTCGCCACCAACAACGTGCCGGCGCCTTCGCGCGCCACCCCGAACGGGGTGTTGAACCTGCCCGCGGAACCGATGCCCTGCGTGGTTCCCGAGGCGCCGGTGAAGCCTGCGAGCGTGGTCACCTCGCGCGACACGGGATCGATCTGGCGCACGGTGTGGCCGAGACTGTCGGTGACATACAACTTCCCATTACCGCCGGCGGTGATCCCCAGAACGTCCCCAAAGCGCGCCGCATCGCCGATGCCATCGCGGAACATGCGCCCCACGGGAAGGCCGACGCCCACGGCGAACTGCCAGGGATCCGTCGCGGTGGCGGTGACCGTGGCGGTCACGTCCTCCGACGTGGCACGCAGCTCGTTCAGCGCGGAGGGCCCGAGCACCCAATGGATGCTCGCACGCCCTTGTGCGTCGGTCACCGGAGCGACGGAATCGGTGAAATAGCCGCCGCCGTTGCTGGCCGCAAAGGTCACCTTGCGCTGCGCCACGGGCGCACCCGTCGCATCGCGCACCTCGACGACCACCGGAGCGTCCAGCGCCTTTCCGACGAGCCCCGATTGCCCTGCGCCCGAAACGACGGTGACGGTGTAGCCGGAGCCGGACTGCTCCGGGAGACTATCGATGCCCAAGATGCCAGCGCACCCCACCAAGGAGCCGCATCCAAAGAAGAAGACGAAGCGATGTTTCATCGTCAGGGCGAAACTATACCCTCACGCGAGCGGTCGTGCTCGAAACCGTCACGGACCGAGACGGAAGACGACGTTCTCCACTTCCGACGTAAAAAGCACCTCACCGCCCGGTCGTACCTGGAGAAACGCAGGCTTTTGCGGCATCGTCGCCGGTGAAGGACCGATTCCGCCAGGACCTCCTACCAAGGTGGATACGGTGGCCGATGGAATGTGAATTCGGCGCAACGCGTTGCTGAAGACGTCCGCCACGTAAAGGAGATCTCCATCGAGCGCAATGCTCCATGGCGCTTGGAATTGCGCCTCCGCGGCGCGGCCGTCGATGGTGGCAGCCTTGGTCGGGACCCCGGCGAAGGTGGACACGGTCCCCGAGCCCTTTCCATCGAGCTCGATGCGGCGGATGACGTGGTTGCCTGTATCCGACACGTAGAGCACATTGTCCTTCAACGCGAGCCCACGCGGCAACGAGAAGCGCGCGTCCGCGCCGGGGCCATCGCGGTGGCCGGCGACGCTTCCGGCCACGGTGGTCACCGCGCGCGTGGCCAGATCGAGGACGCGGACGCGGTGGTTGCCCGCGTCGGCGATGTAGAGCTTGCGCGCCTTCGCATCGAGGGCAAAGGCCCCAATGTCGGTGAACCGCGCCGCGATCCCAACACCGTCCGCGAAGCTGCGCTCCCACTCTTTCCCCGCGATGCTGGTCGTATCGCCCGTGTCGACCTTCACCTTGCGAATGCGTTGATCGCCGCCGGACACGTAGACGACGCCCTCGGCCTCGTCGGCGGCCATGGCGACGGGAAACGCGAATTCCGCAACGTTGCCCGCACCATCGCGGGTGCCAAAGTTCTCGTCGGCGCGCCCCGCAATCCGTTGCACGCGGTTGGTGGCGAGAGCGAGCGCGCGGATGTCGTTGCCTTGATCCTCGCCGATGACGAGCTTTCCGCCGATGAGCGCGATACCGCGCGGCGAGGAGAAAATGGCCTCCGTGCGCGCATCGCCGTCGGTGGGAACGACCGCCGTGGCGGCCACGGTCGTCACGTTGTAGGGCGGCTTCAATTCGACGCGCCGCACATCCGTGCCGCCGCTCTCGCCCACGTAGAGCGCGTTGCCGTCGGGGGTGGGCGCGATTCCGTGCGGTCGGAAAAAGAGCGCCTCGGCGCCCGGGCCGTCCTTCGCGCCGAACTTGGGTGCACCGGCGGAGGGCGGCGAGCCCGCGATGGTCGTGACGGCGCCGGTGGCGATGTCGACGCGCCGAATGGAGTGCGCATCGCGATCGGTCACGTACAACGCACCGCCCGCGTAGGTGATGTTGGCCGGCGCCACGAGCCCCGATGTGACCCCGTCGGCCCCATCGACGTAGGTGCACGCCACGCTGCCGCCGCCCGCAAGCGTGGTGACCGTGCGGGAGTCGTGATCGAGCACGCGAATGCGACAGTTGCCGCGATCCGAAATGTAGATCTTTTGATCGTCGTGCGTGATGCCCATGGGGTAATTGAACCGGGCCGCCGTTCCGACGTCGTCGCGGAACTCCGGGGGTGCCCCCGCGTTGCCGGCGAGGGTCGTGACCCGGCTCGTCGTCAGGTCGATCTCGCGAATGTCGTGGTTGCCGTTCTCGAGGACGTAGACGACGTTGCGCTTCGCATCCCAGTCGAGCGCATAGGGCACGTTGAAGTTCGCACGGGACACGTCGGTGTCGCTCGCATTGGTGCCGGCCACCCCCGTGCCCGCGAAATACGTCACCTCGTTGTTGCCCAAGTCGACGCGGGCAATCTTGTTGGCGTACGTGGACGCCACGATCAGCCGGCCGCTGCCGTCGAAGGTCAACCCATAGGGCGACACGAACCGCGCCGCGGAGCCCACGCCATTTTGGGTCGCGCCCACGCCGGGGAGGCCCGCCAAGGTGGTGACCTGCTTGGTCGCAGGATCGAACCGACGGATGGTGTCGCCGAGGATGTCGCCGATGTACACCTTTCCATCGGCCCCCACGGCGAGGGCGCTCGGATCGCCGAAGCGCGCGTCCTCGGCGCTACCATCGCGGAACATGCGCCCCACGGGCCGCCCGGCGAAAATCCCGAGCTGCCATGGATGGGTCGCCGTTGCCGTCGCGGTGGCCTTCGCGCCCTCCGCATCCGCGGTGATCTCGTTGCGTTGCCCCGGGCCCAGCACCCAGCGCGTCTGCGCGCGCCCTTGCGGATCGGTGAGCGCGGTCACCTCGGACAAGAAGTAGCCGCCACCCGCGGTCGCCGTGAACGTCACCGAGCGGCCCGACACAGGGGCACCGTTCGCATCGTGCACCTCCGCGACGAGCGGCTGCGCGAGCTCCTTGCCCACCTCACCCGATTGCGCAGTACCCGATACGAAGGTCACCGTCGTGCCGCTGCCCGACTGCTCCGGCAAGTCGTCGATGCCGAGGATGCCCGCGCACGAAAGAAGCCCTGCGCATGACACCGCGAGCGCCATCCTCACGCGGTACGAACGATGTCCCCTTTTCATTCTGGGGCGGAACTATACGGCCTCTTCCAAGAGGGACGGGGTGCTAATTGAGCGATGGCCCGCCGTCGACGAACACCTCGAGGCCCGTGATGAAGCTGCTCTCGTCCGAGGCCAATACGGCGGCCACGTTGGCGATGCCCATCGAAATGCCGGCCTTGCCCGGAGGCAGTCCGGCCATGAGGCTCGCCTGCTCGGCCAGCACGTCCATTTGGCCGATGCCTTGAAGGCCGTAGGCCTCCGTGGGGCGCGGGCTCACGACGTTCACGCGTATCTGCCGGTGGCTCAGATCCGCGGTCCAACAGCGGGCAAACGAGCGCAACGCCGACTTGACGGCGCCGTACATGCTGAGGGCGGGTACGCCATCGCCGGCGCCGGGCGACGCGTTGAGGATGATGGAGCCCCCATCGCGAAACAGGGGAAGCGCTTTCTCGACGGTAAAGACCAGGCCTTTGACGTTGAGGCCCATGGCCTTGTCGAAGTGCGCCTCGGACACGCCAGACACTGGCGCGAATTCTCCAAGCGCGGCGTTGGCAAAGAGAATATCGATGCGGCCCCTCTCCCGAACGGCTTCGTAGAGCCGATCGAGGTCCGCCACGTTGGCCACGTCCCCCTCGATGCCCGTCACGCTGCCTGGCACGTTGTGGCCGACCTTTCTGACAACGTTGTCAAGTTCGCTCTGACGGCGAACGAGCACGAAGACGTGCGCTCCGTCCGCGGCGAACCGTTGGGCGGTGGCCAAGCCCACGCCACTGTTGCCCCCTGTGACGACCGCGATCTTTCCCTTTAGCTTGTCCATGTGCTCCGCCGCCATTCTCAAAAATACATATTTTGCACAGAACAGTCAGTATCTTGCATAAAAGCATGACCGCTGTCATCCCATTGTCACGCTATTTCGTGGCGCCCACATAACCTGACCCGTTGGAATTTGCGCAAGTGCGGTTCGAACGGAAAATGACGCAGCCGGCCCTAAAGTACGACGCGTGGCGTAATAAAGTCGAGAAAACAGCGGATCCGCGCGATGAACGGGGAGTTCCGATAGTACACGGCGTGAATGGGTTGTCTGTATTTGGCCATCGACGATCGAAGCAGCGGAACCAGGGTTCCTTCTTTGATATCCCGCCACGTCATGAAATTGGATAAGCATGTAATGCCATATCCATTCACAGCCAAGGCCCGAATGGTTTCACCACTCGCCGCTCTGAGGTGCGGTTCGATGGTCATGCGCTCGCTACCTTCGTGAAGGAGCGGCCAATCGTTCAAGGACTTGGGGCTGGTAAATCCAATCAGGCGGTGTTTCTTCAAGTCTTGGGTAGTCTTGGGTGTGCCCTTCGCCTTGAGGTACGACGGGCTCGCCACGATGTTGAGATTGCACGATCCAATGGTCTTCGCGTGCAGTGTGGAGTCGGACAGCGAGGCGATGCGAAAGGCCACGTCGGTGCGCTCCTCCAAAAGATCGACGATGTGATCGTTGCTGGCGACCTCCAGATGGATGTCCGGGTACAGCTCGGCAAACTCGGCGAGGTGGGGTGCGATGCCGTGCAGGATGAAGGGGACGGCCGCGTCGATGCGCAACCTGCCGGCAGGCTTGTTTTTGCGTGAGGCAAGCGCTTCCTCGGCCGCCTCCATCGCCTCGAGGATGGCGCGCGCCCGCTCGAGAAAGATCTCCCCCTCCTCGGTGAGCCCGAGCTTGCGGGTCGTGCGCCGGAGCAGCGTGGTCTCGAGCTTCTCCTCGAGCCGGCTGAGCGCGCGGCTCATACCCGAGGCGGTTTGCCCGAGCCGTTTCGCCGCGGCCGAAAGAGAGCCGGTCTCCACGACGGCAACGAATGCCGCCAATTCTTCGGTGGTGGTCCGCATGCGTGGCCTCATCAGTGGCCGCATCTGTGACTGGCAGTCAAGTATCTTTTACAGATTCAGCGAGTGCGTGCAAGAGTGAAGACCCTTACTACTCCGGCATGACCAACACGATTCCAAGCATGGGTCTCGGCACGTTTCGATTGCAGGGAGAAGTCGTCCGGCAATCCGTGCGCGACGGACTCGAAGTCGGTTATCGCCACATCGATACCGCACAGATTTACGAAAACGAAGCCGACGTGGGCCAAGCCATCGCCGAGAGCGGCGTTTCGCGCAGCGAGCTTTTCGTCACGACGAAGATTTGGCTCGAGAACCTCGGCAAGGAGAAGCTGGTGCCCAGCTTGAAGGCGAGCCTCGATCGCCTTCGCACAGACCACGTCGATCTCACGCTGATTCATTGGCCGTCGTCCGATGGAAAGGTGCCGCTGGCCGAAACGCTCGACGCGCTCGTGCAGGCCAAAGAGGCAGGCTTGACGAAGTTGATCGGGATTTCGAACTTTCCCATTCAGCTCGTCGAAGACACGTTGAAGATCCTCGACCGGAGCCTGGTGGCCACGAATCAAATCGAGGTGCACCCGTTCCTGCAAAACGGCAAACTGCGCGCGTTCAGTGCGCAAAAGGGCATTCATGTAACGGCCTACCTGCCGCTCGCGTATGGGAAGGTGATGAGCGATCCCGTGCTGCAGTCGATTGCGGCAAAACACGGTGTCACACCGGCCCATGTGTCGATTGCCTGGTTGAGGCAGCTCGGAATGGCCGTCATTCCGTCATCGACGAAGAAAGCTCACTTGAAGGCGAACCTCGATGCGCAGAAGCTGGTGCTCGATGCCGGTGATATGGCCCGCATCGCCACGATCGACCGGGGCGAGCGGCTGGTGAGCCCTGATTTTGCTCCCGCTTGGGACTGAAAGGATTTCACATCATGAACATCTTCGTAACTGGAGCATCCGGATTCATCGGCGGCTCGGTCGCTGCAAGCTTGGCCCGCGACGGCCACACGGTTCGCGGGCTCGTGCGCAACGCAGACAAGGTGAAAGCGCTTTCCACCGTGGGAATCCAGGGCGTCGTGGGCAGCCTCGACGATCGCGCATTCCTCATCGAACAGGCGCGCTGGGCCGATGCGGTCATCAATGCGGCGGATAGCGATCACCGGGGCGCGGTCGAGGCACTCATCGAAGGTCTCGAGGGCTCGGGCAAGGTGCTCGTCCACACCAGCGGCTCGTCCATCGTGGGCGATGCATCGGGCGGTGTTTTCTCCGACAAGATCTACGACGAGGACAACCTGCCCGAGCCGACGGCGCACAAAGCCCCGCGCGTGGCCATCGACCGACTGGTTCTCGCGGGCAAGGACAAAGGCATCGCCTCCGCGGTACTTTGCAACACGCTGATTTACGGGCACGGTCTGGGCATCGGGCGCGACAGCGTGCAGCTTCCGCGACTGGTGGAACATGCCAAGAAGGCCGGCGTCGTGCATCACATCGGACCGGGCACCAACATTTGGTCCAACGTGCACATCGAGGACGTGGTCGATGTCTACAAGCGCGTTCTGGAGAAGAAGCCGCGCGGGGCGTTCATGTTCGTCGAGAGCGGCGAGGCTTCGTTCAAGGACATGACCGATGCCATCGGGAGAGCCTTGGGGCTCGGACCGGCGCAGCCTTTCCCCGTCGAGGATGCCATTCGCGAATGGGGCTACGAACACGCCTCGTACGCGCTCGGCTCCAACAGCCGCGTGCGCGGCAAGAGGGCACGCACGGAGCTCGGCTGGCAGCCGAAACACACTTCGGTCATCGATTGGATTTCGAAGGATCTCACCAAATGAACACCGTGACTCGTCCCTTGTTGGGCATGGCCTTGTCGGCGCTTTCGGTGGTGGCCTGCGTGCAAGCGTCGGCCGCGCCGAAATCGCCATCGGGCACCGCGGCGCTGAGCGCGGCCGATCCGAAGTCCGCCGTTCCGGTTTCCAAGTGGGGCGCGGACGACGAGATCGGCGCGGCCAACGAGCTCAAGCCGGCCCTCGTCGTGGCCGCGACCAAGCTGGTCAAAACCGGAAAGACGTACCAACTCGGCATGGAGGTCAACAAGTCGACGCCGGCGTTTCGGCATCGCAACTTCCGCCTCATCACCACCAACCCGGGCCAGGAAGGCGGGAAAACCGAAGGGCCCAACAAGTTCACCTACAACGACGAGCACTTCGAGGGGTGGCTCGGCGTCGGCACGCAGTTGAACGGCCTGGGGCACATTGGAATCGATAGCACGTATTACAATGCCAACCGCGCACGCGACTTCGTGGACATCGAAGGGGTGAAGAAGCTCGGGCTCGAGAAGACGCCACCCATCGTGACGCGGGGGGTACTTCTCGATATGGCCGCTTACTACGGTACGGACGTGGTCAAGGAAGGCACGGCGTTTTCACCGTCGGACATCGAGACGGTGCTCAAGAAAGAGAACGTGACCATTCAGCCGGGCGACGTGGTCATCTTCCACACGGGTTGGCTCGACCTCGCAGGAAAGGACAATGCGCGGTTTCTAGCTGGCGAACCGGGTATCAACCGTGCCGCTGCGCAATACCTTGCAGAAAAGCGGGTGGTGGCCGTGGGCGCGGACAACTGGGCGCTGGAGGCGGTCCCCTTCGAGAAGGGCGCAGGCACGTTCGAGGGGAATCAAACGTTGATTACCAAGAATGGGATTTACGTCTTGGAGAATCTGGTGACCAAAGACTTGGCGCACGACAAAGTGTACGAGTTTCTCTTCGTGCTCGGGCATCCGCGCTACACGGGGACGACCCAATCGATCATCAATCCGGTGGCGATTCACTAGCTGGCGTTGGGGCGGAAGTCGATTTCGACTTCCTCGGTCAGGCCAGGCGCGAGGAATCGACGGTAGAGGCCCTGGCTGCCGTCGTCGCTGACGCTGATCAATTCGCCGGGGGCGATGTCCACGTAAACGACGCGCGGGGCTTCGCCGCTGGGGCCACGAACGAAGACCTTCGTCTGCGCTTCGCCCTGGACGCGGGCGGAGTAGAAGGCGATCTCGCGGTGGTTCTTGGGAACGATCGGCGCGTCGCGGTCGACGGCGGGCGCCATGGCGACGACGGCGTCGCGGCTCTTGGCCTCGTGGTGGCAACCGACGGCTCCCGCCACGAGCGAGACGGGGACGAGGACGGTCGAGAGCAAACGGGCGATGGTGTTGTTCATGATGGTGTTCTTTCGCAGGAGGGGTTGGACAAATTTCAGCGGCCTCTGACGGCGCGTTCGGAAGGGGCTATCGCAACCGCCGTGCCACCGCCCGCGCCCGGGAAAAACCGCGGATTTCTCCGCGCAATCGGTACCGTGGCCGCTCGCCCGTGGGACGGCCATCCCAAATTCGGGAATCGGGACTCAACGAAGGTGCCGCTTCCCACGGTCGAGTTCCCCGGTGGGTGACTCAACGCCAGGTACCGAGCATCGCTTTCTCAGCGTACTCCACCCCGGACGCGGGCAATGGGCCGTCGAAGGTCCCGCCGAAGAACTCGTGATCGAAGGATCGAATCTCGGTGTGGCGCGGACCGCGCAGGCTGAGACGCGCGGTCTCGCGTCCCATGGCGTCGATGCCGTAGAGGAATCCTTGGCCAAGCTCCACCCACATCCCCGTGTCCTGCTGCACGAAGTCGTTCACACCCGAGAAGAGGACGCCGTCGTTCGCGTCGAACTTGCAGTCCAGGGTGTAGTCATTGCGCTTCACATCGATGGCGCCCGACTCGGCGGTGCCGCTCGAAAGGGTGCCGCGCACCCAGCTCAGATCCCACTCCATGCTCTGGTTCGTCGCTTGGAATCGGTCCACGCGCACCGAGCCGCAAAGGGCCACGCGATCGTCGCGCATCGCGATCCCGGAAACCATGGGCGCGGCGCGTGTCTCGCCATGGTGGAACAACTGCATCGTCGCACTCCGTCCGTCGGCCGAGAGGCGTGTGACCATCGTTTGATACGACGGACCGGACCAGGCCCGATCGTCGCGCCCGAAATGCTGCTCGTAGGCTTGGAACACCTCCCCATCGACGGGGAACGCGATGCCAATCCCTCCTGCACCGTCGACCGTAAGGGACTCCTGGCCAAGGCTCACGGTCCACGATCGAACGATGGGCAGGACCTGGCGTGACCAGATCACATGGAGATCCGGCGTCAAGGCATACACCTTGGTACCAAAGCCAAGGGTGCTCAGAATGGCCTCCTCCCCGCGTGCGGCCAACACGAGGTGCCGCAGCGGGCCGGGCACGAAGTCGACATGCACGATCCCGTCGCCCGGCACCGGCAACGGCTGGACCTTGCCAAGCACCGAGGTTCCGTCGGGCTGCAGCTCGAATTCGTACACGAGACGCTCGTGCATCGGCGGTTCGTCGCGCAGCGCCGTTTCGCGAATCAGATGAAGATCGGCGCCGAGACGGCGCAGCCACACCGATTGCAGCACGGGCCCGTCGCGACGAACCTCGACCACCGTGAATTCACCGCTTGGATGCACGACCACGTCGGCCAAAAACGTCATCGGCGGCGAGCCCGCCGACGCCAGCCGGTGCCCTTGCGGGTCGAACGTCTCGAGCGCGCTCGAAACGTAGAAATCGCGCCTGCTTTGTTGCGCGCGACGGATCGCTGCGACGTTCCCCGACGGCGTGACCACGACCCGAGCGATCTCGTCCCGATACGCGTCGCCCACGCGCCGGAGGGGCACACCCGTGTGCCAATCGCCTTCGGCAAACGGCGTATCGTCGCGACCGCCTGGGGGGTCATTCGTGGAATCGCTGGTGTGGTTGCAACCGCAAAGCAAGAAGGTAACGCACGTCAGAACGCGGCGAGTGGCTGTCATGGGGCGGCGCACCCTCGCACAAAGTTCGCGACGGCGCGAACTTCACCAGCCGGAGTTCATTCCGACCTTGCGAAAGAATGAATCGGGGGCGCCGCCGCGGTCCAGACCGCCCTGGCCGCAGCCCGAAACGGAGACGGTGTCGAAGGTGACGGCGCCGCGGTGCGCGCTGTCCACGATTTGAATGCCGTAAGTCGGGGCGTTGGTGACCTTGACGTTCTTCAAGGTCACGTTGCCGAACTTCGCCTGGTCGGCCGCGCTCAGAAGCTCGGGGGAACAGCGATCGCCGTCGGAGACGCAGGCCGTGCCGAAGCCCTGAAGCTGGATACCCGAGTTGGCGGGGGCGTCGACATCGATGTTCTCGAGGGAAACGTCGTTGATATCACCCTCCCGCACGTACAGCTTGATGGCACCATGGCGGAGGGGTTGGCCGTACTTGTCCGTGAACATTTCGCCCCCGGCCCGGGCCAGGGAGATGTTTTTGAATGTCGTCACCGTCGATCCGAAGGGGTACGCGGAGAACTCGTTGGCCATGAGAATCCCTGGGTAGGTGAGCACGTCCTCGCAGGTGCTGTCCTCGAACTGGTTGCCTTGGCCACCGTAGTTGGCAAAACAATTGGCACGCCAGGGCATCTGCACGGACAGATGACGAAACGTATTCCCATGGCCGACACCTTGGTCGGGAGCATTCTTCGCATTGGCCGGGATGTATCCGTCCCCGTAACGGTAGGTCATCTCCTTGACCCATTTCGTCCATTGGATGGACCAGATGGCCGCGGCGTCGTCGCCGGTATTTCGAAAGTGGCAATGCTCGACCAGCGAGTTGGAGGTGCCATTGGCCAGGTTGATGCCATCGGCGTACGTGTTGCGAATGCGCAGGTTGCGGATGGTCAAATTCTGGGTGGGCGCATCCTGGTACGGAGGATCGCTGCCCACCCAGATGGCCGCCACCTCGTGCTCGATCCAGAGATTCTCCAGCAGGGAGCCACTTCCCATCGGCCCGGCGAATGCTTTCTGCGGTCCCGCGGTGTCCTCGCTGCGCGATTTGGTTTCACCGAAAATCGAGAAGTCTCCGTAGGTACACTTCGTGTTCGCGCCGATGCAGAAGAACATCGCCTTTCGCCCGCGCAAGACGGTGTGCCACATGCCCGCGCCGCGTACCTCCACCCCGGGGTTGTCCAGTCCCATGTTGCCGCCGTCGATGCGGTTGGCAAGGTATTCGCCTGCAGGGAACCACAACTTCGTGGTCTGGCGCAGCGCATTCAAAATATCGTTGGCGTGTTCCTTACCGTCGTTCGGCTGAATGCCAAATTCCGTCACCGAGCGGAATCCCGCGGGCATGGGCAACGGCGCGGGTGCCATTTCGAAATCGACCAGATCGATCACGTAAAATGCCGCGGTATCCTGCGCGTCGCGCTGCAGCTTTACCTCCGCACCCGACGGAATTTCGGCAAGCAACGTGCGCGTCTCGTCGAAAAAGGTGTGCGGTTGCTCTGCGGGTGTGTCGGTGCCTGCCCCCATGGCCGACCCCTTGTACGACCACGCGTAGCGCGAGGTGAGTGACAGGGACTTCACCCGTGTCCCATTCACATAGAGGCCGAGCGTCGCATCGATACCGCCACCGTTGGACGCGTCGGGGATGGAAAACCGCACGACAATCGAATTTGCCTTGGCCGTGGTTCGGAAAGACACGTAATCACCTGTCTTTCCAAGGCGCACGGCCTTGCGCCCCACCGCCTCGGCCTCGATGTGATTCGAATCCCACTTGATGCGGCTGGGGCCAAGGATCGTGGCATTCGTCATGCCATCTTCGGCCTGATGCTCGATCCACGGCACCGTCGCGCCGCGGCCCGCGGGAAAGGCCGTTGCACGCGATTCGAGCCGCGCTTCGTCGCCCGGGCGATCGGCGCTGCACGCGGCAAATGCGGCAAATGCGATAGGCGCCACAAGCATACACGAGGTACATCGGAGCTTCGCGCGTTGCGTCCACAACATGGGCTCCCCTTTGGCAAAGAGAACCATTGTGCAGGCAACAATGTCACTTGTCATCAAATTAGTGAGCCCACACCAACCCGGTGTGTCGTTTGGCGATGCGCACGGGACTCATTACGCTTTCGCGGCATGCGCGACATGGCCGTTTCACGCAACGCGGTGTTTTTCCTCGTCGGCGGCAGCATCCTTCACGCCGCGTGCGGCGCGCCCCCCTCGCCGTCTTCTTCATCGCCCTCGCCGTCTCTTTCGTCGTCGTCGTCACCTAGGCCGGCGCAGGAGGGTGGGCAGCCCGCATCGCACGTGAATGGATTGCCCATCGGTCCCCCCCGGGCCGTGACGTTCACCGACGTGGCCACGTCGTCCGGCCTTGCCGCCGTGCGCAAAGACGTTTCGGACTTTTTCGACATTCACTCCGACGATTACGACGCCGACGGCTGGCCCGATATCTTCATATCGGACCACAAGACGCGGCATCGGCTGGCCATGAACGACCGCACGGGCGGCTTCGTCAACCAGCCGCTCCCCGCCTCCGATGCGCAAGTGTGGTCGTTCATGGCGGTCGACTTCAACAACGACGGCCGCCTCGATTTGTCCACCAACTGGGATTCGGCGTCCATCAAAGTCTACCGCAACGACGGGGGTCGCACCTTCACCAACCTATCGGCATCGCAGTCCTACGAGAGCCAAGCCAACGGCATGGCCTGGGCCGATTGGAACGCGGATGGCATTCCCGATTACATGGTCAGCGGTTTCTTTGGGAATCGGCTGTACCTCGGCCGTTCCGGCGGTGGGTTTTCCAAGGTCACGTCGCCGGCCATTCCGACGCAATATGCGCAAGCGTCGCTTTACTTCGCCGATCTGGATGGCGATCACTTTCCCGATGTTCTGATTCAGCCGACGAATGCGGCCGTCGGGGCAGGCATTTTCAAGCCGGAGGTGGAGCACACCACGAAGGTCCTCTTCAACAAGGGCATCGCCGGAGCCGGGGCCGGCTTTCACCCCGGGGTGTCCAATGGACTCGAGGGCTGCCCCGGCCCAGCCATTGCACTCGGGGATTATGACCTCGATGGAGATCTCGATCTCTTTTGCGCAGGCTCGGCCCCCGGTGGCGTCACGCAGCCGCGCAAGACCTTCCGCGTGCGGCTGTTCGAGAATCAGGGCAATGGCACCTTCGTCGACGTCACCGGCGCCGCCGGCCTCCCCACCGGAGACAAGACGGTCAACGAGTACCGCGTTCTCTACGCGCAATCCGTCTTTGCCGATTTCGACAACGATGGGCGCTTGGACATTCTCTGGATCGAGCCCGAACCCGGCGGCATTCGCCTTTTTCAGAACATGGGCGGAGGCTCCTTCCAGAACGTCGGCGCCGCCGCCGGGCTCGATGCGTACCGGCACGATGTACCGCGCTTTATGGTCACCGACTTCGATCGCGACGGGGCGCTCGACATCGTCACCATGGTCGGCACCGCGGCGCCCAAGCTCTCGCTTTTGAAGAACGAGGTGCAAGGCACCTCGTGGCTCGACGTCACGTTGGAGGGGAGTTCGCTCAAGACCGCCGCCAACAGCAAAATCCATATTTACGAAGCAGGACATCTCGGCGACCCTGCCCACCGCGTCGGCTACCGCGAGGTGCTGCTCGCGTACAGCCACCGCGCTCCACTCGCACAGCATTTTGCCGCGCTGCCTGGCACCAAATACGATGTACGCGTTCAATTCTGGCCCGAGCGCACCGTCGTCGACGTGCACGATCTCGCCGGCGGACAGCGCGTGCGCATCCGAGCAACGGGCGGCTGCGACTCGTTCTGAGCGCACTACAAGTTGTCCGAATCGGACAATCTGAATCGAACAACTTGTACGACGGCCGCGTGCCTTCGCGCCGCCAGGCTCCAGTTTCCGCTGTTTTCGCCAGTCGCGCGGACGGCCCGCGCCTTGCTCTATCTCGAGGGCGGCGGGGGCAACGACAAGACAAGACAGCAGAGAAGGAGACTCTCATGGTGAAACGATGGCAGAAGGCGCCCTTTGCGCGGCGTAGCGGAGTGCTGATGCTCCTGGTCCTCGGTGCGGTCGCCGCGTGCAGTGCGGGCGACGACGGTGAGGGCGACACGAAGGCTCAGGTCACCGCCGACGGCGTTGAGGTCACGAATGTCACCATCACCCCCAGCAGTGGCTCGGCGGCGGCTCGCTTCACCGTCAAGACGTCCCAATCGCTTCGTTTCAATCAAATCGTGCTCGCGGTGCGCGATGCCGAGGAGCGCAATTTCGACTTTTCGCGCCAAAACGACGTGACGGTCGATGGCACCCGCACCTTCGAGGGCACCAGCGGCGAGCTGGCCAATGGCGATTACAGCGCGTGGGTTGCCTACACGCTCGATGGCTCGCATTGGAAGAGCGCTTCGGCGCCCATCACCTTCGCCGTCGGCGACACCGGGTCGGAGAAGGACGCGGGCGCAGGCACCGACTCAGGCCCTGGCAAGGATGGGGGCACCCCGACGGTCGACTCCGGTACGACCACGCCACCGCCGCCGCCGCCTCCGGGCAAGAGCCTCGTGTTCGATGCGCCGTTCAATGACACTTCGAACTGGACCGTGGGCCGCAGCTCCTCGTACCCGGGTTCGACGAACCCCGGCGACAACAAGCTCGATTACATCTCGGCGAGCAATGCCCCCGACAGCGATGGGACGTTTCGCGCCACCAAGCGTTCCGACGGCAAGTGGGACGCGGACCTGGTCACCACCGAATACAGCTCCAAGAAATTCGAACTAAAGCCCGGCGATGAACTCGACGCCACCGTCACCCTCGGGCCGGAATTGGGCGCGTGGCCGGCCATTTGGACCTGGGGCAAAGACCTTTCCTCGGGCGTCCAGTCTGGTCACGGAGAGGTGGACCTGTTCGAATACCACCCGGACAACGTGGATCTGCTCGAGCTTTCGAACCACGTTTCCGACGGGCACACGGACTACCGGAACTCGAACAACGTCAAGCCGGGCAAACCCTTCGATTTGAAGGTCATTTTCGGACGTTCTTCGGTGGACTGGTACATCAACGGCGCCTCCATCTTCAAGGACGGCAAGGGTGTTCCCGCCAACTGGACCGCCTACCCGATCGTGAACATCTCGGTCTGCGCGGGGCAATACCACCCGGCGCCGCCGTCGTCCCTCTCGTCGATGTCGTACAAAGTCACGAATTTCCGCGTGTACCGATAATCCGTAATCGTGCAGCGTTGGTGGGGTTCGCTTGATGATCGCATGAGGCGGGATATCATGCGATGGCCGGCGAGCCCCAATGCCATCTGCATGCAACAATTCCGAAGACATCGAAGCTTTTTTGTCGGGCAAGCTCTCAGTGGACGAGGGCCGGCGCCTCGAGCAGCACGTCGACCATTGCAGTGAATGCCGCGTGCTGATCGGGGCGTTGGGCCGCGGCTCGTCGCTCATCACGCAGCCGACGGCCCACGTGAGGCCCGACGCCGCACACGATGCGGCGGCGCCCATTCGAATCGGAGAGCGCGTGGGGCGCTACGTCATCGTCGATTGGCTCGGCGAGGGCGGCATGGGCGTGGTGTACGCCGCACACGATCCGGAGTTGGACCGCACGGTGGCGCTCAAGCTGCTGCGCCAAGGCGCCAGCGACACCGACGTCGATCACGGAGAACGCCTTTTGCGCGAGGCGCGCGCGATGGCGCGGGTGGGACACCCCAACGTGGTGGCGGTGTTCGACACGGGTTTTCACGGAGAGCGCATCTTCATTGCCATGGAGCGGGTCGAGGGGCCGACGCTCCGGGAATGGCTGAAGATGCAGCGGCGAACGTGGCAGGAGATCGTCCGCATGTTCGTGCAAGCGGGGCGCGGGCTTTTGGCGGCGCATGCCGCGGGGTTCGTCCATCGCGATTTCAAGCCGGAAAACGTGCTCATTGGCGCGGATGGACGGGCTCGGGTGACCGACTTCGGGCTGGCGCGGGCCGATGGTCCTTCGCCGCAGTCGCACCGTTCCGGGGCGGACGGCATCGTGGAGTTCGATCGGAGCATCGCGTTCGGAACGCCGGCCTACATGGCCCCGGAGCAACTGCGGTTCGAGCATGCGGATGCGCGCTCGGATCAATTCGCCTTCGCGGTGGCGCTCCACGAGGGGCTCTATGGGAGGCGGCCCTTCGCGGGCACCTCGTTGCCCGAATTGTGCGAGGCCATCATGGCCGGGCGCATCGGCGAGGCCCCAAGGGGCAGCGGTGCGCCGCAGTGGCTGCGCCGCGCCTTGATCCGCGCGCTGCACGGCGATGCGCGCGAGCGCTACGCGTCGATGGAGCCGCTGCTCGATGCGCTGGAGCGCAATCCCTATGCACGATGGCGAGGCCGCGGCATTGCACTCGGGTGCGCGCTGGCCTTGGCCGCGGGCGTTTGGGGCGTCAAAACGACGCGGGCCGCCCCGGAGCCGCGCTGCCAGGATGCGGCGCAAAAGCTGGTCGGCGTTTGGGACGAGGCGCGCAAGCGCACGGTGCACGATGCCTTCGTGGCCACGGGCGCGGATTACGCGGAGCAGAGCTTTCGCACGGTGAGCCAGGCGCTCGATGCCTATGCGCGCGATTGGACGCGCGGGCGCACCGATGCGTGCGAGGCCACGTGGGTGCGTGGCGAGCAATCGGCGGAGCGGCTCGACCGGCGCATGGCCTGCCTCGACGAGCGCCTCAACGAGGCGAGTATGCTCACGGACATTTATGCGCGCGCGGACGTGAGCACCATGCAGAACGCCGTGGTGGCCGCGCAGTCGCTCACGATGCCTGCACTCTGCAGCGATCCGAGCCGGCTCGGGCCGAGCGCCCTTTCGCCGCCGGAACCCGCGAAGGCCCCGCGGGTCGAAGCGTTGCGAAAGCGGCTCGCGGAGATCAAAGAGCTGCGCGACGCCGGCCACCCCAAGGACGCGCTCGGGCCTGCGACCGAGGTGGTGACGGAGGCGCTCGCCGTGGGGTACGCCCCCATCGAGGCGCAGGCGCTTTTCGCGCACGCCGAGCTTCTCGCGCTCACGGGTGCGCCTCCCAAGGAGGCCGAAACGGCGCTTTACGAGGCGGCGTGGGCAGCCGATCGCGCGCACGACGACGAGACCCGCGCGCAAGCGTGGATCAAGCTGGTGTTCGTCGTGGGCACGCGGGAACTGCGCAGCGCCGACGTGCCTCTGCTCAATGCGCAGGCCGTGGCGGCCATCGCCCGGGCGGGTGCACCGCGCGATGCGGAATACGCGCGACGCTTTACGTTGGCCACGGCATACCGCGAACAAGGGCGGTTCGGTGAAGCGCGCACCGAGCTCGAGGCGGCCGTGGAGCTCGCCCGGGGGCACTTCGGCCCCGAAAGCCGGCAGATGGCCAAGGCGGTGGGGGATCTGGGGTGGAGCCACATGATGCTCGGCGAGGATCAGGCCGCGCGCGAACACTTTCAGCGCTCGCTCGAGATGACGGAACGCCTGCTCGGTCCCACCCACCCGGACATGGCCAAAGCGCTGAACGCGCTGGGCGTCCTTGCGGCCAAACAGGAGAATTTCGCGGAGGCGGAGACCTTCGAGCGGCGCGCGGTGAGCATCCTGGAAAAGGCCCACGGCGCCGTTCATCCGGACGTCGCGGCCTACTTCGACAACCTGGCCGACACGCTGCGCGAGGAGAAGAAGTACGCCGAATCCCTCGCCATGCACACGCGCGCTCTCGGCATTTACGAGCAGATCTTCGGGCCGGAGCATGCGGAGCTGGTCTCGTCACTTCTCGGCATCGGGCACACGCAGCTCGACGCCGGTAACCGTCCTGCGGCGATAGCGGCCTTCGAGCGCGCACTCCGGCTCCACGGAGAGGGTGGCGATCCTTTGTGGCGTGCCGATACGCAGCTTCTCTTGGCCGAAGCCCTCGATCGACGCGAACGACGGCGCGCGCGGACCCTGGCCATCGCCGCGCGGGATGTCTACCGCAAAGATGCGACCGGAAACGCGGTGCAGCTCAAAGAAGCGGAAGACTGGCTGGCCAAGAACCCGTAATCACAAGGCGTTCGGCAGCGGAAGACCGGCGCGGAAGGCGAGGATCGTCTCCACGGCACGCTGGGCTGCGCTCGCGGGATCGGTCTGAGCGGCCACGTGGGGAAAGACATCAATCCGCGGGTGGCGCCACGCCGGATGCTCGCGCGGGAGAGGCTCGGTCGCGTGCACGTCGAGCACGGCATGGCGAAGGTGGCCGCGATCGAGCAGCTCGAACAGATCGGCCTCCACGAGGTGCGCACCGCGGGCCAGGTTGATGACCACGGCGCCCTCGGGCAGAAGGCTCAAGGTCTCTTTGCGAAGGATGCCGTGCGTCTCCGGCGTCAGCGCGAGCAGATTGACGAGGATGTCCGCCTCGCGGAGCACGGCGGGCAAGCCTTCGGTGCCGCTTCGAACGACGATGCCCTCCACCTCGCGCGGGGAGCGATTCCATGCGACGACCCGGAAGCCCACGCGCGCAATGGCCTGCGCCACCGCGGTGCCCAAGGTACCCACGCCGAGCACGGCAACCGTGCGCGCGGGCGCGTACGACTGGGGCTGCGGCGACCAATGTTGGTCACCTTGTGCGCGGCGGTAAACATCGTGCTGGCGGTGCGCGGCCAGGACGTGCGCCAGCGCAGCTTCGACCATCGTCGTGGTGAGGTTCTCGTCGACGAGCCGCGTGATGATCGCATCCTTGGGCCGCGTCGGATCGGCCACCAGATGATCGACCCCGGCCCACAGCGAAACGATGAGACGGAGGTTGGAGAATCGCGCCAGCGCGCCGCGTGTCGGTGCGCCCACCACAGCGATGTCCACGTCCGTGGGATCGGCCGCGTCGGCGGCGACTTCGATCCGCTCGCCGGGAAGGCCGGCCACGAGAATGCGCTGCACCGTCGCCAAACTCACGCGTTCGAAAAGGGCAATGCTCATCGTGAGCGGTATTTATGCCTGAATCTGGTCTCCCGTGGGGTCAAAACGCCGGCGCGGCGAGATCGCGTACTTCCCACACGCGCGCGTCATGGATCGTGCGCACGCAAACGCGCCTTTGCAGTGGATCCATGGCGCGCGAAATCGTACCGTACTCTGGATTCCCCTTTATGCCGCCTTGGGGGTCGAGCGGCGCTTACACCAGGAGCTCGACGATGAAGGCTCGTGCCTATTCGCTTTTTCTCGCCACGTGTGGCGCGGTCACCATTTCCCTCGGCGCGTGCGGAGACGACCCTCCCGGAGGACCGACGCAACCCGGAGCAGACTCGGGTTCACCACCCGATGGCGCCGTGGACGCAGGCAACGACGCGTCCGATGGGCGCGATGCGTACACACCGCCCGCCACGTGCCCTCCGCGGTTTACGGCCGCGCATTCGACCTTCCGTGATTGGGATACGGAATTCACACTTGCCGGGCTCACCGGCCAGGATGGATATCGACCTTCGGTCTACGACTTTGCCCGCGACAAAGATGGCAGCCTGCTCGTGGCCGGGTACTTCCGCTGGGCCGGCGCTTTACGCGTCGACGGACTGGCCCGCTGGCGCAATGGCGCGTGGGAGCCGGGGCGCACGAACTGGAACGGGCGCGATCCCGGGTCGGGCGGATTTTACGCGGTCGCGGTGGGTCCTGCGGGCGAACTCGCCCTCGCCGCGAACGCGGGTAAGAGCGGTGAGCTCGACGAGATCTGGGTCGACAAAGGCGCCGGGCTCGAGGTCGTGGGGCGCTATGCGAGGCGCGTTCGCCGTCTGGCGTGGATCGACGGAAAACTCTGGGTCGCGGGCGGAATGGAATTCGAAAACAACGGCCCCAAGAGATTGGCCATCTGGGACGGCATCACATGGATCGGCGCGCCAGGCGGCGATCCCAACGGGTACGTCTTCGACGTGGTGCCCGATGCGGAGGGCCACGTGCTCGTCGCAGGACAATTCGCGACCATCGGCGGCATCTCGGCGCGATTGATCGCCGATTGGGATGGCAAAGTCTGGAGTGCGAAGTACCAAATGCCTACCGACAGCTTCCGCGCGTTGACGCTTGCACGCGACGGCTCGGGCACCCTCCATGCGGGAGGGCTGTTCACGCTCGACGAGGCGCATCGCGCGTCGTCGAGCTTCGCCAAATGGAATGGCACGGCCTGGGAGGTCGTCGGAAACGGGGTGGCTAAAACGTTCGGCACCGGCGTGGTGAGCCACATTCTGGCCCACGACGGAGCACTCTACGTGACGGGTTGCTTCGACCACGTCAACGGCGGCGAGGACGCGCCGAACCGCATCGCATCGGACAACGTCGCCAAATGGAACGGCACCGCGTGGACATCCATCGACGATGGCTCCAAGCCGGTGAGCTCGCACTGGTATTCGCCAAACGTGTGCGGTGTCGAACCGAGCCCGGAGGCCATCTGGGAAATGCCGCGCCATCGGCTCGTCGCCGATGGCACGCGCGTGCTCATGGGCGGCGCCTTCGGCGGCGCCGGGGGCGTGCCGTCGCAGAGCATCGCTGCGTACGACGGCGCATGGCAGGCACTCGGCACAACGCAGGAGGGCATCTCCGGGGAGATCTCCCAGCTCGCATCGTCGCCAAAATCGTGCACGGTCTACGGCCTCGCGCGGGCGAGCCACTCCGGCGGCAAGCCACTCACCTCGCCTGTAACGCGCTACGGAGAGACCGGATGGGTTCCCGCGGCGCCGGCCCTTCCTGCGAACACGCGGTGCGATCGCATGGTCGTCGGCAAGGACGACACCATCGTCCTCGCGTGCAGCGAGCAGGCGCAGCCCGAGCCGGTGGGGCGCGTGCTCGTCCTGAAGAACGGTGCGTGGACGCGCCTCGTGGAAGACCGATTGCCCGAGATCGTCGACGTCGCTTACGCGCCGGATGGCTCGCTCTGGCTCGTGGGCGGAGACGGCGCGCGCGGCTTCCTCGCCCGCTGGGATGGAACGAAGCTCGTCTCGCCGAGCAGCGAGAGCCTCGACGGCGCGGGACTCCGCTTGGCCTTTGCCCCGCATACGGACGACGCGGGCTACGACGTGATCGTGGGCGGCATCTTCGAGCACGTGGGCGCGCTGGCGGCCGATCGCATCGCGCGCTGGAACGGTACCACCTGGAGTGCCCTCGGGAACGGCACCGCTGGCAACGCCGTCTCCGCGATTGCCGCCACCAAGGATGGCATCTACGTCACCACGCAAAAGGAAAACGACGCGTACCGCATTCTGTCACGGTGGGACGGCAAGACATGGATCGAGCTTGCCACGCCGGAAAACGGAATACCCAAGCCCTACGAAGGGACGACGCACACCTTCACGTCGCTGCTGGCGCTGCCCGACGGAAGCCTTATCGCCGCCGGCTACGTGTGGCCGGAAACCGGCGGCCGCAACGTCTTCTACTTCGACGGAAAGAAATTCACATCCGTCGGCGGCGGCGCAGCCGCGATCAGCGTCGACTCGATCGCCCTGGGCGCGGACGCCGTCTACTTTGCCGGGTCCATCGCGGAAGTCGGCGAGGGAGCGAAGCTTCGGGCCTCGGTGGGTGTGGCACGCATTCCGTACGAATCGAGCCTATAGTCACACCATGAAGAAGGCGCCCGTCGAACGGCTGCGGACCATCTGCTTGGCGCTGCCGGAGGCCACCGAAAAAGAGGCGTGGGGCGATCCCACGTGGCGTGTGCGCGATCGCATCTTCGTCATGCAAAAAGGCAATTATGACGGGGGCCGTCCTTCGGCGTGGTTCAAGGCCACGGACGGCGCCCAGCGCATGCTGGTCGAGATGAAACCGGACACCTTTTTCGTCCCACCCTACGTGGGCCACAAAGGGTGGGTGGGCGTTTACCTCGATGGTAAGAAAATCGATTGGAAAGAGGTCGAGGCGCTCGTCGAAGAGGCCTATCGCCTCATCGCGCCAAAACGGCTCGTCGCGAAACTTTAGTACAGGGCCGGCGCGGGGGCGGCCTCCAACTGCACGATGCGCGACATGGTGGGGCTGGTGGCGGCGTCGAACAAGTCGTCTCGCAGCTTCGACAATTTGGAAAGAAGCGTGGTGAGAACGCGCCAGAGATCTTCGGTGATCTCCTCGACGCCGAGCTCGAAGGCGGTAGCCTCCGCGTCGAGCTTCTGCCATTCGACCCACTCTTCCATGCCACCGGCGTTCAGGCGCTCCCGGATGTCGTCACGCAACGCCTGCATGCGCAGGAAGCCTTCACCGATTCTCGTTTGCAACTCGATCAAGCTCACGGACATTGGGCTATCTCCTTCAATCGCCTCCCCCATGCGTTGGATGATTCGCACAATCTGGACCGCTGCCAGCTGAGCCCGTAATGCTGCGAAATTCTCGACGCATCATGGATGAGTACGCATGCAGTGCGTCGCAAAGACGGCAAATTTTGCCTCAGTGTGCGCGCGGGTTTCGCGCTAGCCAGCTTCGTCCGATGGGCGAGGCGGGTCGCCGCCAAGGTAGGCCGCGTGGACCCGCGGATCTTTGGACAAATCCGCGGCGGACCCATGCAGGGTGATCTCGCCGGCCACGAGGACGTAGGCGCGATCGGCCAGGCGCAGGGCGAGGCGCGCGCTCTGTTCGACGAGCAACACGGTGGTGCCGCGGTCGCGGATGTCGCGCACGACGCTCATCATTTGCTTGGCCACGATGGGGGCGAGGCCCATCGTCGGCTCGTCGAGCGCGAGGAGTTTCGGCTGGTTCATGAGGGCGCGGGCAATGGCCAGCATCTGTTGCTCGCCGCCGGACATGAGGCCGGCGAGTTGCTCTTGCCGTTCGCCGAGGCGCGGAAAAAGCTTGTACATGGCCTCGCGCCGCTCTTCGACGGTCGCGCGGTGGCGGCGATCGAGGTAGCCGCCGAGGAGCAGGTTTTCTGCGACGGTGAGCCCCGAGAAGATGCGGCGGCCCTCGGGCACGTGGCCCAGGCCGCGCGCAACGATGTCGTGGGCCTTGGCGCGCGTGATGTCCGCCCCATCGAAGCGCACGGTGCCGGAGAAGGGGCGGTGCAAGCCGGTGATGGTGCGCAGCGTGGTGCTCTTGCCCGCGCCGTTGCTGCCGAGAAGCGCAACGATTTCGCCGGCGCGTACATCGAACGAAACGCCGCGCACGGCATCCGTCTGGCCATAGCGGCTGCCCAGGCCGTTCACTTCGAGGAGTGCGTTCATGAAGGCACCGCCTCGTCCTCGTCGGCACCGAGGTAGGCTTCGACCACGCGCGGATCGCGCTGGACGTCGGCGGGCAACCCGTGGGCGATGGTGCGACCGTACTCCAACACGGTGACCCGATCGGAGGCCGACATGACCAGGGCCATGTCGTGCTCGATGAGGACGACGGCCACACCGAGGGTGCGGATGCGCGTGATGAGGTCCATGAGCGCTTGCTTTTCCCCGGGGCTGGCCCCGGCGGCAGGCTCGTCGAGCAGGACCACGAAGGGCCCACTGGCAAGGGCGCGCGCAATTTCGACGCGGCGTCGCTCGCCGTACGACAAGGTGCCCGCGGTACGGTCCGCGAGGGGGCGCAGGCCGACGAAGTCGAGACACCAACGCACCACCGCGAGCTCCGCGGGGCGCGGCCCGAGCAGGGCGCCCTCGCCAAAGCCGACCAAGGCCGGATGCCGCGCGAAGCCGCCGAGCAATACATTTTCCGCGACGGTCATTTCGTCGAAGAGGCGAATGCCTTGAAAGGTGCGGGCCATCCCCTCTTCGACCACGCGGTGTGGGGGCAGGCCGGTGAGGGCTTTCCCGTGCAACGTCACCTGGCCGCGCGTGGGCGGGACGATGCCGGTGATGCAGTTGAACGTGGTGGTTTTGCCCGCGCCGTTGGGCCCGATCAGGGCAACGATCTCGCCCGCCTTCAAGGTGAGGTCGAAGTTGTCTACCGCGGTGACGCCACCGAACTGCCGCGTGATGCCGCGGACGTCGAGCAGCGGGTCGGTGCCGGCAACGCGCACGGGGGACGCGGTGTCTTTGCTTCGTTCCGGGTCCATGTGGCGAAAGCGCGCGGGCCACAGGCCGCGGGGCCGCACCAGCACGACACCGACCAGGAGCACGGCGAAGACGAGGTTGCGGTAGTCCTGCACCGAGCGAAGCACCTCGGGCAGCGCGACGACGAGCACCGCGCCCAACATGGCCCCGGGCAGGCTTCCCATGCCGCCGATGACGGCGATGAGCAGGATGAAGAGCGAGGTCAGAAAGGTGAAATTCGAAGGGTCGACCGTGCCGAGCTGCGCCGCCGAGAGCGGCCCGGCGATGGAACCAATGCCGGCGGCCATGACGTAGGCGAGCATCTTCGCCCGCACGGTGCGCACGCCCACGGCCTCGGCAGCGTTCTCGTCTTGGCGAATCGCGCGCCAGGCGTAGGCGAGCCGCGATCGCCCGAGGAACAGGCTCAGTGCGAGCACCGCGGCGAAGAAGGCGAGCACCAGGTAGAAGAACTCCTCGGGCCCGCGCAGCTCGTGGGAAAAGACGCTCACGAGCGGCACGCCGGTCAGGCCATTGGGGCCTCCGGTGATGTCCAAGTTGGTGACGGTGATGCGCGTGATTTCGCCGAAGCCCAAGGTCACGATGGCGAGGTAATCGCTGCGCAGACGCAACGTGGGGTATCCGATGATGGCGCCCGCGCCCGCGGCCACCACGACGGAGACGGGCAACGTGCCCCAGAAGCCCCACCCGCACTTCAACATGAGCAGCGCGGACGTGTACGCGCCAATGGCATAAAACGCGGCAAAGCCCAAATCGAGCAGGCCGGCGTATCCGACTACGACGTTGATGCCCAATCCGAGAATGCCGTAAATGAGGATGGTGGCAAAAACGGTGACGGCGTAATCCGATAAGAATTGAACCGAAATGCCGGCCGCCACCAAGAGGGCTGCCCAAACGAGCGCCTGCCGTCGCAGATCTTTCATCTAGACGCGCTCCGCGACGCGTTCCCCGAAGAGGCCGTGCGGCCGCAGCACCAAGGCACCGATGAGCACCCCGAAGATGATGACGTCCGCCCACCGCGAGGAGACATAGCCCGCGGCAAACGACTGCACGAGGCCGATGAGGATGCCGGCCACGGCGGCGCCCACCATGTTGCCGATGCCGCCGAGCACCGCGGCGGTGAAGGCGCGCAGGCCGACCAAGAAGCCCACGGCGAAGTTGATCTGCGTGTAGTAAAGGCCATACATGACGCCCGCCGTGCCGGCGAGGACGGAGCCGATGAAGAAGGTGGTCAGCACTACGCGCTCAACGTCGATGCCCATGAGGCGCGCGGCGTCGGAGTCCATGGCCAGGGCGCGCATGGCGGTGCCGCGCACGGTGCGGGTGATGAAGGCCCAGAGGCCAAACATCAAGCCGAGGGCCAGCACGATGAGCACCACCTGGCTGTAGCTGATACGGACCGGTCCGGAGAGCAGCATGGTCTGCGGGAGCACGTGCGGGTACGAGCGAAAGCCGGCGTGGGTGAGGAGCTTGACGCCTTCCTCGAGCGCGAACGAGACGCCGATGGCGCCGATGAGCAGCGAGATCTTCGGCGCGCGCAAGAGCGGCGCGTAGGCCACGCGCATGATGCCGACACCGAGCACGCCGGAGACGAGCGATCCCGCGAGCACGGCGCCGACGATGGCCAAGGCGGTCATGGGACCGGACGTGGAGGCACCGGTGAGCACGGCGAGGCCGGCGAAGGAGCCGACCATGAAGACGTCGCCGTGGGCGAAGTTGATCAGCCGGAGCACGCCGTACACCATCGAGTACCCCAGGGCGATGAGCGCCAGAAAGGTACCGATGGTGAGGCCGTTGACGAGGTACTGCAGAAAATCGGTCACGGTTTGTACGCCGTGTACTTGCCGGCCTGCACCGTGACGGCGATGAAGGTCAGGGTCTTGCGGTCGCCCTTTTCGTCGAAGGCGATGGATCCCGTAATCCCCTGTTGCTCTTCGAGGCCGTGCAAGGTCTTGATGAGATCCGTCGTGCCGCCCTTCTCGATGGCCTTGGCCAGCACCTTGATGGCATCGTACTCGTAGGCCGAGAACGGTCCCGGCTCGCTGCCGTTGTTCAACGCTTTGTAGCGTCGCACGAAGTCGGCCGCGGCGGGGAGCGTGGTGGGAAGCGGCGCGGTGGTGGCGATGAAGCCTTCCGCAGTATCGCCCGCCGTGCGCAGCGCGCTAGCGTCGGTGGTGGCGTCGCCGCCCACCATTTGGAAGGTCAGCCCGAGTTGCTTTCGCTGCTTGAGCAACAACCCTGCTTCGGCGAAGTAGCCCGTGAAGTAGAGGACGTCCGGCTTCAGGCCGGCAATCTTGGTGAGCACCGGTGTGTAGTCGGATTGGCCGGCGGTGAGGGCATCCAGGTAGGCAACTTCTGCTTGCCCATTTTTCTTGATGGAGGCGTTGGCGGCCTCCGCGAGGCCCTTCGCGTACGTGGTGTTGTCGTGCAGGATGGCCACGCGCTTGGCGTGGAGCGTGTCGACGATGAACTTGGCGGCGAACTCGCCCTGCCGATCGTCACGGCCGCAGGTGCGGAACACTTTGCCCTGGCCGTCGTCGGTCAGCACCGGGTTGGTCGACGCGTCGAGCACGAACGGTACGTTGGCGCGCCCGAAGATGGGGGCCGCAGGAACGGCCGCGCCGGAGCAGTAGCCTCCAGCGGCCGCGACAACACCGGAGTTGACCAATTTCTGGGCGGCCTGTGCGGATTGCTGCGGAGTGCATGCGTCATCCGCCTCCACGATTTCGATCTTGCGTCCTTTGATGCCGCCCGCCTCGTTGATCTCGGCCGCGGCGGTCTTGGCGGCGGCGAGGATGTCCTGTCCGGCCGATGCACTATCGCCGGAAAGTGGCACCGGCACGCCAATCTTGATGGCCCCTCCCTCGTCGCCACCGCTCTTTTTACAGGCGGAAACCGACACGGCCAACAGTGCGACAACACAGTGCGCAACGAGCATTCGACGTGACCACGAAGCCATAACGTCCTCCCGTGAGCAGGGGTAGCAAACGCGCGATCGTACCTTGTGCGTGGTACGCATGGCCAGTCTTTCTTCGAAGCTCGCGTGGATGAAGCTGGAGCTCTGGGAGCGGAAGTACGAAATCGAGTCGCTCCGTTACCCTGAGCGGCCGCACCTTTCGTGAAAGGGCTATAGGGTTTTAGCCATACAAACGCTGGTAAGCGGTGAATGGATGTACTCGCCGAAGAGCGGAATGCGGGAATAGCCCGCGCGTTCGTACAAGGAGAGTGCTTCCTTTTGCCGCGTGCCCGTCTCGAGAAGCATGCGCTTTACGCCGATGCCCGCGGCGTGCTCTTCGAGGGTGTGCAAGATGTGCCTCGAGATGCCGAGGGCGCGCCAGCGTGGGACGACGAACATGCGCTTCAATTCGGCGGTGCCGTCGTCGAAGGCGCGCACGGCGCCGCAGCCGGCAGGTTCGTCCTCGACGTACGCGATGACGTAGGCGCCCCGCGCGCCGGTAACTTGGGCCGGGTCCAAGTGGAAATGGTTCGCCCCCGGCTCGGAGTACATCGACGCGAGCTCGTGGTTGAGGGCGCGGATGAGCGTCGCCGCCTCGTCGGAGGTGAGGTCGGCGCGTCGGACCGAGAGACCCGTGCGCTCGACACGCAACCGCTGCAGCTTGGGCCATACGTCGGCGACGGGACGAATGGGTTCCGGCGGGTGATACACGGGCTGCAGGTGCATGTCCCAATAGCCGACGTCGTGCCAGCGATCGAATTTCCAACCGGCGCGGTGGTACGTGCCGCAGCGGACGAAGCCCATGGACTCGTGCAGGCGCTCGCTCGCGGGGTTGGGCGGGGTGATGCCCGCAAGGAGAGTGACGTAGCCCTGTGCACGGAGGCAGGGAATCAAGGCGCCATACAGCGCGCGGCCGATGCCGCGGCGGTGCGCGTCGGGGTCGACGTAGACGGAAACCTCGGCCGTCCAGCGGTAGGCGCCGCGGGCGCGGTGCATCGATGCCTTGGCAAAACCGAGGAGGCGGTTTTCGTCTCGCGCCACGATCCAGGGATACTTCTCGTGCGATTGCGCGAAGCTCGCCGCCCAATCCGCAAGAGGCTCCGGTTCCGTGGCAAAGTTGGCCGGGGTGTTCACCGCCGCCCAATTGGCCAATGCGAGAATCGCCGGTACGTCGTCCGAGGTGGCGCGCTCGAGGATCATGTGCAAACCTCCGCGATGCGTCGATACGACTCGAGCCGATCCTCGAAGCGCTCCGCGATGGTCACCAATGTCAATTCTCGCACGAGGCCATTCGCGGTAAGCGCGTGCAGCCGCGAGGCGACCTGCGCCGGATTGCCCACGACGACGGCCTGGCGGCGCGCCTCGAGCGCTTGCAACTCGTGTTCACTGCAACTGCCATAGCCGCTTTTGGCTGCGGCCATGGCCTCATCGACCGTTGGAAATGGAATGTTGTTCATTCTCAACAAGCTTTGGACGAACCAAGCCTCCGTGGAGGACGCGAGCTCGAAGGCATGCTCCTCCGTCTCGGCGCATAAGACGAATAGCGCCACATTGATGTAAGGTTCCTTCAGCCATTTGGAAGGGACGAATTCGGATTTATAAACGGCCAATGTTTCATCCATGTTGCGAGATGGAATGAAGGCCCCGAACGCGTAAGGCAGTCCACGCACTGCGGCAAAGCGCGCGCTCTCCGGCGACGTGCCCAAGATCCACGGTTGCGGCGGCGACGGCACGTGCGGAACGGCGTCCACGCGCTCGTGCACCCCGTCGGCCAAGTAGCCGAGTAGCGCATCGACACGCTCGGCGAAGTCGGGTACCGACGAACGGCGTCCGCGGCCCTCCTGCGCCGTGAGCGCCAGCGCCGCACGCGGTGCAGCACCGGTGGTGCGACCGATGCCCAAATCGATCCGGCCGGGGAACATGGCCTCGAGCGCGTGAAACTGCTCGACCACTTTCAGCGCGCTGTAATACCGAAGAAGGACGCCACCCGCGCCCACGCGCAGCCGCGATGTCGCGGATGCAACGCGCGCGGTCATGATCTCCGGTGCTGCCGAGGCGAATGCGTGGGCACCGTGGTGCTCGGACACCCAGAAGCGACGGTACCCGAGTCGCTCCACCTCACAGGCGAGGCGCACGGTATCTCGAATCGCCTCGACGGGCGATTGTCCGGCAAAGACAGGCGACTGGTCCAACACGTTCAGAACGAGGCTCACACCGTTCTTTGTAATCGACTCAGAACGTCACCGCCTGCCCCGGCGTGAGAAATCGGACGCGCGGATCGCCCTCGAAGGTGGCGCGCACCTCGGCTTCGTCGGACAACTCCGGAAAGGTCCCGAAGTGCATGGGCACGATGATCTTCGGGTGAAAGTACTTTTTGACGGCCAGAGCCGCGGTTTTCGGATCGAGCCCCCAGCGCGCACCGCCGGCCTCGAGCAGTACGATGTCCGGGTGGTAAAGCTCCTCGATGAGGGCCATGTCACCGAAGAGCCATGTGTCGCCCGTGTGGTACATCGAGCGGCCGTCGGCGAAGGTGAGGACGTAGCCGAGTGGGCGACCGCCTGGCTCGCTCGAGTGCATCGCCGGCACGGCGTGCACCGTGACGTCGCCGAGCTGGGTCGGCCCGCCCACGTTTACGATGTGCTGCTGCGCCTCGGGGATCTCGAGCGCGCGAACCTGCTCGCCGGTGCCCACGACCTTCGCCCCGCTGGCCTCCGCCAGCGCCGCCACGTCCTGCGCGTGGTCGCCGTGAGCGTGGGTCACCAAGATGGCCATCGGCCGCGCCTCGCGCGAGTAGCGCGCGATGTTCTTCCACTCCGCGGGGGTTTTCGGGTTGTCCTTCACCCATGGGTCGACGAGCAATCTCGTCCCGCCGGGCGAGATGATTTCGAAGCCCGCGTGCCCGAGCCAGGTAACTCGAATCGGCGTCGGCTCGCGGCCCCGCGTGCAGCCCAACATCGATACCGCGCAGAAAATCAGCCATGAACGTCGCATCGTTCGGCTCATCTAGCGCCCGCGGTGGCGGGTTATCTTGGGCGTTGTTGCGGTCTGCGTGGAAATCTTAGTCGTCGGTCTCTTCGGGAATCGGGATGGTGAGTCCTCGCTTGACCACGCTGAGTGCGACGTTCGTCGTGAAGCGACGCACGTGGGGGTTTTCTTGAACCATTCGCGCCATGAGTGCGTCGTACGTTTCGGTGTCGTGCGCGGCGATGATGAGAACGAAGTCGGCCTCGCCCGTGACGTAGAAGGCCTGCTGGACGTGTTCTTGCGCGGCAAGCCATTCGCGAAGCTGGGCCAACAACTCGGGCCGCTCGCGCTCGACTTGTACGGAGACGACGAAGAAGGTCGGGCGGCCCGCCTTCTTCGGGTCGAGCACCGCACAGTCGCGAACGATGACACCTTCTTCGCGCAGGCGGCGCAAGCGGCGCTGGATCGCGGACGGCGAGAGGCCAACCTTTTCGGCCAGGCGCTCGGCCGTTTGGGTCGCGTCCTCTTGAACGAGGTTCAGTAGCTGGCGATCGAATCGATCCAATTTCATGACGGGAGCTTCGTAGGTTGTCCGATGCGCAGAAAAAAGGCGCACCGACGGACCAGATTGCGGCCAAAACGCGCGGGGGCGTTCCTAACCTTCGGGGTGGCCATGAAACTGCTCTATCAAACGCATTCGCCCTATGCCCGCAAAGCCCTGGTGTTCGCGCACGAAGTCGGCATCGCGCACCGTCTCGAGGTCGAGCACCAAGAGACGAGCCCGACACGCCGCAACGAGGATGTTTTCGCCGAAAATCCCTTGGGGAAGGTGCCCGTTCTCCTTCGGCCCGGGTTGCCGGCCATCTTCGATTCCGACGTCATTTGCGCCTATTTCGACACGCTTCATGACGGACGACGGTTGATCCCCTCGGAGGGCGAAGCGCGATGGCACGCGTTGCGCGTCCAGGCGGTGGCTCAGGGAATGGCCGCGGCCGGTATCGCGGTTCGGTGGGAGACGGTCCGGCGGCCGGAGGAACTGCGGTATGCACCGCTGCGCGATGGCAACGTGGAGAAGTTGATCGCGAGTTACGATTGGCTGGAGCGCGAGCTGGATTTCGAGGCGCCGGTGCACGTCGGTCACGTCGCGGTGGCGACGGCGCTCAGCTGGCTCGAGTTTCGTGGGTTGCCCGATTTTCGCGCAAAGCGGCCGCGGTTGGCTGCGTGGCTCGACGGGTTCTCGGGGCGCGCGTCGATGCAGGCGACGCCGTTGGCCGGTGAGACCCACGATTAGGAGGTTCACTGCCCCGCGCAAGCCGAGCGGGAGCTCCACCCGCGCGCGCGGCGCGCAGCGGCGTGGGGCGCGGCGGCGGGACGGGCGGGGCGGGGCGGGGCACAAACGGGTGCGTGATCGCGCGCTCCGCGCAATCTCAGACGTCCTTCTTCTGGCCTTCTCTTTGCCAGACAAAATGAGGGTAGGAAAAGTTCCGGTGGATACGAGCAGTTTTTGCGCTGCATACCCCAACGAGGAATTCGGCCACCGGTCCGCGCCCACAGCGCTTCCCGTCACCGGCCACGTGTTGTTCCCGATAGCTGGACGCCGTTGGGCGTTGGTTCCCTGCCTTCTCGGGCACGCGGACGGCTGTTACCTCCCACTCATACCTTGCGGTAACCCATCATCCTGATCTGCGACCTTGCGGGCGCGGGGTCCGGAGCTCCGCGCACCAAGGTCTGACCCGACGCATTGCCAATCTCGCGCCATCTCCTGTTCAGCGAGAAATGCGCCCTTCCCCACAGCACCGCCCTGTCCCGGACGAATTTGGGCCGTCCCAGGACACCCCGCGACGTGATGACCAGCGTTTCCCGCCGCGCGACGCGCATGCGGGGTTAGACGCGCGCGACGCGCACGCGGGGTTAGACCGCGCGACGCGCATGCGGGGTTAGCGCGGGCGCCCAGCCCCGAGGCCCCGCGCAACCCGCGCAACCCGCGCGTAGCGCGCGGGGGTCGTTCCCGTGATGCGCTTGAAATGCCGGTGCAGCTGGCTCTGATCGTAGAGCCCCACGTCCGTCGCCACCTGTGCGGCGGGCACCCCGGCCTCCAGCAGCAGCCGCGCCTGCGCCACCCGCAAGTGCGTCACATATTCGTACGGCGCCAGCCCGTACTCCTCTCGGAACAACCGCAGCACGTGGTACTTGCTCCGCCCCGCCGCCGCGGCCATCGCCGAAAGGCAAACCTCGCCGCGCCAGTTTGCGTGCAGGTACTCGCGTACTCGACGCGCCACCTTCGCCTCGGCCGGCACCCGCTCCCCGCGCGACTCGCCGTAATCCTCCCAGAGCGCCGCCAAGGTCTCCACCAGCAGCGACTCCTGCGCGAGCCGCGAGCCCGCCGCCAGCGCATCGTGCAGCCGCGACGCCAAAGCCTCCACCCGGCCCCCGCCGCGCGTCACCGCCACGGAAAAATGCGGCACCGTCGCGCGCCCGCATGCCTCCGCCACACGGTCCACATCGGCGGGCGCCACGGTCATACCGGCCGCCGTCACCGGAGCGTGCACCCGCACGTCGCGGTGCACCTCGCCGGGCTCCTTCAATTTGAGGAGCCCGACGGAGTGCGTCGCGATCCGGCGGCGGTACCAAAAGTCGAACGCGCCCGCGAACACCAAGGTAAGCCCGTAGCGTGTCGCGTGCCCCGTCCAGAGACGCGTATCGTTCTCGACCCGCGTCATCTCCACGGCCATGGCCGCGTCAGTTTACCACGGTCTTGCACCCCAGGATGACCCGCAGGTTCGCCTCCCGCGCCGAGCTCACCGCCTGGCACGATTCACCGTGCAACAGCACCCGCGTCGGGTTCTGCGCGTCGTCGTACGTCCAGCCATTCGCAGCATCTTGCACAATCAAATGCTCGCCCGCCGCGTCGGTCCAGGCCACGTTCACCCGCGCCGGGTCCATGTTCGCCGACGTGTCCAGCTTGTAGTCGCACCCCAGGGAAATCTGAATGCGCTTCAACGCTGCCACGAACTCCTGCGTCAGCTGCGGCACGCTTTTCCCACCACCCGGGGTGATCTGAAAGTGGCACAACTTCGCCGCGTCGCTCGTCTCCGGATCGCAGCCGACCGATGCCCGCGTACCGCCCGCAACGGCGAGCTCGGACAAGAAACGGGGCGCGTACACGTGCGTCTCGTCGGGCGTCGGGAAGGGACCGATGCCCACGGAGAACGTATCGATGGGTCCCCCGGCGTTGCTCGCGAGCCGCTGGTGCGTCGCTTCGTCGGTGCACTTCGTTTGCTCGCTGAAAAGCCCACGCGGCACACCGTCGGTCACCAGCACGACGACCTTGTGTCCGCCCGCGCGGAGCGGAGGCTTCGGCACGAACGGCTTCAGCATGCGGTAGCCGCCGTAGAGCGCTTCGTACGTCGGCGTACCGGCCGAGTACGACGTCCCATCGATGCGCGCGCGCAGGGCCTTGTGCTGCGCGCTGTCCACGAACGCTGGCTCCACGTCGGCGGCCGTCGGATACGGACCTTGTCCCTTCGTCGAGTCCTTCGCGTCCGAGAAAATGAGCAGCCCCACGCCCACCTCGGGATCGGCGTTCGCGTAGTACTCATCGAAAATCGCATCGAGCGCCGCGACCGCGGCCTTCCACTTGCCGTCGTCGCCCATACTGCCCGACCCATCGAGCACGATCTCGAGGTAGGTCGCCTCGCGCTTGGCCTCCCCCGTCGCCGTCGCGCAGCTCGTGTCCTGCACGCCGCCGCCATCGTTGGAGCCGCCGCCACCAAAACCGCCGCCGGACCCCGGCCCTTTGTCGGGCTCGAAGCCGTCGCCTCCACCCCCGCCCGTGCCCGGGTCAGGGACGTTCGTGCTTTCCGACGCGGGCGAGCTGCTGCCGCACGCCGGAGCGAAGATCATGGCCACCACGCATGCGCCCGCGTAAAAGCGCGCAACCGAAGAGCGCCTCTTCATGGATTTTGTGCCTCCTAACGGTCTCGAGTCTTCAACAAACCGAAGAGCCCCCCCGAGACAAGCACCGATGATGCACGCAGATTTTGCGCGCTCAAGCTGAGCAGATCATTCTCGTGGGATTCCCGCCGCTTGTGTGCGGACCCCGCCGTGAATGTGGCTGATATATGGTCACATAGTGTCACTAGGCTGAGCTCTACCAGAGCCGCCGTGACAAACTTTGATGCACCTCAACGGCGCCATGTTTGCAGTCGCGTGCGCGGAGGATTATGGGTACGCGTCCGATGTTTGCGTGGGCCCTCAAGAAAATCCTCGGAACCTCCCATGAGCGCGAAGTTAAAAAGCTACGACCCCGCGTCGAAGCCATCAACGCGCTCGAGCCGGCCATCAAGAAGCTGAGCGATGCCGAGTTGCGCGCCAAGACTGTCGAGTTCAAGGAAAAACTCGATAATGGCGCCACCCTCGATGACATCCTCCATGAGGCCTTCGCTGTCGCGCGTGAGGCCGGCTGGCGTGCCCTCAAGATGCGGCACTTCGACGTGCAGCTCATTGGAGGCATGGTCCTGCACAAGGGATCCATCGCCGAAATGCGCACGGGCGAGGGCAAAACGCTCGTCGCCACGCTCCCCTGCTACCTGAATGCGCTCGAAGGGCGCGGCGTGCACGTCGTCACGGTCAACGACTACTTGGCCAAGCGCGACTCGGAGTGGATGGGGCGGCTCTATGGCTTCCTCGGCCTCAGCACCGGCGTCGTGGTCAACTCGCAGTCGGACAGCGACAAGAAGCGCGCGTACCGTAGCGACATCACCTACGGCCAGAACAACGAGTTCGGCTTCGACTACCTGCGCGACAACATGAAGTTCAGCGCGCTGGAATACGCGCAGCGCGAGCTCAACTTCGCCATCGTCGACGAGGTCGACTCGATCCTCATCGACGAGGCGCGCACGCCGCTCATCATCAGCGGTCAGCAAGAAGCCTCGAGCGGGAAGTACCGCACCATCAACGAGGTGATCCCGCGCCTGCGCAAGGACGAGCATTACCTCGTTGACGAGAAGCAGCACAGCGTGACCATGACCGACGAAGGCGTCGAGCAAGCCCAAAAGTTGATGGGCATCTCGAACCTGTACGACCCGGTCAACCTGGAGTCGCTGCACATTCTGAATCAGTGCTTGCGCGCCCACGCGCTCTACAAGCGCGACGTGAACTACCTCGTGGCCGACGACGGCAAGGTGCTCATCATCGACGAGTTCACCGGCCGCGTGCTCCCGGGCCGCCGCTGGTCGGACGGTCTGCACCAAGCCGTCGAAGCCAAAGAGAACGTGCGGATCCAGGAAGAGACCCGCACCATGGCCACCATCACGTTCCAGAACTTGTTCCGCCTCTACAAGAAGCTCGGCGGCATGACCGGAACGGCCGACACCGAAGCGGGCGAGTTCCACTCCACGTACAAGCTCGGGGTCATCCAGATCCCCACGAACAAGCCGGTCAGCCGCGTCGACAGCGAAGACCTGGTCTACAAAACGGAGCGCGAGAAGTTCACCGCCGTCGCCGGTGAAATCGAAGAGCTCTATGCGCAGGGCCAGCCGGTGCTCGTCGGCACGACCAGCGTCGAGAAGAGCAACGCCATCGCGGCCATCTTGAAGAAGAAGAAGATTCCGCACGCCGTCCTCAACGCCAAGCAGCACGAGAAGGAGGCGTACGTCGTCGCGCAGGCCGGACGCAAAGGCGCCATCACGGTCTCCACGAACATGGCCGGTCGCGGCACGGACATCATCTTGGGCGGAAACCCGGAGATGCTGGCGAAGCTCGATTTCAAGGAGCAGGGGCGCGATCCCGAGGCCGAGCCGGAGGAGTTCGCAAAGCTCGTCGCCAAGCTCGAAATCTCGTGCAAGCAAGAGGGTGACGAGGTGCGCGAGGCCGGCGGCCTGCACATCCTCGGCACCGAGCGCCACGAGTCACGCCGCATCGACAACCAGCTCCGCGGACGCGCAGGGCGCCAGGGCGATCCCGGTTCGAGCCGGTTCTACCTGTCGCTCGAAGACGACTTGATGCGCATTTTCGGCGGCGAGCGGGTGAAGGCCCTGATGGAGCGCATGGGCATGCCCGACGACGAACCCATCGAGCACCCGTGGGTGAGCAAGTCGATCAGCGATGCGCAGTCGAAGGTCGAGGGACGCAACTTCGACATTCGTAAGAACCTGCTCGAATACGACGACGTCATGAGCGAGCAGCGCAAGACGGTCTACAAGGTCCGCCAGCAGCTGCTCATCGGCCGCTACACGCCGGAAATGGTGGACGACGACGGCAAGCCCACGGGCAAGCTGCGCGCGATCGACCCGCTCGATCGCCTGCGCGACGACGTCAAAGATGCCATCCGCGACATGGTTCTCCATTACGGAACCTCGGTGGCGCCCGACGGAGGCGGCAAACCCGCGTCCGTGGAGGCGGTCAAAGAGCTCTACGAGATGGGGAGTCTCCAGGAAGATATTTACAATTACTGGGGATACAAACTCGAATACCGCGAGAACGACGCCAAGAAGCCGCAGAAGATCTACGAGCGGCTCATGGACGAGATCCCGCGCAGCCTCACCGAGCAACGCGAGCGCCTTCTCGATTTGGTCGACAGCATCATCGCGGCGATCCTCGAGGAGAGTTGCCCCGGCAACGTCCCGCCGGAAGACTGGAAGTGGGACGACATCGGCGAGGGCTTCCGCGATCACTTCGGCATCAAGCCGAAGGACTACGTGCACGTCACCGACCTGGAGGAGCTCGCGCACCGGCTGTACGACCAGGCCGAGGCCGTGCTTCAGCAGAAGGAAAAAGACCTCGGCACCGAGCTCCTGCTCAAGTTGTTCCGTCACTTCTACCTGACGGAAATCGACCGCGCGTGGGTCGAGCACCTCACGAACATGGAGCACTTGCGCGACGGCATCGGTCTGCGCGGCTACGGCCAGCGCGATCCGAAGCAGGAGTACAAGAAAGAGGGCTACACGATCTTCGTCACGATGATGGCGGAGATCAGCTCCAATGTGGCGACGAACCTGTTCAAGGCGCAGGTCCGCCGCGAGGCCGACGTCGAGCAGATGCAGCACGAAGAGGCCGAGCGCCACGAGGCGCAACTGCGCGCCGCCCAAGCGCGTCACGGCTCCGAGCTCGATCCGGGCGCGGATCAGGATGAGGCCCCGCAGCAGCGCCAGCCCATGCGCAGGCCGCAGCAGCAGGCCCGCATCGTCCAGCCCGCGCAGCGCGCGACCCCGAAGATCGGGCGCAACGACCCCTGCCCCTGCGGCAGCGGGCAGAAGTTCAAGAAGTGCCACGGCGCCGCCCTCGAGGAAGAGGGCGCGGATCAGGACGACGCCAACGCCTGACGCCCCATCCGGATGAAAAGAGGCGGGAACGACGTTCCCGCCTTTTTCTTGGGCAGAACGATGCAATTATGCATCGATGTCATGAAATCATGCCAGTGGCGATGCATCCGTGCACGGCGCATCATCTAGGCATGTCCGAGCAAACGATGCGTGTGTTGACGATGGTGGCGCTCCTCGGGTCCGCGCTGGTGGCCGGGGTGTTCTTCGCGTTCTCGACCTTCGTGATGAAGGGCCTCGGGTACCTGCCCGCCGCACGCGGTGCCGAGGCGATGAACGCGATCAATGTGGCAGCCCCCACGGCGGGGCTGATGGTGGCGATGTTCGGCACGGCGCTCGTGTGCCTCGTGCTGGGCACTGCGTCGTTCGTCCGCTTGGGTGACGACGGCGCGGCCTACCGCGTCCTCGGGTGCGCCCTGTACATGGTGACCATCCTGGTCACGATTTTTTACCATGTGCCCCGCAACGACGCGCTGGCCGCCCTGGATCCGGCGAGCGCCGAGGGCATGGCCTATTGGAAGGAGTACCTGGTCCAGTGGACGACGTGGAACCACGTGCGGACGGTCGCACCGCTCGGCGCGGCGGCGCTCTTGGCCATCGCGCTGCGCAAAGCAGGATAATCGCAACGTATTTTGAAGCCGTGCCGATCGGCGATAGACTCCCCTCCCATGACGAGCGTAAGGCGTTTCGTGTTGGTCGCGGCCATCTCGGGCTTGGCGGCGTTGGGCGCCGGCACACTGACCGCGTGCGAAGGCGGCAGCGGGCCGAATACGGCCAAGATCACGCCGGGCGAAATGCCCGCCGGCGAATCGTGGACCGGGGTCTACTTCCATCCGGTCTTCGGCTACCTCCACCTGGTCGAGACCGACTCGTCCGTGGTCGGGCGTTGGAAGCGCACCGACCAGAGCAAGTGGGGCGAGATGTCCGGAACCAAATCGGGCAACGTTCTGCACTTCACCTGGAAGGAGCACACGTACGGGATGGTTGGCCCCTCGGCGCAAGCCAAGGGCCGCGGGGTGTTCGTCTACAAGATGAACTCGGACAACACGCCCACCCTGCAAGGCCAGTACGGCAACGACGACAACGAGACCGGCAGCCAGTGGGACAACGTGAAGCAAGCGCGCATGCAGCCGGATTTGAAATCCATCGGCGGAACGGCCCCGGAAGAAGCCGTGCGCCCCGGTGGGCTGGAGTGACAAGCGTGACAGGAGTGACACCATGAGCACGGGAGCCATCACCATCGTCACCGGCGGCGCAGGCGCGCTGGGTTCGGCCATCGTTCGGCAGCAGGCGCGGCGCGGCGAACGTGTCGTCGTGCTGGATCGCACCGAGGCGAAAGAGCGCGTGCATGCACTGGAGAAGGAGCTCGCCCCGCGCGTGCTCGGCCTCGTGACCGACGTCGCCCTGGACAGCGATTGGCATGCCACGCTGGAACACGTGAAGGCGAAGTTCGGCGACCCCACGGGCGCCGTGCTCACCGCCGGCGGGTGGACCGGCGGCACGCCGATTCATGCCGCGAAGGACGATTCCGCGTGGCAATCGATGATGCTGGGCAACACGGAAACCGTGTACCGCGCCCTGCGCGCGCTGCTTCCCGGCATGGTGAACCGCGGGCACGGAAGCATCGTCGTCGTGGGCGCGCGGCAGGTGCTGCGGCCCGAGCTGGGCAAGGGCGCCGCCGAATACACCGCCGCGAAGGCCGCCGTGGGTGCGCTCACGCAAGCCGTGGCTGCGGAGGTCCTCTCCGCCGGCGTGCGCGTAAACGCCGTGCTGCCGAGCATCATCGACACCCCCTCGAACCGCGAAGGGATGCCCGACGCCGATCCGCGCCTCTGGGTCGCGCCCGATTCGCTGGGCGACGTCATCGCGTTTCTCCTCTCGGATGCCGCGCGGGACATCTCCGGCGCGCTCATTCCGGTCTACGGCAAAGTCTAGGGGCCTGCGTGCCCGTTTCGGCGGCGCAGGCGCGCGATCCCGCAATCGTGGGGGCGCTGGGCGGCTTGGCCCTCAGCACCGTGCGCGCCGCCTCGCCGATGCTCGTGGTGCGCGCCCTGCGCTGGCACCGCGATCTCGAGCGGCTCGGTGTGCACCTGCCGCTCTTCCTCGTGCACGACGTCGGCCTTCTCTACGCCGCGCCGAAGGAGCAGCTCGCCCTCGGCCCGCGCCATCCGATCGACGCCAAGGTGCCGCAGCTCGGCACCTTGATGCCGACCTACGTGGGCATCGTCGACGAGATCGGCCAGAGCGAGGCCAGCCAGCGCGCCCGCTCGATGCGCCTCGGCGACGAGTTGATCGTCGTGGTGCTGGCGCGCGTGCTCGGATCCATTGCGCTGCGCGTCGGGCGAAAGTCGCCCTACGCCGCCACGGTGCCGCTCGATCCGGAGATGGTGCGCGATCTCGATTCGCAGCTTCCCTCGCTCTTCGCCTCGGTGGCGCGCACCTTCGAGACCGCGACGTTGGAGGCCCTCGCGCGGGCGCGGCTGCACGTGCTCACCATGGCCGATGCGCTCGATCTGGACACCCTGCGCTTGCTCGGGATGCTCGGCCCCGAGTCGACCACGGCCGGCGCCTTGGCCCAGGTGGATCTGCTCGCGGCCATGTCGACGCCCTCGGCGAACGACATCGTGCACTTTTCACTCGAGCTTTTGCCCAGCGTCCTCGAGACCCGCCGCACGCAGTCGACGGGCACGCAAGCCGTGCACGGCTACGCGGGCATCGGCAGCAAAGGCTCGATTGACTCCCTCGTGCTGACGGAGCTCGCCTGGGAGCCGGAAGAGTTCTCGCGCCGCATGCTCGAGAACGAAATATTGTACTTTACACGCGAGCAAGCCTCCGAGGATGCGCGGCGCCTGCACTATCTGCTCATCGACGCCTCGGCCTCGATGCGCGGCGATCGCCAGGTCTTCGCCCGCGGGCTGGCCATCGCCATGGGCAAAAAGCTGCAGCTCGCCGGCGAAGAAGTGTGGATGCGCTTTTTCGACTCGCGCCTCTACGACGTGCAGCGTCCGCGACCGGGGCAGCTGCCCGTGGCGTACCTTCTCGGCTTCAAGGGTGAGCGCGGACGCAACCCGGCACGCGTGTTCGCACAGCTCGCAACGGAGATGGCCCTCCTGCGCGCCCGCGATCAGCGCGATCCGGTCATCCATTTGATCACGCACGCCGCGCTGCACGTGCCGCGGGCCCTGGTCGCGGAGATTGGCCAGCAGGCGCACCTATCGGGCGTATTCATCCTGCCCAGCGGCGGCGTGCTGGATCTCGACTATTTGGATCTTCTCGAAGGCCACACCGTGGTCGACCACGCGACGTTGCAGCAAAAGACCGCCCGCGCCGCCGCGGCCACGAAGATCGTGGACGAAGCGGCACGTTTGAACGAGCGAGTGAGCCTTCCGCCGGCCTCGGAGCGGCCCCCCAAGAGCCATGGCTAATTAGCGCGGTGTGGGCACGCAGCTGGAGGCACCCGCCGGGGTCGCCCAATTGAAGAGTGGCAAGGTGATACGCGGGTAATAGACCGCGAAGGCGTAGCACATTTCATTGTCGGTATTTTCACCGAAGGCCACCGGCTGCTGCGTCGGATTGGTCCACGCGCAACGCGTTTTGACCACGTCCCCGGGTTTGAGCGTGGCGTCGATGGGATACCAAAGTTGATTGTTGAAGTCCCAGGTGAGCTGCGTCCCCATGTCGACGGGTGTCTTCCCCGCCGGGTGCAACGTATTCACCAGCGCCGTGCCGAGCTTGTGCATGTGCGGCATGGCAAAGATGGCGTGCATCTTGGGATAGAGCAGCGGCACGGTCATGCTGCAGGTGATGTCGTAATTGCTTTGTTGCGGAATGGTGAAATTCACCGCACCGAAGGCCATGACGTCGGCATCGTTCGGCCTCAATTTGTCCGTCGTGCACACGTCGAATCCGGACGTATCGGTCTGATGTTCCAGCGCCCCGACGTTGTTGTAATGAATCTGAACCACGTAATGCGTGGTCCCCTCCTGCGGAAACCCTGCCTCGGGCGGCATGATCATGTTTTGCCCGCCCGGCGCCCACGCATACAGCATGCGCCAGCGAAGTGCACCGCCCGGGTTGCACGCGTGCGGCGTCGGATCTTCCGATTGGTCCGATTGCATCAGCAAGGCATGGTGCACGATTTTGCGGTTCTGCACCTTCGGCGCAATGGCCACGACGTGGCGTTTGTCCGTGTTTTTCACGTCGATGCCGTAGCACACGTATTGGTCGTGCAATTCTTTGGGCATGGCCCACGGCGCGCGCGGCATGATTTGCATATCCGGTTTGCAATCGAGCGGCGCCGGATCGCCGTCGCCCCCCGGATGGGCATCGCACAGCTCCGACGAGCGCGGCGCGCCCGCCGCGATGTACCCGTCGAGGGTCTTCATATCGACCGCGCCCAGCAGCCCCTTGGCCGGCATGGGCGCCGCATCGTCGTGGATGCGTTTGCCCACCAGCTCGTAGACACGCTGTCCCGAATCCGTTTTCGCCCGTGCTTGCAAATCATCCCACGTGACCAGCGGCATGGGTGCGCCGTATGCCGGTGGATTCGAGTGGCAGCTTCGACAATTTCGCGCGAGCACCTCGTCGACCGCGCACGGCAGATGGCGACCGCCCGAGACATCATTCGAAACGCCGCCGTCGTTCCCATTCGGCGATGCGGCATTTTGCCCATCGCCGCAACCGCTCGTCCCGTACGTGAATACCAAGGGCAGAAGCAACTTCAGAATCGGTCCTGTCCAATGTCTTGCCATGGTCAGCCCCCCTGGACTCCCCGATGGCCACGGGCGAGCGTGATTGGAAATATTTTGCGCTTCAAATTTCTAATTTTGCGGTTCACATAGGGGCATGCGCTTTTTCGCACGCCCGGGTTTCGTTGCTGCCTCTTTCGTTGCAGTTCTAGGCTGCTCCGGTCACGAGCAAGACGCTCGCGGCACGTCGAACGGTTCGAGCACATCGAGTCCCATCATTCGCGATTTCCTCTCGATCAAAGCGCGTTTTCTATTCGACGGATTCGTGCGTCATGCCAACGGTGTGGGGCGTGTCGACGACATCTACGACACCAGTGCCGACCTCGCGAAAGCCGATGCCACCTGGTCGTTCGTTCCCGGATTGGCCGGCACGGGCGGTGGAGGGTGTGTGTCCATCGAATCACGCAATTACCGCGGCTCGTTCCTTCGCCACCAGAACGGCGAGGTCGTTCTGCAGCCCTTCCAAGACACGGCGCAATACCGCCAAGATGCCACGTTCTGCCGTGTCCCGGGGCTCGCGGACGGTGCCGCAACATCGTTTCGTGCATTCCAGTTTCCGAATGCGTATTTGCGCCATGCCTTGGGTGTGCTGCGTTTGGACGACGACCACGGCGAGGCGCAGTTCCGCCAAGATGCCACGTTCGAGCTGCGGGGCCCGTGGCTGACGGGCAAGTTTTTCAATCCGATCCTCGGCGCCGGCGCCGACCCAACGATGGCCTACGAAAACAGCTCGTATTACCTGGTCTCCTCGGACAACGACCGGGGCGTCGTCATCCGCCAGGCGAGCAGCATCGAGCAGCTCGAGGACGCGGCGCCGAAGTCCCTCTGGCGCGCCCCCGCCTGCCCCGCCCCCGCGTGCGCGGGCATTTGGGCGCCCGAGCTGCAGAAGATCGATGGCCGCTGGTGGATCTACGTCGCGGGCGAGAACGGCGGCGGCAATGCGAGCCATCGCATGTTCGCCCTGCGCGGCTCGAGCGATCCCATGGGGCCATACGAGAACCTGGGCGAAGTGCGGCTCCCCGGCGATGAATGGGCCATCGATGGCGCCTATGTCTCGCACGGCGGCCAGGGATATTTCCTATGGTCCGGCTGGGAAAACGGCGATCCGAACGTGCAGCACATCTTCCTGTCGCGCATGAGCAGCCCGAACGCGGCCACCGGCGGCCGGGTGAAGATCGCGTCGCCGACGGCGCCGTGGGAGACCGTTCCCAATGGGTCACCGAACATCCGGGTGAACGAGGGCCCGCAGCCGATTCACGGGCCGAATGGGCGGCTTTCGGTGACCATCTCGGTGAATGGCAGCTGGACGAACGACTATTGCGTGGGCCTTCTCACCTTGAATGGCAGCGATCCGATGGTGCCCGGTGGCTGGAGCAAGTCGTCGTCGTGCGTCTTTTCGGGGCGCGACACCGCCACGGCGCCCGGGCACAACGGCTTTTTCACGGTGAACGGGCGCCCATGGCTCGCCTACCACGCGCTGATTCAGCCGGGCAGCGGTTGGGGCGGGCGAAGCATCCGCGCGCAGCCGATGGCCTTCAACGGCGATGGCATACCGTCGCTCGGCGTGCCGGTGAGCATCCACGAGCCCGTGGCGCTGCCGTAACGGCGCTATTTTTTGCCGCGCCCGCGCGTCTTGCCCACGTAGGTGCGCGGATCGCGGCGGGCGGGGGCCGTGGCCTCGAACTGCGCGAGCACGCGCGCGACCTCGTCGCGAAAGCGGCCTTTGAGGCGCGGAGCGCGCACGTTCTTCTCGACGATCTCGCGCAGGGCCGGGTCCGTGGTTCGTTCGAGCCAGCCGGCGAGGCCGTCGAAGATGGGCGTCCCGAATCGCACCGCGAGCACGCTCGGGACGGTGGACAGGGACTCGACGAGGGCCTTGAAGCCCGGGTACCGGCTGGACGAGCGGCTCGCATCCCGGGCCAGGTCGAAGGCGCGATCGACGATGGCCATCACGGCCTGTGCATCGTGAAGCTGCGAGAGCCAGCGCATGTCCGCCAGCGCCTCGAGCACCGCGGCGGCGTGAAAATAGCCGTCAAGCCAGGGGTCGAGCTCGTCGACGAGGGCACCGCCGACGGTGGCCCCCACGAGCGCCAGCGAGGAGCTGACCATTTTGCGGACGCGCCAGCGGAGGTCCTCGGCGGAATCGTGAAGCTTGGCGAGAAGCTTCGCCCGACCGGCATGGTCCCGCGCCGCACGCGCTCCAAGCGCCGCCACCCCGCACATCGGCAGGAACTCGAGCTCCTTCCCGCCGGGGGCCTCGTCGGCATCGAGCGCCGCCATGGCGAAAACGACCTTGTCGGCGGCGTTGCCCCTTGAGGCACAGAGCGCCCCAAAGGCCGCGGCAAGCTCGAGGTTGGCCTCCGGCCCAGGCAGCCACGACCCCCGGGTCAACCGGTCGTAAAGCGGCTTGGGGTCGCCTTTTTGGGCCTGATCCAGGGCCGTCGCCAGTGCATCGTCGCCCCCGCTTCGTTTGGTGCTTTGGTTCACGAGGGGCCGGACCTTACTAAAGGTTCTAGCGCAACGCACCGGCCCGGGATAAGGGAAAGGGCTACACGTGCCCGTAGCTCAGTTGGATAGAGCGGCGGCCTTCTAAGCCGTTGGTCGCAGGTTCGAGTCCTGCCGGGCACGCTGCTCGATGAAGTGCTGAAAATTGCCGCAGATCGCGCTGGGACGACGCAGGCGATGGGTCTCTGCGGAGGAGAGAAACGGCGGGCGGGCCGAGCTCAGCAGGGTTCTTTGGACGCGACCGATCGGGATCATGCCCGGCGGGGTAATGTCCAGGTCGTGCCAGACCAGTGCGATGTCGACCGACTCCGCCGGCGTGTAGAGCCAGAAGAAGGCTCCTCCTTCGGTCGAACCCTCTGCGCGTGCGATCTCGTCGAGTCGATGTCCAGCATATCGAGCGCGTACCGTCATCCGTTTTTCAACCAACGCGCCGCATCGACGGCGGAGTAGGTCAATATTCCGTCGGCACCCGCACGCTTGAAGCCCGCGAGTGCCTCGAGCATCGCCGCGCGAAAATCGAGCCTGCCCAGGTCCGCGGTGCTCCGCAGCATCGCGTATTCACCGCTCACTTGGTACACGTAGGTTGGCGCCCTAAGCTCCTCTTTGAGGCGACGTACGATATCCAAGTACGGCATCCCGGGTTTCACCATCAACATATCGGCGCCTTCGTCGAGATCGAGTGCCGCTTCCCGCACCGCCTCGTCGCTGTTGCCGGGATCCATTTGATAGGTACGTTTGTCCGCCGCACCGAGATTCCTCGCCGTATCCATCGCGTGACGGAACGGCCCGTAATACGCCGATGCATATTTCGCCGCATACGACATGATCCGCGTATGGATGAACCCCTCGCGATCGAGTGCATCGCGCACGGCGCCGATGCGCCCGTCCATCATGTCGCTCGGCGCAATGACATCGCACCCCGCCTGTGCCTGTACGACGGCCTGCTTTTGGAGCATGGCGACCGTCTCATCGTTCACGACGTATCCATCGCGAACGAGGCCATCTTGTCCGTGACTGGTAAACGGATCGAGCGCCACATCGCAAATGACGCCAATGTTCTTGACGCGCTCCTTCAGCGCGCGCACCGCACGGCAAACGAGATTCTCGGGATTCGTAGCTTCCCGCGCCTCTTCGGACTTGGTGGCGGGATCGACAATGGGAAAAAGTGCCACCGCCGGTATCCCGAGTTCGGCCGCACGCCCGACCTCTTCGCACAAGATATCAATGGATAGTCGCTCCACCCCAGGCATCGCGGGAATCGGCGTGCGCTGGTTGTCCCCCTCTTGGACGAATACGGGCCAAATGAGATCATCGACACCGAGCGGACGCTCGCGCACGAGCCGCCGCGACCAGTCATCACGACGATTGCGCCGCATCCGCGTTCGGGGAAAGGAGCCGGTATGCATGCGGTGAACCTTAGTGGGCAATCGTGGCGGTGGTAAGGGGAAGCGCGAGAACGGAATCGGGAAGTGCCAAGGGAGCTCGACGGAGGCATCACCGAGCGAGTGCTCATGGCGACACGCCTACGTTCCTCGTGGTGCACTGCGGTGAGCAGCCTGATCTCGTTCGAGTTTCCACTCGGCGACTTCTTAGCCACGCATCACACGAGTGCCGCTTGCAATAGAACCCACTTCGATGCATCCGTCCCCGCAGCGAAGTACCCGCCATGACGAAGGGGGCCCTCGGAGCGTGGAAGCGAGACTGTCAGCTGCAAGATCCACGCCCACCTCACCGCCGCAGGCACCAACGTGAAGAGCTATGCGGTCGTCATATGCGCGATCGTCGACGCGGATAAGACCGGGGGCTCATCACGACGCTCTCGATCATCGGGCCCCACACTCATTTTGCACTCGTGTCCTTTGTTTACATTCGAATCGCAATTACCGCGTTATCCAAATAGACGGGATATTCATAAACACTGCTCGCGTGAGCAGCGCGGCCTCTCGACTGGGAGGACGACCTGGCGAGCGGCCTCGAGGTTCTTGAAACGATTCGCGCGAGCTCTGCACTGACAACTTCGGATGAACGCATGGCATACGACCACGCTGCGTCGAGTATGCAATGATAGAATGCGCGCGTGCCCCCGCGAAGCATCGGTCCTGAACACGTCACGGACGATCCCGCGATGGTCCGCACCGAACGGCTCACCACGCGAAACGACGCGCAGCGTCGCGGCGGAGCGAAGGCCTCCACGTTTCTGCAGCCGGGCAGGGAGGTCGACGGCCGGTACCACATCGAAAAGCTGCTCGGAATCGGAGGGACCTCGCGCGTCTGGCTCGCGCACGACGTCGTCGAAGGACGGCGCTTGGCACTCAAGGAAATCGAGGCGTTCCCGGACGTTCACTACGACGAAGCCGAAGAGAGTGTGCTCATGGTTCGTCGCGAATTCTTCGCGATGAAGAGGCTGCGGCACCCCTTCACCCTCAAAGTGTACGACTGCGGCGTCCTCCCCTCGGGCAATCGATACATCACCATGGAGCGCGTCGATGGCGAGGACGTCAACACACGCGTGCACGATCGCCCTCTTGCCAGCAACGAGGCGTTCGACTTGCTCATGCGCATTGCGCAGACGCTCGCGTTCATCCACGCACGGCTCTTCGTGCACTGCGATATCAAGGCCGACAACATTCGCCTGCTGCCGAACGGCGATATCAAATTGATGGATTTCGGCCTGATGCACCAGCTCGGAACTCCGACGGCGGGACGCCTTTGGGGAACGGCCGCGTACATCGCCCCCGAGTGGCTCGTGGGTAGTGCCATCGATGGCCGCGCCGATCTCTATTCGCTCGGGATCCTCGGGTTCTTCGCCGTGACCGGGCGATACCCCTTCGACGGGACGACGGTCACCGAGATCCTGCGTGCTCAGCGGGACGAACCCCCGCCGGCGCCATCCTCGATCGTCCCCTCGATCGATCCGGAGCTGGAAAGCATCATCCTTCGCCTTTTGGCCAAAGACCCGGCACGGCGATACCCCAACGCAAACGGGTTGATCGTGGCCCTCGCCAAGGCCAGTGATGCGGCGGCGTTCGAAGAGCCACTCGGCTGCCGGGCCAGCTATCTCCATGTGCCGACCGTCGTGGGGCGGAAACACGAATCCGCGTGCTTGATGGATGCGTTGCAGGCCGCGGAGCGAGGTCAGGCTCGCGCGGTGTTCATTGCCGCACCCGCGGGCACCGGCAAGTCGCGCCTTTTGGCCGAGCTGGAGCTTCAGGCCAAACTGGCCGATGTCACGGTGGCCTTCGGCCAATGCCACGCCGAAGGGGTCGCGCCGCTGACGCCGCTCAAACACGCCCTGCGATTCCTTATACCGATCACACCGCCGGAGATGTTCGCGCGCATTTCCGGACCGCTCGCCCCCCTCTTCGCGCCCGAGTACGCGAATAGCGAAGGCTTCGCGCGGGCGCCGCAAGAAGGCAAGCTGATCGTGTTCGAAGCACTCGCCCAGTGGCTCACCGAGCTGGCCAAGGTGCGGCGATTCGTCCTTGCCTTCGAAGACCTCCACTGGGCCGACGATGCCACCATCGAGCATCTGAACGTCATCGTTCATGCACTTCACGGCACGCGCGGGCTGGTGTGCGGGACCCTTCGATCGGACGAGCTCACCTTTTCGCCGCTCTATCACACCGTTTTCGCAGGCGCGGCCGAGATCTTGAAGCTTCCTCCGCTGTCGCACGAGCAACTGCGCGAGTTGGTTTCGCTCGCCCTGCCCGGCTTCGACGTGCCCCGGACATTCATCGACAATCTGTATGGCACGACGGGCGGAAACGTCTTTTTCGCCACCGAGTGCCTGCGCGCCCTGGTCGAGCGAGGTGCGCTGAGCCGACTGCACGGAGAATGGCATGCCCATGCCGATCTGGGAACCATCGCGTTGCCGAGCAGCATCGGGGAAGTGATTCGCCAGCGTCTTTCGACGCTCTCTCAGGACCAACTCGCTTTTCTGCGGCGAGCCGCCCCGGCCGGACGCATCCTCGATATGGCCCTCGTGCGCGCGGCCGGAGAGCTGAGCGAAGAGAAGCTATTTCTATCCTTGGAAGAGGCCGTGGAGCGTCAGTTCCTGCAATACGCGGACGGGACGTACCACTTTGCACACGATACCGTCCACGAGACGATTTACGCGGCCACGCCGGCTCTCGAGCAGCGCCTGTACCACGGACGGATCGCCGAGTACCTCGATCGCACGGTGGGAGGCAGCCCTGCGGGGGCCCGCGCCGTGGGTTACCATTTCGCGCGTTCGCTCGAGCCCGCACGAGCCATTGCTCCCCTGCTGTTCGCCGCGCAGCATCTTCTTGCCAACAGCGGCATGCTCGAAGGATATCGGATCCTCAAAGAGGCCGAGGCACTCCTCGAGAAGCACCCCAATTATCCCAATCGGACCGAGCTCCAAGTCCCCGCTTTGGGAAAGCTCATCGAAACCGGTTACTCCTGCGACACCCCCAAATCATTCGTATTCGCGTCGAAGCTTTTTTCCTATTGGGATAGAACGCTCGATCTCGATGCAGGGCGCGAGATCGCACATCGTCGGATGCTCACGGAGCCGAGAAAGGCGTTCCGCGAAATTCCGGTCCATGCGCACATGAGCGCGGAAGAAGCTTTCCTCAAGAGATCCGAATATCGAATTCTGCAATGCATGGCGCTGGCCATCATGGGTCGCTTGACGGATTTTCAAAGTGCGATCGATCGAGCCGACACGGAGAATGACAAGGGTTCGCCCTTCCGCGCTGCGGCCCACATCGCGGGCGGGGGAGGACTGCTCCACCACGGACATTTCGTGAGCCTCGTCCAAGAGATGAAGGAGCACTTGGCCGTGCTTCGCGCGTTTCGCGTCGAGAAACCAGGCGGACCGACACGGCTTTATTGGGCCCTGGCCATGGGCAGCTATTTCCTGAATCTCATGTCGGCACTCATGGGGAATGACCTCGACCCGCGCGCGACCTCGGACGCGATCGAGATTGCAGACGAATTGGGCATTCCGGAGATTCGCATTTACCATCTCTTGTCGCTGGTGGTGCGCGCAGCGGTCATCGGGGATGCGTCTCAGTTCGACCGCTACCATGCCGAGTTGAACGATCGGATGCGCCGGGTGGGCAATCCGCCCCTTCCCGAGCGCAACCTCGCCATCTTTACGCCGGTTTACTCCTTGGAGCGGTGCGATATCGAGCTAGCCACCGCGATCGTGCAACGTGGCGCGCAAATCAGTGAAAAGGTCATGCCCGGCGACGCCTGGCTCAAGCTCTATGTCGCGGTGTACCGTGGTTGTCTCTTGGTGCTCCGCAAAGAATACGATGCCGCGCGGCCCGCGCTGTCGAAGGCCATCACCGACGCGCATGCGCGCGATTTTCGGCTGGAGACCTTCGCACTCGTCTACATGTCCCGATTGGAGCAGGCGCTGGGCAATGTCGGTGCGGCCCGCGAATCCGCCGAACTCGCACTGGCCCGCGCCACCAGTGCGGTCCACGCCAATCGGTTCGACGAAATTCTGGCTCGACGGGCGCTCGCGGCCGTCCTTCCTGGTCCGGCGGGCGATGAGCAGCTCGAAATCGCACGTGAATTGGCGAGTGACTCGGGCAACGTTCTGCAGCTCGGCATTACCTTGTTGACCCTCTCCGAGCGTCGGGCATCGCGCCATCCCGGGGGCGCGAGTGCACTCCGGGCCTTGGCGCAGAAGCACCTGAAGGCAGCAGGCGCGCGCGTCTGGCTCGAGAAAGCGCTCGCCTCGAACAGCTTCGAAGGCCGGGCGTCGAGGCGCTAGAAGTCCAGGGATCTCGAGTTACTCCTATGACAGCGCGATCCGATACGGCTTCGGGCGCCGTTCACACGCCGAGGGGATCAAGGCTTGGCCACCCGCTCACTCGCTGGCATCTTTGTTGCGACTCGAGCGAGCATGCACCTTCGACGAGCGGCTTTTTTTCTCATGGGACTCTGTGTAACCTCCGTCATCGTCGGCTGCGACGATGACGATGCATCCCATGGAGGCTCGACCAACGACGGCGGCAGCGATTCTGGCCTCGGAAGCGATAGTGCCTCGCTCGTCGATGGTGGCGCCCCACTCACGATGACTGGCTCGGCGGGAGGCGTCACGCTCGCGAACGCAAACGCATTCGGTGTGATCGTCGCGACGAACGCCTCGGGCAGCAAGACGCGCCTCCGCATGATCTTCGAGGACCGAGAGGCCCTTTGCGCCACGGGCTTCATGCGCCAGAACGCAACGTTGTTGAACTTGGACCTCGAGAGCCCCGACGCGACACTCAAGCCGGGGACGTTTCCCATTTGGGACCAAACGCATTCGACGCCACCCTACGCAGACGCGCCATTCGTCAAACTCGATGGCTCTTGCAAGCCAAGTCCCGATCGCGGCGCGAAGTCAGGCAACGTGGTTCTCACGGCCGTTACGGACTCGAGCGTATCGGGAACCTTCGACATTACCTACGCGGATGGACACATCCAGGGCTCGTTCACCGTCCCCCTATCGTGCCCGAGCTACCCGCAAACCACGTGCGTGCCTTAGAGACGGCCGCCGTCGAGGAATTGACCCGAGCCAACTGGGCTATGTCGAGAGAACACGCAAGTTCTTGGTCAAGATTCGTCAGCCGGTGGACCGCGAGAACCTCGGGGGGCCGACCTTCGAACAGCGATTCGAGCGACGAGGTCACCATGGGCGTGAGCGCGCGTCACGTGCCAGAAGATCGACGAACGCGCGCACCTGCGGCGGCAAGTATCGCGATGGCAAGTAGAGCACGTAGATTCGCCTCGTCACTGGCACCGCGCCGGGAAGAACCCCGCGCAGCAATCCGGCCGCGACGTCGTCTCGCACGAGGTAGTCGGGGAGCTCGGCGATGCCGAGTCCCCCGCGGGCGGCTTCGCGCGCGGCGAGAATGCTGTCGGTGGCAAACACGACCCGACCACGTCGCAGGTTGGTGGCCGCGCCGCTGTACGCGATGAGCGCGTGCGAAGCGAGTTCGTCGAGCGTCGTGGGTGCACCCGCGCCACGCAGGTAGGCAGGGCTGGCGTAGAGACCGCGCCGATCCGGGGTGATCTCGCGCGCGACGAATTCGGCGGGTAGCGCCGAGAGCACACGCACGGCAACGTCGATGCGCTCGACGACCATGTCCACGAGCCGATCTTCGCACTTGAGATGCACGTCGAGCGCTGGGTGCTTGCGTGCGAGCGCGGCGAGCAGCGGCGCTACTTTCACCGAGCCGTAGATCATCGGCGCAGATACCCGGAGCGTCCCGCGAATCTTGTCGCCGCGCGACGACGTCTCGCGCTCGAGCCCTTCGAAGTCGGCGATCAGCTGACGCCCGCGCGCGATGTACGCCTCGCCGTCGTCGGTGAACGCCACACGACGCGTCGTTCGTTGGAGCAGCCGAACCCCGAGCCGCTTCTCGACCCGCGTTACCGCCTTGCTCACGGCGGAGGGCGACAGCCCCAGACGCGCACCGGCGGCGGTGAACGAACCGCCGTCGGCAATCGCGACGAGCAACTTGAGTCCGTGCGCCGCGTCCGCGACATCGCCCGCCCTATCCGCCCTGCGCATCGCTCGAGTGTATCCGTCGGCACGTTGATTCGTGAATCAAATTCACAACGGAATCGACGCTGCACGCCGTTGTCCCGCCCCCACGCGAAGGCTATTTCACAACGGCTCACATGAAGGCGGACCGAACCAGCTTCGAATCCATTCCGACGTGGCGTTCGTAGCTCGCTCGGACGACGCGCGCCATCACGAACATCGATTCATCGTCGCAATACAGATTCACTGAAATGGAGAATGAACCATGAAGCGTAGTGCCAATGCCCGATGGGAAGGAAGCCTCAAGCAAGGTAGCGGGACGTTCACGGTCGCCAGCGGCGCGATCAAGGGGACGCCATACAGTTTCAAGACCCGCTTCGAGGGGACGCCGGGGGCGAATCCGGAGGAGCTCATTTCCGCTGCCCACGCGAGCTGCTTCAGCATGGCACTCGGCGCTCAGCTCGGGGAGCGCGGCATCACGCCGGAGTCGATCGAGACGACCTGTGAGATCACCTTCGAGAACAAAACGCTGACGAAGAGCGCACTCACGACGACGGTCACCGCGCGGGGCGCCGACAAGGGAAAGATCGAGGAGGCGGCAGCCGCCGCCAAAGTTGGGTGTCCCATCTCGAAGGTCCTCGAACTCGAGATCTCCCTCGACTTGAACATCGTGAATTAAACTTAGCGAGCCGCGACGAAAAGCAGGAGTCTCCAATGAACAAGAGTATTTATCTCGGTACGGGTGTGGCGCTCGTGTGCGCAGGCCTCGCCGGTTGCGCAAACGCTCACGCGAATCCGGGGTCTGGTGGTCCATCGGAGCCTGCGCCCGCGGGAACGCGGCCCTCCGTCGTGCTCGTGCACGGTGCTTTCGTCGACGGATCGGGTTGGGAAGGCGTCTACAAGATCCTGAAGCGCGACGGATATCCCGTCACCGTGGTGCAGAACCCGACGGTTTCGCTTGCGGATGACGTCGCGGTGACGGGGCGCGCGATTGGAGCCCAGACCGGCCCGGTCATCCTCGTCGGCCACTCGTACGGTGGCGTCGTGATTTCCGAAGCCGGCAACGATCCGAAGGTCGCGGCACTCGTCTACGTCACGGCGTTCGCGCCGGACAAGGGCGAGTCCGTTCAATCCTTGATCGCCAATCCTCCACCGGACGCGCCGGTTCCCCCGATCCTGCCACCTCAGGACGGCTTCCTCTTCTTGGATCAATCGAAATTCGCGGCATCGTTTGCGGCGGACGTCAACGCCGACGAGGCCGCGTTCATGGCCGCATCCCAGGTTCCGTGGGGAGTGGGGGCGATCTCGGCCACCGTGGCCACGCCGGCTTGGCGCACGAAACCGAGCTTTTACCTGGTCGCGACGGCCGACAAGATGATCCCGCCGGCTGCCCAGGAATCGATGGCGAAGCGCGCCGGGGCCACCGTGACCAAGGCGGAAGGGAGCCATGCGATCTTCGTTTCGAGGCCCGACGCCGTGGCCTCCGTCATCGAAAAAGCGGCAGCGGCGGCGCAGATCAGGTAGCCGTCGAACGTGAAACGACGGCGTCGAGGTATTCGACGGCGGCGATCTCCGCGGCATCGCGCACGACGACGCTGCGTCCGCGGCGCAGCTCGCGGTACAAGTCGATGGCCGCTCGCAGCGCCTTTCCACACGAAGCGCGATCGTGATGGCACAGTGTTTTCGCGAGCGCCGCCGACGCTTCGGGCGAAGCCTGCTCGATGCGTCGCACCCCCGTTGGCCGTTTGCCGGCACGCAGGAGCAGGAGCGGGCCGAGCACCTGCTGGCGCAGATAGCCGATGAAATCGATGGCTTCGAACAATTCGCCGCGGCCGATCTTCAGCGCGCCGTAGTGGACCCAGATCCAGAAGCGGTCTTCGATCCATTGCAAATCCGGCTGCGGATACTGGGCGCGCACGCCGCCCATGGCTCGCGACACATCGTCGTTGCGTTGCCAGAGGATCGCAGGATCCTCGACGCGGCTCGCGCCCAGATCCGAGAGCGCCGCGAACTTCAAATCGACGTGCAGCAGGGGCGAGCCGTAAAGGCAAATGAGCAACCGTGGCTCACCGACGTGCTCGCCCGTGAATGCCGTGAGAAGCGGCCCACACCGTTTGGCGATCTCGAACCGCTCTCGGCTCACGGCGGCCTCGCTCTCTGGATAAACGGCGACGACGAGATCGACGTCCGAGTATTCGTCCATTCCCGTAAGCCACGAGCCACCGGCGGCGACGCCGGCGATGCGGGAATCCTTGGAGAGTTCGGCGATGATGCGGTCGGCGACTTGGCGATGGATGGGCAGCATGGTGTTCGTGGATGCGCTCCTTTCGCTAAAAATATGGAGATAGCGTGGCACCACGGGTAGGGCCAGAATAAGGCCACATCATGGTACCAGCCAGCGAGCCCGAGAAGCGCCCACGCGGATTCGCCGTGCGCCTTTACTCCATCAGGCCAACAGCAGCGTCTTGCCCATCACACGGCGAGCCTCGATGTCTGCATGTGCGGCGGCAGCCTCCGCCAGAGGATAGGTTTGACCGATGATCGGGTTGATGCGCCCGAGCGCGGCTTCTTGCAAGACGAGCTTCACGCGACGTGAGGTGTCGGGCCAGAACTCGGGTAGCTGGGACATGTCCACCACGGTCACACGACGCCGATCCGCCTCGCCAATGGCCGTTTGCGCGCCGCTGGTCATGCCATATGCGGAGAAACGGCCGCCATCGGCGAGGAGGGCCAACGAGGATGCACCTATGGCCCCGCCGATTCCGTCGAACACGACATCCAGGCCGCGATGCTTCGTGAGCGCGAGAACCTGCTCGGGCCAATCTCGCTCCGCGTAGTTCACCACCGTAGGCGTTAGACGTCGGGCGACGGCGACCTTTTCTGCGCCGCGAACCGCGGCGATGACGGTGGCGCCTGCCGCTCGTGCGATTTGCACCAACACATGCCCGAGTCCGCCCAACCCCGGCGCCACCAAGACATATTCCCCCTGAATGGCGGGCGTCTTTTCGAAGACGGCGAGGGCGGTGCTGGCGTCATCCATCAACGCCGTGGCCACGGACAAATCGAGCCCCGCGGGCACACGAAACGTCGACTCGGGCGAGGCGATCACCGTATCGGCATATCCTCCGCCGTAGATGCCGCCGCTCGGGCGACTGATGACGCGCGCCCCTATCCATTCCTGGTCGACGCCGTCGCCGACGGCGGCAACCGTGCCTCCGACGGCACTGCCCGGAACGTACGGCGGCGCCACACGGAACACATTCGGTCCTTGGCCCGCCCGAATCCGAGTGTCGAGCCAGCCCACCCCAACGACGTTCACATCCACGCGGAGCTCACCGATTCCGGGCACCGGCGTGGGCCGCTCCACCAGGGTTAGAATATCCGACGCACCAAATCGGGTTGCAACGATCGTTCGCATGCACGCAGTCTCGAACCTCAAGCAAAGTTGAGGTCAAGCAGATCGTGGTACCAGCGCGCCGCCTCGTCACATCTTTGCGGCGCGTCCGGCGGGCCCATGATGGAGACCGTCGATGAGCGCGTTGAGTCCAAGACGCCAGCGACGCTCCACGGACGGCTTCGACGCTCCGAGCCGTTGGGCGCGTTCGGCCGAGGCCAGGCCTTCGACATAGGCAAAGAACACGTGGGCGATATCGGTGGGGTCGCCAGCAAATAAGCCCGCGTCGATGGCCGCCTGAGCGTGCCGGACGAAGACCTTGCGCACCTTGACGCCGGCTTTGGTCTCGTCCGTCGTGGGATCGAAATCTGCGAACGGCTGGGAGAACATGACCTGAGCCAGCACCGGATTTGCGAGGACGAACTGCCGGAAAGCGTCGGCGAGGCGTCGAAGGCCCTCGAGAGGGTCTGCATTCGGCGGCAGCCGCGAGAGGTCGTCCGCAAGCAGCCCGAATCCGTGGAAGAAGACTTCCCGGATGATGCCCGCTTTGTCGCCGAAGACTTCGTAAATGGCCGGAACGGAGGCATTCGCGCGGAGGGCAACGGTCCGCGTGGTCAGCCCTGCCACCCCTTCCTCGGCGAGCACGGCCAGGGCGCTGGCGAGCCCACGCTCACGGAGCGCATCGGTGCGTTGCTTCGGTCGAGGCACGAGGGGACCGTAGCACCCTGCGTCATAAAGATAAACTGACGTTACGGAACGCCGTTACGAAACGATGATACAAAACGTTGGACGACGTGCTATCAGGAAAAAGGTGACGTCGCCGTCCTCCCGCGACTGTGCCGCTGCGCAGCCCGAGAGATTCGATGGTGGCGAATGGAGGAGCTAAAAATGGAAGGATTGCACGACAAGGTTCGGCGGCCCGGCGTGGTCACGAACGAGGTACTGTTGGCTGAAACCGGTCTGACCTTCGTGCGCGGCGTCATGGATGGTCATCATCCATTTCCGCCCGTTCTCGACATGCTCGAGTGTGATCTCGTCGAGGTGGAGGAGGGCAGGGTCGTTTTCACGAGCCGGCCGACGCCGCGCTTTTTGAATCCAATTGGCACGATCCAAGGAGGCTGGGCGGCAACGGTCCTGGATGCCGCCATGGCTTTCGCCATCCATTCCACGTTGAAGAGGGGCGAAGGATATACGACGCTCGAAATGAAGCTCAACTACGTACGCCCCGTCCTACCGTCGAGCGGAATCGTGCGTGGCGAAGGCCAATTGATCCACCGCGGCAGCAGGATCGCGACGGCCGAGGGAAGGCTTCTCGATGCGGGCGGCAAACTGCTCGCACATGGCGGCGAAACCTGCATGATTTTTCCCGCGAAGACAGCTTAGCGCACGCCACGATGGAGACGACCGATGAATACGATTCAGCAACAGTTGTTGGTGTCGGGCACCGTCCTGTTCTTGCTCGGTCTTCTGATCGGCTTTGCTATACCGGCCTTGCCCAACCCACGCATGGGCGTGACCGTCCATCTTACCGGAGTGCAAAGTGGATTGGCGCTCTGGGCGCTGGGACTGATGTGGCAGCGCATGGCGCTGTCGACGGGCATGCAGCGGGCGGCCGAGATCCTAGCCATTCTCGGCCTATATGCGATTTTCGCGAGCCTGCTGCTCGCCGCGCTGTGGGGTACCAGCCGCGCCACGCCCATCGCGGGCGCGGGCCATCACGCCAGCTTCGCGCGTGAGACGATTGTCACGGTTGTCGTGACGGGCGGCTCGCTGGCGATTGCCATCGCCACGGCATTGGTGCTGTGGGGCCTGTGCGCTTGGAAGCCCTGACGTTCGAACCGCGCCTTCCAAGATACAAAGCCCGCTCGTTTTAATTCGCTGTCTGGGCAGGAGTCATTGGCGGGCTCATCGCGTGGCGAATCGACGTGTTTCCTAGTGGGAGAATAGGGATCACATGATCGACCATTTCCCACTTGTGCGCGCCAAAATACTTAACATCCTCTTTCCTCTGCTTCGTTTTCCATTATGTATGCGCGTCGAAAACGGCACTCGTTTCGACTGCCCATTCATTCCGTATGACTGCTCCAAAATCGCACTCGAATTCGCTGGACATCAGCCCACAACCTAACACGCCCCCCGCCCCGCAGGCGGGTACGACTGCACGCGACATCGCAGCCGTCGTGCATGCGCATCGCAACAAATTCCGAGCCATGTGCTCCGAGAATCCATGCGGTGTGTGCATGCGAGACCTCACCGCCATCGTCGGCAAATTCGTCGCGCGGGGCGAGCCCGTCCGGATGGTGCTCCCCGGATACCCGTACAAGTCCTTGTCGGAAAGGAAATGCACGGGAGTCGACCCCGACGATGCCGAGGTGTATTCCCTCCTTTATCTCGATAGCATTCTGAAAGAGATTCGCGCCATCTATGCACCGGGCGCAAAGCTGATCATCTTCAGCGACGGGCGTCCGTACTCGGCCATCGTCGGGGTGCCCGACGAGAACGTCACCCGCTACGTTGCCGGCATTCGACGCATCCTTCGAAGCATCCGAGCCGAGAAACGCATCGAAGCCGTCACCCTCGAAGATCTGAAGAAAAACGAGTACGGCAACGATTTCGACGCCATGCGCCGATGGCTCATGGACACCTATGGGGTGCCGCTGGAGCACATCGATGAGGCCATCAAGTCGGAGCCGGACTTGGAATATCTCTATACGAGCATGAAGCGGTTTCGCTTCGAAGACATGGAGGGCCGCCCTCACACCGTGGTGATCGACCCCAACGATCGCAGCAGGCAGCCGGTTTCGTACAGCTCGTTGGGAATCAAAGCCAAACGACGCGTGGTCGGGGATATGGCCAAGCGGGGCATGCAGCTCGCCATGGCGTGGGACGCGTTTCTCCAAAATGTCGACGGTGAGGCCTTGCGACTCTCCAGCAACCGCAAACGTTGCGGGAGCAAGAAGTTCAGCATCGCGACGATGCCGGGAAGCAACCGCCACACACCCTGGCACGGTGCCGCCGTGACCATTCCCATGGGTCGCGAGGAGGGGACGAGCGGAGCGAGTATTCGCGTGATTCAGCGTCGGGTGGCCGAGGAATACCAATGCCGCGAAGTCGTCGATCCAGCATCGCGACGCCCGGTGGGATACATGTACCCGGCCGTCGATGAGGATCACATTGCCAAGTTCTACGTGAATGCGCTGGGCGAGGTGCCGCCCCACGCCGTGACCCGCGAGTGGCCTCTCGCGCGGAAAATTGCCGAGATCTACGAGCCGCTGAAGATCCCGGTCCCCTCGGAGGCCATGCCCAACGCGGAAAGCGTAAGGTCGTCGTTTCGCCCGACCGAGGCCGCCCGATGACATCGCCCTTTTCCGAGCTACGTGATATTCCACGTTATCCGGTTTGGCTCGCCGCCGACCTCGATGGGACCTACCTGGTCCACTCGGACCATCCAGCCCACGATCGCGCCGAGGCTCACATTGCCGTGGCGATCGCCGCGCAGGCTCGACTCAACGAGGTGGTGCGCCGGCTCAACGAGCAAGGCATCCTGGGCCTCATCGTCACCACGGGCCGCGCATACCCGATGGTCGAGCGCATTCGGGACCGCCTCCCCCCGGTGGATCTGCTCGTCACGGGCGATGGCCGCCACGTGTGCGCCGGCAAAGGTCCGGATGCCGGAAAGCCGATGGCGTCGTGGGAAGTCCTCCACCGCGGATTCGACGCCGGCACGGCCCGCGACGTATTCGCGTCCGTGGGCGAGGAACTCGGAATTCCCTTTCTCGATTACGCGCGCGCATTTCCGGAGCGCCTCGGCGATCCGAGCCTGCGCCCCGCGGACGGGCAAATCAGCCGCTACGTCCCCGTTGCGCGCGTCGTCGCCGTCACGACCGTCGCAGACGCCAAGAATCGGATCCACAACGCGCTGCTCGCGCGCTTGCGGCAACGCGGAAGTGCAGACATCGTCCTTTCCAGCCTGGACGAGTCGCGTACCCGGCTCATTTTCCGGATCAAGCCCCCGTTGGCGACCAAGGAAGGCTCGCTGGCCGTCCTCGTGCGCGAGCTCGGTGTCCACGGCGATCGGTTGATCGTGGCCGGCGACAATTACAACGACGAGGCCATGCTGAAGGAGGCGTCGCGCGCCATTCTCGCGGGAGACGATCCCGCCCTGGACGGCCTGCGCGACGAGCTGAAAGGCCATTTCGAGGATCGCCACGGTGCGCGTTGGGCCGATCATTTGTATCGGCTCGTCGATCGCCCGAGTCCGAGCATTTTGGAGGGGATTCTCTCTCACCTGCAACGCATGGACCTCCCATTCGAGGTGGAGAGCACCCTCGAAGGAGCGACACCCGCGCAGGGACCGCTGGCGTGTGGACTGCAGGTGAGTTCGGGCCAGGTTCGCCGGATGCGGGCGCGGCTCACGGACGCTCTGCACGAGCGCCGTGTCCTTTGGGCGAACAAGCCCCTTCCCACCTTCGTGTTGCCCTATTTCATTCCCGCCCACGTCTTGCAAGGATGGGCGGCGCGCGCGGAAGCCGTGGTCGCCGCGGTGGAGCGTTTGGCGCGCGAAGCGCTCGCGAACCGCGATATCTATGCGCGATTGAGGCTCGATCCGCGCGCCGAGGAGCTGGTGCGAACGCCGCCGGGCTACCCGCGCATCGTGCCGATAGCTCGTCCCGATGCATTGACCGGTGCAACGGACCCGGTATTCATCGAGCTCAATTGCGACTGCCCTGGGCTGGTGGCCTACTCGGATACGCTCACCGAATGCCTGCTCGAGGCCCCCGAGCTCGATGCGTTCCGCCATCGGGCGATTCCCGAGAACCGCACGGAACGGCTGCTTGCCACGTTGCTCGATTGTTACCGGCAATTCGGCGGCACCGCAGCCCCTCCCACCATCGCCATCGCGGGTTGGGACGAATGCGTGGCGCACGCCGAGAACCACGCCATCGCGCGCGGCTTTCGCGCAGCCGGGTATCCCACGGTGGTATGCGATTTACGCCGGATGCGCCGCTCCGGTTCGCACCTCGAAGTGGACGGTCAGCCGGTGCACCTCGTGTACCGGCGCGCACCGTTCCGCGAGCTCCTCGCCCGAAGCGCGGACATCGAGCCATTTCTTCGGGCGTACCGCGACGGCGTCGTCTGCGTGGTCAACCCGCTCTGCGCCTACGTCGCGAGCTCGAAAGCCGCTTTGGCGATCCTTTGCGACGAGGCTTCCGGCCGCGCGGAATCTCTCCTGGCCAAAACAATGTTCGTCGATCCGGCGCGGGACGGCGAGTGGCACCAGCGCGGTTCCTGGGTGCTGAAAAGGGCGGAGAGCGCGGCGGCCGAGCACGTGCTCCTACCCAGCGTGGCGAGCGACGAGCAATGGAGTCAGGCGCTCGCAAAAGCCAAGAATGAAGTCTGGGTAGCGCAGAAAATATGCCCCATTCCCTTTTTGGAAATCCCATCCTGCGAAGAAGGCGCCGCACCAGAGCTGCCGGCCGCGCTCGAGCGATGGTTTTTCAATTGGAATCCCTTCGTATTCGGCGGGCGCTACGCAGGCAGTTTCGTGTGCGCGAGCAACGGCCCCCTCATCAATCAAGTCAAAGGCGGTACCGTGATCCCCGTCGTTCCGTATCACGCGCTCCAGGCCCGAGCATGACACCGACATCGCTCTTCATCGCCGGGCTGGCCTCGTACATTCCGGCGCGGGTGATGACGTCGTATGCGGCCGAACGCGGCTGGTGCGACGCCGACGCGGTGACCCACGATGGATGGTGGAGCGCCGCCGTCGCGGGAGATATGGCGCCGGTCGAAATGGCGCTGCATGCATCGCAGTCGGCCATGCGGCGCTCCGGTTGCTCTCCAGCGGACATCGATATTCTGTTCTATGCGAGCGTACTGCCGCAGGGACCGCACATGTGGTGTCCGCAACATTACGTCGAGCGGCGCGTCGTGGGTCGAGACATTCCCGCCATCGAACTTCGCCAAGGATGCAACGGCCTGCTCAACGCGTTCGACTTGGCGGCTTCCTATCTCGCGGCGCCCGGCCGTCGTGCGGCACTCGTCACGGGCGCGGACAACTTCGGCTGCGATCCGGCGTTTGGCGTCGATCCGTCGTTTCGCTGGCGTTACGCGGAAAATATCCATGGGCGGAAGGCCGGTTCCATCCTCGGCGATTCGGGGGGCGCCGCCGTGCTCTCCAACCAGGGCGGCTTTGCGCGCGTACTTGGCATTTCTTCCCGTTCGGTCACCGATATGGAAGAACTCTTTCGCAGCGATGAACCACTCTTTCCACCCAGCTACCGCCGCGAGCGGCCAACGCGCTTGGGTGCGCGGTTCAACGAGCACGAACGCCGCCATCCAGGTCGCGTGTCGGAGGCCTTGACGTGCCTCAAACGGGCGCGGACGGATCTGGCCCTCGATGTCCTTGCGGAGGCGAAGGTGGAGCCGCACCAAATAACGCGTGTCGCGCACGTCTTCGCAGCCACCGAACGCTACGCCGAGCAGCTTCTCGGTCCTCTCGGCATCGACCCCGCGCGCGGCGTGGTGGACTTCGGACGCGGCCTCGGTCACCTGGGAGTCAACGACCAACTCACGGCGCTCGAGCACCTGATGACGAGCGGGCAACTCGGACGAGGCGACCACGTGCTCATGATGTCCAACGGAATCGGCTCCTCGTTGACGTGCGCGGTGCTCGAGATCCTCGAGCGTCCGAGCTGGGAAGCGTGATTTTCTGGCTCGCCTTCGGCGCGTCACGCTCAGAGCAATCCCGAGACCTCCGACCGCCATGGATCGGGCGTTTCCCGTGAATCGCGAAAGGCGTGCAACGAGGCTTGGCCCTGGCGGGATGCCAGACGATGAGCCCACGACACAGGAAGGCTCCCGCTGCAGAGCAACCCGGTATTGCCGAAGCCTTCCACCAAGACGATGTTCCAGGGCTTGGGTTTTCCGGTTGCCGCAGCCGCGAAAAACACCGGCTTTTGGTCGCCGAATGCCACGTCGTACATCCCGAAGTTGCTCCAATTGGTGACGAGGAGCGTGCTCTCGAGATGGCCGCGGGCGCGGAACGTGCATTGCGCAAGACGCGCATCCGAAAGGTCTCCGAGGAAGCGCGACGAAGTTCGATAATCCATGTGCCGTTCCGCAAAACGCGCGAGTCCATTCCGAATTCGCGCAGCCAATTGCGGCGGCTCCTCCCCGGCCGGCGAGGCCAGGTGCATCCACGTGAGCACGTTTCCGACGAGCGCCGGATCCAGACCGAAACGGGAGCGCAGATTCACGGTGATGGACAAGCGCCGTTCGCGCGGCTCCTCGTCCCAATGACGGACCACGCTCGTTAGGTGCGCGCAGAGCGCGTCATTGGCCGAGATTCGCTCCCCGGTGGCCGCACCGAACGCCTCTCGCATACGCTGAATTTCCGAATTGGAAAAGTGAATATGCACCATCGTGTCGCCGCGCGATGGCTGCGCCGCTTGGTGCGTGAGGGCCGAGATCTCATCGGCCTCCAACATGCGAAACGATGGCCGAACGGCGCCCTCCTCGGGCAGATGCTCGAACAGATACCCCGTGCGATTTTCGACGATGAGCGGCTCCGGCATGGGCAGGCCCGCCACCGCGGCCGACCAGCAGCGCATCAGCGTCATGAACGTGTGCATGTCCCCGACGGCGTGGTGCCAGGAGCAACCGAGCGCCGCACCGCCATCGGTGAATCGACAGAGTCGCACGGTCAAGAGCGGTTCGCGCCCGGCGCACGCGCCCTCGGCGTCGAGCGGTTCGAACAGCCACGGCGCCTCCGTTTTCATCGCGGCCTCCACGGCGGCCGCCCGCGTGAGACGGACGTCGGCCGTGGAAAAGACCACCCCCGCATCGTCGCATACGATGGCGAGCCCGCCCGGGATCGCGCGAAGACGCCCCGCGAAGATGGGCAACCGCGCGAGGGCACGCGAGAGCCCATCGATCAGGGCCGAGGCATCGAGCGGGCGGGAGTAGAAGAAGGCCACCGGAACGGTGAGGCGCCGGAAAAATCGGTCGTGGGGTGTACAGCGTACGAGCGTCGTGCGCGAACTACGCGCGCGGACGAGACGCCACTCGGGCGAAATAAGGTCGTTCATGATTGCGGGGCTCGCGGCCGCGACGGGCTATCCATCATGGGATATGCGAACCGACGGACGGAAAACGATCTTCGCGATTCTTGCACGAGTCTGACCTGCCTGCGGAAATACAACCTTCGTGAACGATACCCAACGAGCGCCACTCGCCCTCCCCAGGCACCGATTCACGGAATGCCCTATAGCGCGAGAAGGGTCTTCGTGCGGGGCGAATGCGCGAAAGGCCGCCCGGTGCGTTGACCCTGAAAATTACTGGCGCTCGTAACCGCAGGCGATCGAGAACTTCACACGGCGCACAACGACCTACACCGCTTCCGCCAAAGCAAATTCTCTATTCTTCCGAAGTTGCCCCGATCACGGGGCCGAGAAAGCTACCGGCTTCGCCATCATCTGAAGCCACTGCGTGAGGTCCGTCGACCGGCCGACGTTGTTTGGTGCGAACGCCGTCGGCACCTTTGCATTCTCAGCCTTGGTTCGCAGTAGGACGAATTGTCGCTCCGCGCGGCACCTTCCCAGCGTCTTCACCACCGACGATGGAATCTTTGCAATGAGCAGCAGTTCTTGCAATTGCCTACCGTCGAGTGAGGAAAGGTCCTGAAGCCCATCGACGGTATCGAGATATAGGAATTTCAACTGCGGTACGCGCTCGAAGGATGGCAGCTTTCGAAGGCGCGCTTGCTGCTCGATTTTCAGCCACTCGAGTGCCTCGAGATCGCCAATCGCGGCAAAGTCTTCCAGTCGCGATACTTTCATGAGCTCGAGCCGGCGAAGATTTCTTTTTCCCCGAAGAGCGTCGAGCGTCTTGCCACCACCGAAGCCAATGTAGACGGACTCGAGAGAGCCTAGCGCAGACAAGAAATCGCACTTCTCCAGATTGTATCCAGTCAATGCCAAATAGCGCAAGTCTTCGAGCGCACCGATGGCGGCGACGTCATTCATGGATCGTACGATACTGAGAGCTCGCACTCGGCGACAACGAGCAACCGGCGAGAACGAGGCCCTCGGCATCTCGCCCAGTGCGAGCGACTCCAGTTCGCCTTCGACGAAACGCAAGTCGTCAAGCGACGTCAGTGAGGGAAGGTGAACACGTAACGCACGTATTCCCCGATAATACGAGAGAAAAGACAAGTCATGCGCACGTGCCCCATCCCACGTAGGCCCGAATGCTCCGCCAAATTGCGAAAGCTCCAAGCCATCGAGACCGTCGTCACGGATGCGAGCCATCGCGGCGCGATGCTGGGCAGGCGTAAGGTTTTCCGGAATCTTGAGATAGCGGGTGGAGTTCATTCCAAACATCGTGGACTCTCGGCCAAGGGGAGGTGCGCCAGCCTAAGTTCTCACGATCAGGAAATGAACGCTAGAAGCACGAGTGAAGCCACGGGCTCGGCGCCAGTACAGCACGCCAGTGCGCCAAGCCCGGTAGCACTCACGTGGCCTGTCCGATGCGACAGGCCAGTCTCACGGCACGAATCGTGGGGCTACTTTTTACAAAAGAATCCGGCGAGGCCGACTTCCGTGCATCGGCCTTGGCTGCACGAAGTAAGGAGCGAAGGATCTTGCTCGCATTCGCCAATGGACTTGGTGCAGCACCTCTCCGCCATGCATTGACCTGACCCGCTGGTGCCCGTGTAGACGCATGACAGTCCAGAGCTACAGGGGTAGTCGGTTCCAGCACAAGTCCCGTCCGCTGCCCCGGAAACATCGGGACAGACACACGCCTCGCCGAACTGCTTTTTGCCGCCACCACTTCCAGGCGGCGGTGCGCCCTTCGGACACGCCGCGCTAAGATCTCGAATCCTTGCAAGCTCGGAGCACGTCTTCGCTTCCAGACAATCGAGCTGACTCTCCGTTGCCGAGCTACACAGTCCGGGGCAAATCTGTTCCACCTGCGCGGGCGAGGCTCCGCAGCCCGTTGCCTTCGATGCGCATCTCGGCTCGCACTCCTGTTTGCCCACCACCGGATCTTCGCCGGGACCGCTTCCAGGCGGCGGCGCACCTTTCGGACACGCTGCGCCAACATCTCTGATGTTTGCAAGCTCGGAGCACGTTTTGGCTTCCAGGCAATCGAGCTGGCGCTCCGTTGCCGAGCCACACAAGCTGGGGCAAATCTGTTCCACCTGCGCGGGCGAAGCTCCGCAGCTCGTTGCCTTCGACGTGCACCTTGGCTCGCACTCGGCTCTCGCCACGGTGGGATCCGCGGTCCCTCCCGGGCCGCCGGGACCGTTGTTGATGGTGGTAGAGCATCCGCCGATCGAGAAGAACACGACCGCCGACGGAACGGCGAGAAGCGCCATAAATTTCTGGGCATTCAATATACGCATCATCAACCTCATTCGAAACGCTTGAGCGAGCGGGTAAATGGTCCAAATATCAAGTGGACGCCAATTGCGATATCCGTCCGACATCGCCGCCCAACTTCAAGTCCGCGGTGTGTATCACAGGAATGTGCCTCGTCAAGGCAGTGACGGACATCGCCTAAACACACTCTTTGCGAGAATCAATACGTCGTTCAATGGACATGGCGGCCACAATGCCCCATTCAGGTCACCCACCGAAGGTGGTTCGAGCAAATCGTTCGCACGTTGAGCAACTATTGCTCACTCGGCGGATGAACCGGCGGTGACGTTGGCTGAAATCGCGGCACGTGTTCGTTGCCTTTCGTGCTCCATTACCGCATTTGAGCCGGTCGGCTGGCGCGTGCCACAACGAAGAGGCTCACTCGTGGATTGTACTCGATTTCGGTGTGGACGTGCCTGGAGATCATTTGATGCCAATGACGAATTGAAACTGGCGCAATCTTCTGAATCATCGACAAACACGTCCGCTGGAACCCGAGCACATAGCTATCGGTGCCGGAACGAATGGCGGCGAACCCAGTTCGTCGCTCGACGAGAACGATATATCTCGAAGGCTAGATCCGTTGGCTCCTCGTTCGGTGCTTTTGACTGCAGATGTCCTACGTCCGCCCTCGTGGCGGGAGCGTTTATCGCGCAAAGGTGCGTTGGATCGAATTCATGGTGCGCGCGATGGGCTTCCGCGCACTCTCCAGGGAATTCGGCCCGCTGCGCGGCACACGGGGTAGAGGTCGTCTGGCGATCTGCAAGGGGTTCATTATTTTTTGGACATCATTGTCTATAATGCTACGGTGTCGAATATGGCTCGACCGAAAGAGTTCGACCGTAGCGTGGCACTCGAAGCGGCAAAGGAGCTCTTCTGGCGGAAAGGCTACAACGCCACGACGACGGAGGACCTCCGTCACGCCATGGGGATCGGGCGTCAGAGCTTTTACGACTCGTTTGCGGGAAAGCGAGAGACGTTCCTCGAGGTGCTGCGGCGCTACAACGACGATGGTGTGGCCCAGTGCGTCGCCAGAGCGAAGAGTGCGCGTTCGCCCCTCGCCGGACTCGAACGCATCCTGTTCGGTTTGGTCGAGGAGCAGCCGCAACGCCACGCATTGGGCTGCCTTGGCGTTTCGACGATCTGCGAGCTGGGAACGGACGATCCCGACGTCGCCGCCATTGGAGCGGAGAGCGGCAAACGCCTCGAGGCGCTGCTCGTGGACCTGGTGCGGCAGGCAAAGGCCGGGGGAGAAATACGCGCATCGGTCGACGAGCGCGCGGGCGCCCTCCAGGTCAACGCCACCATGCTCGGGATGAAGGTGCTTGCGAAGAGCGGTGCCCCCGCCGCTACGCTGCGCGAGGTGGCCATCGCCACGCTCGACGGCCTGGCCGCACACCCCATCGAGCGCGGCCGCCGCGGGCGAACGAACTGACCTGAGGGCAGGCTCCGGCGCCCTCAAAATGCTTTGCGGTAAATTTTGGACAAAAATATCAATAATGGAGAGGCCATGAGGAAGAAACTGGAAGGCAAGATTGCGCTGGTCACCGGGGGTACGACGGGCATCGGGTTGGCCACCGCGAAGCTCTTTCGTGACGAGGGTGCCCGCGTGATCGTCACCGGGCGCACCACGAAGACACTCGAGGAGGCACGCATTCATCTTGGCAGTACGGTCGACGTGCTGTCGTCGGACGCTGGCGACCCCGCGGCCATCGAGGCACTCTTCGTGGATATCGCGCGGCGCTACGAGCGACTCGACGTGCTCTTCTTGAACGCGGGGATCGTCCGCATCGGCACGATCGCAGAGTCACCCCTCTCCACCTTCGAGGACGTCATGCGTGTGAACGTCGTTGGCCCCTGGCTCTCGCTGAAGCACGCAACGCCGCTTTTCCGCTCGGGTGGTGCGGTGGTACTCAACGCGTCGATCAATGCGCGGCTCGGTATGGTGGGTAGCAGTGCCTATGCCGGGTCGAAGGCTGCGCTGCGTTCACTTGGACGTGTCGCGGCGGCGGAACTTGCGGCGCTCGGCGTTCGTGTGAACGTTCTCAGCCCAGGCCCGACGGATTCGGGCATTACCGAGAAGGTCCTCGATCCCGCCACCGCCGCCGCAACCCTCGCGCATTTGGCCGAGCGCATCGTGTTGAAGCGCCTCGGAAACGTGGACGAGATCGCACGGGCCGCCCTCTTTCTGGCGTCGGATGACTCGTCCTTCATGACGGGCGAGGAAATGGTGGTCGACGGAGGCATGACCCGCGTCTAGTGTCCAAGTTTTCAGGGAACCCGAACGTCGTCTACCCGTGCTTCTTCACCCAGTACTCCCAGGGCCGATCCAGCACCGCGTGATGAAGCTCGTCCGCGAGCTTTGCCTCTCCCGTGTTCAGGAACGTCGGCTGTCCGAGCTGCATCGCGACGGTCTGGAGTTGGGCATTCAGCGTCGCATACACGGAGCGGAACACCGCCTCCTTCAAGGACGTCCCGACGACGGTCGCGCCGTGGCCCCGCATGAGGACCATCGCCCGGCGGCCGAGCGACGCCGCCAGCGACTGACCGAGCTCATAGCTGGTGACGAGCATGTTCGTCGTGCCGTGCTCTTTCCGGATATCGAACACCGATGCCCCGTCCTCGAGAAATCCGCACATGTGATAGAGTGGACGAAGCGCGACGTTGCACACGCCGAAAGGGATCAAGGGGGGCGCGTGCGTGTGAACGACGGCCAAGACGTCGGGACGCTGCCGATAGATTTCTCCGTGGATGAATCGCTCGATGGATGGACGAACGTCCCCGGGGCCGATGGGGTTGCTGTCGGCATCGAGCTCGAGAACGCGCGCCTCCGCAGCCGGCCCGTCGACGTTGCGAAGCAACATGAAGTAGCGATCCGGCTGCTCCGGATGACGCGTTGAAACGTGCCCAAAGCCGTCGAGGATCCCCTCGCCAACCAGGATCTGGGTCGCCGCACGAAGCTCCTCGACCGTCCGCTTTACATCGATGCTCATCTCGTGACCTCCATCGGGTGGAAAGATGCGGTCATCGAGCCCTTCGGGAAGGCGCGCCGGACGCAGGTCATTCGTGCATGAGACGCCATGCCAACGCCGTGTACCATGGTGCACGCGAACGATGGCGGAACCGGATTTGAACCTGCTCATCGCGCTCGATGCCCTGCTCACGGATGGCACCGTAGTGGGCGCGGCGCGCAGGCTGGGACTTAGCGCTTCGGCCATGAGCCGCACGCTTTCGCGCCTTCGCGCCGCGACGGGGGATCCTCTTCTGGTCCGCGCGGGCCGTGGATTGGCTCCGACCCCCCGCGCCATGGAACTGCGCGAGCGCGTTCAGCACCTCTCCCAGGAGGCGCGCGCCGTGCTGCGGCCTGCACCGGGTGCGTTGGACGTCGGAAGGGTCGAGCAGACCATCACACTCCGCGCCAACGATGGCTTCGTGGAAGCATTCGCGGCGCGGCTCGTGTCCGCTGTGGCGGCCGCAGCACCGGGTGTGCGCCTGCGTTTCGCCCCGAAGGCAGACAAAGACGTACGCCCCCTGCGGGAGGGACAGATCGATCTCGAGATCGGTGTCCTCGGCGAGACGGGGCCGGAGGTGCGCAGGCAGGCTTTGTTCCGGGACCGCTTCATCGGCGTCGTCCGAGAAGGGCATTCGCTTCTTCTTGCCGAAGGAAAGATGACGCCGGAACGATACGCAGCCTGCAGCCATGTGGTGGTGTCACGCCGGGGGCGCCCAACCGGCCCCGTGGATGATGCGCTGGCCGCGCTGGGGCTCTCACGCACCGTGGTCGCGGTCGTACCGAGCTTCCGCGCCGCACTGTCCATCGCACGCGCTTCCGACCTCGTCGCGCTCATGACCACCGCCTTCATGGGGTCCGTGTGGGAGCACGAGCCCTCCGCGGGCGTCCAAAGCTTCGCGCTTCCCGTTCCTACACCCCCGATCGTCGTATCGCAGATGTGGCACCCGCGCCTCGACGTCGATCCCGTGCACCGCTGGTTGCGCGGCGTGGTCGTTCGCGTCTGCCAAGAGCGGTCATTCGCCCATCGATAAGACGACCGCGAGCTCCTCGTCCGACGCAAACGCGAGGCACCCGCCGGTGTAGCGCTCGTCGCGCGTCACCTCGCGGGCGGTGAACGATGGGCCGGGGAACAGCTCCTCGCCTGGATCCGTTTCGATCTCGAGAAGCACCAAGCCGGAAAGTCGACCCGCGAACACGTCGAGGCCAAACGTTCGCCCGCCACACGCGAGATGGTAGCGGGTCTTGAACAGGTCGGCGCCGGGCAGGCGGCTCATGAGCGCGTGCTCTTCGACGGTGAGGTACATCGTCGTATGCATGACCAGCCGGCCATCGTCGGCGTCGGGCCGGACCTTCTGCCCCAGCTTGTAGACCGGCGGGCCACCCTCGATCGGCACGACGCGACGGAGACGAAGCCTCGTGCCCACCAGGTATCGGTCGTCGATGTGAGAGCCGCGCACGGCAGGCTCCAGGTCGGGCAATCGTCTCACGAGCCAGCGGCGTTCGTATTCGGGGTGCGCGTACTTCGATCGCAAAGGACGGCTCTCGCTCACGGTTCCATCTTCAACAAGTCGGTGTCGCTGGGCCGGGCTCCCGCCGCGGTCAGCATCGCATGCACTTGTCCGCGATGGTGCGTCTGATGGTTGAACATGTGCACCACCAAGAACGCGTGGGGGCGCGGCGGCTTGGTCTTGCTTGCACCCGACCTAGCTGGCGCCTGCGCGAGCCACGCCGGATCGAGTGCCTCCGCCCAGGCCGCGATGTCCGCATCGAGCCCGATGCGCGCCGCACGCAGCTCGTTCCAGTCCTGGTATCGATCGTGGGATCGGTGGATCGGCGTCGCCGGGTGCGGGCGCCCGGAGAATCGCCCCAGCCAGACCTCGTCCGCCCAAAGTATGTGATTGAGCGTGCCCTGAATCGATCCGAAGAACGCGCCGCGGTCCAGCGTGCGTTCGGCCTCGGACAAGGCGTCGGCCGCGCCGTACAGGTTATCGTTCTGCCACCGGTTGTAGGCGGCCATGGTCACAACGTACGTCGTATCGATCACGCGTGAAATGGTAGCGCACGCGCAGCCGTCAGGCACCGACGGGTGCAACAGGGTGCAACACCCGCAACAGGTCCACGCCACGCCCCCGCCGCGGTGAATCGCGGGATTTCGTGCGGCGAGGCCTCGAAAAGCCGCGTCGGATGGCTTGGTCCTGCCTTTGCTAAGGCATCCATCCGCACGAGGGGCGCAGGCTAACGCGAACCGGTGCGCTCAAACCTTCAGGAGAAAAACATCGATGCGATCGATCCGGGTGAATTTGGTCTTCGTTTTGGCATTGGTTGGTTGTGCGGGGGTGGCGGACGAGGAGACACGCGGGGCGGCGCCGGGTGATGGGGTCGATCAGGTCGTCATGCCGCTCGGCGGGGGCAGCGTGGTGGAGCCGCGTGCGGTGGAGGCGGTGGATCCGGAGCCGGCGGTGAGGGCTCCCGATCATGAATGGGGCGCGGACTCCTCGGAAGAGGGCGCGCATCACGATTCTCTGCGGCTCGAAAGCGGTGCCAAGGAGCGCGCGGCCACGAACCGGGCGCGGTTGGCGCCCAGCTGCAACAAGTCCGACCTGAAATTCTCGGTCTGGCCGGTCTCCGGCGCACACGGCAAGCAGTGGATGATCAACAACTACACCGATCTCGATCCCGATGCGTCGCAAACGAGCGATTACAAGGGGAAAACCGGAAGCTTGGCGCGCACATACGATGGCCATCGCGGCGCCGATATCGACATATCCTCCTTTCGCGAGATGGATAACAACACCGCCATCGCCCGCGCCGCCGCCGATGGCGTGGTCGAGTTCATCCGCGAGGATCAGTTCGATCGAAACACGAGCTGCACCGGAACCTGGAACGTGGTGGTGCTTCGGCATGCGAACGGTTACGCAAGTTATTACGGTCACGTGAAGAAGAATTCGGTCGTCGTCAACGTGGGCGACAGTGTCGTCGCCGGGCAGAAGCTCGCGGTGGTCGGCAGTTCCGGCTGTTCCACCCAAGCGCATTTGCACTTCGAGGTGCACGACTGCAGCGACGCTTGGCTCGAGTCGTTCGACGACATGTGGACCGCACCGCCCGCGTACGAGGGGCCGTCCGACATCATGGATGTGATGCTCAAGGAAGGGGCCTTCAGCAGCGCTCAGCAGATCAAGGACCCGGCGCCCAACGACACGCTCTACGCCCCGGGAGCCACGATGGGGGTCGGCTTGTCCGCGGCGATTCGCGGCGGTGACAAAGTGCAAATCAGCATGGTCGCGCCGGACTCGAACGTGTCTTCCTGGACGTGGACCGCGGGCGGCGTGGCCCGTTACGCGCACTGGATGCCCAGCTGGACCTGGAAGGTGGGAAGCACGCCGGGCACCTGGACGATGCGCGTCTTCGTCAACAATTCGCTGAAGACGTCGCGCACCTTCAAGGTGTCGAACTTGGTTCCCGGCTTTGCCGAGGTGGCGCGCCACGGCGTGAGTGCGGCAAACTTCCAGACCGTTTTCGATGACGTCACCGCGGCGGGTTATCGGCCGGTGTGGATCGACGGATTCAACGTTGGCAGCAACTCCTACTTCAACATGCTCTTTCGTCCGGCGGGCAACGTCTGGTGGCTCGCCCGTGCGGGCATGACCTCGGCGCAATATCAGACCGAGTTCGATACGCAATCGCAAGATGGCCACCGACTGCTCCACGTCGACAGCTACCTTTCCGCCGGTGCGGTCCGCTACAATGGCATTTGGACCAACGAGAGCGGCCCCGCACAGACTGCCTATCATGGCGCCTCCGAGGCCCTGCACCAGGCGAATTGGAATACCCTGACCAACCAAGGCTGGCGTCCCGTGAACGTCTCCGTGGTCTCGGTGGGCGGCGCCCGCCAGATCACCGCGCTCTGGGATACCGCTCCCTTCGGCGGCTTCGTCGGCCTGCACGGCATCCCCGCCAGCCAGTACCAATCGACCTTCGATGCCCAAGTGGAAGCGGGCCGCCGCCCGCACTACCTCGACGCGTACGTCCACAACGGCCAGGTGTTCTACTCGGCCATTTTCTCCTCGCAGAGCCTTGGCTCGTGGGTGGCACGCCACGATCGCACCAGTGCGCAGTATCAATCCGATTACAACAGCTTCACCGGCCAGGGATTCCTGACCAAATTCGTGACCGGTGTGGACGACGGCGGCACGGGCAACTACGCCGCCGTGTGGACCCAATAGTTCGCTCTTCGACCTCGCGACGCGCGCCCCCGGATCGGACCGGGCGGCGCGCGTGATCGATCTGACGTCGCTAATGGCACGTGTAGGTCGGGCTGCTGTCGAGCACCACCCCGTCGAGCCCAATGAGTTGGGTCGCGAACGTCGAGTCGGTCAAGTGCAGCTTGATCACACCGAAGTCGGAGACCAGCTTGGCGGTCGTCGCGTGCGCGGGTTTGATCTCGTACAGCGTGATGCCGCCGCTGCCGACGATGATCTCCACGGGCCCTTGTGAACTCGCTTGGCCTGCCGCGTCCTGGGGTAAGAATCGCTCATAGTGATGGTCGTGCCCATTGAGGACGAGATCGACTTTGTTGTCGACCAACGTCGACCAGAGTGCCGCGGTCCCCGGGTTGTCGCCATGGTCGCCGGAGCTGAATCGCGGATGGTGGAAGTACGCGGCGATACAAGGCTTTCTCGTTGCGGCAAGATCCGTCTTGAGCCATGCAAGTTGCGGCGGGTCGGCCGCAACATCCGCCAGATCGTTGGGGACGAAGTCGTTGGAGTCGAGCGCGACGAAATGCCAATTCCCCATGTCCCAGCTGTAATACATCTTGCCCTTCGGCGTGGCGATGGATCCGAAGTACGACTTGTAACCGGCAAACGCCGTATCGTCATACGATTCGTGGTTTCCCGGCACCGGGCGCATGATGCTTTTGAACTTGCCCCAGGTCTTGTCGAAGTAATTCTGAAAGTCCGAGAGGTGCGCATCGTCGTATTGATTGTCCCCCATGGTGATGACGGCCGGCGGGGCGATCGCCGCCACCAACGCCGCCGTCTTCGGGTGAATGCAATTGAGATCGGTGACCTTGCATTGATCGGCGATGTCCCCTGCCCCCGCGAGGACGAACGGGTGAGCATCCGCGCCGGTTCGTGTGCTCACCGGAAGGGCGGAGCTGGGTGCCGAAAGGTTGCCCGCAGCATCGCGCGCGCGCACCGTATACGTGTAGCTCGTTGCGGAGGTCAAACCGCTATCGGTGTAAGGGGAAGTCTGTGTGGTGGCAACCACGGCACCGTTGCGCAACACGTCGTATCCGCTCACGTTGATGTTGTCGGTCGACGCATTCCAACTCAGCTCGATGCCGGTGGAGGTCACCCCGCCGAAGTTCAGGGCGGTGGGCGCGCTGGGCGATTCCGTATCGCCCACGGAATCCGGAACGCCGTACACCTGCAGTTCCCAGAGGGAATATCCATACGAGGTGCCGCGCTCCGTGCCGACGACGCGCAAATACCGCGCGCGCTCGGAGAATCCCGTGAGATCGTCGATATTGCCATCCCCGTTGGTGATGGTTCGTACGGTGGTCCACTGCCAGCCATTGTCGGATATCTCGATGCGGTACTTTTTTGCGTATGCGGCTTCCCACGAGAGCTTCACGCGATGAATGGCCGCGCGATCGATGAGATCGACGCGAATCCACTCGGGGTCGGACGCCTCTTTGCTCGCCCAACGCGTCGACGAATTTCCGTCCAACGCCTTGGGCCCGCCGAACTCCGCGCTTTCGGAGCTCGACACGATGACGCGTTTTCCTTGGGAGAGCAGCACATCGGCCGCCCGCGGCTGGGCGCGAACCGAAGGCGGCACCGCAAACGCGACGCTGCCAGCGGCACCGGCGGCGAGAACGGAAATGGAGAGCAACCTGCTTGGCCGAGACCGACGGGGTCCAGAGTTCATGTCAATTCCCCTCCGCGCCGCGACGCGGCGCATTAGTTAGGAAACTTTCTTAACGAATGGATAATGGCTTCTGGACTAACGGTCAAGCCATCTTGGTGGGTTGCTGGCCATTGCAGAAATACCGCCGATGACAACGATGGCAGTCGCGAAATGAGGGGCGGCGGTGTGTACGGACCCGACCTTTCATCGCGCCGGCGGCGCCGCCACTGCACGGTGCGCACCGTTGGCTGCATGTTCCTGGTGGGATGCCGAAACGACGGCCACAACGGACCCGTGTTCTCGCACCGGTGGCAGCCATTTCTCCTTCTGAGCATTTCGTGTTTGTCCTTCGCACGAACGGGGCACGCCGAAGAACCAAAGCCGCAGGCCATCGTCGCCGGAGCGCTCAACGCGTTCGGTGGGGAGTCCCGCGTGCGCGCGGTTCATGGCGTGCACATGAAGTTCCTCGGGCATTGGAACCTCATCGAAGGGTCCGAGCGGCCCGAGCCACCGTGGGACGTGAGCTACGAGGAGGGCGAAACGTGGTTCGATTTCACACTGCCCGCGTGGCGCGAAAAGGCCACGTCGTGGTACTCGGCGCCGGGTAGCCCCGCGGCCCGGTTTCCGTGGGAGGTCACCGTGGCGGGCCAGGTGGCCATGCGCACCGTCGCTGGCAAAGCGCGCCCCGGTAGCGCGGTGCTGGTCGCCGACGCGGAAGAACGCCTCGCCCATTTGCCCGATCGGCTTTTGCTCGCGGCGCTGGATGCCCCCGACCTGCACCGGGAGCCGGGCGAGTCGCTGGGGGGCAATCCGCAGTATGTACTGTCGTTTCGGTGGAATCGGCAACCGGTTCGCATCTGGATCGATGCGCACACGTGGCGCATCACCGAAGCCGAGCTCGTGCACCCGATGCCCACGGACCATTTTTGGCGGGTCCGCGGCGATGTGCGCGACCGGGTGCACTTTCAGCAATGGCAGCTTCAGCCCGGAGGCTATTGGTACCCGGCGCAAACGGATTTGACGCGCGCTGGAATTCCGTGCCATTCGACGACGCTCACGGCCGTCGAGCGCGATGTGACGCCGCCCGGAGGTTTCGCGATCCCGGACGATGTGCGTGCGGCCTTCCGTGCCGAGGCACGCGGACCGGGCGACACGCCGGCACCGGGTGAAAAGCCGGTGCTGGAAATCGCGCCGGGCATTTGGTTCGCCGCGGCGCGCTGGAATTCGCTGCTGGTGGCCCAGGCCGATGGCACCATTCTCGTGGATGCGCCTATTTCGGACGTGTACTTCGGCCGCACGATCGACGAGGCCCGGCGTCGCTTCGGTACAACGCCCTCCGCGCTGGTCCTGACGGACGCCATCGTGCCGCAGCTTTCCGGCGTACGCGAGGCCGTGGCGCGCGGACTGCCGGTGCACCTGCTCGATGCGAATCGCAACTTCGTCGAGTCGCTGCTCGCGCAGCCGCACACGCTCGCACCCGATGCTCTCGCGCGCTCGGGTCGGGCGCCCGTACTTCGTTCGGTCGCCGCGCGCACGAGCCTCGGCCAGGGTGCAGGTCGCATAGAGCTCGTGCCCATGCGCACATCGCTCGGCGAGCGGGTGCTACTGGTCTGGTTTCCCGCGGCGCGTCTATTGTGGACCGCCAGCGCGCTCGGCACTGCACCCACGCCCAGTCGCAAGGCCGAGCTCGAGGCGGTGATTGCGCGCGAACACCTCGACGTGGGGCGCGTCGTCGGCGCGCAGCTCGGGCCGATGCGCTGGCCGTAACGACTTCGGTCGTGATTTCATTCGCCGAAACGTTTATCCCTATTTGGAATACGATTCTTCGCGAGCGAGTTCGCAGGAACGCGTCGCAAAACGGAGGAATGGTTCCAAATGGAAGAAAGACGCCTGGAGGCGCGATCCGCACGGCGGTTGGCCTTGCTGCTCGCTGTTGTGCTTTTGGCAGCCTGTTCCGACTCGACATCCGCACCGGATGCTCATGGCAACGCGGAGGACACGGTCAACACCGAGGCCGGCTCCGTGCACGGTGTGATGTATGAGCCGTATCGCGTTTTTCATGCGATCCCTTATGCCGCACCGCCAACGGGCGAGCGGCGATGGCGACGGCCGGAACCGGTCGAGCCCTGGCAGGGCGTGCGCGAGGCCACCGAACCCGCCCCCAACTGCCCGCAAACCGAGCCCGGCCCCCAGTCCGAGGATTGCCTGTTTCTGACGGTGACTAGCCCCCGCACGGCAAGTCCGCAGCGACTGCGCCCGGTGCTGGTCTGGCTGCATGGCGGCGATTTCAACGCGGGCGGCAGCCGCGGCTACGATGCGCACCGGCTGGCCACCGAGGGTGACATCGTGGTGGTGACCCCGAACTATCGACTCGGGGTCCTAGGTCTCCTCGCACTACCCGGATTGGAGGATTCGGGCTCGTTCGGCATGCTGGATCAGCAAGCCGCCCTGCGATGGGTCCAGCGCAACATTCGAGCCTTCGGCGGCGATCCCGGCAATGTCACGCTGGCCGGCGAATCCGCGGGTTCGCTGAGCACCTGCGGCCATCTCGCATCACCTGGCGCCGCGGGCCTGTTCCACAAAGCCATCATGGAAAGTGGAACGTGCATGTACACGTGGCCGAAGATGGGCAAGACGCATGTGGTCTTTCAATCGCTCCAAGACGCCACAGCGCTCGGGACGCAGGAGGCGGCCGCGTTGGGCTGCGCCGACCCGGCCAACGCGCTGGCCTGTCTGCGGGCGAAACCGTTCGAAGCGCTGCTGCCGCGAACCCCGCAATTCGCCAATCCGGCGCACGGCAATGCCGCGCTGCCCGAGCACCCGGCCGCCGCCCTGCGCGCCAATCGGTTCCATCACGTGCCGGCACTGGTCGGCAGCAACCGCGACGAAGAGGCGCTCTTCACCGCCTTCAACCATCCGCAGCCTCTGTCGGCCGCCGCGTACCGCACGCGCCTCGACGACGACTTCGGTCCCGCAACCGCCGCCAAGGTCATCGAGCAATACGTGCCCGGAGACGACGACAACCGTCTCCTCCACGCCGCCGTCTTCACCGATCGGATCCGGGCCCGCAGCACCTGGGAAACCGAGCAGGTACTCGCCACGCAGGTGCCGGTCTTCGCCTTCGAGTTCGCCGACCGGAGCGCACCGAAGCTGCCGGGGTTTCCCGAAGTTGGCATTCCGCTCGGCGCCTGTCACGCCTCCGATCTACCGTACCGCTTGGACCTCCCTGGCTTCACCCCGCCGTTCACACCGGCGCAGCAGCAGCTGGCCAGCCACCTGATTCGGTACTGGGCACAGTTCGTCCGAACCGGAGACCCGAATGCCCCCGGCCTGCCAACGTGGCCACGCTTCGAAGGCCATATGGCCACACCGTACGTCCAGTCCTTGGCCCCCGACACCATCGGGCCAGTGGACTATGCGGCCGAGCACCGGCTCTCCTTCTGGGGTGAGGCTGCAGCGCAATAGGGAATTGCCAAATCACAGGCCCGTTCGCGGCGTTACGTGGGTATCATTCCGGAAAATGGCATGGCCCCCTCCACCCATGATGAGGTCCCCATGATTCTCTATGGCTTTTGGCGAAGCAGCGCCACGTGGCGCGCGCGGCTGATGCTCGGGCTGAAAGGCCTCGCGTACGAGTACCGTGCCGTCAATTTGATCGAGAACGGTGGCGAGCAGAATCGGCCAGACTACGTCGAACGCAACCCGATGCGGCAGGTGCCCCTCCTCGAGGTGCACGAGGAGGACGGCTCTCTGGTGCGCATCGGGCAATCGCTGGTCATTGCGGAATACCTCGAGGAGCGATTCCCGTTGCCACGCCTCTTGCCATTGGGCCGCGCCGAGCGCGCACGGGTGCGTCAGGTGGCGGAGACGGTCAACTCGGGCATCCAGCCCCTTGCGAATACCGCCGTGCGGATCTACGTGCACGACGTGCTGGGCAGCGACGACGCCGCGTGGTGTCGGCATTGGGTCGGGCGCGGGCTCACTGCGGTCGAGGCGATGGTGCAATCGAACGCAGGCCCATTTGCCTTTGGCGACGCACCAACGTTGGCCGACGTGTGCATCGTCCCGCAGCTTTTCCATGCGCGCCGCTTCGGGGTCGACACGAACGCGTTCGAGGCGCTCTCGCGCATCGAGAAAGCCTGCTACGAGCTCGACGTCTTCGCGCGCGCCCACGCCGAACTTCAGCCCGACGCACCCCGCGCAGCGCCATGAGGGGTGCCTACGAATCCGTGATGACCACGACCTTCTGACGGGGCCCGCGATCGTCCACGATCTTCACCTTGGGTCGCGGGGCCTCCGCGCTCTGCGTGGCACTCGGAGCCGGCGACGAGGCCACGGCGGAAGGCTCCGCGCTCGAGGCCTGCGGTTTCGACGTCGCGGGCGGCATCGGCCGCGGGCCCGGTAGGAAGCGGGCGCGGGGCGTCGCAGCGTCGGCGCTCGACGCCGATGGCTTCGCGCGAAGTGTGAACATGCGATGAAGCGGTTCCGTCGCGTCGGACGGTACATCGATGTTCAACGTCTCGTCGTAATAGCCGTCACGCGATACGACGAGGGCTTGCGCACCCGGCGGAAGATCGATCGTCAGAGGTGTACGCCCGAGCAGCGTGCCATCCTTTTCGACGTTGGCTTCGGAGGGCTGGCTATCCAGCCTCACCGTGGTGGCGGGGCCGTGCTTGACCGCATGCGCCAGACTCGCGGCGGTCGCGCCGTGAAGATCGGCCCTCAGCGACGATCGGCTCAGAAAGCGACCGCCGAACACGAGCAATGCGGCCAGCCCGAGCACCGCCCCGGAGGCGGCGAACAGGCGACGCGCTTTCTGCTCGACCCTCACGGATAGCCGTTCGCCCTCCGCCGCCGGCACACTGCGCGCCGTGTTGCGCGGCAGCACGGCCGAATGCGACGTAATGGGAAACGAAGGCAAATTCATCGGAGACACGGTGGAGACGGCCGATGCGAGGCGAGCGTCGATCGCATCTCGCGTCTTCTGCGCATGGTCGGCGAAAAGATTCGCGATCAACGTGCCCACTTCGGCGTGCGTTGCGCGCGGAAGCGTCGCCAGGACTTCTTCGAGGGCGGCGCAAAGGTCGGCCGCCGTCTCGTAGCGATCGTCGATCCGAACGGCCGTCGCTCGACGGCAAATGTCCACGAGCTTGTCCGGCGTACCTTCGAGCGGGTAGAGCTCGGGGACGTCCTCGGTCGCGAGTTTGTGAAGGATCTCCACCTCGGAGAGGCCGCTCCACATGCGCTTCCCGGTGACCGCGCGCCAAAGGATGCTCCCGACCGCAAAAATATCGGCACGGCGATCCACTTCGTCCCGCGCCACGATTTGCTCGGGCGCCATGTACGCGACCTTGCCCTTGAACGTGCCGGCTTGCGTCTCCGTATTGGAGTCGTTCGCCTTGGCGATTCCAAAGTCGAGGACCTTGGTGGTCCCGCTGTACGTGATGAAAACGTTCTGCGGGGAAATGTCCCGGTGGACGACGTTGAGCGATGCACCGTCGAAGTCGCGAAGCTCGTGCGCGAATTGGAGCCCCTGGCAAACGTCGCACAGCACGCGAAGGAGGATAGGCAGCGGAATTCCCCCCGAGGGCTGAGCCGCCTTCATGAAGTGATCGAGATTCTGGCCTTCCAGATATTCCATCGCCAGAAAGTAGCGTTCGCCGTCGAATCCCACCTCGTTCGTTTGAACGACGTTCGGGTGGTTGATTCGCGCGGCGAGCCGCGCTTCGTCGAGAAACATGGTGCAAAAGTCGCTGTCCGAGGACAACTCTTTGCGCAGGAGCTTCACGACTTGCAGCTTGTTGAACCCGCCGGGGCCTTGAACCACCGCGAGCACGATGTCTGCCATTCCGCCGCGCCCGAGTTCCAAGATATGTCGATATCGGCCTACGGCCGGCGACATCATCGGCTCGGGAATGGATAGACGGGGTGCGGTCATCGCTGGTTACTCCCTCGCTTCTCCTATGAGGAGTCGCGCGACTCAAAGCCCAACCTTTTCGTCAGCGGAAGCAAACAGGCAAAGCAGCGCCGCGTGGCGCGCAGGTCGGATCTACATCTTGGACGTGAGCACCCGAGCATGCGTTTCGCGGAAGAAGGCGGTTCACCGCGCCTCCACGTGTTTGGCATTCTCCGACCATGGCCGTGGCGCTCCAAGACCGCAAGGTCGACGTCTTGGAGCTCGCCGCGCGCCTCGGAATTCGTCAGTACCCGAGCCATTCGTTGACCAGCGAAATCGAGAGTTTGTCCACGAAGGCCAGCTCGCCCTTGCTGTCGAGTTTGTAGATCGACGCATTCGATTGGGGTCGATGATCCTTCGCCGAGAACGATATGGGCCCTGCGGTCAGACCTCCCATATCGACCAACCGGAACGTCTCCAACGCATTCTTGAGGTCTTCGCCCGTCGGGTTTCGATGCCCGGCGTCCAGCGCGATGCCCATGGCCTTTTCCCAGAGGATGGCCGCCGCGAAGCCTTGCACGTAACGGACGTCGCGAAAGCTCTCGGGCTTGCGGCGCTCGTTCGAGTTCGGAACCATGGTGATGGGCGCAGACGGCGGTGAAGCGCTGTCCTTGTTGGCATAGTTGTCGTGCACGGCGATGAGCTGCACCATCTCCGTCGCATTTTGGATATCACCATAACGCGGCACCGGAAACAGGCCGTAGAACAGGTCACCGTTGCAGCCCGCACCGCACGTCGCGGACGCCGTTTCACCGATACCCCAATTGTTGGCCATGACCCGAAGCTTCCACTTCTTCGTGGGGTTCGCGTCGAGGATTTTGCGCACCTCGGGGTTGTTGTCGATCGTGGTCTGCGCGAGGGCGACGCCTCGTGCGAGCACGGCGGTCGCGAAGACGCTGTTTCCAGACCACACCCAGCTCACGGGCTCGTAGGCCCCATTCGTGCTGATGAAACGGGCGATCTCTTGGTCGAAGTACGTCGCGGTGTTCCGCAAGATGGTGTTGGTATCGGCTTCGCTCGAGGTTTGCGGAATGATGAGATCTCTTCCGAGCGACATGCCCGTGATGGACGGAATGAACGATGCACCCGCCGCCAACGGATCGGTGCAATATGCACAAATGTTGCTGACCTCATGCGCAAAGGCCATGCGCCCCGGTTGAATCGCAAACGCGGCCTTGATGGCGACACGAATGGCCGTCGCGTAGTCCGTGGCCGGGAAAAATACGTAAGGCCAGCCGGTGCTCGTTTTGCTGTCGTTGAATTGCGCCTCTTGGAACCCATCGTTGACCCGCGTATACGACACGGTCTTGTTGATGGGGTCGGGCGAGGCCAGCGACCCTGCGTACGAGCCCGGGATGATGAGCTTTTTCTCGCGCGCGAGTTCGGGTCCAACGGCGGTGGTCGGGCCGGTCCCGAACAAGAACACGGTGTTGACCTCCTTCCAGTGGGCATCGGAGGAGCGCCACCCTTGGACGACTTTTTCCGTCTCGCCGGGCGTGTATTTATTGTCTCCTGTCTGAATATCGATCTGACAACCTCGAATCCCTCCGTTGTCGTTGAGGGTTCTCAGGTAATCGTAGATTCCAAAAAAGTACGGAATCGCAATGTCGGTCGCGGTGCCGGAAAAGTCGGATGCGATGCGAACATAGACGGTTCCCTGGCAGGTCGAGACGGACTGGGTCGTGACCTGGGGATCCGAATCGATCCCCAGGATGCCAGTGCATCCATTTGCGGCCAACATGGCGGCCATCGAAAAAACCAACACGGTGTGATGAGGCCTCATACTCCCCTCCTCTCAAAAGAAACGGCCGGACACGACGAGACCACCGGCGCCACGCGGGTCGACGGATGGGGTCACCAGAACGCCAGCCTTTTTCGATGAAGATCCGCCTCGCGGGGCGAACAAGTACAAAGCGACGCCACCCGCCAGCAAGACACCGCCCGCGATGAAACTCACCGTGGAGATGTTCGCCACCGAAGCCGCATCCCGCTCCGTGCTGGCGGCGCCGGCGTTCGGGCATGCACTCCCCGAGCAACCTTGGTCGGTCGCGTCGCTGTGCTTGGATTTGGCAATCAGCGCCGTGACGACGCCTACGCCCAAGCCGATGGCGCCGACCCCCGCGGTCGCGGCGCCGGCGATCCGAAGGGGCGACCAGGAGCTCGACGCGGGTTGTTCCGCGGGACTTTCGCGTGTGGCCGGCGAGGACGCGGAGCCGTGTGCCGACGATGCGTTCGCGGCCTCCAGCGCAGCGATGCGCTCGTTCGCCTTCGCGATCAGATCGGGTTGCGCATCCGCCGCATCGAGGTAGCGGTGGTAGTATTCGAGCGCCTGCTTCGATGCCTTCAGCTTCTTGTCGTAGATGCTCGCGATGTTGAAGAGAACGTCGGACGCGGCGACGAGCCGATACGAGTCGAGGTACATCCCGATGGCTGTCGGAAAATCTGCACGCTCGTAGGCTTGGTACGCCCGATCCGCGAGCATCTGCGCCTGCTCTTGAGCGGTAGGTTCGCTCGAACCGTGAGAGGTTGCAGGCGGCGGATCCGCAGCTTGCACGGCCGTCGGAATCGACGCGCCGAGTGCTACAACGAGCACCATCGCTTTCTTCATTTGGTCCCCCTATCGTCCAACAGGACACCCCGAGACTCACTCCGTCCACCGCCTACGATGCACGTTGCAGGTGGAGGCGTGAGCGCGACGAAAAAATTTCGGCGATTCTCTCGGCGATTCACACGCGGAGTGAAAAGATCCGCGAGGCTCGCCCCATCGAGCTACCGAGGGGGCTTTGAAAACCGATTGGGATTTAGCCCGCGAACCGCTCCAATATGGGCCGTAAATCGATGGGAATCGGATTGAATCGATGGGACACGGCGCTCGCCCGATGGCGCGCTGAACGAGCCGCCGATGGCGCGATTCGACCGACAAACCCTCCCGCGTCTTGCCCGTCCGAGAGGCTTCGGGCCCTCGATTTTCAGCCATTGCGGAGAAATATGTTCGTCGGCTCCGCTCACGAACACGCCAATGCCGAGATCGGGAGGCATGCCGGGAGGTCGCCCCGCGGCGCGTCGAGTCCGCCGGAAACGATGGGCGGCGTCCCGGTGGTCATGCCTCGTCGCGCATGACGGAGGCCATGGGGGGCCGTTAGGACATTCACGTGAGGCCTGCCGTTCCCCGCATGCGGAAAGCGAGGATCTCACGCGGCCGTTCTCGCGACCCGACAACGGCTCGAAGGAAGATATGGATTGCCATCGCGTACGAAAATCAAAATATGCGTAGAGCGATGACGTCGGAACCTGACCTCGAAAAGCTCATTACCGAACGAGCCACGTAAGCGTAAGGCCAAATGAGCCATGCCGGTGCGGGCGTCGTTGATCGTCGCATTGGCGCGTTTCGTACGTTCGACGCCCCGTTGCGCCGACGCGCGCAAGCTGCAAGAGTCTCGCGCTCGTGGAGCAGTGCATCGATCGGTATGTCGTGCTCGAGACGCTCGGTGAGCGTCGCCTGGGCGTCGTCTACGGTGCGTACGATCCGAAGATCGATCGCCGGGTGGCCATCCAAGTATTCCGCACGGCGAGCGACACGGACGAAGACGGGGCGCGTCTGCTGCGGGAGGTCCAGTCGCTCGCACGCGTGTCCCATCCCAACGTCCTTGCCGTGTACGACGCGGGGGATCACGAAGGGCATATCTTCGTCGCGATGGAGTACGTCCCCGGCGGCGTCACCATGTTCGAGTGGTTGCACCGCGAGAACCCCGCGTGGCGGGCCATTTTGGCGCGCTACCTGGATGCCGCGCGCGGACTCGCCGCGCTGCATGCGGCGGGCCTCGTCCACGGCGACTTCACGTCGAACAACGTCTTGCTCGGCGACGACGGGCGCGTACGCGTGACCGATGTCGGCCTGCCAGGAATGGCCGGCGACGCCGATGCGCACCGCGACCAATACGGCTTCTGCAGTGCGCTCCACGAGGCACTCTGCGGCGGGATCGCCCACGCAGCACCATCTCGCGTCCCCGCGCGGATCCGCAGCGCCCTCGCGCGCGGCCTTTCCACCAATCCGCAGGATCGATTTCCGTCGATGGACGCGCTCGTCGCCGAGCTATCGCACGATCGACGCGCTCGCTGGCTTCGCATGGGCGGCGCGTTGGTGGCGGCGGCCAGCATGGCCTTCGGCGCAATCGCCATCGCCCGATCGGGCACGCCCGGGGCCTTGCCCGCACCATGCGCGGGGGCCGAGCGAAAGCTCACCGGCGTGTGGGACGAGGCACGCAAACAGGCCGTGCGGGCTGCCTTCATGGCAACGGCTTCGAGCTACGCCAAGGACGCCTGGGAGGACGCCGAGCGCGCCCTCGACGCGTACACCGCGCGTTGGGTGGCGAGGCACACGCAGACCTGCGAAGCCACGCGCGTGCACCATGACCAGTCCGAGGAGCTGATGGACGTTCGCATCGCCTGCCTCGAGGGCAAGGCGCGCGAACTCCAGGCGCTGACGGCACTTTTCGCTTCGGGCCATGCGACCAGCCTCGAGCGCTCCGCCCAGGCGATGGCCGCACTGCCCTCCGTCGACGGGTGCACCGCCATGGCGGCGCGGCGCACGCGGGTCTACCAGGTTGCGAGCACCGAGGTGATGGCCAGCGTGGACCACGCCATGGCTCTCTCGCGCGCGGGGGACTATACCGCCTCGGAAAAGACCGCGCGCGATCTGCTTCCGGCCGTAAAAGCTTCGCGCGATCGCGCACTCGAGTCGAACGTCCATTTCATCCTGGCGCGCGCACTCGCCCAGCGCAGTGAATGGCGTCTTGGCGAGGCCGAGCACTTCGATGGCTTGACCGCCGCAGAGGAGGCCGGCGACGAGGTCGCCAAAGCACGGGCACTGGTTGGCCTGGTTTCCGCGCTCAGCCAGCAAGAAAATCGGGTCGCCGATGCTCTGCGTGCCCGCCAGCTCGCCGAGGCCGTGCTCGATCGCTTGCCCGAGGAGAAAGAGACACGGGCCATTTTGGAGAACAACCTGTCCGTGACCGAGCTTCGCGCTGGACGGTACGCGGATAGCCTCGCGCATGGCGAGCGTGCCCTCGCACTGCGGGAGGCGGTCGCGCCCGATAGCTATCTCGTCGCGTCGACGTTGACCAACCTGGGCAACGTGTTCACGGAGATGGGCGAAACGGAACGCGCCCTGGAACAACGCAAGCGCGCCGTCGCGATCCACGAGCGGCGTTTGGGTCCGCACCATCCATTGCTCGCCTTCGCGCTGTCGGGCCTGGGCTATTCGCAGTTCGTCCTGCGTCGATGGGACGAGGCGCTGCAAAGCGAACGTCGCTCGCGGGTCATTTTCACCGAGGCGTTCGGCCACGAGCATCCGCACGTGGCGCGCGCCGGCGGAATCATTGCCGACATTTTGCGCGACATGGGGCGCCTGCCGGAGGCACTGGCGGAAGGCGAAAACACGCTGGCCATGGCCGAGCGCATCTTCCCGAAGGACCGCGACATGCTCAGCGCACTCGCCACGGTCGCCATGATTTACCTGGATCAGGGGCGCACGCGCGAAGCACTTGCCTTGCAGCTTCGCGCGCTCGCGCTTTGCGAGCAACTCGGCAATCCGGCGCAGCAGGTGCCCGAGGTGCTGCGCGTCCTCGGGGAGGCGTACTTGGCGGAGCGGCAGCCGCAGAAGGCCCTCGCTCACCTCGAGCGAAGCCTCACGTACCAGGACCCGAACAAGAAGGTCCCAGACACCGCCAAGACGCATATGCTCCTCGCGCGTGCCCTCTGGGAAACGGGTCGCGATCGCGCCCGCGCGCGCACTCTGGCGGAACGAGCCCGGGATGCGTACGCCGAGCTGCCCGGCTACGAGCCCGAACGCGCGGCGACGGCCACCTGGCTCTCACAACGACGTTAGCGGGCTCGCAGCCATTCGCCGTTTCGAGCGAATGGCTGCAACCCTACGATGCGGAACGACTCGCGATCGGCCCGCGCTAGCGATTCACGGTTTCTGCGTGCAAAGCGTGTAGTCGCCGCTTCCGCTGTACGAGAAGACGCGCCACCGGTACTTCCCTGCGGTACCCGGATAGGAAATGGTCTCGTTCGACGTGGAGCTCTCGGACCTGGCCACCCGAGCCCACGCCGTGCCGTTCCACTTCTCCAAGTCCAGATCGAAGTCCGCACCACCCGGTCCCGCGAGCTTCGCACCATGCGTTCCCGAGACCGTGCTCTCGTAACCCGTGTCGCTCGGTTTGCGGGCCTGCGCGCCGGTACCCGACAAGGTGCCCGTGTACGAAGTCCCCGTGCAAACCGGGCCGCTGGGGATGTCCGCGTTCGAGGCGAGCTTGATGGTGGCGTTCAGCAGATCGCGGACGCGACGCGGCTTGTTGCCGCCGTTCTCGGAGATGATCTTCGAAACGTCGTCCGTGGTCGCATGGTAGTCGGCATTCAGATCGCCGCCGCCAGCCGGATTGCTCAGGCCCTCGAAGACGAAGAGCACGTCCTCGTTCTTGTCGTAGAAGGACGCACCGTCCTGACGACGCGCGTACGCCGCGATATCGTGGTTGACGCGATCGAATGGATCCGGGAGTGCGTTGTTCGCTTGGGTGAGCAACGCGGAGAGATAACTCGTGGACCCGTCCGACTTGGTATCAATCACGCTGATGCGTTGATCGTCCCAGCGCGCGACCATATCCATGTTGACGACGCCGGTGATCTGCGAAAGCCCGATATTCGCAATGGGATGGTCGACGAAATACTTCGACCCTACCAGGCCGTCTTCCTCGGCCGCCGTCCAGATGAACAGGATGGAGCGATTCAATTCGCCGTTGGACTTGGCCTGCGCGAGCAGCGGTACCAAGGAAAGGAGAACGCTGCTTCCCGAGGCGTTGTCGTCGGCGCCGTTGTACACCGCCCCGCTCGAGTTCACACCGATGTGATCGAGGTGCGCCATGGCCACGACGACTTCGCTCTTCTTCGCGCCGGTGCCTTCCAGCAGCGCGAGCACGTTGTGCGTATTGCCCGCGAGCACCGCGTCCGAGCGTCCGGCCAGGGCGCTCGCCTCGGGGGACGACGATTTCGGATCGATGTAGAAGCCATGCTCGAACTGCGAGTTACCGAAGGACTTCGGATCGCTCGTATCGAGGCTATGCACGTGCGCCGCCCGTTTTCCTTCCGGCGTGAGATCCGCCGCCAGCGCACCTAGCTGGAACGACTGCGCGTACGCACCGTTCGAATCCCCCGGGTTGGGGCCGGTCAATCCGTATCTCTTGACCAAGTCCGTCACGTACGTGGCGGCCTTGTCGAAGTCCGCCGACGGCGCATTGCGACCGCGCATTTCATCGGTCGCGAGATAATTGATGTGCGTCATCGGATCGGAATCTTCCGCAACGCCGTCCGCGATGATCCCCGGTTTCGGCGTGCTTCCCGTCCGCGAATCGTCCCCACCCTTGCCATTGGCCAGCTCCGAGGGAGCCAGCTCCGAGACATCGCGCGAATTCCCGTCGCTGCAAGCCCATAGCGCCAAAACGATCAGCGATGTGACGACCACCCCGCGTGTTCTCATTGGAAACCTCCGAGACGAGAGAAAATTGGCTGTGTTTTATTGGCGATAATGTGGGCTTCGCCGATTGAGCAAGTGCGCAATTATCGAGATTCGCGACTCAGGGTCCACCGAAATGAACTCGAGGTTCCGCATTCGGCGCGCCCGAGCCATCGGTCGTATCGCGGAGCCGTATTTCTACAGAGGGAAAGGTCTACGACGATCGGTTGCCCTCCATCCATGAGGATGGCGGACCACCAAGAATCGATGGGCGACGCCGCATTCCACGCCGCACATGGCGCCTCGGTGGCTAGCCTTCGGAAGCGCTTCGCCCATGACGCAGTGCTACATCCTCTTGAAATTTGGAATCGCACTTGCGCGAAGAAGGAAAATCATGGTCGTTGCCTGTCCGGTGGTGGTCCTTCGTCGGGCCATGGGGCTCTTTTCGTTGAGCGCGATGGCCCTTGGGTGCCACCCGACCGAGAAAGCTCCGTCTTCGTCGCCGCCGCCCCAGGCGCCGTACGGTGTGTACCTTTCCTCGAGCGAAGCCGAGGGTGGCGAGCTTTGCTTCGACCCCGACAGCTCGCGGCTTCGCGCCCTGCTGTCTGCGCAGCGGCCAAACGCGGAGGATTCAGTGGACGCGCAGGCGCTCGCTCGGGACCTTCCCTTTCTCGAGAAGACGATGCGGCTGCAGTATGCCGGCTATGCGAACCTCGTTCAGCGCGGGGATTTCGACTTGGCCCAATTCTTCGAGGAATGGCGCCGCGATCTTTCGAGCGCCGGCGCGAAGGTCACCGTCGATCGCGGTCTACTCGCCCCGCTGCGAAAGCTACGCGCAGTTTTCCCCGACAACCATCACACGGTCTGGGGACCTTCCCTGCGGGAGGAGCCTTCCTTCAAGGTTCGCGAATACCAGGCATGGGTCTCGTCGGCCGAAGCCGTGGGGCCGCTCGCATCTTGCCGCATCCAAGGGCCGGGTGCCGCCTTTTCGCATACACTGCGACTTGCGCCCATGGTTGGGCCCGACGGCTCGCGGCTCGTCCTGACCGTAAGCGTTCGTGGCGGTGGTGAGCGCATCTCGGCCCAATGCTCGGGTGGCGCCTTCGAACTCCATCCGCGCCCCGACGTGGCGAAACGAATTCCCCCGACCCAACAAGAGAAGCTTTACACATGGCGCCCCGTGGGCGATGCGGCGGTCATCACCGTGCGCAGACTCTGGGGTACGGGTGTGCAAGAGCAGCAGCTGGAGGAGCTCGCGAAGGACTACGAGGCGCATCGCCACTTTGCGCGCATCATCTTCGATTTTCGTGGCAACGGCGGGGGGAGCGATTCACCGATTTACGCGTGGATTGCAAAAGCGAAAAACGGTCTCTGGGATTCCGGCGCCGAGCGGGTATTGGAAGGCGCACTCACCCCCTGTCCAACGTGGAATACGGTGGTGCAGAGGCAGATTCAAGACCGCACCGTCGACACGCAAGAAGCGCGCGACGAGCGCGCGAAGGTACGCGCCAAGTGGCCGCACGGTCTACACCGTGCGTCCTGGGTCTACCATTCTGGGGTGATCGACGAGCATTCGGATCACCCGTACTCCGGGCGCATTTACGTGCTGACCGATCGCCATGCAGGTTCGTCGGGCGAGAGCGGGCCGCTGGCGTTGAAGCTGGCCCTCGGCGCCCTGCTCGTTGGAGAGCGAACGGACGGAACGCTCGAGTTTGGAAACCAGAGCACATTCATTCTTCCGCATTCCGGAGTTCGCTGGAACCTGCCCATCAAACAGAACTTGTTCGAGCAACCCGTGGAGAGCGTAGGCGTCCCCGTCGATGTGTACTTGGCCGATTCCGCGGCGCCCATCGAACGGATCGTGCCGATGCTGATGGCCGAGCGGCTGCCGCCCGCACGCTGAGATACCGACATCGCACCGAGCAGCGTGCGGGCTCCGAGCCGCGCGTCCGCTACCAGCAGGCGGCCGCGGGCGCGCAGTCCGTCTGCAGGACTTTCGCCGGCGCCGGAACACAACAAGCTTGCTCGTGCCCGCACTCGAGCGTGTTGCTCAGGGCCTCGTTGGCTCGGCATTGCGACTTGCGGCAGGTCCCGCCGCCGCTCGAACACGTATCAATCTCCTGGAGCTCCGATTGGCCTTGCTCCGAACTCTCTCGTGAAGCGCTTTCGTCGTCGCTTGCTCCGCAGGCGAACAGCGACAGGGCCAAGATGAACAGCGCAGTTTTCATGAAGTCCTCCTCGATAGGCTAATTGAACCAATATCCGGCGAGATGGTTGGCACGGACGAAGCCATCCTACGCTTCATCGACGATGAAGACACGATGCTGATTCACCGGCCGGTAGTAACGCAACGCGGTACCGCGCGTTGCCTCCTTCCTGCGATAAATGCAAATCGATGCTCCGTTTTGTGCTTTGACACCGGTATCATTCATGCCATCTTCATTTCGAAGTTTGGGGGATGTTCACCATCCACGCGCCATCTTGGCGCGTATTTTCGATCATGCGATACGCCCCACTCTCCATCGCGCTTCTCTCGTGGACGCTCTCGGCGTGTCGCGCTCGTTCGCACGGAGAAGCCTCGCCGGCAGATGTGCACGCGAATGTTGCCGTCAGTACGGGAAGCGCCAGCCTCGAGCTCGTGCCATCGGTCCCAGGTGGAATGACCGATCGCGGCCCGCTCGAAAACCGATTCGCCTACATCCCACCTCAATGCTACGCGATGCCTCGACTGGCTCCGGGGGCCAGCGCGAAGAACTCGTGCTACGCGTGCCACGCTCGCTCCCAACCTCCGAATTTCGTGGACGACGAAGAGCTCCAACTTCGCTGGACCATCGCGCCGGCGGCGGCGCGAAACCGCTGGACGAATCTCTTCGACCCGCCCGTTTTGCGCGCTCCGAAGTCGAGCGACGAACGGATCCTCGACTACGTGCGCCGAAGCAATTACCTGGACGAACACGGTGAAATCCCTCTCGCGCGAACCTTGGCTTCCCTGCCCGACGCGTGGGATGGCGCAAAGGATGGGCGATGGGACGGATATGTCCCCGATGCAGGATTCGCCTTCGACGAAGATGGCTTCGATCGTCGACCGGATGGTGAACTCTCGGGATGGCGAGCGTTCGGCTACTATCCCCTCGTAGGAGCGTTCCTCCCCGCCAACGGATCGGCGGGAGATGCCCTCATTCGTCTCGATCCATCACTTCGGCAGGACGCGAACGGCTCTCCGAACACCGCCATCTACGCAGTCAATCTCGCCATCGTCGAGGCGCTGATCACGCGAAACGATGTTCCCATCGTTCCCATCGACGAGGGTGAGCTCGGCGTGGATCTCGATTTGAACGGTATTCTTTCGCGCGCGAACCGGGTGGCTTTCGATCGAAGTGCGCCGTGCGGGAGCCACGACGATCCACGTCATGCAGGGCGAATGCACTACGTGGGGCGCGCTCGTGAGGAGGAGCGTGCGGGCCGTCTTCCGATCGTCGTGGGACTCTTCCCACTCAATACCGAATTTCTGCACAGCGTGCGCTACCTTGATGTCGCGTCGGACGGAAAGGTCACCATGGCGGCGCGGATGAAGGAGCTTCGCTATGCCAAAAAGGTCCGGTGGTTCGGGTATGCGGATCTGAAACGACAGGCGGAGAGAGAAGCTTTCGAGCAGGAGGAGTCCATCGACGGAGCGCTGTCATTTCTTTGGCAATGGGATCGGGGCGTGGACAACGACCGCGGATGGCTCTTTTCGGGATTCATCGAGGCGGCCGACGGTTCGCTACGACCGCAATCGTACGAAGAGACGCTCTACTGCGTCGGCTGCCATGGTGGCGTCGGGACGACCACCGACAGCATTTTCTCCTTCCCGCGAAAGGTCGGCGGCGCGCGCGGATGGTCCCACGGGCCCCGGCGAGGTTCGCCCCCATGGCCGGACCCCCTCGGATCCGACGGGCGACATGAATATACGCGCTACCTCATCGAGAATCGCGCCGGCGACGACTTCCACGCGAACACGGAAGTGATCGGGCGCTTCTTCGACGAACGCCATTCCCTGCGCCCGAGCGAGGTCGCGAAACTTCGCCAGGATATCGATCACCTGCTCCTTCCTAGCGCGGCGCGCGCGCTCGACCTCGATCGCGCGTACCGGGCTATCGTCGACGAGCAGAGCTTCACCCGTGGGCGCGACACCGCCCTTGCTCCGGTTCGCCACATCTATGCGCAACTGCCCGAGGGAGAAAAGACCGGCATCGAGAAGCCGCTCGGCAACCTCGCCACCCGACATTCAAGGTGAACATCATGAAGCGTTCTACATGGATTCTATACGGAGTCTTCGCCTCGTTGCCTTTGGGCGCATCCGGTGGCTGCAGTTCGTCCGACGAGGATGTCGACGATGCTCCGCCATCCGCCATCGAGTCCGACTCGCAGAGCGACGCGACCCCACCGAGCGATTCACCGATCGAAGCGGCTCCGCCACCGTTGTCGTCGTTGGGGCACATCGTGGTGATCTTCATGGAGAACCACAGCTTCGACAATCTCTACGGCAGCTACCCCGGGGCGGAAGGTCTCTCTTCGGGCAGCGCAAAGATTCCGCAGCTCGATCCGTCGAGCGGAAATCCCTATTCGACGCTTCCGCAAACGGATTCGAACATCCCCACCAATCTACCGAACGAGCCTTTCGACATTACCAACCATGCGCCCCTCCATCAGGCCACGAAGGACCTAACCCACCGTTATTATCAAGAGATCGCCCAAATCAACGCGGGCGCGATGAACCTGTTCGTGGCGAACAATTCTTCGAAAGGGCTCGCCCTCGGCTACTATCCAACGGACAGTCTTCCGGTCGTCCAATTGATTCGCACGATGTCGGGCAACGTCACCGTATGCGACCACTTCTTTCATGGAGCCTTTGGCGGGTCGTTTCTCAATCATCAGTGGTTGATCGCCGCGGCAACGCCGTATTGGGAAGACTGTCCTGCGGACAAGCGCGCGGTGATCGATTCGTCGGGCAAGGTGACGAAGGATGGAACGTGCACGCCGGATGGATACGCCGTCAACACCACCGTTCCCACCAACGCGCCAACGTCGAGCGGTGGCACCAAGTTGCCCGTGCTGACCGGGACCACCATCGGCGATCAGCTCACCGGCGCGGGGATCGACTGGGCATGGTATTCGGCAGGGTGGAACGATGCCGCGGGTGGCAATCCGCCGTCGGGCTTCACATTCCATCATCAGCCATTCGTCTATTACGCGCCCTACGCCGGTGGGCAACCTGGGCGCGCGCACTTGAAGGACGAAGCGGACTTCCTCGCAGCGGCGAAGAATGGCTCGCTACCGCCGGTATCGTTCGTCAAACCGCTCGGCGGCGTCAATGAGCATCCCGGCGCAAACCTCCAGAAGGGGCAGGAGAAGGCGGTCGAGCTCATCAAAGCCGTCGTCGACGGGCCGAATTGGGACGATGCCGCGGTCATCGTGACGTATGACGAGAACGGCGGCTATTGGGACCATGTGGCCCCGCCGACGAAGGACAAATGGGGGCCGGGGACGCGCATTCCCGCGATCGTCTTTTCCAAACATGCGCGCGGTGGCGTCGACAAGACGGTCTACGACACCACGAGCATCCTTCGTCTCATCGGGAAGCGATGGGGCTTGAAACCGCTCAACGAGCGCGTGGCAGGGCAAAACGATCTATCGAGCCACGCGATGATTTTCACGGATTGATCGGGCGCGCGAGACACGGATGCGCAGGCAAACGACGGCCAAGAAGAGCACGAATGCGAATGCACTGGCGTGCGCAGGGGCGTCGGGTGTGGTGGCGCATCCTCGGTCTTCGCCTTCGTCCGAGCTGCAGGGCTGGTAACACGAGCATCCGTCCGCGGCCGCGCAAAAGCCTCCCGCGCAATCCGCATCCGAGGAGCATTGACCCGTCAAGCGGCCCGGCGGACGCCCCTGGAGACCGCAACGCCCCTCCACGCATTGCCAGGCCGTGGGACAGTCGGCGTCGGCGGTGCACCCGAGTTCGCACTGGTTTGGACTCGCCGAACGCGAAGGGGCCGGAGCGTGGGGCTCTCGGAGTCGTTCGAGTCCATGCGCGATGAACCCCGTGAGCTCGATGTCCACGCGCGCATAGGTGGCGCCCTGATTGCAATTCGGGTCGCCGTACGAGGCGACACCGACGATCTTCCATGCACCGTCGACGTCGGCCAGCGCGGGTCCACCCGAATCCCCTGCACAGCTCAAAGAGGGTTCCGGCCGAACGCGAAAATGTTCGGCCAGCATTTCGGATACCCGCGCCGTACCGGAGCGCCGTGTCCCCGTCTGGCCATGGTCGTCGCGACCGTATCCTACGAGGGTGACGAGTTTGCCGGGGAGCCACGAAGTATCCCCGGGGTCGACGAGCGCCAGCGGCGCAATCTCCAGGGCTTCCGTGAGCTGCACCAATGCCACGTCGTGTGACGGCGAGACCCAATCGGGATGCCGCAGCGTCCGTGCAATCCCGATATGCCGAGCGTCGAGGGCTCGGATGTCGCGACCGACGACCATTTCGGCTTCGCCCGGGGTGAGGTATGCGACGCAATGCGCCGCGGTAAGCACGATGCGTGGGTCGATCAGCGTTCCCGTGCACACCGCGACGGGCGACGCGCCGCACGCCATCGGCACCGTAACGAACGCCACCACGGGAGGGTGGTCGACGTCGTCCGTGCCTCGGGAGATGAACGGCGCGCTCGACGTGGGTGGCAAGGGATCGCGTTCAGCGAGCATGGCTCCGGGATCGTAGGTTCCGTCGAGGGTCACGGGCCATCGGAATGGGCACGAACCGTACCCGTTCCGATGGCCTTCTCGAGGGATAGATCAGAGACAATTATGCGGCGCAAACGTATAATCGTCGAACGCGGATCCCCAGCTCCCGACGCCGTAATCGTGCCGCGCGCAATCCGCCGTGTACGTGCCCGATCCCCACGCAAACCAGAGATTGTCCGGCCCACACCCGACGCCGCAACGCCCGGGACAATGCGGCGACGCACTGCTGCCGCAGGACTCACCCTTTCCCATCCAATTGTGATAACCGTGCGCGTCCTGCCAGCGGCACCCACAGGAAAGGTACGCCCAGCCGTTCTCCGCAACGGACTTGAACGCGGGAAGCGGCGTCGATGAAGGTGCTACGCTGAGGAAGTTCACCGTTCGCGCCAACCCCTCGAGCGACACGGGGCCGTAGTCCGGTATGGCGGCGGCTAGCCCCTCGAGCAACCGAGGCATCGCGTTGATCTGGGCTTGATCGAGCTGCCCCGAGTTGGCATCGAAGTCGCCCTCACCCTGGGCATAGTCGATATGAACTACGAGGTTCGTTTCGCCGGCGCGAATCGTGACCTCCACCTTTTTCGTCTCGTATTCGACGGATTTGAAGCTCAAAGACGTCGAACTGTCGACGAAGGTCCCTTCGATGAGCGTGGGCGTATGCGCGGTAATGGTGACCGGTTTGGCGTCGTTGGCTGGCGGAGCATCGGACGGAGTGGAACTGGAGCTGCACGCTCCAACGCCGATGGCAGACAAAACCAAGAACGTGGCGACGAAGGTCGATTTCATCCATTTCTCCTTTTAGTTTTCAAGTACGCCGGCGGGGCATCGTGAAATTCACACGACGGGACAAAGGCGCCCTCACGTTCACTCGGCGAGTCGTTAATTATCTGTACGCAAACAAAATGCTATCTCTCGATCGTCGGTCACTTTTTTTTCGACGCAACGGCGTATCGAGGCAAAAGTGACCAGACACACGTCATTGCACTTCGCAGACCATCGCATTCCTACCGTAGGAAGAAGGCGTTCTCGAGCTGTCGCGAATCTTCCTGCACGAAGCCAAATGCAATCATTGGGCGGCGAATCGCGCTGATTTTCACGCCACCATGGTGCGCATGGCCTATCGTGTCTTGGTCGACGCGGGACCAAGGTGCACCGCGCGCGGCATCCGCGCCGATCGCCTATTTCGCAATATCGCGCAAAAATACGCGTGTATCATATTTGGTACACGGGTGGTACGGACCCCTAGGTACACTTTTGCAGTCGATTCGGGGCATCGCGCCATTGGTCCCACGCGATCGGACCAATGACCGCGAACAGGACCATGGCGCCGCCGAGCATCGTCGGTCCGCGCGGCGTCTCGCCGAAGGCCAGCCAGACCCAGAGCGGGGCAAGAGGCGTTTCGAGCGCCCCCACCAGTGCCGTCTGCGCTGCAGGGATGAACTTTGCGCCGATGGTGAAGAAGACGAGCGCCAACCCCATATTGGAGACGCCGAAGGCAATGAGCTTGGCGATGTCCTGCCCGTGCGCCGGCCAGGTGGAGACGAATGGCAGGCTGGCCAACGCGGGCAAGAGTGCCGAAACACAGGCCGCCGGCACCAGCGGTACGTCCGGGAAACGACGCCGCAGGACCATGAACGCGGCAACGAACAACGTCATGGCCAAGGCAAGAACGTCACCGAGCAAGCTGCCTTCGCCCATACCGCCGGCGACCGTCACCGCCACACCGACCAGTGCAAGCAGGCTTGCCGCGAGCACGGCGGGGGAGACGCGTTCGCGCATGACCAGCCAGGCCAGACCGGCGGCCGCGAAGGGTACGGCTGCATAGATGCTCGAGACGTGGGCGACGCTCGTCAGCTTGAGGGACGCCACGAAGCAAGCCATGCCGCAGCTCGAAAGCAGGCAAAATAGGAGGCCGATGCGCCCCATCGCGGCGAAGGCGCGCAAGGTGTTGCGGCGCTCCCTCACCAGGACGAAGACGAAACTCGTGATCGCTCCGAACAACCCTCGCCAAAACAGCAGCGCGGCGATATCGAGCGGCACGGCGCGGGTGAAATAGCCCGCGGTGCTCCAAAGGACGGCGGCAGCCGCCACCAGCAGGAGACCAAGGCGGTGCGGGGCAAGCGCCACCGGTATGTGCCGTTCCATTGGCGCCGATGGAAGCAGAACCTGCTGACACGAGGCTGTCAGCTTTGTCGGGACGAATGAAGCGCCGAGCCCGAGCAAGTTGCATCACGGCGTCACGGAGGTCGTGCTATCGCATGTCCATGCTGAACGTCGAACATGCCCGCGTTCTTGCCGAACGCATCTGGGAGGACGAGATCGTCCCGCAATTGACCGAGTACATCCGGATCCCGAACAAGTCGCCCTCGTTCGACCCGGTGTGGAACGAGCATGGCCACATGGAAAAGGCGGTCGTACTCATCGAGCGATGGTGCCGTGCGCAGTCGATTCCGGGGCTCCAGGTGGAGGTGCTGCGCCTGCCGAACCGCACGCCGCTCATCTTCATGGAGATCCCGGCGTCCGGTAGCCAGAGTGGGGCCAAGGCCGATGACACGGTGCTTCTTTACGGGCATCTCGACAAGCAGCCGGAGTTCACGGGCTGGCGCGAGGGACTCGGTCCGTGGACGCCGGTGCGCGAAGGCGACCGCCTCTACGGGCGCGGGGGTGCCGACGACGGGTATTCGAGTTTCGCGGCGCTCACCGCGCTTCGTCTGCTGAGCGAATCGAAGGCGCCGCACGCGCGCTGCGTGGTGCTGATCGAGGCCTCGGAAGAGAGCGGCAGCCCCGACCTGCCCGCGTACATCGAGCAATTGGGCAGCCGCATCGGCCAGCCGAGTCTCGTCATCTGCCTCGACTCGGGCTGCGGGAACTACGAGCAACTCTGGTCCACGACGTCGCTCCGCGGCTTCGTGGGCGGCACATTGACCGTCCGGGTGTTAACCGAAGGCGTCCACTCGGGCAGTGCCAGCGGCATCGTTCCTTCGACCTTCCGCATCGCCCGGCAACTCCTGTCGCGCGTCGAGAACGAGCAGACCGGCCGCGTCTTGCTCGATGCACTCTACACGGAGATCCCGCCGGCCCGACGCACGCAGGCCGAGGCCGTGGCGGAGGTGCTCGGCGACGAGGTGTGGACGCAGTTTCCGTGGACGGAAGGCGCCCACGCGGTGACCAACGACCGCGCCGAGGCGTTGCTGGCGCATACCTGGGCGCCGGCATTGAGCATCACGGGCGCGGCCGGCCTTCCCTCGATCGAAAATGCGGGCAACGTGCTACGGCCGGTCACCCAGCTCAAACTCTCGATGCGCATCCCGCCGCGGGTCGACCCGGCAACGGCGCTGCAAGCGCTGCGCGATGAACTCGAGCGCGATCCGCCGTACGGCGCACACGTGCGGCTCGAGGCCGAACGCGGCGCCTCGGGATGGAGCGCTCCCGATACCGCCCCGTGGCTGGCGCGCGCCATGGACGAGGCCTCGCTGGCGTTCTTCGGCAAGCCCTCCCTTGCCATGGGCGAAGGCGGAACCATTCCGTTCATGGCCATGCTCGGCGAGAAATTCCCCGAGGCCCAATTCGTCATTACGGGCGTGCTCGGCCCGCAATCCAATGCGCACGGCCCGAACGAATTCTTGCATATCCCCACGGCGAAAAAGGTGACCTGCGCCGTGGCGAGCATCTTGGCCGCCCACGCTACGCGCTAGTCTACTTGCACGACACGCCCCGATACCACCGAGGCATCCGCTCGGTGGTATCGTCAATCGGACAGCCAGTCGAGGACGGTCCCAATGTCGATCCCGTCGTTCGAATCGTCACGATTTAGTCGCCACTTGCCCTTCTCCAAGTAGGCGTCGTAATCCCGCTCGTCGTAGCGCATCGGCGGAGGGAAATTCTGCGCGGCAGCCACCTGCGCACGGCGTCGTTCCTCGAAGAAGTGCGAGACACTCTGCAGTTCGTCGCGGTCGAACCACGTCCCGTGGGCGTCGCAGAGATCCAGCTCCGTGCGCGTTCCGTGGACCGTGATCCGCCGCAAATCGACACCGCAAACCGGGCACGCAGGCCGCGCCGATACCTGTGGAAACGGCATGCCATGACCCGCCGCTTGATCGGCCAGCGCGACGGCGTCCGGTTCGAGCTGTTGGAGCAGGCGCGCGGCCAGCTCGTTGCCGATCCAAACACCGCCGCACACGCCGCAACCGTGAAGCTTCACCGTCCCCCGCGCTCCCTCGAAGAGTGGGCGGTTGGGGCAATGCGGACATACGAGAGGGGCTTCCATGGCGTCGATCTTACGCGCGCTCGGTCGGAAGCGAAACGGTGGTTTCGATGGGCTCCCGTCGGTGGCGAACTGGACACGTTTGGACATGACACAAGCATTTAATCGGCTTCGCGTTGAACGGACGCGGAGCGGTTGGGAACTACTTGGCAACCGAATCAAGGAGGTCGCATGAATCTAACCAGGACGTTGTGTTTGGCACTCGCGGGTTGGACGTTCGCGGGTTGCTCGGAAGGCAGCTCTCCCAGCGTCGAGGGGCGCACATCCAGCAGTCTGACGGCCGGCCCGGACATCCAACTACGGACGCCATTGCAACGAGGTCTCGACACGATCCATTCCGGCGGGGTGGTTGGCGTGGTCGCCCGCGTGAGCGACGGCGAAGATCACATCGACGCTCGCAGCGGCCAGGCGCGGCGGGGCAGCGCGGAGCCGGTGCCGTTCGAAAGCCAATTCCGGATGGGGAGCAACACGAAAACGTTCGTTGCCGTGGTCATTCTGCAACTGGTCGACGAGGGCAAGGTTCGCCTGGAGGACACCGTCGATCGGTGGCTGCCCAGTGTGGTGTCCGGGCATGGGAATGACGGCAAGAAGATTACGATTCGCCACCTCCTGCAGCACACGAGCGGCCTTTACAACTACACGCGAGATATACTTTCCGACTTCACGGAGAAGGATTACTACGTGAAGCGATTCCATCGCATCTCTCCGGAGAAGCTCGTCGCGACCGCCATCGCGCACGAGCCGAACTTCGCCCCCGGCGCGGGCTGGAGCTATTCGAATACGAACTACACGCTCGCCGGCATGATCATCGAAAAGGCCACCGGTCACGACTGGAGTACGGAGGTCCGCACGCGCATTTTGGAGCCTCTCCAGATGGTGCACACCTTCGAGCCCGGAGATTGGCCCGGGCTGCCGGCACCGCATCTGCAGGGCTACAACGAGTTCGCTGCGGGAAAGCCGCTGGTCGACGTCACGTTGTTCAACATGAGCTGGGGCGGCGCCGCAGGTAGCCTGATCACCACGACGGCGGACCTGACTCGGTTTTGGCGCGCGCTCCAAAGCGGGGAACTCCTCTCACCGGCGCGCATGGCGGAGATGCACGACACCGTGCCGGCGACCGAGCTCCAAAGCGTGTTTCCCGGCCTGCGCGACGGACTCGGCATCTTCTGGACCCAGACGAAGTGTGGCGGCTACTGGCATCATCCCGGCGACACATTCGGGTTCTCCACCCGCAACGCCGTCGATGAAGAAGGCACCCGTGCGATCACCTTTTCGGAGAATACGACCAGCGACGTGCCCGAGACCTCGGTCGCTCGGATCAAAGCCGATCTGCAACTGCTCGAAGACGTCATGTGCGCAGGGCGGTGAGGCTTCCACGTGGCCACGGGCGGTAGTCCCATGTTCGCGCGCTGGGGCCCGCGCGAACGGCGGCATCGTTTGCCGTGACACCCGTCGTGCGAGTGGCGCGAAAGAATGCGCATCGCCAACTTGGGTATCACCCGACGCGCGACGCGGAAGACGACTTTTGCGGACGCCGGCGCTTCGCGCAGCGAGGACAGTGCGCGCGCGGGAACCTCGGGCGCCACGGCGCTCGTGCTACCGAACAAGAGCAGCGAGGCAAGGATCGCTTTGGTGCGTGTGATCATCGTGTTGATTCATGACGTTCGCCGAGCCCGCCGACAACCTTGAAATGGGAGCGACTGCATAAGCTGCACTTATGCTCGTTCGCGGGGCTCGATGCTGGTCAGCGGGGTGCGCGCTTCTTCTTCTTTTTCGCGCTCGGCACTTTTCCGATTCGCGGATCGCGGCCGCGCACCATGGCACACGCACGAAGAACGCTATCTTCGAAGTCGTCGCTATCGACGGGTATCATTTGCCAATTGGTCTCGCCGGTGCCAAGCACGCTGATGGATCGAAGGCTGGGGAGCTCACGGCGCAAAGAGTCGTGATGCTCTTTGGTGGTCGCGACCCACACGCCGTTGTCGCCGTCGTTCTTCTTGTCGCGGAGGAGGAACATGATCTTCTCCTCGACGTACACGGCGATGCATCCGAACATGGGTCGCGTCCACGGACCGACGCCGTCCAGCTCATCGAGAACGAACTCGAACGGGATCTTCTTCTTTTTCCGAGTTGCGAAAAGCTCGTCGGGGTCGCGCCTCATGCACCTTCGAGCCTAACATGTCGCGTGCACGCCCATGAGTTACGATCTCTACTTTCGCGCCCGCAGCTCCTCGCCCCCGTCCATGAACCACATGCGCACATGGTTCGAGGGACGTGCCCGCTATCGCTTCCACGGCACGGCCGACGGTGGCCAAGCCGCCTACGAAAACGAAGCTACGGGCATCCATTTTCAATTCGACTTCGAGGCGGTCGACCACGAGCCCGACGCACCGCCCGTGCTGCCCATCGCATTCAACATGAACTACCTTCGCCCGCACGTGTTCGCCCTCGAGGCCGAGCCCGAGGTCGCGGCCTTCGTGCGGCACTTCGACCTGGGCGTCGAGGATCCGCAAGGCGCCATACCCGGCACGGACTACGACACGGCAGGCTTCCTTCGCGGCTGGGATGAAGGAAACCGCGCCGCGTGCCGCCTTTCGTTCGCGGGGGACGACGACGCACCGTGGACATTGCCCTCGGCCGACATCGCGCGCACCTGGCGCTGGAACTTCGCCGTGAACGCGCTGGCCGAGCGCATGGAGGCGCAGCTCCTTGCGTGCTTCGTCCCGACGATTCTGCTTCTTCGCTCGGACCTGGCGCCCCGCCGTGTGCTGCGCGCGGTGGTGTGGGACGGAACCTGCGGCATCCTCCTGCCCGAGGTGGACTTGGTCGTCTGCCGCGGCGGCGAAGACCGCCTGAATGGCATCGAGATGCAGGATCTCACCGCGTTGCTTCCGCCCTCGAACGACTGGCCCGATCCGCCGGCCCGCATGCTTCCAAAGGAGCAGCTCGGCGACACCTTGCCCGCGCGAATGAAGAGCTTATTTCGCCCTTTCCAGGCCACGCGGCTCGAGCCGAGCCAGGTACTCGATGCCGAGTTCGTCGCATCGTCCGGCGAAGCCTGACCGGCAAGCCCTCGCCTTCGCCCCGAGCCAACCCCACAGCCTATCCATGCAATCCCCCCCGACGCGCGGCGAAGAGCTTCTCTCGGAGCTCTGGGCCAAGGTCTACAACCCTCCGCAAGATCTCGACGCCATCGATCGCCTCTGCACCGAGGACTTCATCCTCTCCAACCCCGATGGCGATGTGGTGGGCCGCGTGGCGTTCAAGGAGTGGGCACGCACGTTCTCCTCGAAAATCCGCGACATGCGCCTCACGAGCCTCGACATGTTCACCAGCGCCGATGGTACGCGGGTCGTGTCGCGCTGGGTGGTGACGGGATACAACCGAGGCGTGCTCGGATCGTCCCCTGACGACCGCCCCATTCGATTCAGCGGGATTGCAGTGTGGGAGGTCCGCGACGGCAAGCTCGCCCACAACTGGGTGGAGCGCAGCGCGTACGAACTATCGCGCGAGCTCGCGCAACCGGTGACGTGAGGCTCACGGCCAGGTCGTGGCGCGTTCGATCAACGGTCCGCGATTCCGGTTTACCACGCAGAAGCGCTGCCCGGTGGGTGCCTCCATGACCCACCATTTTTGTTTGACGAATGCAATTCGCTTTGCACCGAGAGCCTCCAGCCGCCGGACCTCGGCGTCGAGATCGTCGGTCTCGATATCGAGATGAATTCGACTTTCGTGCTGCACCTTCTGGAGCACGATGCTGGGCTCCAGCGGGAGCGTCGTCAGATCGCGAAAGTCTCCACTGTTGCTCCGCAGGGGCGCAACGGAGCGCCCCAACGCTTGGCCCCAAAAGCGGGCCGCCTCGTCGATGTCATCCACGCGGCAATCGAGAACCAATGTCGATAGGCGGCTACGGTGCATGAGATTTCTCCATGCGCCGTAGTCTACACGGCCGGCGTCGCGCGAACCTTCGCGCTCCAATGCTTTTGAACCAGGCTTGCCAACCAGCCCGCGATGCTCCCTACGGCCGCGGCCACGCCGAGTTTGACGAAGGTCATACCCGAGGGCGGAAGGTGCGATGCAAAATACGAGACCAGCCCGAGAAAGAATCCGAGCAAGTTGTTGAAGACTGGAACGAGCCGCAGGGACACGACCACCATCGCCACGGAAAAGACGACCACGGTAATCGTCCACGCGCCCAGATGGGGACCGAGCGCATGAAGCCCCAAGGCGGCGGCCATGCCGCACGCGAGGCCCACCAGCACGCACGCGAAGTTGATCGCACCGTGCCGGAAATCGATTCCACGCGTGAAGTACGCGATCCAACCGATGAACATGGCCCACACGGGCAGGTCGAGAAGCACGAAGCTCACCGTCGCCGCCCCCGATGCGACCAATGATTCGCCCACGGTGATCTTCCACTGAGCCGAAGTCGATTCACGCGCATGAGACACCCCCGCCGCCATGATACGTTCCACGAGATTCTCCTTTTGTCGTGCGTCCGCGGTTTCATCCGCGTCGCAAGGAGAGAATGGGCTCTCGTGCAACATGCGGCCAATGCACATTGGCGATATCGATCATGTCCGCGACGCAAGTCGTCGGACGGAGCTCAGGGTGGCATGCCGCGAGATCGTCCTTACGCGGCGGCCTTTTGAATGCCGCCAAATACGAGGGTGACGACAGCTTCGGCGCTCGCGTTGTCGAGCGGCCCGCGGCCGTAAAGCATGCGAGCAATCATGGGGCCGAAGATCATGTCCATGCCGATGTCTGGGTCGACTTCGCTGCGTATCTCGCCGCGGTTTACCCCGCGCTCCCAGATGACCCGCACGTCGTTCCGCCGTGAGGCCAGAAATCGCACGCGAAAGAGCTCGAGGAACTCGGGGTCGCTTTGCCCCTCTGCGATGAAATCGCGAAACAGCCGTCCTCGTTGGCTGGTGTAAAACCGTAGAATCGATTGAAGCTCCAGCTTGAAATCCTGAAACGCGGAGCCGGTATTCGGAATATCGACGTTCTGCCGCATCATCAACAAGAATGCATCCAGCGCGATGAGATTCTTGTTGGGCCACCACTTGTACAGGGTGGCCTTGCTGACGCCCGCGCGCTGCGCAATGGCCTCCGCCGTGACGTCTCGGAGCGATTTCGTCGCCAGAAGCTCCGTGGTGGCGGTCAGAATGGCCGCCTCGATCTCCGCGCTACGCTGGCGTCCTCGCGGTTTTGATTCGATCTTGAGAGGGTTCATGATGATTCGGGTCCGTGAAAAGGGCCGATTCGGTCCCGTAGGTTCGTTTCATGCGGTATTCGTCGTGGCCGTTCGTGGGCTTCGCATCGATTAGCGCAGGTTGGGGCTGACGCCGGGCAAACCTTCCGAAGCCGAAACCCGAAGGGCCGCGGTGCGCTGCTGCGCCGTCTGCGTGGCGCTCTGGACCGGCTTGATGTAGTTCGGCGAAGGCTGGTAGGCCGTCGACGCCGTGTAGTTGAGCGCCATCGCCGGTTGCACCGTCTCGATGTGCGCGGGTGCCGGCATCGCGGGCGCCGTCAGGATTACGGTGCGCTCGTTCGGCGAGGGATTGTAAAACGTCGCCGACGTGGTGGTGGCCGTCGCCACCTTGGGGGCGACCTTGGCCGTCTGCGCCGGAGCAACGCGCGCCGGGCTACCCACGACGCCGGTCACGCCCACGGGAGGTTGCACGGCCAGCGGACGCGAATTCGGGGAAGGCTGATAGATGCTGGAAGGATCGACGCTGCCAACGGGCGACTCCGCGAGCGCCTCCGAAGCGTACCCAACGAGGCCAAACGCAAACGCACCAACCACCGAGGCAAGACGAATTGAGTTCATGATCGCAGCTCCCATTTTCTAAACTGTTCGTTCAGTTTCTTATGTCTGAGAATCTAAACTGCACGTTTAGTTTTTCAAGGCCCCTCGTCCCTTTTGTTCGACTAGGCCGAATGCCCAGAGAACGTGACCGAAATAAACTGAGGAGCTCGGTTCATTTCAGCGCTCGCATTCGCCGCGCACGAAGCCAACGGTCCGCTCATCTGGACTCGCTTCTCGGTGCCGCGATGCTTCATGCCCTTGAGTACTGACGGGCCGCGGGCTGGTTTCGGGGTACTCGAAAAACAGCGCGCAGGGTGTGGGCGCGGGTCGCCGAGGGGCACGAGCGAAGACGTTGCCTCGAATGCCCGTACAAACGATCGATGGCCCGCTTCGTTCGACTCGCCGCACGGATCCCGGATCCGGAGCTTCGAGACGAGCTCGCCTATTCCATTTTTGCCGTATGGCAAATACGACACACTTCTTGAGGGGGCTCTTCGTGCATCTTTCGGCGGAGACGCTTTCCGCGGCCGCGCTGCCTTGCCGCGCAGCCGTGCTCGAGGCTTTGACGGCGTCTTGATTCCAAGACACGTACAATTCGCATCGGCGCTGTGCGCCCCCGCAACGGGCAAGTCCATCACCCAAGACGCACAACCTCGTTTTGCTTGGTATATCGTGGCACGATGCGCACACTTTCGGCGTTGGCGGTCGTGACCCTCTTCGTGGCCTGCGGTTCGAGCAATGACACGTCGCCCGATGGCGGAGGGCAAGGCGATGGCGGAGGGCAAGGCGATGCAGGAGGCGGCAAGGACGCGGTGGCCGACGCCAACCCCGAAGTCGATGCTGGCGCTGATGCTGCCAGCGATGCCGATGCCGCATCCGATGCCTCGACGTGCCCGAAGACACTGCTCGTGGGTGGAAAGGACGTCGTCCAGCAGGGCTGGAGCGTCATCTCCCAAGGGCAGGCCTCACTGACGTACGTCGATGACGACACGTACCTCAAGACGTCGACGGCGACGGGCGCGACAACGGGTGGGCAGCTGCTCCTGCGCCTCGACGGCGCGTTCGAAGACTCACGCCCCTTTCGGGTCCAGGTGGTGATGCGCGTCGAATCGGTGAATCCGCACAATCCGCTCGACAGCGCCGCGGCCATCCTGGGGTCTTTCACGCCACCGGCTGGCACCACCAGCGAGCGCACTCAAATGATCTACCTCGATGCCAACCAGATCGGATGGGCAGGCGACGACACCGCACCGTTTCCGATGTCGGTGGTGGACGGCGCGTACCACACGTACGAGTTATCCCTCGACGACACCGGCGTCGCACGCGTGCGCGTCGACGGTGTGGTCGCGCTCACCCGCTCCGGGTACGCCACCAACGGTCGATTCGCCATTGGCGACCAGACGAACGACCGCAACGTCGACAGCGCGATTCGCATTCGTTCCATCACGCAACTCTGCCCCTGAAGCCGCGCTACACCATGGCGAGTCCCTCGCGAGAGGGTTTAGCCGTTGGGGTCGAACGGAATGTTGGCCGGCTTCGCTTTGGCGAGCTCCCCGTTGAAGCTGCCGTCCCGCAATCCGAATTGGGCACTGCCGAAATCGTATTGGGTCAGCTTGTCGCGAAAGCCGGATGGGTAATTGTCCCAGCCAATGAGGGGTGGATATTGCCATCCGCCTTTCAGATTTTCCGGTTGTTCGCCAAAGCCGGCGATGCGGAAGCAATGCGTGCCAATGCCATCCTTGTGGTAGATGACCTTGGGGTGCGTGCCCGAGTCGTCCCAGGGGACGTCGTTGCGGGCATATGTGTTGTAATTGCCGTGGGCGGACACCGAAACGTAGGCCGGCCAACCGCCGTCGGGCACCCACACCACGACGTGCTCCCAATCATTCTTGTGACCGCCGAGGCCCGACCCCGCAACGGCTTGGTCTTTCTCGAAGTAGAGGCCATAGATGTAGGCGCACCAGCCGTTGTTGCATTTGGAGCGCGAATAGCCATTCGTATTGTCGAGGTCCGACATGTCATGGCATTGCCCATTGACCGCGCCGCTCGGATTCAATCCGGGCGCGATCGTCCCGTCCCGGCCAATGGCGGGCGTCGGGTAGCATCCGTCGCCATCGTAGTCGAACGCGGGCTCGTAACTCCGGTCCGACCATGGTGCATTCCAATCCAGTGCTTTCGGCGGATCGGCCAATGCAACACCTGCCAATAGCGTCAAGCCAGCTGCCGTCAGGACTCGCAGCGCCTTTTTCATTTGGCCATGCACGATGCTCCTGATTTCTACACAAGGCAACAATCGTCACGACCCGTTGCACAATCGAAGCACGACCGCCGCACACCTGCGACGGTGTGGAGCACACTGGCCGTCATCGACGGATAATGCAGTGCAGTAAACGCATTACACGTCCGGCGCAGGATTCAATGGTCGCTCGAAGATCGTCCGCAGCACGATGGTCGTGCGCGTATCCACCGTGGGAAGCTTGCGCAGCCGGTCCAACATTTCGGCGAGTGCTTGCGTCGACTCCACGCGCACCTTGAGCAGGTAGCAGTCTTCCCCCGCGACCTCGTGCGCCTCGAGCACGCACGGTTCGGCGAGGAGCGCTTCGTTCATCGTCTTCTTGGCGATCTCGCTGGGTTGAAAGCGGAGCGCCACGAAGGCCGCCGTGCCTCCTCCCACCGCAGCGGGGTCGACGGTGGCGTGGTAGCCGGTGATCACTCCCTCCCGCTCGAGCCGGAGGAGGCGATCGCGCACCGACGGCTCCGAAAGACTGACCTCTTGAGCAAGCGCCCGCACGGTCTGCCGGCCGTTTGCGCCCAGCATCCTCAACAACGTTGCATCGATCTCGTCCAGTTTGCGCGACATCTTGCCTTCGTAGCCTCTGTTCCTAATGTATGGAGGTCGATAGGTCAATCCACCTAATAAACAGAGGCTACACAGTTATGGAAGCTCATTTGCTTCGCCAAGGGGTGTCTCGGAAGCCCATTTTGCCGTGGGTTGCGTTGATCACGGTCTGGTTTCTCTGGGGTTCGACGTACCTCGGCATTCGCGCGGCCGTGGAGACCATTCCGCCGTTCACCATGGCGGGCGCCCGTTACGGTTTCGCCGGTGCGGCCATGTTCGCGGCGCTCGGGCCGAAGCATGCGCGCGGGGAGAATCGCCTGACGTGGCCGCAGGTCCGCTCATCGATCCTCATTGGAGCGCTGCTGCTCATGGGTGGCAACGGGCTGCTGAGCCTCAGCGAAAAGAAATTGCACTCGGGTTTGGCCGCGCTGATCGTGGCGACCGTTCCGGCGTGGATGGTCATCATCCATGCGGCGCTCACCAAGACCCGCATTCCGGGCCCCCTCCTCCTTGCGCTGGTGCTCGGCACCGCGGGCGTCGCCGTTCTCGTGGGTGGTCCCGGCAGCGCGATCGACATGGGCGCCGCCGCCATCGTGCTCATCGCTTCGGTGTTCTGGGCCGCAGGCTCCGTGCTCTCGCGCACGGTGACCCTGCCGAAGCATCCGCTCGTGGCCACCTCGCTCCAGATGCTCTCGGGCGGCGTGCTCCTCCTGATCCTCGGGACCGTGCGGGGCGAGCTCGCGACATTTCACATCGCCGACGTGTCCACCCGCTCCGCGTTGGCCATGGTGTGGCTCACACTCCTCGGGTCGATGGTGGCGTTCAGCGCCTACGTCTACGCCATCCGCACACTCCCCAACGACGTCGTGGCCACGTACGCCTACGTGAATCCCATCGTCGCCGTGGCGCTCGGCGCGGTCCTCGACGGCGAACCCGTCACGCGCAATCTGCTGCTCGGCGGCGCGATCATCGTCGGCTCGGTGGTGCTCATCGTGACCGATCGGGCAAAGCGCCACGCGGCGGAACAGCGGCGGGCCACAGTGTGATTGGACCAGGGGCGATTCGCACGTTGACCCCTATGCCGTCCCGTGTTGAACCCTATCCTCGATGTCCATGCTCCCCGACGTGACCTCGCTGCGTGATGCCTCCGAGATCGTTTACCAGACGATGAAACCCACGCCGCAGTACCGCTGGCCGCTGCTCGGCGAAGCGGTGGGCGCGGAGGTGTGGGTCAAGCACGAGAATCACACACCGGTTGGAGCGTTCAAGATGCGCGGCGGGTTGGTCTACTTCCGCGAGCTCTCCGCGCGGCACCCCAAGGGCGTGCACGTGGTCAGTGCCACACGCGGGAACCATGGGCAGTCGATCGGGGTCGCCGCCGGCCGCCATGGAATCAAGGCAACCATTTTCGTGCCCCACGGCAACAGCCGCGAGAAAAACGCGGCGATGCGGGCGCTGGGCGTCCAGCTGGTGGAACACGGCGAAGACTTCCAGGCGGCACGCGAAGAAGCGGCTCGCTACGCCGCGCGCGAGGGCTCGCACTTCATGCCGTCGTTTCACACGGACTTGGTGCGGGGCGTGGCCTCGTACTGGCTCGAGTTCTTCGACGCCTTGCCGAATCTGGACGTGGTCTACGTGCCCATCGGGCAGGGCTCGGGCATCTGCGCCGCCGTGGCAGCCCGGCAAGCGCGCGGCGTTCGGACGAAAATCGTGGGCGTCACCTCCGCACACGCCCCTGCGTACGCGCTCTCGTTTGCCGCGCGCAAAAGCATCGAGGCCCCCGTCTCGACGCAGCTGGCCGACGGCATGGCCTGCCGAATCCCCGACGCCGATTCGCTCGAGATCGTGCTGAAGCACGTCGACGACGTGATCACGGTGACCGATTCCGAGATTGCCGCGTCGATGCGCCTTTACTTCACGGCGACCCACAATGTCGCGGAGGGCGCAGGCGCCGCCGCGCTCGCAGGTGCACTGCAACAGCGCGCGAACCTGAAAGGACGTCGCGTGGGCGTCGTCCTTTCAGGCGGAAATGTCGACGCCGACGTGTTCGCCGGCGTACTCACGCAGCCGTAGCCCAGATTACTCGTACCGCTCGGGAATCACGGGTCGCTGTGCGGGCCCGTGGCATCGATGAAGACGTAGTCCGCTTGGTACGGTGCCGCGTGCGTGGGCTGCTTGATGGGATCGCAGCTGCCCGATGGGGCGACCCCGCCTACTGTGTTCAAGCGCAGAATCTCGTCGATGCCGGCAAGCCGGCCGCGGGATTCGCCGACCTGGGTGGCGGCCAGATGGAGTTCGGCGATGTTTCCGGCACCGTTCGGGATTCTGGCGGTCACCCTGCCGGTAACCGCGGAGCCATCGCGTGCGCGCCATTCGGGCGGACCGGCCGGGCCCGGGTTGACGAAGAAGTGCGAAATACCGCCCTCGAGGGTGGCCCGCACGTTGTCTTGGGTGAAGGCGAAGGTTCCATCGGCTTGCACGGTGCATGCGTAGATCTGCGCGCCGCGGATCACGGACGCGCGGAAGTTTTGCTTGAGCGCCCGCTTCATGTCGATGGCGCTGCTCAATGCGTGGACCTGACCGCGGACGGCGCCATCCGGGAATGGTTCGGTGTGAAGATTGAAATAGAAATTGCCCGGATTCGATCGGATGTCGTCGAGGAGCTGCGGGTCGTCGACGCGAACGGTGCCGCTTACCGAGGTTTGTCCGCACGGTACGGGCGTGGTGAAGAAGGGAATCTTGACGGGGCCGTTGGTACCTTTGGCGCCCTGGTGAAGATGGCCCGCCGTGAGGCCTTCGATGCCGCGAAATTCAATGGCGAACGATACGTCGTTGCCTCGGATTTCCATGAAGGCGATGGCGCGGCGGTCTTCGTCGCCGGCTGCCGCCCCATTCGGCACCTCGTTGGCGCCATTGAGACTGCCCGCAAAGAAGGCCGGTTCGCCGGGCGCGGCAACGTCGAGCGGAGCCGCGGTCGACGCGGACTCCACCTGTTCTGGCGCCGAATCGCTCATCGATGGTGCGGCGCCGCACGCAACGAGGATCAGCGCGAAGGCGGTGCTAATGACTTGGTATTTCGTTTCTGCGAATGGATGCATCTTGGTACTCCTGTCGATGCATTCTGCAGTTTGCAACCGCAGTGCCGAAACGCGAACACGGCCATACCACGGTGATTTCGCCACGAAATGAATTCGAGTCGCGTTGCACCCGTGCGACGGCAACGCCCGCGCGAAACACCGTAGATCACACTTTTCGAGATGAATTAATGCGCCTGTTTGACGATGTACGTGTCGTTGCCGCGCCTCACCACGAAATAGACGTCGGTGTCGTCGAGCGCGATGCGGGAGATCTCGCTGCCTGCGGCGCTCCAGACCGGCGGTTTGGTGGGCTCGCAGCGGGCGGAAAGGTCGGTGCACCTTCGCAGAACGGCGACTCCCTGTTCGTTTGCGGCCCAATAGAGCTTGCCGTTGCGCACCGCGAGGGACGCGACCCCTGCCGCCGGAGTGACGATTTCCTTGGCCTCGCAGCCGGCGGCACACTTGGAAGAAATGGTCGTACGCGTGTTCGTGACGACAGCCCAGTACAGCACGCCGTTGTCGAACGAAAGGAACGAAGGCGGTGAGGAAAAGCCCTCGGCGAACCTGCCCGCGATCCATGTGCCGCGTACGGTAGGTATCGTGAGGATCACGCGATCCTCCTGCAAGGTCCAATACAGGTCCGAGCTCGAGGTGCCCATGCTCACGACGTTCCCGCCGCTGTATCGGTCGTGGGTCTCGCCGTCTTCCGGCGAGTCGTAGAAAATGCTCCCCTTGTGCGTGCCGGTGATGAGGATTCCGTTCGCGACGGTGATGGGTCCCGCGTATTCGCGCTTGATGAACTGCGCCGTTGGCGGCTGGCCTCCCTGTTTCTCGGCACGCCAGACCCCGCCGGAGTGCTGGGCATCTTGGCTAATGCTCCAAAATGCATGCTTGTCCGACAGCGCGAGCCCTTCGGGGCGGGTGGGCACGGTGGCAATCGTCCGAGCGTCCCCGCCGTTCTTCGGGCATGCCTTCACCGCAAACCCTTGTTCTCCCGAGGGTGGGCCCTGAAGCCAAAAAACGCTCGTCCCGTCGATGGCCATATCGAGAACGACACCGTTCTCGATACGCCAGATCTCGACGGCCGGCTCGGGCGCGCTCGTTTCCGCATCGTCTCCAATGGACGCATCGTCTCGGATGGACGCATCCTCGCCAACCGCGCGGCCCTCGGGCACATCACCCAGAATGGCCCCGCATGCCGCGCTTCCCAGTGCGACCGCGATGGAAAGAGTTCTTCGGAGGGTCATACGTATACGCCGAGTATACATCGTTCCGGCTGGCCCATGGTCCGTTTCGGCCAGTTGAATGAGGCCAGCCGATTTGTCTCCGCCGGCCAACGGGGACGCTCACTCCGTCGAACTGGCCGTCTCCGCCCGGTGGCGCGGTACACACGGGCCCTCGTCTTCGGTGTCCCAGTCGGAAAAGGTTTCGCCCTTTACCTTTTCGAAGAGAACGAACCGCGGTGTTTCGGCAACCTTGCGGAATACGGGCCCCGGGGGTTCGTCGGCGAAGGGGTCGATGTCTTTTCCTTGAACGATGACGTAATCGAAATAAACCCCATCGGCGCGATTGCGGTAGACGCATGGCGCGTGGATGAAAAACGACAGAGGCTTACGCGGCGGCTTCTGCGACTCGACGTAGTGAATGGGCCAGTGATGGAGCTCGGCAAAGGAGTACGACGCCACACCGCCGCCGCGCGCACGGTGGTAGGATCCGGCATACAGGCTGGGCCAGTGCCGGCGCGTCGACGACGCGTCGAAGTTCAATGTCATGACATTGGTTCCAGGCTTCATTCGGTCGAGCAATGCATCGAAGCCGGCCATATCGACATGCGAATACGTCCAAACTTCGTACCCGGCCCACCCACTCGTGATCAGACTCGCCCCCACCACGAGCGGCAAGAGCCGCAGGTTGATACGCGAGGCATCGAGCTCGAGTGGCAAAAGAGCACTGAGTGCAATCAGCGGTGCCAACCGCACGTTGAGCATCGACCCGGCACCCACGCGAAACGGCGTCAACAGATACGCGATCATCGCGCATGCAAAGGGCACGAAAAGTGGGACCCACGCTATCTGCGACGGCTCGCGTTTCATGTCGCGCCGTAAGGTCGTCACGGCCAGGACGAAGAAGGCCCCCCACCAGATGCCGGCACAGACTTCGTCGACGTGCGACAACCAGATGTCGAATGACCATAGCGGAAGCGCGTGCATGGCCCGCATGAAGCTCATCGAGCCGATTTCACCCGCGTCCGCAAGCGAGTCGCCGTGAATGGTCATCTTGCCGAAGACGAACCACACGAGCGCCGTCACCCCGCTCGGAACCATCCACAGTATGCGCTGGATGGCGTCGGCCAAACGCCGGCCTGCCTCGCGTCGGAGACTCGGAACAACGCTCCAAATGAAGGCGGTGACCGAAAAGAAGAGGTATGAACTCAAATGCAAATAAAACAGCGCTACGGCTAAGAACGCGAGCAGAATGGCCCGTGAGCGCTGCGGTGCTCGAACTTGGTGTGAGACCAGGCCGAGAGAGAAGAAAGCCAGGGGGATCGATGCGATGAACGGGAGGAATCCGATCAGCAGTGCCCGATTCCAAAACACCATCGGTGCGAACAGCGCAAGTCGCTCGTCACGTCCCAACGCGCGAAGCAAGCTGCGAAAGGATACGGGAAGTGCCACACCGATCAGAACGAGCAAAAGCAGATTTGCGCGTTCGGCGTTGCCCACGATCGGTGCAAGAAGCGCCCCAACGGCATGATAGAGAACGTACGGACTGCGGGCGATGGCCAGGACGTAATATCGTGATGCAATGGATTGCGGATCGGCCAGATCCTGCATCGTCGCAATCGACGCAACGTGCTCGGGAAGATCGAGGAACGGAAGATAAGGTCCCGCAAAAAGCGGGGCCACCGCGAGAAGCGTGGTGCACCAAAATGCGGTGCACCACGCTTTCGAAACGCGGGTGGCCGGAGCCACTATCACTTTACTTGCCCTGATACCCGTAGCAGTGGCCGTAGCCATAGCCGCAACGACCAAGGCCATCTTCCGTGACGCCCGTATCTTCAGAACCGGCCAAGGAGCACCCTACCTGGACGGTGGTCAACAATCCCAGCAACGCAAGCATGACGAGTGAAAGGTGCTTTGCGGAACGCAAAGAATGAATAACCATCGACGATCTCCATGTATCCTTGGGTGAGCCACCCAAATAAGCAATCTACGTACCGCTGACCCGAGACATACCATCCTCGAGCCAGCCGGTATTGTATCTTCCAAAAATCGTAAGTCGAGAATAACCAGCACGTTTCAAGTGCCATGGTGTGCCATCTCTGATCTCCGTGTCCGGCGTCGTTCGTTCCGCGCCAGCACGCCACTTGCCCCACGAAGCGAGCGGTCGTCCACGACGAGAAAGAAAATAAAGTGATCTACGAGGATCGGGAGCCATTTGCGATCGGCGTTGGGTCATGGGTGCATTTCGTGGGGTGGGTTCGTCATGAAATCGTCTTTATTGCGAATACCGCGAACCACGCGGCCCGAATGCGCGGCAGGCACGAGGGTGCGAAGAGACGGCCATGGCCCCGATGAGTGCGCGCCGCGGCTGCGTTCCATTAAGGAAAATGCACCTCACCGTGCTCGATGACGGATTGGTCGCGTGATGTCAGTCGGACTCCGACAGCTCGGCGCGGAATGTCGGATTCAACGCCACCGGTCGCGAAGTTGCGCAGCATGCTCGAGCCACACGTTGGCCTCTGCGGCGAGCAAATGCTTCTGAGCCAGAACGAGAAGAGCACGTGCTCCTCCGGCATGGGAGGACGCGCGTCGTTCGGCAAGCGTCAGCAGCGAAATGCCAAGTTGGAGCACGTTGCCCGACTCGTAGGCCACCTCGCGGGCTTGCTCGAGCTCGCGCTCACCCGCCGCGCGGGGGAGGGTCGCGGCGAGGGCACGCCGGGCCAGAATTTCATCGAAAGGATTGGCCCGAAGCGGATCGGTCGCCCGCGCGAAGGCCTGCTCGGCGGCCTCACGGGCCGCATCGCCATGGCCCCGCATGGCATTCAATCGGGACAGATAGACCCACGCGAACGTCTCCATGCGAAAGTCACGAGCATGCGCCGCCGCGATCGCCTTGGTGAGCATCTCGTGGGCAGCGTCGTACTTCTTGCAAAGCACCAAAAGGCCACCGCGGTAGACGCTGACGTAGAGCTGAAGCCAGATATCGCCGGGCATCACATTTTCGCTGAGATGGGTGCCGCGCCGGACCATGGCACTCGCGAGTTCGACCTCGCCGCGTTCCAGGTAATACGGCGGCGTGCTGAGAACGAGATTGCGCTCGGGAAGGGATGGATTGCCCAGGCGCCGCATCCAATCGTTCATCTCCGCGTAGTGCGGCACGAACTGCCTCGCATTCCCCGTGAAGGCGCCGCGCGCGAGCCGTGCGAGAAGATGATAAATACGGAGTTCGACGAATCCGAACTCCGTAGCGATCGACATCCCGTCTTCGCTGGCGCACGGATCGAGTTCCTTGCCCATGGCCGCCAAATTGATGTTCAGGAAATACGTCCCCACGGCGAGGGCCCACGATAGTCGGGCCGGCCCGCTCCTTTTCGCGGCATGGAACGCACGGAGCGTGGCCAGATGTTCTTGCAACTCGGCCACGATGCTGGCGAAATGCCCGGTGTGGACGGTCAATGCCCCTTTGGCCAGGTAGGCCGCGGCGCGAAAGGGCGAGTCTTCGTCGCTGTCGGCATCCGCCTTTTCGAGCACCTGTCGAACGTCCGCCGGGCGCCCCATGATGGCGAATCCGAAGTTTTGCAGAATTCGATATTCGGCTCGCTTGAGAAAAGCATCGTCCGCGCTCATGTGCGCATGAACCGGGATCTCCCGGTAGACTTCGTCGGGCGCGGTTCGGGCCCTGGCTTCGACAATTTTGCGTCCGGCCTCCAGATCGACGCTATGTTCCCAATGCGAAAATAGTCTCTCGGAAAAGAGATAACAGGCTGGCGTGTCGCTGCTGTAGCCTACTTCGATGAGTTTTCCCCAAGCCGTCACCTGAAGCTCGGCCCGATCGGGGTAGTTGGGATGCTTTTCGAGCAGCGCCTCGGCTTCTTTCAGAATGCGATATCCCTCCTGCATCGCACTGTGGGCCAAAAGGTGTTTCGAGGCGAGGAGGAGCGGAGCAATGGCACGCGACGGTTCGAGGGAGCGGGCAAAATGGTAACCGGCAGCCCGCGCTCCTTCGGGCGTATCCCCCACCGTGCGCTCGATGTGTTCGGCGATGCGGCCGTGGTAGCAGCGCCGATCCAACTCGGGAATCGCGTCGTAGATCGTGCGGCGAACGGTGTCGTGCGTAAAGTGGTAATGGCCACCCGAATACTGCAAAAACTGACGCTCGACGGCCCCATCGAGCGCCGCAAACAGCTTTTCATCGTCGAGCTTCGCCGCCGCGCGCAAAAGCGTCATATCGAGCACCAAGCCGGCCGGCGCGATGCACCGCAGAAAGTCGAGGGACTCGGGCGTCAGCGTGGAAAGGCGAAGGCGAATCGCCTCGCCGATGCTGCTGGGCAAGTCGATGTGGGCGAGATCCCCGGAGGCAAACCACCGCCCAGCGAGTCGGTGCAGCGCCCCCTGTTCGACCAGAGCGCGCAAGCACTCGGTGGCGAAAAACACGTTCCCGTAGGTCGCCGAATGCAAGTTGGCGACGAAGGCTCGCGGAACCTCGAAACCGGGTAGGGCCAGGGCCACCAATTCGCGCAAATGCGAGGGCGACAAGGGGCGAAGCTTCATGATCGTCGCCGCGCCCGCAAATACCGTGTGATAGAGCGGCGAGATGTCGGGCAGCTCGTCGGAGCGAAACGTGCCGCAGACCAGCCCGTGCGTGCCGTGAAGCGCGCGGATGATGACGTTGAGGTGCTCGATGGTCGCGTCGTCCGCCCAGTGCAGATCCTCCAAGCAAATGACGAATCGGCGCACCTTGGCCAGGGCCACGAGCCACTGCGAAAGGGCCTCGAAGACGATAATCTTCTCCTCGGACGGTGCCCGCGCCGACGCCGTCGCCGTCACCTGGCGCGGCTGCGCATACTCCGGGGGCAGCAGCGTGGCCAAAGGCGTGCGGATACGCTCGATTTCCTCCGCCGGGGTAACCGGCAAAAGAGCACGCAGCGCACGCTTCAACGGGGCGAGCGGCGCAAGTCCTTCCGCGTGGCACTGCCCAAATGCGAATGGGACGTCGGAAAGCTTGGCGTGAAGCTCCAACTCGGACAGCAGTCGCGATTTGCCCACGCCGGCGGGCGCTGCGACGAACAGGGCGCGGGCATCGCCTCGTTCGGCTTCGGCGAGGACCTCTTCGAGCCGAGCGGTTTCGCGCTTCCGCCCGACGACGGTCGGCACATGGAGGTAGCTGGCACGTGCCGCGAGCGGCTCCTCGGAGGGAATGCTCTCGCTGACTTGCGAGAGAGCGGCCATCAACGCGTTGGCGGTGGGAAAGCGATCGGCGGGCTCCTTGGCCAAAAGGCGCAGAAGAATGGCCTCGAGCTCCGGATGGATCGATGGCACGAGCGACGAAGGGGCGGGCGGTGCCTCCTCGCGATGCGCGCGCAGAATCTCTTGGACGGTGGCGCCGTGGAACGGATGCTGCCCGGTCGCCGCGAAGAAGCCCAACACACCGAGCGAGTACAGATCGGCCCGTCCGTCGATGGCGCCGCCCGCGAGCCATTCGGGAGCGATGTACGCGGCCGTTCCCCAAAGACGCCCGCGCGTTGGGGTTCCGAGTTGGTGCATCAGGCCGAAGTCCATCAGCTTGATGTTCCCGTTCGAGAGCATGCGAACGTTGTCCGCCTTGATATCGCAATGCACGAAAAGGCGCGCGTGGATGAAAGCGAGGGTCTGAGCAAGGCGCATCAGGAGATTGAACGCCTCGTCGGAATCGAGCGGCCGCTCTCGAACCGCCGCGTGGACGTCGACGCCGTCGACCCTCTCCATGGTGATGTAGCGATTGCCCGAAGGGAGGATTCCGCAGTCGTAGACCTTCAGCGTGAACGGATGCTGAAGTTTCCTCATCGCGAAGAATTCGCGACGGAACATGAGCGCACTTTCTTCGATATCGTCCGGGCGGGAGCCGGGGATGACCTCGATTTCCTTGAAGGCGATGGGCCGCCCTTCGACGGCATCGTGCGCCGACCAGACACGGGCGGTGCCACCAATCCCCAAGAGCTCCTCGATGCGGTAGCGCTCCTCGACCACGTCGCCCACTTTGAGAAACATCGGCGTGGCGGCCGCACGCGCGCGTGTGGCGCTCTCCGTGGCCCCGGGTAGCGTGTCCTTGAGGTCTGTCGCGCGCTGGCTCATGGCATCTTTCCGAATCGCAGCGCGCTCGAACGATGTCCGTGCCCGATGCAAGGGGCGCCTGCCCCCCTGTATCGTACGATATCGTCGAGCGCGACGCGCGCTCGAGCTCGACGGGCGCGCGCAACGCGTGTTCCATTCGAATTTTCCCTCACGAGTGGATGGCAGCAACACTGCCGTTGCGCGCGCCAGCCGATCGGAATTCGATGCCCCCGGTCGTAACGAACGTCTCGCGACGCCCGAGCAACCGGCCTCACTAACAATTACCGCGAATACGAGTCGATTCGAGCGCCCCCCTCGTCGAGGCCCGTGCCGAACGTCAGTTCTTCACTTTGCGAAGAACGTGGTCGAGCGCTTCTCGCCGGTGCTGTAGATCAAATCCGTATCGAATCCTGCTTTTACGAGCGCGCGGAATGGGATCTTCTCGATGCTCAAGGCCTCGCGGAGCTGCTCGGAACGCAGGCCATTGGGGGCCTCGCTCAAAAGGTCCAACATGGCGTCGAATTTCGTATCGGCGTCATCGGCCACTGCGCTACGCACCGCACGTTTGGGCGCGCGTCGCGGCGGCGCCGGGCGGGTCCGTGGAGCCCCCCGACGCGACGGGGCGGCACCCTTCCCTTGTTCCAGGTGCTCGATCGAAGCCCTGCGCAGAGCCTCGAGCACGTGCTCGGTAAGGTCTTCGACGAGGTCATGAATAGCAGCTCGCAGGCCGGCGGTAGGCATCAGCGCTTGCAGTACTGCATTCGCGAGCGAGCGTCTACGAGCAAGTCGTGGCGCCGATGCTGCCCAAGGCGATAGGGCTCGTCAAGCCCGACGAGCTTTCTCGGGCAAATGGCTGCGCGCAGCCTGTCCGGCTTTCGTACGCGGCGGTCAGTCGATGGTGGAACGTCGTGCTCCGCGAACACCCGCCGTTCGCCCGGATCGCATGGCGGGAGCCGTCCTGCCGCGCCTTCTTCCGCCAATGCCGCGTCTGCGAGCCCCTTGTCCTACCCCACCCTCGCTCGAACATGAAGCACCAAGCTACGTTTGGAATGAACCAACGAACGGTTTCTTGGAAATCGATTTATCGAGTTTCTCGCGTTCGCAGTTCGAAATAGTCGATGGCTGGAGCTGGGCCGACGTACTCCCACTTTCCAATTGTTCGGACGGCAGCTCTACGCAAAATCGGATATCGATTCGGATGTTCGAGCGACTCCATATTCGTTCTTGCTATCCACGCTCGTCGTAGTTCGATATAAGCCTCCCAACTCGATATCCAACCGGGAGAAATACTCCGATGAACTACACGACCGCCAAGGGACGCGTCTTCGCCATGCTCGATGCGGATGGCGATGGGATCATTTCGAAGCAAGAATACCTCGCGCGGACCGATCACGTGACCCACGCTACGGGACGCCAAAAGGATGATCCGCTCGCCGTCGTCGCACGCGCAGCGGCCGAGCGGGTTTGGGACTCGATGGATGCAAACCGTGACGGCGGGGTGACCTTCGACGAATACGATGCATGGGCAGGCGGCCCTGCATTCGACAGCGTGTGCAGAGACGCGCTGGGAGCCCTGTTCGACCTCGCCGATACCGACCGCGACGGCAAATTGAATCGCGCGGAGTTCACCATGTTGCGAGAAACGCTTCGCAACCCGGTCAGCTACGCGGACGCCGCCTTCGATGCATTGGACGCCGACCGCGATGGCCGCATTGGCCGTGATGAATACCTCGCATCGATTCGCGCGCACGTCACCGGGGAGAGATCTCGCATGGGCGACGTTTTGTACGGCGCGGCGGCCGGCGCCTGACGCGAGGGGGTGCAGGGCGAGCCGTATGGGCTCGCCCCCCTCGTGTTCGGCGGGTGGCTACGCCAGCTGCCGCTTGCTGTACAGCGAACGGATCGTGGGGATTAGGTACTGATCGAACGACCGCTGGAAGTCGTATTTGGGGCTGAATCCCCAATCGTTGCGGGCGAGGGAATCGTCGACGTCCTCAGGCCACGAATCGACGATCTTGGAGCGGACCGGATCGAGCTCGTACGAAAGATCGGCATTGGGGAAGTGCTTGCGGACCGCGCCTGCAATCTCTTCGGCGGAGGCGCTGAAGCCGGAAACATTGTACACGGCTTGCGAGAGGTTCTCGCGATCGGCTTCCAGCAATTGAATGAGCGCGTCCGTGGCATCGGGCATCGTCATGAAGGGGATCCGGGCCTCCGGTCCGACGAAGCACTTGTACGGCTGACCCTGCGCGGCGGCGTGGATCATCTCGGGGCCGAAATCGCTCGTACCGCCGGTGGGGATGGTCTCGGCCGAGATCAAGCCCGGGAAACGGATGGCGCGGAAGTCCATACGGGTTGCCGAGGCCAGCGCGCCCAATTGCCGTGAGTAATTCGTGAAGTACCGGCCCAGATGCTCGCAATACAGCTTGTTGCAGCCGTACATCGTAATGGGCAAGTTCCAGTGTTCCTCGGAGATGCGGCCCACGGTCTTCTTCGTACCGAGATCCGGAATGCCGTATACGGCGATGGAGCTGGGGAAAAGAAAGCGGACCGATTCCCCCAATCGGCTCGATTGGTTTTGGCTCATACGAAGAAGGTTGAGGGTACCCTCGACGTTGACCTGATGAGCAAGCTCCGGATCGCGCTCGCCGCGGGTGGAGAGCAGCGCCGCGAGGTGGAACACCACCTTGATTTCGTGGTGGGCGGCAATTTGATCGAGCAAGTACCTATCCATGATGTTGCCGGAGTAGGCTTCGTGGGTGAGCTCGCGGTACGTTTCCGGGAGCGGCGACAGGTCCAGGGACACGACCTTGTAGCGATCTTGTTGGCTCAATCGCCGCAACAGGGACCGTCCGATTTCACCGTTGACACCAGTAATCAGCACGACAGACTTGCTCATGGCGCGGGAGCTTGGCGAAAAGGCACGCCCGTGTCCAGATGAAGCTGCGCGCGGATCTGACGCACGCCGTCGTCCCCGCGGAGACGGGCACGGCCGTAGGGCCGGCGGGTGACAGGTCCGCGTCAATTCATCGCGCGAAGCCGGGACCGAAGCACCTTGCCCGTGGGGTTGCGGGGCAGTTCGTCGAGGAGGACGATGTCACGCGGCACTTCGTAACGTGCGACGCGGCCGCGCACGTACTCTTTGAGCTCCTCGACGGAGGTCTTGCGGCTGCGCAGCACGACGAATGCGCGAAGCCTCTGGCCAAACTCCGCGTCCGGAACCCCGATGACGGCCGCTTCGAGAACGTCGTCGTGTGCGCCGAGAACGTTTTCGACCCCTTGGGGAAATACGTTTTCGCCGCCGGAGAGGATCATGTCGTCCGCCCGGCCATCGATGAACAAGCGACCCCGTTCGTCGAAGTGCCCCACATCGCCCGTGCTCATGAGGCCCGCCCGCACATCCTTGCTGCCGCCACCGGAATATCCGTCGAACACCATGTCGCCCCCGACAAAGATCCGGCCCGTTCGACCGACTGCCACGGGCGTGCCTCGGTCATCGACGATTCGTATCGGAGTCGCGAGCACCGGGCGGCCGACGGTACCGGGTGCGGCACGCAAATCCGCGGGCGTGGCCAGCGCGGCGATACCGACCTCGGAGGAGCCATATCCGTTGTAAAGAACGTCGCCCACGGCATCCATGAACGCGGTGGCAAGCGATGGAGTGAGCGGCGCACCGCCCGAGAGAACGGCGCGAAGGGCCGTACCGCGCCCGAGGACCGACGCGGCGAGAAGGCGCTGAAGCATCACGGGTACGACGCCAAGGCTCGTCACACGATGGCGCGCGATCGCCGCAGCGACATCTTCGGCCACGAATCGACGCCGCAGAACCAGCGTGGACCCGAGCATCAGCCCCATGATCATCATCACGGTCCCGAAGCCGTGAAACAGCGGGACCGCGATGAACGTGGGCTCACGGGTGCGAAGACCAAGGCGCGCGAGCGCGGTGACACCTGCGCCCGCAATGGCTCCCAACGAGGGTCTGCGTGGCACGCCCTTGGGCGCACCCGTGGTGCCCGACGTGAGCAGGACCAGGGCCCCCGCTTGGCTTGCCCGCGCCATGCATCGTCCTCCGCGGCCGATGAGATCGTCGAGACTCGTTCCGGCGCCGCCTTCGTGCCAGGCGAGCACGCGGGGACCGCGGTAGCCGGCAGCCGCGATCGACGGGCCAAATTCGTCATCGTGCACGAGCGCACCGAGCGTGTGGCGCTCCAAGGCACCGGCGAGCTGTGTCCCGGGGATCTCCGTATTCAGAAGAACGACGTCGGCGCCGAGCCGCGCGCCTGCGAGCATCGACTCGATGAAGCCGCGGTGATTGCGGCACATGACCGCGAGCGCCCGCCCGGGACCGACGCCGAAGTCGCGCGCGAGCGACGAAGCCAGCGCCTCGACGCGGCGTTCGAGCTCGGCATAGGTCAAGGCGCCGCGCTCGTCGAGGATGGCCAGTTGGCCCGGCCATCGCGCGGCGGACACCGCGGCGAGCATCGCGGGCGACGTCCCGCAACGGCGCACAGCAAGGCCCATTTTGATGGCGCGCCATGGAGCCACCGGCCCAAGAACGCGGGATTGCACGAGCGCGAGGCTTCCAACGGCGCAGAGGCGCGCGGCATCGAGGGCATGCATCACGTTCCTCCTCGGGCCCGCGGGTGATCGGCGGGTGGCGCCTGGATGCCCAGCGCGCTTTCCGAATCGTGGGAGCGCCGATGCAGAAAGGCCAAACCTTGGGAAAGCGGACCGCGGGCGATCAAGCTTCCGAATTCGGCGGGCCATACCCACCAGGGGGTGATCTCACGGGGCCTGCGCACGAGGGCACGGGCAACCACGTCGGCCGCCTCGTCGGGATGAAGACCGGGAAGCACGCGCATGATGGGCGTGGGCGCACTCATGCGCGTGTAGATCAGCCCCATGTAAATGGTGCTGACCGCGATACCGTCGGCCTGAATCTCCGGGGTTACGCTGCGCAACCAGATATCGAATGCGCCTTTCGAAGATTGATAAACACCCCACCGCGGACCGGGAACGATGCGCACTCCGACCGTGGAAACATTGATGATGTGCCCATTTCCGCGGGCACGCATATGCGGAAGAAGCCCGAGCAGCAGACGCACGGGACCGAGGTAGTTCACCCCGAGCGACCGCGTGAAATCATGGAAACGATCGTACTGAAGGTGCAGCGATCGCCGGATGGACTTGCCCGCGTTGTTGATCACCGTGTCGACGCGGCCATGGTCGGCCAATATTCGGCGAACGAGTTCGTCCACGGCCGTTTCGTCGCCCAGGTTGGCCGCGTAGGCCTGGGCCTTGCCGCCGTGCGATGCGATTTCCGAGGCCAGTGCTTCGAGCCGATCTGTGGTGCGCGCCACGAGGAGGACCGTGGCCCCCGCAGCCCCGAGCTTGCGCGCGGTGGCCTCGCCCAGGCCGTACGAGGCGCCCGTCACAAGGACGATTTTGGCGTGGGCCGCAGCACGCAACGCGCCGTCGTCGTCGAGCCCGGAAGGATGGACGAGTCGTTTGATCAACCCCGCAGCGTTCATTTTGAACAACGTTCATATTAGAACGCGTCGCGGGTCTGTCAACCGCGGCGCACGGATTCGAGTCCGGCCACGAGGACCCGGGCTGCGAATTCCGTGAGCTCCCGGCGTGTTCCCGCGTGGAGCCGTTGGCGAACGCCCGATACGTGATCGGCCAGCCCCACCATCGTGGCCCACACGAGCCGCACGGCGAGTAGCCGCTGCGCTTCGGAAAAATCGGCAATGCTCGGATCCAGCCGAGCTACGGCCGTCCATGCCGTGGCGAACACTTGCCTCGCCGCGCTGACCAGCCGCCCCACGACCGCGGGCGCGATTTCCGCCTCGAGTTCTTCACCGGCCACCAGGGATACGATGTTGAGTTCACGGCCGAAAACGGCATAAACCTCGAAGTACCGTTCGGCCACGATCACCAGCACCTCTTGGGGCGTCTTGGCCCCCGCACACGACAGGGCCATCTCCGCGACGAGGTGCTCCAACCTGTCGGCGTAGAGCACGGCGAAGAGCTCTTCCTTCGACGTGAAGTAGGTGTACAAAGTTCCGAGGCTCACACGCGCCCCCTCCGCAACCGTGCGCATGTTCAGGTTTGCGTACCCCTCTTTCGCGAGGGCCTCCGCCCCCGCTCGGCAGATGTCGCGGAGCCGGGCCTCGCGATCGCCCCATTTCGTTTTCGGTCGTCGGCTGGCCATGTTTCCTTTCGAAAATGAACAACGTTCATATTATCTCACCTGCGTGCCTCTGCGTAAACGAATCCCCCGTTGCCGACACGGCATTTGACTCGTCGCGTTATCAAAATAGCGATCGGTTCCCCGATCGGTAGCCGTTTCGTACAAGCCATGGTGTTCGACGATAACCTATCGTTGAACATGCGTCGGGGTGTTGCCCCGCGCTCCACATCCGCCCACACCATGGGGAGGTCGCATGAGGCCAGCGTCGTTTTCGCTCATTGGAATTGCTATCAGCGCAGCCGTGTCGGCGGCGTGCGGTGTGACCGCCGATGCATCGCACGAGAACACGGGCGCGGTGGGCCAAACCGCGGCCACCGAATCGAGCGCGCCCGCGGGAATCGTTCCCCCGAGCCAGGACCCCTTCTACGAAGTCCCGTCCGACGTGGCGAACTACGCGCCCGGCGCCGTCCTACGGTCCCGCGAGATCGTAGCCAAATGGGCCATCGGTGATATTCCGGCCGTGCACGCATGGCAGGTGGCGTACCGCACCAACGACGGCATCGATGCCCCCACCGCCACGGTGGCGACCATCGTCGTTCCGGACGCCCCTTGGCGCGGTGAGGGCACGCGCCCGCTCGTGTCGTATCAGAGCGCGGAGGACTCGGTGGGCATCGACTGTGCACCATCCTATTCATGGCGAAATGGGATCTTCGCGGGGCTGGGCGAACCGCTGGCGGATCCCTTCGCGGTTGCGCCTGCCCTGCTTGCAGGATGGGCGGTCGTGGTGCCCGATTACGAAGGTCCCCAAGGGATGTTCGGCGTGGGGCGAATGGCCGGTCACGGTGTGCTGGACGGGCTCCGCGCGGCGCTAAGCTTCGCGCCCGCCGGGCTGGACAAGCAGACCAAGGTAGCCACCCTCGGGTACTCGGGTGGCGGCCTTGCAACGGGATGGGCCGCGGAGCTGCAAGGTAGCTATGCCCCCGAATTGAATTACGTCGGCTCGGCAACCGGCGGCACCCCCGCCAAGCTTCTCGACGTCGTCAAATGGCTTTCGGGCACGGGACGCTATGCGGCCGGCCTCGCGGCCGGTGGAATCATCGGCATCCTGAAACAGTACCCCGAGCTGAAAAGGTTCCTCAACGACAAGGGCCGCGCGATGTATCAGAAGTACGAAAACGCCTGCGCCCTCGAGTTGGTCGCGGGGCTGCCGTTCGCCGATATCAACCAACTCACCACGTCGCCGGATCTGTTCAGCGAGCCCGACGTCGTCGCGGCGACCGAACAGCAGAGCATGGGCGGACAAGCGCCAAAAGCCCCCATGGCGAACTACCACGGAATCATCGATGAAGTGGTCCCGTTCGCGCAGAACAAGAGGACCGTGCAGGAGTGGTGCGCGGGCGGAGCGGCCATCAAAGTCGATTGGCCCCTGCTCGCCGAACACGGTTTGGGCATCGTCCCCTGGTACTTGGATGGCTACAAGTTCCTGAATGAGCGCTTCGCGGGCAAGACAGCGCGCAACGACTGCTGGTGGGCCGGCGCGCGGTAACGATACAAAGGAAGAAGAATCGCCACTACCTCGGCGTCTCCGATGACGGGCGCTTGTAAACATGGCCGGAGCGCATCACGAAGGTGACGCGCTCGGTCTGCGTGATGTCTTTCAGCGGATTGCCCGGCACGGCCACGACATCCGCGAGTTTGCCTTTTTCGAGCGTTCCCGTTTGTGCGGAAATGCCCAACAAGGCGGCGTTCGTCGAGGTGCCCGCGCGTAGAGCGGCCGCGGGCGACATCCCGGCGTTCGTCATCAGGGCGAACTCGCGAGCGTTGTCACCGTGCCGATAGACGCCGGCGTCGGTGCCGAAGCCTATCGTCACCCCCGAGCGCAAGGCATTCTTGAACATCTGCGCGTGCGCGGCGATCGCGGCGCGCGCCTTTTCCTGGATGGGAGGAGGCATCTTGTCGATCCTCTTCGAGATGTAGTCGCCCGCCATGAACGTCGGGACCAACACCGTGCCATTGGACTTCATCATGGCCAGCGTGTCCGGCTTCAAGAACGAGCCGTGCTCCACCGAATCCACCCCGGCGGTGATGGCGGCCTTGGCCGCCGTGTCGCCATGGCAATGCGTCGCCACCCTCTTTCCGAGCCGGTGCGCTTCGTCGACGATGGCCTTCAACTCGTCGGGCGTGAGCTGCGGCGCATCCACGGCATCGGCGAGCGAAAGAACGCCGCCCGACGACATCACCTTGATGACATCGGCCCCATACTTCACTTGCTCGCGCACCGCCCTGCGGCATGCGTCCGCCCCATTGCAGATGCCGTCGGTGGGGCCGGGCTCCTTGATGATGTCGGGTGGAAACGGATCTTCGTCGGCATGACCCCCGGTGGCTCCGAGCGCATGAACGGCCACGAGCATCCGCGGGCCTTCGATCGTGCCCGCCTTGATGGCATTGCGGAGTCCTACATCGATGTAATAAAACGAGCCAACGTCGCGCACGGTGGTAAAGCCCGCGTCGAGCGTCTTCTTGGCAAATGGCACCGCGAGAAGAGCATTCTCGGCGCTGGATCGGAGAAGGCGCTCCTGTTGAAAGCGGTAGTAATCGTCGCCCAATTCGACGGCAAGGTGCGTATGCGCATCGATGAATCCCGGCAAGAGCGTGCTGTCGCCCAGATCGATCACCTCCGCATCGGCGGGCGCCGTGATCGATTTCCCGACCTGGGCGATGAGCCCGTTTTCCACCAAGACCGAGACTCGCCCGCCTTGCGCATCGAGAACGTCGTTCCCTTTTCCATCGAAGAGACGCGCCGCGCGCAAGACCACCGGCTTCTGTTTCGGCATGCTCGATGGATCGATGGGCGGCGCCGGCGGCACCGAATGGGTATTCGGCGCCGCCTTGACCCCTTCGGCCGACGTGGCGTGCGCGACCGGCGCAGCGGACGCGTGCGACGCACAGCCGATCATCCCCGCCGACATCGCGAGCGGTACGAACCATGAACCTGCCCACGATCGTTCGATATTGGCCATGAATGGTAATGGTGGGGACAAGGCGGCTCTTTCGACAAGAGGCCGTGCGGTCGGCTGGCTGCGTTAGCGCAAAGACCGGAACGCCGCGCGGATCTCTTCGGCGAAAAGCTGCGGTTGTTCCCATGCCGCGAAGTGACCGCCCTTGTCGACTTCGTTCCAATAAATGAGATTGTGATAATTGCGCTCGCCCCAACTCTTTGGAGCGCGGTAAATCTCGCCCGGAAACACGGTCACCGCCACGGGAATCGAGATATCGACGGCATTGAACACGTTGCCGTTGTTCTCCCAGTACAGGCGCGACGACGAGGTCCCCGTGTTCGTGAGCCAGTAAAGCGAAATATCGTCGAGCATCTCGTCCAGCGTGAGCGCGCGCTCCGGTTCACCGCCGCTGTCCGTCCACGCGGCGAACTTGTCGTAGGCCCAAGCCGCCAGACCTGCGGGCGAATCCGACAGTGAATATCCGATGGTTTGCGGGCGGGTCACCATCATCGCCGAATAGCCGGTCCCCCGCTTGTAGAAGGTATCCAACGTGGTGAACGCGAGCTTCTCCTTCTCGGAAAGGCCGGGCGGCGCCGGATCCCCGTCGTTGAGGGCCTTGGCAACGTCCTTCGGTACGGTTGCGGGCATATTGACGTGAATGCCGAGCAGCCCTGGCGTGGGGTTGCGCGCCCACGCGTGCGAAACGATGGCCCCCCAATCGCCGCCTTGCGACACGTAATGCTTGTACCCCAGACGATCCATCAGCTCCGCCCAAGCCCGCGCAATGCGGTCGGGCCCCCAGCCGACGCCCGTCGGCTTTCCCGAAAAGCCGTAACCGGGGAGCGACGGCAACACGAGGTCGAAGGCATCTTCGGCCCGCCCGCCGTAGGCCGTGGGATCGGTGAGCGGCCCGATGACCTTGGTCATTTCGAAGAGAGATCCGGGCCAGCCGTGGGTCATGATCAACGGCATCGCATTCGGGTGACGCGAGCGGACGTAGATGAATTGGATATCGAGCCCATCGATCTTCGTCACGAACTGCGGCCACGCATTCAGCTTCGCCTCCGCTTTTCGCCAATCGTAGTTCGCTCCCCAATAGCGGACGAGCCGCTGGATCTTCTCCAGCCGCACGCCCTGGGATTGATCCGGCACCGTCTCCCGATCGGGCCAGCGTGTCGCCAAGACGCGCCGGCGCATGTCGATGATTTCACTTTCTGGAATGTGAACGCGAAACGGACGAATCGACGATCCGTGCGCCGACGTATCGCTGACCAACGTGGCAGCATTGACGTGGGCTTCGCCCGAATTGGCCTCACCGTCGGACTTGGCCGCCGCGTCGTTTCCGCAGGCGGTACCGGCTAGAAAAAGCGTAAGCAGGATGGCGGTGTACGGCACCTTTTCGAATGGGATCATAGCGGCTCCTTGGTAAAGACGACGCCCACACAACGGAATCGACGCAATCGCATGCGACACAAAAGCGTTCGAAACGATGTTGGTGACCGGGTCGTGTTCTTCAAGGGAGCGACCGCGTGGGTAAAACACGATTAACGGGCGCGATCGGGATTTACGGAGATTTTACCGGGCCCTCGACGGATCGCTCTTGACGGCGAAATTTCGTCCGCGCTCCCCGCGTGTCCAGGCTATGGCATGAAGGATGGACGCCAACGCGATGCGCGATTTGATCGAGGAGCTGATTCCCTTCAATCGCTTTCTGGGGATGCGCTGCGCCGAGATTCGACCCTCGTTTGCGCGGCTGGAGTTGCCGTTCCGCGAGGACTTCATCGGAGACCCGCTCCGTCGCGCGCTCCACGGTGGCCTTTTGAGCACGCTGGCCGACACCACCGGCGGCATGGCCGTTTGGTCCGAGTTGCGCGACGCGCGAAGCCGTCTCTCCACCATCGACTTGCGCGTCGACTACCTTCGCCCGGGGAAGCCAGAGCTCGTCGCCTGCGAGGCCACGGTGGTGCGCCAGGGCAACCGCGTGGGGGTGACCGACATGCGATTGTTCCATCCCTCCTCGCCCGAGGAGACGATTGCCACGGGCAAGGGCGTGTACAACATCACCATCGTAAAATCTTGATGTGCGCGTGCGCCCGTCGTGCCCCTTTGTCACGCGGCCATGCGGGCCAGCGAGGTCACCACGGCGACCAATTCGGCGCGATCGATCGGCTTTGGAACGTGCTTGGTGAAGCCTGCACGCAGGGCGTTCTCCCGGTCTTGCACATCCGCGCACGCGGTGAGCGCGGCCGCCGGTATGGCGCCACCTTGCTCTTTCGGAAGGGCTCGAACGCGGCGGATCAAATCGTACCCATCTTCACCCGGCATGCAGATATCGGATAGGAGCACGTCCGGCGCTTCCCGTTCGAACACCGCCATCGCATCCGCAACGCTGCCCGCCGTGGTGATGCGGGAACCTCCGCGTTCGAGCACCTTTTGCAAAAGGCACCGATTGTCGACATCGTCATCCACGACGAGAATGTGAAGCCCGCGCAGAGGCGGCGGCGGTATCGCGCCCTTCTCCGCACCGGGAGCATGTCTTTGGAGGGGTTGTTTTCGAGGCATATGGGATCCTCTTCGTAGCAGGGGTGGTGCATGTTCCCCTTCCTTGGATCCCTTGCAGGTCCGGCGCCAAACGAGGCCTTTCGAGCTCGCCTCGAAAGCCGTGCATGACGCGCCCCGATGCGCACCGCGCCATGGGTCAAAATGGGGCCTTTCGAGGCGCCGGCGCACGGCTAAAGCGCCGAATGGCCTTTTGGCTCACTTCGCAATGGGGGCCCAAGGATCGCTGCGCCAGCCGGCGGATCCGAACCAGAGTCGGGCACCGAAGGTCACGACAGCGGGCAAAGTCCCGTCGCGCTGGGAGTGGGCATCGACGAAGTATTCGTATCGACGCAGCGCACTGACCGAGGCATAGAGGTCGAGGTGCGTCGAGTCCGAGAAGTTCAGCGTTGCCTTGGGCCCCACGTTGACGGTGATATACGAGAGTTGCATGTCTTGTTGGCCGTACTTGCGGCCGCTCAAATGGAAGAAGTTGACGTCCATCGCTTCGCGGATGCCCAACGTCAACCAGGGCGTCGCGCGAAACTCCACGTTCAGCGAGGCGGGAACCGCGCCGCGGATGCGAAAGCGGTCGCTCAGCTCCCAATTGAGCGCGATGGCGGGCCCTGGAAAGACCCTCCGAATCTGGTGAAAGTAGGAGACGCCGAGACCCAGCGAGAAGGAGTCGCTGAATTTGTACATGCCCATGACCGAGGCCGTCAGCGACAGGTCGTCGATGGAGGCACGCTCCTCGAAGTCCGACGCAAGCCCCGCGCTGACCATGCCTCCAACCATGATGCGGTTGCTGAGCATCTGCATGAGGCCGACGCTCACCGACGCGGCGTGCAGCCTCCCGGTGGGCAACTTCTCGCTCGTACTCTCCGGAATGTCGAGCATGTCGTACGCGACGCCGGGTATGAACATCGTCTTCGGTCCGAGCGGGATGGGCGTTCCGGCGCGGAAGCGCAACGTCTGTATCCCAAGCGAATCTTTCGTGTCGCGCGACTCGGGCTTCTTCACCCCGAACGCGGACCCCTCGTAGCTCACGGAAAACATCGAATCAGCCGCTTGGGCCCGCGCGCTCTTCGTTCCACAGATCACGGCGAGCACCGCCAGGACGGCAAAAGAAGTCTTTAGCATTGGCGATTATTTCGATATGCAATACGCAATATCTCGACACGTGATCGGGACATGCGCGATGGGACCAGCACGAAGGGTGCTGACGAAACGGCTCGAAACGGCCTTTTCGGAGAGTGAAGTGCCCGGGTGCGGGGCTTTCGTTCAACGCCCCTTGCCGAAGCTTCGTCCGGGGTTCTTCCTCTGCAGAAAAAGCCGCGAATCCGTGGATGAGACCCCTTGAGGCGGGAGGCGACCTGCGCCGCGGAGGGTTCCATCCGCGCCCGGGACGACCCACGGGCCGTCGTTCGTCGGAGGCGCGCCCGGTACCGGCGCGCATGGATCCTCCCCGTAGTGTCCTACGCACCTCGATTCGGGCTTCTTCCTCGCACGAACGAGAAGATCCGTTTGGTGAGAATACCCTTCGTGCGGCCTCGTCCATGCGTCATCGGATGCACGAAGCCGAGGAGGCTCGCACATGAGGCAATTGGCGCCATTTTCCCTCATCGCGCTGTTGGTCGGTTGCGGTGGCGGGTCCAGTTATGTCCACAGCGACACAACCCTGGGACGGGTCGTCGTTTATCGAAATGGGGTCGCTTATTTCGAGCGCTACGCGAAGGTCGACGACGAGGCCCTCCGGCTCTCCGTTCCGGCCGACAAAGTGGACGACTTTCTCAAGTCGCTCACCGTCGTGGACGCGAAGACCGGGCAACCGGCCCCCGTCGCATACCCGACGGGCGGCTCCACCGACGACTCGGGCTTCGTCGACATGAAGATTGGGCTTCCCGGTTCGCGTCCACACCAGGTGCGCCTGTCGTACGTCACCGACGCCCCTGCGTGGAAACCGAGTTATCGCGTTCTCCTCGGGCAAAAAGGGCAGGTGGAGCTTCAGGCCTGGGCCATCGTGGACAATACGTCGGGGGAAGATTGGCACAATGTGCAGCTCGGCGTGGGCTCGAGCTCGGCCATGTCCTTTCGCTTCGACTTGCGCTCCCTCCGGATGGTCCAGCGCGAGACGCTGCAGTCCGATGCCCTCTTCGCGGCGGCGCCTCCGTCGGGGGCCTCGGTCTATGGCGGCACACCGGCGCCCGACGGTCAGAAGAATGTCGCCGTTCTGACCGACGATGCCATCGCGACGACCGCACCCGCGAACTCCAATGCGGCCGCTTCGCCGGATGAAGTCGTCGTCGCGGCCCGTGCGCCAACCGTCGACGTCGGCTCGACGAGTAGCGGGTCGAACAGCAACGCCGACTATACGAGCCGCATTCCGCTGACCAACCCCGGAGCGCGTGGCGGTGCGCAGCGGTCGTTCGAGTCGGTGGGCGGAGGAGGGAAGAAAAGGCCCCCGACGTCGTCGGGCATGCCGGGAAGCCCCAACGGATCGGGTGAGGCCCCAAAGCGACCGTCGCGCGAATCGGAGGAAAAGACGGCGAGCGCCCCGCCGCCGCCGCCACCCGCCCCGCCGCCGAATCCGTTCGACGCGCTCCTGCGGCGAATCCGGCAGCCCGGGAACACGAATGCCTTCGTCATCGAGGGCTTCGCCGATCCGAAAGACGGCGATCGAAACCGCGCCGCGTTGGATCGTGCCAACCGCGTGCGCGAGCAGCTGATACGCCAAGGCGCGGACCCCAATCGCATTACGGCCGTCGGGAAAGGCGAGGTCGAAGGGACCAAGGGCGGTGTTCGCGTGCTCGAGGCGCCAAAGGTCAGCGCCCCAGGAGACGCCGCCACCGCCGCGGCCGCCGATCCCATTGGCACCTCGCATTTCGAGTCCGGGGTGACCATGAGCATCCCGCGCGGCAGCAGTGCCATGGTGTCCATTCTGAACAAGAAGGCCGAAGGCGAGGTCGTCTACCTCTATGATCCCGAGAGCGCGCGCGGCAATGGCTCCTTCGCCTTCAAATCGGTGCGCATCAAGAATCCGACCGACTCCGCACTCGAGAGCGGGCCGGTCAGCGTCTTCGGCGAAGGGCGCTTCATCGGCGAAGGCATCGCCGAGCCGATCCCGGCCAAGTCCACCGCGTTCGTGCCCTTCGCGCTCGATCGGCAGATTGTCGTCGAAGCCAAGAACGAAGACCGCGATCAGATCGCGCGCGTCTTGACCGTGCAACGAGGTGTCTTCTCGGCCGAGGTGCAGCACACGAAACGCTCCACGTGGACGCTCCACAACCGCCTGCGCGAGCGCGTCACGGTTTACGTTCGCCACACGTCGCCCGAAGGCTACAAGCTCTCCCCGAGCTCGGCGCCCTCCGTGGAACGCATTGGAGGCGCCAACCTCTTTCGCGTCATCCTCGAGGGTGGCGCCAAGAAGGATATCGTCGTCGAGGAACAAGCGCCGCAATTCCGAACGGTCGATCTCCGCTCACCGGATGGCATGTCCCTCGTCCGATCGTTCCTTTCGACGTCGGCCTTGGAAAGCCCTCTGAGGTCGGAGGTCACGACCTTGCTCAACCTTCAACAGGAGATCGGCAACATCGAGCAGCGCATCACCACGGTGCGCGATCAAATGCAGGAATACCGCAGTCGAATGGACGAGCTCCACGCCCAAATCGTCACGCTCCGCGCGGTAAAGACGGCGGGACCGCTCATGCAGAACCTCCAGAACAAGCTGCAAGACGTGAGCGACCATATGTCGAAGAGCACCATCGAGGTGGTTGCCCTGCAGGAGAAGCTGATGGTCTCGCGCATACGCTTCCAAGACGGGGTCGCCGATTTGAGCCTCGGGAAAAAGTCCGAGGGGATCAAATCGAGCGAAAACGCCAAAACGAAATAAAGGTCTCCACTACGGGCCGGGGACGTCGACGGGGGTTGCGCTGCGCAGCCCCGCGTCGAGACTGCCCAGTTGCCCGATATGGTTCTCGCCCCAGCAGGAGACGCGACCCGAAGCGCGAAGGGCGCACGATGTTTCGGCCCCCGTGCTGACGGCAATGGCATCTCGAATGGTGGGCACCTCCAGGGGCGTCGGCGTGCGCATGGGCGTGGTGGCGCCAAGTTGACCTTGCGAGTTGTCGCCCCAGCACACCACTTTGTAATCGTCGCGGATCGCGCACGCGTGGTAGGCGCCCGCCGCGATGCCTTTCGCCTTGGGAAGTCCTGGCACCGGCGTGGGGGCGGTGAAACATTCGCCGCCCCCGTTGTTGCAGCCCCAGCACCGAACGATTCCCGCGTCATCCATGGCACAGGTCATATTCACCGCCGCCGCCACCATGACGGTGTTGGTGACATTGGCCACTTTGACGGGTGTGGCCAACATTGGCCCGCTCGATGCCGGAGCGCCGAGCTGGCCGCCGATGTTGCCTCCCCAACACGAGACACTTCGATCGGCTTTGACGACGCACGCGTGCGTCGACCCCACCGACAATCCGATACTCCCTTCGCTTCCTGGCACGTGCACCGGCGTGGGCGAAGACGCACGAGCCTCCGCCGCAGGACCGAGTTGCTTGTAGCTGTTGGAGCCCCAACAGGAAACGGAACCGGATCGCCGCAATGCGCACGCGTAGCGGTAGCCCGCCTGCACGTACATCGCATCGTCGAGGCCATCGACCTCCACCAATGTATTGGATTGGCCGGGTGCACCCGCACGACCTAGTTCACCCGAATCGTTGGCACCGATGCACTGCACTTTTCCGTTGCTCAGACTGACGCAGGTAAAGTCGATTCCTGAGCCGACACTGACCGCGGTCGAGATACCGGGCATCGTGGCGGGGCCGGTTCCGGCGTCGAGGACACCAAATTGACCGCTGCCGCCCCAGCCCCAACAGACGACGGTCCCCGCGGGCCTTACGCGGCATATGGTGTGGTAATTCCCGGCCAAGGTGCCACGCGGCATCCAGGCCGCCGCATCGGGAAACTCCACGGGCGGTTCGTCCACGGCGGCGTCGGGGGCTGCCTGATCGGCATACCCTGCATCGGGATTGGGCCGTTCGGCATCGGGACCGGGCATGGCATCGCGGCCCGGCGTTTTGTCGTCGATCGGAGATGGGGGCTCGTCGCTCGCGCCACCGCAGGCGGACGTAGCAAGGTTTGCGAAGCAGAGCGCGATGAGCACAAAGACGCCGACACGCGGCAGACCAGCCATGATGGGTTGGATGCTGCGAGCGGGTAAGCCCGCCTCCCACCAACGCCTCACCTCGAGAAAATAAGGACGCGCGATAGCCTTGGCCGTCGCGCGCTCTGGCTTTAGCGGACCGGCGGGAATGGTGTCTGGCCCGCCTCGATCAGCTTTCCGTTCAGCAGCTCCTGCAGCTTGCGCCAAAGCACCTTCACCGGCTCGGTGGCCTGGTGCGGCTGGAACAGCAAGTTGTTCATCTGCGGGGTGTCCTTCTCCAGATCGTACAGCTCGTACTGGTATTGGCCTGGTAGATTCGGGGAGAAATAGACCGCATATGTAAATTGCCCGTAACGGATCGCCCGAATATGGGAGAGGTACTGCAGATCGCTGATGTTCCCCGACTCGTCGTCGTAGCAAAACAGCACCGAGTCCTGCACCCCGACGCTGTTATGGAAAATGACCGGTGTCAGGCTCTTCCCCTTCATCAGCGGGTACACGCCCGAGCCGCCCGCCAAGTCCAGCAACGTCGGCAAAAAGTCGACGTGGGCGTAGAGCGCCTCGGTATTCTGCGGCCCCTCGAACAGCCTCGGATTCGAGATCACCAGGGGAATGTGAATAGTCTCCTCGTAGACGTTGTAACACTTTTCGCGCATGCCGTGCGATAGCCCCATTTCGCCGTGGTCCGAGGTGCGGATGATCAGCGCGTCCTTGGTGAAGCGACAGGCCTCCACCACGTCCAGGAACTCGTTGACGCGGTCATTCGCGTACTTGGTCATGTAGGCGTAGAAGTTGATGTAGTTGTGAATGTTGTTGATCGGATCCAGCTGGATCCCATGAGGATCCCCCGGTAGTCCGTGCGCACCTCCGGTCAGCGTCTCCTGGCCGATGATCGCTTGGCACGCGTTCAGGACGTCGCGGATATGCGTCTGGATCGTAGGTTTGGTGAGCAGGGTATCCACGGCGTTGTCCGGCAGCTTGATGCCCAGCTCGATGTCGTTTTTGGTGTAGCCGAAGCTCTGCCAGCCCCAGGGAAAGAAATTGATGTCGTGCGGATTCACGAACGACATGAACATCAGGAACGGCCGAAGGGCGGCGGGGTCCTTTCTCTGCCGGCCCGCGGCACGCGCTTCCAGGAACTCGAGGGCGCCCTCGCCGAAGCCGTGGGCTTCTACCCCCTCGCCGTCTTTGCGCAGGTAACGCCTGTCGTTGGCGGCATTGACGTGTCCCGGCTTGCCGGAACCCGCCGTGGCCCAAGAATCGTACGTGGACAAGCCGGTCACGGTGCCAGCATCCGGCGGGTTCCAACCGGAGAAGCCGTATTGCTCCTGCAGGTTGGCAACATCCAATTGCGTCCATTGCATGATGTCGGCCGGCTGCGACAGATGCCATTTGCCTTTCCAAACCGTGTCGTAGCCCTGCGCTTGCATCAACGCGGCGATCTTCGGGATTCGCGGATTGGCATACGACAGCGTGCTAGGCGTCATCGTCAGCCCGGTGAGGTTGCTGTAGTTGCTGGTCAGCATCACACCGCGCGAGGGCGTGCACATGCAAGCCGAGGTGTAGGCCCGATCGAAGGTCAGGCCGTGTTTCTGAAGCCGCTTCCAACTCGTGAGCGAGTCCACCAATTCAGCTGGCCAATGGGTCGGGTAACGTTCCTGATCCGTAAGAATAACGATGATGTCGGGTTTCTCCGGCAATCCCTTCTGTTGGTACAGATCCTTCAGTTCAGCCAATGCCGCGGCGGATGGCTTTCCCATATTGCACCTCCCGGCGGGGTGGTCGCGCCGTGCGAATCCGCAAATCAGTGAAGCGGTCCCCGACGTCCCCCCGCGACCGAAATAGGAATTGCTCTCCGCGCCCTCATTCGTCAAGCGATTGGAACCAATGAAATCGCATCCACCGATGATTTCGCATTATGCGATCGTCGCGTCAGTTTTCGACGCGAACCTCCGCGTCAGTTTTCGACGCCGAGGGTCGACGCGTCGTTCATCCTTCCTTGCCGCGCGCGTACGACGATCGCGTGACGGATGGGTCCCCGCGGCGGAAGGTGTTGAACTTTGCCGTCTTGCCAGAAGGCTGCGCCCGTCGAGGGACCACCATCGAGGTTGAGCGCTTCTTCGCAGCCGAATTCCGCCAGATGTTGCGCGAGTGCAAAAAGCGAGGGGCCAAGCATGTGGTCCGTCTGGTCGCTGCGCACGATGAAAAAGTCGAGGACCGTGCCGTGTTCGCGCAAGCAGATGGCGGTCCGCTCGGCGCGCTTTCCGTCGTCACTTCGAATATTGACTTTGCCATCTACGACGAGCCGGGGGCGACACTGAACGGCGAAATCGACCTTGGACGGTGCGACGAACGACTCCGTTTCCGAGAGCCACCCGCGCTCGCCCTCGATGCCGAACACGCCACCCGAAAGCCGCGGAGCAAACGGCGCGAGCGAATGCCCCTGCGAGATGGCGAGCCCCAATGCCTTCCCGTTCGAGTCGAAAAAGCCGCCGTTGACGGCCAGCAAGGCATCGGGCCGTTCGAGCATCGGCGCAAGGGATGGGCGCATCCCAGCGTCCTCGATGCTCACGTTCACGTCTGCGAGCGCATACGAAAAATGCCGAACCGGGTAAGCCTCGACCCCCGCGCGCACGACGTTCTGGGCGGGGTGCGACGCGGCGTCGTGTGCCGCCTCCACCGGCGGCTCGCTCGCCCGCGGCACCTCGGCCTCGGCCGGGTGCGTACCTCCACAGGTGCAAGCGGGACAGGCGATCAAGAACGTTGCAAGGGAGAGATTCCGCAACACCGTGCGGCAGCTTACACGGCCTCGCGGGAGGGGAACACGCGGGACTGGATGCAGCTCGCGGTTCCCGCGCCGAGAGCGCCAATCACTCCTGCGATGGCCAGAACGCCCAACGTCGAAGCGGACGGCGCCAGCATGGAGGCAAAGAAGCTGATGAGACCCAGGAAGTACGCGAGCGGGTTGTTGACATGGGGCACCGCGCGGAGGCTCAGCACGACGACCACGTCGCCGAAGATCGCCACCGGCGTGGCGGCATCGCCGAGCCACGGGGTCAGGAATGCGATCAGCAACGCGGTTCCTACTCCGAAGACGACGCCCAACAGAAACGAAACGAGGTTGGCGATTCCTTCGCGGACCGTTTGGCCGCTGGTGCTGTACCCTACCCAGCCAAGGAACATCGCCCAAGCTGGCAATGCGGCGGTGAGGGTGACGAACGTGGTGACGGCGGCCACCACGGCACTGATGACCGTGATCGAATGGAACTGGAACGGCTTGGGGACGTTGGAAACCGCTTGGCTCATTTCACACCTCGATGGAGCATCCGAAGAACGAATCGACGCGCACCGTGCGCGCTTTCGTATCGGATACGATTCCATCGCATGCGAGTTTCACTCGAAGCGACGTTTCCGGCCGGTCCCATCCGTGGTCGACGGAACCGGCCGGACGCGGCCGCTTACAGCAACTCGAAGCGGGCCTGAAAGAAGCGCAGGAACTTGGGTTCGTGCGTAAGGCGCAGGCCGCGCAGCTCCTTTCGGCGGCGATGGACGCTAGCGATCGCTTCCACCGCGAAGTCGAAGTGTGATTGCGTGTAGACCCGACGCGGAATGGCCAGGCGCACCAGCTCCAACGTGGGACGATTCGGCTCACCCGTGGTCACGTTGCGTCCGGCGGAAAGGGTGCCCCGTTCCACCGAGCGAATGCCCGACGCGAGGTAGAGTTCGACGGCCAGCCGCTGCGCCGGGAATTCTTCCAAGGGCACGTGGTCGAGGAAACGCTTCGCATCGAGGTACACGGCGTGCCCGCCCACCGGCAAAATAACGGGCACCCCGCACGCAGCGAGTCGGTGCCCGAAGTACTCCACCTGCTTCACGCGCGCCTGAATGTGCTCTTGCTGCACCGATTCCTCGATGCCCACCGCCATGGCCTCCATGTCGCGCCCGGCCATGCCGCCGTAGGTATGGAGCCCTTCGTACACCAGCACCAAGTTGCTTGCCTGCTCGTAAAGCGACGCCTCATTGAGCGCGAGCCATCCACCAATGTTGACCAGTGCGTCTTTCTTGCCGCTCATGGTGCACGCATCGGTGAGGGAGCACATTTCGAGCAAGATCTCCGCGATGCTCTTGCTCGCGTATCCTTCTTCGCGCTGCTGGACGAAATACGCATTTTCCACCGAGCGGCACGCGTCGAGCACGACGCGGATCCCGTGCTGCTGCGCGAGGGTGCGCACCGCCCTCATGTTGGCCATCGAAATCGGCTGCCCGCCCGCCATGTTCACCGTGGCGCCCAGGCTGATGTACGGAATGCGCTCCGCCCCCACCCGCTCGATCAGGGCGGACAACTTGGCGATATCCACATTGCCTTTGAAGAGGCCGGGCGCCTGGGCATCATGCGCCTCGTCGACGATGATGTCCACGAAGGTCCCCCCCGCGAGCTCCTGATGCAGGCGCGTGCTCGGGAAGTACATATTGCCCGGCACGAAGTCGCCCTGTTTGATGAGCATCTTCGACATGATGTTCTCGGCGCCGCGCCCCTGGTGCGCGGGCACCACGTGGCGGTAGCCGTAATACCGGCGAACCGTGTTCTCCAGCCGATAGAAGTTGCGGCTTCCGGCATAGGCCTCGTCGCCCATCATCAGAGCAGCCCACTGGCGATCGCTCATCGCGCCCGTGCCGCTGTCCGTGAAGAAATCGAGATACACGTCTTCGGATTTGAGCAATACGGGGTTGTACCCCGCCTGCTCGATGGCGCCCTTGCGTTGCTCGACCGTCAGCCTCTTGATGGGCTCCACCGCCTTGATGCGATAAGGCTCCGCCTCGTACGAAATGGGAGCAAGTGTGTCATTCCGTGTCGTATCGTTCATGGTCTCACGTTCCTTTCTTCGGCGGCGCCACCCAATGAAAACCGTCGCGCGAAGGCACCAGCCCCCCGTCGCGCAGCGGCGGGTCTTCGGTTCGCGCCTCGCCCTGCGTCGCCTGGGCGAGGACCTCTGCCCTGCCCCGCCGCAGGTTCCGAGTAAATGATTTGGCATCGAAGGACGTATTGGAATACCGCGCGAAAAACTCCTCGGCCGTCTCCTGACGTGTTCGCGAGGTGACGTACTCTTTGAGGAACTCGCGTTTGGCCCCGCTCATTTCGAGAAAGTCCTCCGCCGCGGTCGCACCGCCGGCCACGAGCCGCACGAACGCCTCCTGGTCGGCTTCGTTCGTGCCGAGCACTTTGCGCGCGCTCCAGAAGTACGATTTCTCGTCCTGCAGCATGTCGTAAAAGCCGACGAGAAAGTCGTAGAACGCCGCGTACTCGTTTCGATACCGCGTCTCGAACTCGGTCATGCAGGTGTGCGCATCGAGTGTGCCGCGGAGAACGGTGTTCACCGTTCGTGCGCCGAGGAGCGCCGCGTAGGTGGTCAAGTGCACGCCGGACGAGAACACCGGATCGATGAAGCAGGCCGCATCCCCCACGAGCAAAAGCCCCGGCGCCCAAAATTGCGTATTGCAATACGAGTAGTCCTTGCGCACGCGGAAGATGCCATACGGGCCTTCGGTCACGCGACGAGCGCCGTCCAAGTACTCTTTGATGAGCGGGCACGCGTCCACGAAGGATTGAAACGCACGTTCGTAGCCCTGCTTGAAGGTCTCGGCGTGCTGCTCTTTGGAGACCACGGCACCGACACTGGTCAAGGTCGGCGAAAGCGGAATGTACCAGAACCACCCTTCGTCGAAGGCCGCACAAAGGATGTTTCCCTCGTCGGGCGAGGGCATACGCTTCCCATGTTCGAAGTAGCCATAGAGGGCGATATTTTGGAAGAACTTCGCAAAAACGCGCTCGCCCGCGTATTGATGCAACTTGCTCTGGTGCCCGCCCGCGTCGATGACGAAGGGCGCGCGGGCACGCCGCTCTTTGCCGGCTGCGTCGACGAAGCGCACGCCCACCGTGCGACCGGCTTCACGGAGCGTATCGATGACCGTGTGGCCTTCGCGAACGTCGACACCTTTGCGGCCTGCATTGCGCAAAAGAATCTCGTCGAAGCGCGAACGCTCGACTTGAAATGCGTAGTCGAGACCTTGGCCGGAGAGCATCCAGGTATTCGCGAAGGAAAACGTCCATGGCTCCTGGCTTTTTCCCCAGCGGAATGTCCCGCCGTGCTTGCGCATGAAGTTCGCGCGCTCGATCTCGCCATCGACGCCGAGCATGCGGCAAATACCGTGAATGGTCACCGGCAAAAGGGACTCGCCGATTTGATGGCGCGGAAACCATTCGCGCTCCAGAAGCAGGACTCGGTGTCCTGCCATGGCCACGAACGACGCGGCCGTCGACCCACCGGGGCCGCCTCCGATCACGATAAGATCGTACTCCTCTTCCGACATTCCTATTTACCTCTCTCGATGATGCGTTGTCAGATCGCGCGGTATCCCGCGCCGGGTTCGCCCGGGTCGATGCCCGCACGAAGCTTGGGCGTGGGCCCGCGGCGATCGATCTCGATGGCGTAGACACGGCCCACTTGACCGAAAGGCTTGATGCTCCGCTGCGCTCTCCAGCCGCGCGACGCGAGCTCGAGGATCGTCTGGGACGGGAAACGCGACTCGAGCTCGAGACGGCGCTCACCAAAGGGAAAAAAGCGCGGCTGGACCACGGCCTCGGCGATGCCGACGTCGAACTCGAGAACGGCCAGCAACACTTGCGCGAGCGCGGCGGTGATGCGCGCGGCACCGGGCGAGCCCATGACGAGACGGAGCCCGTCATCGTCCCAGACCAGAGTCTCGGCGATCGCGGTGGTGCGGGCGCGGCCGGGGGCGATGGATCCAGGGCGCCCGGGGCGCGGATCGAACCCGCTCATGCAATTGTTGTGGACGAAGCCCAAGCTGGGTGTGACGACGCCGGAGCCGAATCCGAGCGAATGCGAAAAGGAAATGGCATTTTCGTCGCGGTCGACGATCGTCAATTGCGTGGTGCACGGCGAGTCGGCGCCGAGTCGCTCGCGCCCCACCGCATGCAGCACGTGGGCAACGCGGTCGATGCACGCGGCGGAGTGCTGCCCGAGTGCGGGCACGTCGTCGCCCTCGAGAAGGGAAAGCGCCTGCAGCAAGGCGGCGCCTCCGCCGGGAGGTGGCGTGGTGACGATGCGGGCACCGCGGAAGGTGCCCGTGAGCGGCGCCTGCACGGTAGGCCGGTAGCGCGCGAGGTCCGCGCGCGTGACATTGGCACCATGCTCTTCCCAATCGCGCACGATGCGATCGGCGAGGGCGCCGACGTAGAGGCACGCGGGATCGTCGGCGATGCTGCGGTAGGTTCGTGCGAGATCCGGCTGGCGCAAGACGTCGCCCGCGCGCAGCGTACGACCGGCGACGTCGAGAAAAAGGCGGCGGCCCTCCGAACCGAATGCGAGGCGCTCCTGTGTGGACGCGCGGCCATACGCACCCGGGCGCGCCCAATAGTCCGCGAGGTGCGGGCCGACGACGAAGCCGTGTTCCGCGTAGGGAACCGCACGCAACGCCAGCTCGCGCCAGGGCATCGAGCCAAAGCGCGAATGGATTTCGTGCAGCCCCGCGAGCATGCCGGGCACGGTGATGGAGCCGTAGCCGAGATCGTTCGCGCGATGGCGGAGCACGTAGCCGAATCCGTCTTCGGCCACCGACTCGAAGGCGCCGACCCACATGTTCTCATGGCAGCGTTCCCCCGCATGGCCGTGAAAGTCGATGGCCACGGGATCGCCGCGCGAGGGAAAGCTCACCGTGGCGCAGCCGAAACCGCCGATGCCGCAGCGATGCGGATCGACGACGCCCTGAACGAGCGCACCGGTGACCAGCGCATCGGCGGCATTGCCGCCTTCCTCGAGCACGCGGGCCGCCTCCCACGCCGCCTCGGCCTGCGGTGCCGCCGCGAGTCCTTCCGGGAGCCTCATGGCACGAGCTCGTTCGCCACACCGACGAAGACCAGCGCATCGCCGCAATCGGGATCGATGAGATCCATGAGGCGCGCCGTTTGGGCGTCGTGCGGCTCGTTCGGTGGGCTTACGCGCGTGGGGTACACTGCGCGGTGCACCCGCTCGGGACCACCGAACCGATTCACGACCACGTCGTGAACGATGTCCGGTACGTCGGCATCGAGTGGAGAATACAGATGAAAATCGTTGGCATGGCAGAGGCGGCGAAACGCGGCCATGGGAAGAGGACTCTGCGTCCGCAGCACGAGAATTTGTTCGTCGCCCGCCAGCCGCATCGGCCCGAGCATGCGATAAAGCGAATAGCGCCGACGGATTTCGCGGAGGAGAAATGCGCTACAAAAATAATTAACCTTCACGGCGCCACACGATAAAGTGTCTGCGACGTAGGTCTCGTTGAGCGCGTAGCCTACGAGGTCGTCGCAGCCGCCCAACTCTCGATGAATATAGTGCGCGCGATTGGCCCGACCGAGCCGTGCCACCGTTTCCCCGAGCGGGAGGCGGCTTTCCATCGCGCGCTCCGTCATGTCATGAACGCGCTGGACGAACGAATCGCCGAGAGACTGCGCGCCCACGACACGACGAATCGTGAGGGTATCGAAATGCACGAGAGATGCCTCGAAAATGGAGTTTCAAATGAAAATGGACCGGCCTGTTCGCTCGAATGAACGCAGGTGATTCGTTCATACGTGCGTTCTATGGCCGTTCATTTGAAACTCGTCACTTTTATGCATTCATCGAATTAATTCGACGCGAGACCCGATAAGTAAATGGCGCCTGCCTGGCGCCATTTACCAGAGCATCTTCTCGTCGGAGCCGCCGAAGATGGCGGGGAACTGCTTGAAGTGCGGTAGATCGTCCTGGATGGGACGCACCGCGTGCTGGCACTGCATGTGAAACGCGGGCCGGAATACCCCTTCCGGCAAAAGCGACGCGGTAATGCTACGAACGCCAAACCCCGGCGGCTCGGCAAAGAGTCGAGTTCCGCACGAGCGACACGTCGCACGCTCCGTGGTTCTGAGCTTCCAGAGGATCGGATCGCCGGCAACGATGCTCGTTTGCGACGTCAGGTACATCGCGGCCGGAAGGTAAGCACCGCCGTGCACCCGTTGGCAGTCATCGCAATGGCAATACAGACATTGCATGGGCTCACCAACGAGTTTCATCTTTACGGCCCCACAAAGGCACTGAATCGTATATTCCATGTTTCCCCTCGGGTTCGTGATGGCTTCAATATTCGCCACGTCGCGACGACGGAACATCATAGATCGCCCGCAGCATTCGCACGATGTGCTGCGCGGGTTTGCTCAAGCCGCTCGCGCGGTGGAGCAAGCCGATTTCGCGGTGGAACGTGTGGTGCCCCAGGTCCACCACGCGGACCGCGGCGGGCCATTTGCGGTGACCGGCCGTCTCGGGAACGAGCGCGATCCCCACGCCGTTGGCCACGAGCCGGACGATCGCTTCCAGCTCGTCGAGCTCGCAGACCTCGTGCACGGCCAGGTGCGTACGGCGCAGGAAGCGGTCCACCTGTCGGCCGCCGAACGAGACGCGGTCGTAGCGCACGAATGGCTCACGGGACAGGAGCTCGCCCCAATCATCGCCCGCGGTATGGCGCGGCACGAGCAGGCGAAATGGCTCGCGCGCCAAGGTGGTCCAACGAAGGTCGCCCTGCGGTGGCAACGGCGGGCGGATGATGGCGGCCATGTCGATGTCGCCGGCATCGACCTGATCGGCCAGCCCCATGGAGACGCCGGGCAGGACGCGCGTGCGGCAGTCTGGATGCTCCCGATGAAAGCGCGCCAGCACATCGGGCAACCGCGAACGCTGCACGGAGGCGATCGCCCCGATGGTGACGAGCGTCGTGGTGGCGTGCCCCACCTGACGCGCACCCAAGTCGTCGTAGAGGCGAACGAGCTCCTGCGCACGCCCAAGGGTCTGTTGCCCCATCTCGTTCAGGCGTGCCGAGCGCCCGGTCCGCATGAACAAGGCGAAGCCAAGCTCCGCCTCCAACCGCTGCATCTGGGCGCTGACCGCTGCCTGCGTCAGGCCGACCTTTTTACCGGCGGCGGCAAAGGTGCCCTCGCGCGCGACGGCGAGGAAGGTCTTGAGCTCGCGGATCATTCATAGATTCTCGTGATGCTCATCTCAAAGTAATATTGATTTTCTTTTCTGTCGAGCGACACCACCATCGGAGGTACGCCATGCATGCTCCCACGACGAATCCCGCTCTGCTGTCGCCATTTCATCTCGCGTTCCCGGTGCACGACCTGGCGCAGGCCCGCGCATTCTACGGCGAGCTCCTCGGCTGCCCCGAAGGCCGCAGCAGCGAGGAGTGGGTGGACTTCAATTTCTATGGCCACCAAATCGTGGCCCACCTAGCCCCCGAGGAGACCGGCCTCGTGCAACGCAACGCCGTCGATGGCGAGGCCGTGCCCGTGCGCCACTTCGGCATCGTGCTGCCCATGGCCGAGTGGGAAGCGCTCGCGGGCCGCCTGAAGGCCAATGGGGTTCGCTTTCTCATCGAACCCCATACCCGCTTCCAAGGTCAACGGGGGGAACAGGCCACCATGTTCTTTCTCGATCCCTCGGGCAACGCACTCGAGATCAAAGCTTTTGCCGATATTCACTTACTTTTCGCAAAGTGAATAGGAGTCCCGGTTCATAGGGACGAGGTTGGGGCCGTGGGGGCGGCCGCCGGGGCTTGTGGCTTCGCCGAAGCCGCCTTGGGGCGCTTGAAGCACACAAGACCGGTGTGGGTCATCCCAACCAACTCCCATCCTTGCTCTCCCGCTTCGTTGAGAAAATCGCTGTACGTGGATTCGCCCCAGCCCCCCATGCAGAGATGCTCCCACCGCGGAAGGTTGGCCCCCGCGGGCATTTTCGGAACCGTTCCTTCGCTGCTCGCGCCGATGGTTTGCGTTCCGCATGCCGGCAGTGAGAGGAGAAACAACAGGCTGACGAGGAATGTGCGCATAGGGCGGCACCTTTATCAGCCTCCAACGGGCCGCGAAACTCGCAGCCGGCCATTTGCATCATGAAGCCCGCCGCACGCCGCTTCGCTCGGACACGCTGCGGCGCGCACCCGCGAGCAATGCGGTCAGCGTTCGCACATCATGCACTTCGAGCCCGTCGACGAGCTCGACGATGCGAGCGGCGAGCTCGAGGCCCGCGTTTTGTTCGGCCAGGTCCGTAAATTTCGATACGACCTCGTTCCACGACAGCGGGCGCGTGAAGTATCCAAGGTAGTCGACCTTCTCGAGCGCGAGCTTGGCACCGTTCGCGAGTCGGATGCGCACGCGGCACGGGAGCTCGTCCGGATAGCGTCGCGTGAGCCGGCGGGCGTCGTCGACGTGGACGCGGTGGAGAAGCTCCTGCACGTCGGCCCGCGCGATGCGCTCGGGCTCGTATTGGGCGGGCCCCACCTGCCCGTCGAGAAGCGCCACCGCCACGATGTAAGGGATGCTGTGGTCCGCCTGCTCTTTGGAGTGCACGTCGTCTTTGTCGCCCGCCTCTTTGCCCCCAGGCGCAACGATGTTGTAGGCCTGCTCGAACACATCGATCTCTACCTGGGCGATGGACGCAGGATTCTCCCCGAGCACGCGATGCTCGCGGCGCAGATCGAGCACGGCCTCGACGATGGACTGCGTGTGCGCCTCCGCGTTGTACCGTTTCACCGAGGATCGCAGAACGCGCTCCAGGTCCTCGTTCTCCCAATCAATGTAGAAGCGACCCGCAAGAGCCTCCTCGAGCCCGAGACGGCCTTCGATGATGCCGAGCGGCCCGGTCACACCGCGCGACGCCAGGTAGGTGCAGCTCAAAGCAGCGGCCCCATGATGTGCCGAAGCAATGCCTTTCCATTGGGAAAGGTGACCCTCGCGAACCGCAATCATCCCCTGCTGAGCCACACCGCTCAAGGCCATGGCATGCGCGGTTTGCGCGCCCGAAAGCCCGAGTGCCTTGGAAACGCCAGCGGCAACGGAATAAGCCTGCTGCACGGTGTGATCGAAGCCCTTCGACTGCACCGGCGCCTCCTCCAGCAAACGCGCTTGAATCTGGTAACTGATGGCCGTGGCCACTAGCAAATCGCGACCGCTGCGTCCGCGATCTTCGGCGGCGGCGAGCACCGCGGCGACGTTGTCGCTGGGGTGGCACGTCTGCTTCCGCGCCGTGTAGAAGTCCATGAAATCGAGGTACCGAATCAATGTTCCATTGTAGAACGCCGCGCGATCGGGCGCCGTCTTTCCACCTCCGATGAGGGTCACCTCGCCGGTGCCACCAAAGGCGTTTACCTGCTCGCGCACCGCACGCACGGGCCTTCCCTGCAACGCACCAATGGCACAACCGATACTATCGAGCAAACGGATCTTCAGGGCCCTGCGGGCCTCTTCGGAGAGCATTTCCCAGTGAGCGCGTTCGACGAACGCTGCGATTCGTTCGATCTCGTGCATGACGCCGCATCGTGCAATTGTAAGGCCGGAGACGAATTACCAAGGCCATGATGAATCCGGGCACCCTCGATGCATCGCGTCCACGTGGCGGAGGTCTCTCCGCCAGAAAGGGCCGATGATGGGCACACTAGGAAAAGAGCAAGCGGAGGGCTTCCCGCTCGACAACCTCACGTACGACCTTCTCACCATCGTGCATGCGAAGTCGAAGGCACTCGAAGCCTATGGTCGCTATTGTGACGATGCGCGGCAAGATTCGGATATTTTGCGAATTCTCGAGCAGATCAAGCGGGACGATGCCAACCACGTCCGGCAATTGTCACAGCATCTTGCGCGATGCCTCGGGGGTCCACAGCAGGGGACGACTGCCGAATCGCGATCGCCAACGACGAGAACCACGCAAGGCTCGTAGTCATCGGATGGAGACGAGGGCGGAGGGGTTTTCCCCTCCGCCTTCGTCTCGTTCTGGGCGGTCAACGACGTTGCGCGGTCGCCCCGTTCGGGGTCGGCGCCTTCATCTGGCTCGCAACCTTTCGCGACTCGTCGGCGGACGTCTGCGCGAGGCCTTGCGGCACGAGCGCATTGAAGCCTTCGGCCTTGGCCTGCGTGAACGCTTTCTCCATCTGCCCGCCCAGCGTATCCAATTTGTCCGCGTCGAGTTTCTTTTCGACCTCGGGGAAGAGCTCATCCTCTTCCTCTTCGACATGGTGCTCGATGAGTTCCTCGAGCGCGGTCAATTTCGCCTGGAACGAAGGGTCCGTCTGCGGAGTACGCAAGAGGCGTTTGAGGGCGATTTCGGCCAGTGAATGCTCTTCGAGACTCTCCTCCACCGTATCGGAGTCCACCTCGCGAATGGCCGGATAGAAAATGTTCTGCTCGATGGCCATGTGCGCCGACAGATCGTTGGCGAGTTCCTCCAATAATGTGGATGCATTCGATTTGCTGTTCTTGAGTTTGTCGAAGATATCTTCGACTTTGCGATGCTGTTGTTCCAAAAGGTCCGTGGCTTTCATGACCTTCCTTCGAAGCAAAGGCCGCACCGACGCGGCGTTGGGGCAATATTGCCCGGTGTGCTCATAACGCATGCCCGGTAGGCTTTTTTCGTCGGGGCCCGATCGCCAAGGGGTCCCATTCCTTGCTGGATCGAACGTCGGCGCGGAGGGCTTCGCGAACCTGGGCCAGCGCCGCGCGCGTGAGGCCGGCCGTGTTGGAGGCCGTGCAATCCGCGGGAATACGCACGTGGTAGCCGAGCATGTGCGCGTCGTTGGCGGTGAAGAGCACGCAAAGGTTCGTGGCGAACCCAGTGAGCACCAAGGTGTCGACGCCCAGGTGCTCCAGCAACAACGGCAGCGGTGTGTAGAAGAAACCAGAATGCCTCGGCTTCAGCACGAAATAATCGCCGCGGCGTGGCCGCAAGCGCGCCACCACCGCATGCCCCGGTTGCGTGCGCTTGGTGCATTCCTGCACCGTCGCCTCGAAGTTCGAGCGCCACTGACCGAAATTGTCATTCACGTACACAACGGGCACACCGAGGCGACGTGCCCTCCGGGCCAACGCTTCGATGCAGAGTGCCGCGGGAATGGCCGCCGCCACGAGCCCTTCCGAGCCCTCGAAGTCGAAGCCATTGATGACGTCGATGAGAAGCAACGCCACACCGCGTTTCGTCCGCATGACCTACGCGGCGTGCGCATCCCGTATGCCAGCTTACGCCACGAGCGCGGTCACGGCATTGGGGGCACTTGCCCAAAGTACACAGCCCCGGCACCGTACGGTATACGTACAGCACCAGGGCAGCGTGCTACTCTTCGAACTTCGACGTTACTTGACGGGAATCGTGATCGGCCCCTTGCACTGATCGCCATTGCAGACGAAGGCCTTGATGGTGCCCTCGCACTTGTCGCCCTTGAACTTGGCGGCGTCGTCGTCGACCGAAACCTTCGCACCCTTGTCCCACTTCCAGGGAGCGGCCTTGTTGGCGTGCCACGGCTTGACTGCCGTGACGGTGACCGCGCCGCCGCTGCAGGACGCCGCAACGAGGGACTCGTCGCCGGCCTGTGATGGAGAGCTGGTCGTCATCGCAACAATGGCAGCAGCGACCGCAAAAACGGACCCAATAGCCTTCTTGGACACTCGCATCATCCACTCTCCTTCAATCAATGTCTCTGTCGGTATCAAACGTTCGTGGGTTGGACGGGCGACTCTCGATTTGCATCAACGAAAAATCGGGATGATTCACTTGGGATCCACCCGCCGTCGACCTTACACGGACCTGTATACGCAACAGTCTTGCCAGCGCCGGAAGGGGGGGTCGACCGCTTCCTTTGCCGGATATTTGCGGGATTTCCTGAGGCCCTGGTCCCGCAGCACCATGGATCGCGCGTACACCGCTCCCTGGGTACACGCCGGGTCGCCCGCCGAAAGTTTCGCTGCATTGGCAAAACTACAGAGCAGCGCAGGATCACGGGCGACGGATTCGCGCGCCCATCCGGGTCGCATACGCCGCCTTCGTTTCTGCCGAGGCTTTCGGATTGCGATTCATCGCGGCCATGGCGGCGCGGTATTCGACGATGGCGTCGGGATGTCGTCCCATGCAATCGTAAACGTAGGCCAGGTCCTCGTGCGCATCGGTTGATTCCGGGTGAAGCGCAACATCGAGGCGCATGATGCGCAGAGCCCCCTCGTCCTGCCGAAGGCGTAGCAGGTTCGAGGCCATGCCCCCCAAGTGGGATTCGCTGGCGGCCGGCTCGTTCGCGTCCACCGCAAGGAGCTTGCGGTACGCGCCAATGGCCTCGTCGACGCGATTCGCTTCGAGTAGGAAGATGGGCGCGGCCGCGTCGCTCGCGAGGCGTACGGCATGCTCCACGCGTCCGCCTTCGCTCGTCATCACGGCTTCGTGGTCGTTCGGAAATGTGATCCGCACTCCGGTATCGCGGCCCACGAAAATGTCGCCATCGATGGGGACGAGCTCCTCCGAGTCTTCGAACGGGCGCCGAAGCGCCATGCGCCCTCCACTCAGGTCGAGATCGAATCCATCCCGTGCTCCGAAGGTCCAACGCCCCGCGAAGGGTGCCAAGCGTGTTGCATCGAGCGGGCGCCGTTCGAGCGCAGGCTCATCGTAGCCGTCCCACGCGTATTCGTGGGCAATCGCGCGCAACACTTCTTGCATGAGACGCTGGCTGCCGACGCAATTGCTCATCAGCACCACCCCATAGCCTTTACCTTTGCGAACCGTGGATATCGCCTGGAATCCCTCGTTCGTGCCCCAGTTACCAAAGTACTGCGCATTCCCGTGCCGCGAAAGGAATGTACCCATCGCGACATCCTCGTCCTGACGGACGGGTGCGACGGACGTCGTCATCCAGGTTGCGATTTCCGCCGGCACGTGCGACGGACGACCGGCCAGGGCGCGCTGAATTTCGAGCCAGAATATCGCAAGATCGCCGGCGGTGGTCCAGAGACCACCGGAGGCCAATTCGGCAAACATGTGCCGCTTGCCAGGGATGACGCGGTCGCGCATATGGCCTGTCGCGTACAGCCCACGGTCCGTGGGGAGTGGCTGCACGTACGTGCTACGCGCCATGCCGAAGGGCTCGAACACGCGCTCCTTCGCGATGCTCGCGTACGAGCGGCCGCCTTCGGCGTCGAGGACCGCTTGCTGCGCAATCGAGACTCCGCCGCCCGAATATCGAAAGCGCGATCCCGGTGCGAGGTCCACGACGACGGGCGGCGAATTGGCGGGTGGACGGCCATCGAGAACTTGCAGCAATGTGGGGACGGCGTCATCGAATGCGTATCCGTTGAACCCGGGGACGGTGGTTCCTGCGGTATGACTCAACAACTGCCGCAAGGTAACCGGCGTGCGGCGCGTCAGTTCGTTGGGCGGGAGCTTCCAGCTTTTGAGCGACGCATTGATGTCCGTATCGAGCGCGAGCTTGCCTGCGCGAACTTCCCCGAGCGCGATGAACGCGGCAATCGACTTGCTGATGGATCCCGACTGCATCGGTGTCGTCTCGGTGAGACGCTCGCCCGAGTTCGCGTCGGCAACGCCGTACGCCTTGGTCCACGCGAGGCGGAAGTCGTCGATCACCGCCACGACGAGGCCAGGCACACGGTGTGCGCGCATCCGCTCCTCGAGGGACCATGGCGCGGTCTCCCGCGCAATCCGCACCGGTGGGAGCAAACCGTGCTCGACGCGCGCGATGCGCTCGGCCACCGTGGGCGCTTCGGGCGTCGCGCCGGTGGTCCTTGAAGCTGGCACGAGCTTCGGCGACGTCCCACACGCGCCTGCGGAAACGAGCGAGACGCATGCCAGGACACGGCGAGCCCACCGGCTTCGGTCGAACATGCCCAACGCTTCGCCGCAGCCTCGGGAAAAATTTCGTTCAGTTCATCTTAACTTCGCCGCCCGCGACGAGGTTCAGCAGCCCCATGGACCGAATGAGTGGCGCCGAAGTCTCCACGGCCTCGCCGCTGATTTTGATTCCGCTAGAGCCTACCGCGAGCACGATCTCCGTGGGCGCGGTCAACGAGGTCTTGCCGCCCTGCATCGAGAGATCGGCCCCCTCGCATTTGATCTGCACCGCCGGATCGGCCGTAATGGCAACCTTGCCATTGTTCTCGATGCGGGCCTTCGTTCCCCCGTGTTTGATCTCCGTCACGGCTTCGACGGCCAGCGTGACGTTGTTTTCTTTCAGGGTGAGGGTGGTGGCTCCCTGCGTCGCGAAGACTTCTTTGTCGCCCTTCAGCGAGATCTTCTCGGTCGCGTGCCCGGTCCAATTCTTCGACTCGAGGGTCGTGTCGCCGGGTTTTGCGTTCGTCGTATGATTTCCGGCGGAGACATCGACGATGCGATTGCCGGTGGTGACCGTCAGGTGCTCGTCGCCCGATTTCACGGCGTGTTCGCGACCGCCGGATACCGTCACATCTTCGCCTTTGTCGACAGTTTCCGACCGGTGCTTCTTGATCTTCGTCGTTTCGTTCGCGCCGACGCTCACCTCGCGCGCCCCGCCCACCGACACGGATTGATGTGCGCCCACCGAGTTACTCTGATTCGCCGCAACGGCGGTGTTGTGGTTGTGGCCCACGGTTTCGCGGAGATCGCGCTGCGCGTGAACGTAAATCTGTTCGCTCCCCGCCGTATTGTCCTGCGTAATCTCGTTGAAGCCGCCGTTTCCCGGGATGCTTTTGGTGCGCCACACGCTTTTGGCCACCTGCCCGGGCAACGCGTAAAGCTGCGCTTGCACCGTATTGTAGACGGCGCCCAAGATCACGGGCCGATCGATGTCATCATCGAGGAATCCCACGACGACCTCGGAGCCGACTTTGTGCGCCTGCCAGAAGCCTTCGCTGGCGTGGGCCGCGGGCGTCATCATGCGCACCCAGCACGAGCTCTTCTCGTCGAACTTCCCCTCGCGGTCCCAGAAGAATTGAACTTTGACGCGGCCATGCTCGTCCACGTACGGGTCACCGTCCTTCGGCCCCACGACCCGTGCAGACTGCAAGCGACTACGCGGTTTGCGCTTACGCTCTGGATGAATCGGAGTCTCCGCCGGCACCGCGGTGAACGCCGTCGGTTCGTGCGTCCCTCGGAAGCCGCCCCCCTGCGTGGCGCGTTCCACACCACCGGCCACGTTCACGCTGGTCAAAAGCCATTTGCGGTTGAATCCGTCCTCGCGGTGCCCCTCGAGCGAAAAGGTGTACCCCGCCGAAAAGCGCAGCGAATGTGCCGTCCCGGAAAGGGCGAAGGCGCTGGCGCGCAATTCCTCGAGGCGCATCTGCGCACGCGTCTTGCCGACGCCATCCTTGTCGACGAACCCTCCCGGATAGTCCCGCACCTCACGCTTGTGCGAATTGGCGGTCGTTTCCGTGCCCGGCGTCTCCATGCGCGCCATCAGCGCCCGATTCGGCTCCAAAAAATTGTAGTCGCGATGCTCGAAACTGCCCGCGCGAATCCTTTGCGTACGCCGGACGCTGCGGACATGCTCCCCATGCACGGCGCCGCCCGTTTCGTTGAAGGACAACTCGAGATCCGGCTCGATTTCCTCGTAACCTTTTGGCTCGTTGGAAAAGACCACCGTGGTCTTGCCGCCATCGTGCTCGAAGAAATAATGCATCCCTTCTTCGCTGGCGAGCCGCGCGATGAAGTCCAAATCGGACTCGTTGAATTGCGTGCAATAATCGCGCTTCGCGGGCACCCCGTGCACGTGCCAGCTGCACTCGATCCCTTCCGGCTCGCAGATCGCTTGGACGATCTCGTGCGCGGCCATATTCTGAAAAATGCGAAACCCACCGCTGTACCGCAGATTGGCCATCCGCGGCTCGACGACCAACATCACGCGCACCTGCGTCTTCCCGACGAACGCCCCGTCAGGGTACACCCCCGTCACGATCCCCCGCACCACGTGCGCCTCTTTGCCGTCATGCTCGATGGTGAACACGGCATCCCGCCCCAGCGCGGCTTCCAAGCGCGCAATGGTTTCCGGCTCGGCATCCGTCCCCACCGTGATGGCGTATCGAAAGAGCGTGGACAGCTCTTCTTTGCCTTGGTACGACGCCACGCGCAGCAGAGAGCTGTCCACGTCGGTGATTTCGAGCTTGAACGCGATGTCCTCGTGAAGGGCACCGAAGAGGGAAGTGGCGTCGGTAGAATCAGGCATTTGGATCGCCCCATTGAATCTTTTCGTCTCGTCCCGCTTCTCGCATTTCGCGAATCGCGATGGTCAAATATTCCCGATCCTCTCGCCGGGCGGCACGAACAATTTGATTCTCAACATCATCCAGTACGGCCTGTTGCACGTCACTATGATGTGAATACAGCGACGCGAGTCCGCTCATAATCCACTTCCATCGCGACCATCGCACCCAAGCGTGCCCGAAGAAACCTTCATGAAGTTCGTTCAGCGAGTCTCGCACGTCTCCCGCTAGGCGACCGATGTCGCGACGCAATGCAAAAACTCCAAATTCTACGATACTCTCACCGCCGCCACGCCGCCACTGATCGTACTGAGAAAGGAAACGCAATGTCGCTATTTCGTTCGAATTCAAATTCTCTGGCCCCAAAATCTCGCCTCTCATCCAATGTCGATCGAGATTACGTCGCATGAGCCAATACGCCGCCGATGCGGAAGGAGTCCAGTTGCAAAGGTCCAGATCATAGTCCTCGCCCCCCTCGGCCTCGAGCACCACAGCTTCGAGAAGGGCGTTGACGTCCGGCAGATGAGAACGGCCTAGTGCGGCCGCAAAAAGGAATGCCGGCGAGCCGTTCATCCAGATAAGTTCGTCGAGATCCGAAATGTCCCTAACTCCTCTTCGCAGCCATGCTGAAAGAGTTTTGCTAGCCGCGGCGTCCCACTTCCCCTGTACCAGTTGCAACAAGACTCGAGCCGGTGCGCTCAGCTGCGACGAGGCCTCAAGCAGTTGATCCCGCTCGCTCTCGTCCCTCCTCCGCCAGGCAACGGACGCAGCAACGGAGATATGAACCAATTCACTCCCCCATCGTGCGGCCCCCGACAACCATTCTGCGCCTCGATCCAGGTCCGCAAGCGCCGCAACACCGGCGGCTAAGACGTAGTCCTCGAATTTCGTCGCAAGCAGTTGAGCGAAAATATGGTCCGCGCGTGCGCGCACACGCTCTTCAACGCTCTGCTCGAGGACGACTTGCGTCGCGCGAGACTCCCACTTCCGATCCAGGTACCATAAGCCCGGAAAACCAACTGCACTGTTCGTGGGGGTCACACGCGCGTCCCCTCGACGATAGGCCGCAGGCTGGAGTAGTTCGAGCAGTCCGCGCAGAAACGGAGCGGCATGCACTACCCCCGTCGCGAGGACATCGATAAGCTCGTCGACCATCTCGGGTGCGCCGTCCTTGAGCGAAGCTCCATCGCTCACGTAGCGGACGGCGGACATGACACCGTGATACGCATCCTCCGGTGTTTCCGCGGTGCATGCCTGTCGCAGCAACTCCGGAACGGCTGCGGCCGAATCAACACTCGAACCGATGTCTTTCCAATCGCGTCGCTCTCCGCTCGTCATGCTCCTCCTCCTCCTCCTCCTCCACCGCCACAACCCTTGCCGCTCGCATGCTCGTCCTCAGGCTTTGGATACACGTGAGGTTTACCGATTGGCATCCCTTTCCCGTTGTGCTGCTCATAGCTGATCGTGATCCCGTACTGCTTTGCGAATTTTTGCAGCCCTTTGTCGCAAAAATCTTCACAAGGTGGAAGTGAACTGAATTTTCCCTGAGGTTTCGACGCCAACCAGAGCGTCCCACCACGCATTTGCTCGGCCTTCCCCGACTGTGCAAGGTGGTCCATGAGCAAATTTTCGCTATCGCCGAGGCGACCAAACCCGGATTTGGCCATGCCATTGTCGCCAGAATTCCTTAAGTTGGGCCAGCGATTCGTCCCTGTAGCGGGGTTGACGACATCTTGTCGCGCGAGACTCCCAGGCGGCGAGTACTGCGCCGTCATGAGGTGTAGACCCAGGGGGTCAATCCATATGAGTGGGTCGGAGGCATATCCGTATGGGCGTGGGCCTCCCGTCAAGGCAATTGGATCTTGTGATATATAGTCGCCGCGTTCAGGATCGTAATAACGAAACCGGTTATAATAGAGTCCCGTTTCTACGTCTTCGTATTGCCCGGGCCAGCGCCAAGGGCAATCGTCAACGACACCTTGCTCGATACGCGCAACACCGTAGATGTCCAACTGCGCCTTCCACGCAAGCTCACCGCCCTCGTCGAACATCTCGCTCGGTGTGCCGACGAAGTCCGTCACGATGCTGTATTTCTTCCCGTCTGGCGCCACCTTGCCAATTGGCTTGAACGTCTCCGGCTCAAAGAGCCAGGTAGTCCTTTCGATGGTTTCCCCGTGTCGTTTCACCTCATGGATCGGGACTTCGCGGTCCCACATCCAATGCATGCTCTGCCCATCGAGTATCTTCGCCACCCGGCGCTGGAGGGCGTCGTACTGAAACGTCACCTTCGTTCCATCGGGCTTCATTACATGGGCCAAGGTGCCGTTGCCGTTCCAGCCATATGTCCACTGCGCACCGTCCGGCTGCGTCTTTCTTTCCAGGTTTCCGTCGAGATCGTACTCGAACCTCGTCCCGTTCGCCTCCAACAGAACGCCGGATCGGCCGTAGTGACGATCTTTCCGTTCACGCGTCTTGAACAAGTTGCCCGTAACATCCGGTGCGCGCCATTGCAGCGAACCATCAGGGAGTGTTGCCGCGACGAGACGGTTTCGAGCGTCGTGATGAAACTTCGTTTCGGCATCACCCTTTCCAGCTGCAACGTGCCGACGAGCGACAAGACGCTCGCTACCGAGCCATGCATATTCCGTTCGCGAGACGAACTCCGATGCACCACCTCGTTGGCGGACGACCTCGTGCGAGAGCGGTAACCCAGAATCGTTTCGAGTCCAAGACGCGCCGGCACCTCCACTCATCCGTCGACCGAGTTCATTGCCAATTGGATCACGGTCAAAAGACACCGCCCACGTACTTCGTGGAGTCCCGTTGTCACCTTTCTCCCACAAAGATACATTCGCGACGCCGCCCATGCGATCTCGTGTCACCCGTTCAGCGAGCCCGAGTGACGTCGTCGTCTCCGTACGGCGACCGGCGCCGTCGCTTTTGCAAGCAACCCAATGTCCGCCGAACCACTCTGCGACAACGCGCCGTGCGGAATCACGCTGGAAGCGCACCGTTCCCGCGGCATTCGTTGCCGTTTCGACAAGCCCTTCTGCGTCGTAGGTGAACGATTCTTCGCTTCCATCCGGATACGTCACGTGCGTTACCTTCCCCTCCCAGTTGCACGTGTACTTCCGCTCCAGTTTACTGGGCATGATATGTGTCGTGACGTGACCGAGCGGGTTGCGGAGGTAGATGTGTGTCCGGCCATCGAATCGGATTTCTTGGGCGACGCGGCCGCATGCATCTCGCTCGAACGTATATAGTTCTCCGGCCTCATTGACGACCTGTACGAGAGTGTCCTCGGATGAATAGCGGTACTCGAGACGGGTCCCACCTTCTTCTCGCCATGCCAACTTGTGGTATCCGCAATAGCCGTAACGTATCGCGCTCGTCGCATCCTGGTAAGAGATGACGTCTCCTCCCGCCGAGTATTCGATGGCGCGAACGGCCCCATCGGGCTCCTGCAGACGAATGAGGCGAGACTCCCAGTCGAACGAGAGACGCCTTACGCGTCCCATCTCGTCGCGCACCTTCTCGAGACGACCCTGGCGATCGTACGAACGTTCTTCGTACGTCCCATCTGGGAAGGATATTTTAGTTATCTCGCCAAACGCATCGCGCTCGTAGGAGAAGACAAGATCGTCGACCGTCACGCGAGAAAGGAACTTGCCAACGTACTCACACAGAAACGTACTCGCGGGCGTTCGTCGCCAAAGCAACCTTCCCCATTGATCATAGGCCCAGGCCCAAACGGAACCAAAAAAGTCGACAGCCTCTACGAGCTGATCGTACCCGTCGTAGCGAAGCGTGAATGATGTTCCGTCGGGCAGCGTGCGTTTCGTCTCATTCCCGCGTCCGTCGTATTCGAATCGAATCGCATTTCCCAGCGCGTCGATTTCCGCCGTCTTCCAGAGGTGCTCGTTGTATTCGAACTTGGACGTGGCGCCGTGAGGGTCGATAACCTCTTCGACGGCGTTGAGCGCGTTCATCTTGTAGGCGGTCACATTCCCCAGCGAATCCTCGACCAGGGTGACCATGCTCTTCTTGTCGTACGTGATCTCGCGGAAAAATAGCCGATCTTGCCCTTTGCCGTCGCTGCCCCACGTGCGGATGCAGTTGGCCATGGCGTCGCGGGCGTCGTATTCGAACCAGAAGGTGACGCCGTCGCGGTCCGTTTCCTGGATGATCAGGTGGTTCTCGTAACGGTAAACCCGCGCGTGGCCCAAAGAGTCGATGGCGCGAACGAGGTCGCCTTCGGCGGAGTACTCGAAGGTGACCTGGTTGTACCAGCCGTCGTCCTGCTCGGCGATGGGGACGGCGATGCGGCGCAATAGGCCGTCGCGATGTTCGAAACGGATCCAGCGGCCTTCGCTGGTGGTGACGGATTCGAGCAGGTGGTCGCTGCCGTACGCGAGATCGACGGTGTGGCCGACGCGATCGCGGATGCGCGTGAGGAGCGATACGTTGTTATTTCCCGGAAGAAGCGAGAATTCGCGCGTTAGGCCGTCCACCGAGCGGACTTCGTAGCGCCCTTCCCCGTGGTAACGCAGGGTGAGTCGGTCGATGGGGTAAAAGACCTCGCCACCGATAGGCAAGTAGCGGCCGGGCAAGTGCCGGCATTGAAATTCGACCTCGCGGCCGTCGCCCATCTTGTAAACGACTTTGCCCCGCTCGAGCCAAATGGCCTCGTGCAAGGTGTGGCTCCACCCGTAACCGAGGGGCGAGGGGCGCTCGGCCCAGGTCGACGAGTAATTGCGCTCGAACGTGATGGGAATCGGCCCGCGCAGCGTGAAATCCACGGCGCTCGTGAGCAGCCGGCCGGTGGCCACGTCCACGGGGTGGCCCGTGAGCCAGCATGCCGCCTTCGATGCGAGATCGCGAAGGCGTTTCGTCGGGAGCAAACTCGCGAGCTGCTGAAACAAGCCTGCCGTCCACTTGTTGCGGAGAAAGAAGGCCTTGGCGGCCGACGCGAGGTCGAGCGCCGGTGGGCCCATGGTCAAAACCGGCAATCCTTTGGGCACGGCCAGCAACACGGAGCTTGGCAAACGCACCGGATCGCTGCAGCTCATGGCCAAATCCGGAAGACGGCTGGCGTTCGATCCCTCGAAGTAGACCGTTTTCGAGCCCGTAATCAAAATAGCATCGCCCGGCGGCATCGCGGGAGGATCCGGATTCGGGGGCGGCGGCTTGATCTTCAGCTTCAGCGGCTTCGGGAGCGGCGTCCACATGAAGCCGGGCGGAATGAGCATGTGCGGCATGGTCAGCTTGTTGGTCGCGTCGTCCCCGGTTTTGGCGCCCTGAAAGATGCCATTGACGACGACCGGGCCCTTGATGGGACCACCGAAGATCGCCGCCATGCCGAGCCCCATGCCCATGCCGAGCAGGAGCCCGCCGGGGCTGAATTCGATCATGCCCACGAAGGGCATGGGAAACGGAGTCGGCACGCCGGCCGGGGGAGGCGCGGGCGGCGCCGGGATCATCTCCATGTGGATGTCCAGCCCGACGACGAGATCCGTTTGCTTACCCGCGAACATCGCTCACCCCCGTCACGTCGCTGCGGGACGCGGGAGCCACGTGGGCGTCGGCCCGCTCGATGGGCACACCGCGCTCGTACGCGTCGGCCTGGTCGAGCAGCGATTGTGCGATGGGAAACGATCCGTGATCGCGGTACACCTTCGCCAAGGACCGAGCAACCAGCGGCGCACTCGAAGCGGCCGCCATCTCCGGCGGATGGATCGCGGCAATTCGCAGCGCGCGCTGCCAAGCCGCCACGGCCGCCGACTCACCGCCGCTCTGAAGTGCCAACTGGCCCGCCATCCGGTATCCCTCGATGGCCAAGGGCGGAATGTTCCCCCGCTCCGCCGCCTCTCCTGCTCGTGCGTAATGATGTGCCGCCTCGGTGAGACGCCCCTCGAGCATGTGCACATTCGCGAGCCCCATCAGCGCCTGGCTCTCCAGATCCGGCAATTGGGCAACGCGGGCGCGCTCAGCCGCGGACTCGAACGCGGTGATGGCACGCGCGCGGGCGCCAGCCTGAAAGATGTAGACCGCAAGCGACACCTCGAGAACGCACGCGATGTTCACCAGGCCGAGCTCGATGCACTGCGTGCACGCTTCGGTCTGAAGGCGAATCGCATCCGGATACCGTTGCTCTTGCATCGCAAAGGCCGCGCCCACGATGCGTTGTTTCAAGACTCGGCCCGCCGCGCCGGCGAGTCCCGCCATTGGCCCCGCCGCCTCGGCGAGAGCCTGCGCCACCTCGGGCGGCAGCTCCGCGTCGCGCGGAGGTTTGCCATGGCGCGGTGGGGCGCATACGTCTTTCGGTCCGGCAAATCCGGATTGCACCTCCGCGGACGCCGCCGCCGGAGCCTGGGCCATCGCGGCGAGTTGCGCCGCGTATTCGCGCCGGCGCGCATCCTTGTCCACGAGGCATGTGGCGGAGAGTCCTGCCTCACCGAGAGGGCGCATCAATGGGTCGGCGAGGGTATGGCCAAGTTCGATGACCACGATGCGAACTTGCGCAAAGGCTTGCACACGGAGCAATTCCAAAAGAGCGACCGCGAAGTCGTTCGGCGCTTCGAGCACGCCCGGGGCGAGCACCAAAACGAGCCCCCCGAGCTCGGGAACCATGGAATGCACGTACAGGCATTGCTGGATCTGCCGTCCGAAGGTGACGATTTCCTGCGCGTCGTAGGTGAGCGGCGGAAGTGGCCCCAACGCATAGCCCTCTTTGGCCATGGCCTCGCGGCGGGCCTCGTGAATCACGCGCATTCGTTCTGCGCGTACCGTCCACCCCGGATCGTCTCGCGTGTGCGCATCCTCAAGAGCGAAAAACGGACTTCGGTTGCGTGCATCGCCCTCGGCCAGCGCAACCTGATGCAGCACGACGGCGCGCTCCTCGCCGCCCGTCGCGATGTGCATCAGGCGAATTTCAGGACACTCCATGAACCACGAGAGGTCCTCCTGCAATGCCATGAACGGTTCGCTCGAGGCTCCCATCGTGTCCTCCTAATTCAACTTCACCAACAGCCCCGTGATCTCGTTCAACGTCATCCCGGTCGACTTGACGGTGGCTGCCAGGGTCGACACGCTCGATGGGCTAATGGTGATTCCGCTCCCGCCCACCGCCAGCTTGATCTCGGCGGGCGCGGTCAATGCCACTTTCCCACCGGCCATGAGGAGCTGCGCACCCGCGCAGGTGACCTCCAATTCGGGCGCCGCCGTGATGGTAACCTTGCCCGCGTTGTCGATGAGGATCGTGGTTCCCCCGTGCGTCACCTTCGTTTCCGCGGCCACCTCCAAGGTCACGTTTCCGCCTTTGAACGTGGCCTTCGTACCGCCCTGTTGGACGAAGATCTCCTGATCCCCGGTCAGGGAAATCTTCTCGGTGGCGTGCGCATTCCAGTTTTTCGTCTCCAAGGTGGTGAGACCGGCCTTCACGTTCGTCGTATGGTTGCCCGCGGTGATATCAACTGTGCGATTCCCCGTGGTGACGGTCAAATGGTCGTCGCCGTCTTTCACCGTATGATCACGATTGCCGGTCACCGTCACGTCTTCGCCGGTGTCGACGGTCTCCTTCCGATGGCCGATGATCTTCGTCGTCTCGTTGGCTCCCACCGTGACTTCGCGCGCGGCGCCCACGGACACGGATTGGTGCGCGCCCACGGAATTGCTCTGATTCGCGGCGACGGCGGTATTGTGATTGTGCCCTACGATTTCTTTGAGATCACGCTGGGCATGAACGAAGATTTGTTCCTTCCCTGCCGAGTTGTCGTGCGTAATCTCGTTGAATCCTTTGTTGCCCGGGATGCTATTGGTGCGCCACACGCTTTTGGCAACCTGGCCCGGCAACGGATACGTCTGCGGCTGCGCGGCGTTGTAGACGGCGCCCAGGATCATGGGCCGGTCGATGTCGTCGTCGATGAACCCGACGACCACCTCCGAGCCGACTTTGTGCGCCTGCCAAAAGCCTTCGTCCGCATGCGCAACGGGCGTCATCATCCGCACCCAGCAGGAGCTCTTTTCGTTGAACTGGCCATCTCGATCCCAAAAGAACTGCACTTTCACCCGGCCATGTTCATCGACGAACGGCTCTCCATCTTTGGGCCCGACGACGCGTGCACTCTGCAAGCGGCTCGGGGGCTTTTCCACGCGTTGCGGATGAATGGGCATCTCCGCAGGGACGGCGATGAAGGATGTGACCCCGATCGATCCGCGCGAGCTCACGGCTTCGCGCAAAGCACCTTGAACCGCGCCGTCGAACTCCACACGGGTCAGGAGCAAAGCCCGATTGAATCCGTCGTCGCGATGCCCCGATACGCTGAACGTGCCCCCCGCCACGAGCCGCGGTGAAAAGGCCGTACCGGTGACGATGGCCGCGTCGGAACGGGCCTCGTCGAGCCGCAGTTCCGCGAGCGATTTGCCCGGGCCGTCTTTGTCGGTGAACCGACCCGGGTAATCCCGCCACTCGCGCCGGTGCGAATTGGCCGTGGTCTCTTGGCCCTTCGTTTCGGCGCGCGCCACCAGGGCCTTGCCGGGCTCGAGAAAGTCGTAATCGCGATGCTCGAATGCTCCGACACGCACCCGCTGCCCGCGCTGGATGTTGCGCACATGCTCGTCGGCGACCGCGCCCTGCGTCTCGTTGAAGGTGATGGAGAGATCCGGTTCGATCTCCGGATATCCCTTTGGCTCGTTGACGAATACGACTTTGGTCTTCTGCTCGTCGTGCTGAAAGAAATAGTGCATCCCTTCTTCGCTGGCGATGCGGGTGATGAACTCGAGATCACTCTCGTCGAGCTGCGTGCAATAGTCGCGTTTTTGCGGCACCGGATGGACGTACCAGAGGCACTCGATCTGCTCCGCCTGACAGAGCTCGCCCACGATTTCGTGCACGGCTTTTTCCTGGAAGATGCGGAATCCGCCGCTGTAGCGCAGGTTTGCCAGCCGAGGCTCGAGGGTGAGGACCACGCGCGCCTGCGATTGGCCGATGAATGCGCCATCCGGGCTCACGTCGGTGACGATCCCGTGGACGCGGCGCACCGGCTTTCCTTCGCGCTCGACGACGAAGGTCGCATCGCGGCCCAGCGCCTCTTCGAGCTTCGACGTGGACTCGGGATCGGTCCCTACGACGACGGTGTATCGAAAGGGAGCCGAGAGCTCTTCGACGGCGCGAAACGAGGCGACGCGGAGCAAAGCTTCGTCGACATCGGTGACAGTGAGCTTGAAGGCAAAGTCCTCGTGGATGGTGCCAAAGATGCTCGCGACGTCACCAAAATTGGCCATGGCACAGCATCACCTGGAGGCCGTTTGGGTGCAAAACTTTAGTGGGCCTCTTGCCCACGCAACCGCCCGGGGAGCCCTGCACCTCATCCCGCAACCGCAGCCTCCTGCGCAACGTCGAGCCCAGAGCTCAGCCGCGCCCTCTACCCCTCGAATCGGGCCCCCTCCGTTACGAGCGCCTCTATCCGCGGCGAATCTCCTCGAGCCTCTTTTTGAAGAGAACCTCCGTCTCGTTGATCCCAACCGAGGCACCGTTGCCGAAGATCTGGCACGCGAAGATCACCTTGCTGAAGTCAAGCGGCCCCAGTCCAAACGCATTATTGAACGGCATCATCAGAATACCTCGATTGTACTTCGGTACGAAGTACCATTCGTGCACGAGGTCCACCAACTCGAGGAGCGTGGCCCCCTGACGTTCGCGCTCCCGTAGTGCTTGAACCAGCTTCTCGTCATCGTCCGCGCTCATCTGAAAATGACCTCCACCTTTTCATAGGCGCCCGGACTTCCGACGGGCGTCCCCACCACTTCGACATGCGTAAACCCGAGCCGGGCCGCCATCGTCCCGGTGAAGGTTTCCCGTGCCGCATTCTCTAGAGAATTCACTGGACCTATCACGCCCTGGGACACGGCGTCCCGACAGCTGCACCTACCTTCCACGGCAAATGAGGCTACAAATATTCATATTCAAAATAGATCTCGCGAATCGGCAAGCCCTCGTGCCGTAGCGCACTCCCTGGAAGATTTTTCCCGAGAAGGTCGGCCCATCGTCCCCTACGCGATCGTACGTGCTCGAAAGGTCGAGACACGATGAGACCGGCCGTCCACGAGGTGGTGAACTCCGTTTCGTGCACCTCGCGATGTATCGCGTTTCGCGTGGGGTCGCGGATGGAGTACGCGAGTGCGCCATGATGGCGCATACACGTGATTCAAATTGCGTCACGCATCGAATTTGACACTGGCGCGCCGAGAATCTCGGAGGGAAGAATGATTTCCCGCTGGACTCGACCGATCGACGTGATAAGCAAATCTGGCTTCCAATAACGTTCGTGACGGTAGATTCAGTACCATAACCTACATTGGTGTGGTGTTCATGATTCGGTAGTGCGGCGCCGGGGGACGACCAGTTCTTTTGCTTGGATCCTCGATATGCGCCGGCTCATGGCATGGCGATCGAGCGCTCTTGTCTTTCGAAACCGTTTCCCGATCAAACGAGGAATCGAATCATGCAAAGACGTCCGATTCACCTTCTCTTTGGATTCTGCTTGTTGTTCCTCACGGCGTGTGTCGTGGGAGGCTGCGCGGCGAGCGATGGTGGCAACGAGGATGACGACCTTGGGGTCACCAGCGACGGCGTTCAGATCGTGCAAAAGGGCGTCGATTACTCCTTTGCACGGCCGTCGCCCTCGCGGCTTCGCGCGGAGGGGTACACCTTTGCGGCTCGCTATTTGAGCTGGCTGCCCAATTCGAAAGTTCTCTCGGGGGGCGAAGCGTCACAACTCCGCAACGCCGGCGTCGATATCGTGCTCGTTTGGGAGTACAGCGCACACGATGCCCTCGACGGCTACAACGGCGGCGTCACCCAGGCGAACGAAGCCATCCGTCAGGCCAACGCGCTCGGCATGCCCGCAGGCCGGCCGATTTACTTCGGTGTCGACTTCGACGCGCGCGAAGATCAGCAAGGTACCATCAACGCCTACTTCGATGGTGTCGCCTCGGTCATCGGTCGACAACGAACCGGCGCGTATGCCGGCTACCACGTCATCCGACGCCTCTTCGACGCGGGCAAAATCGGCTACGGGTGGCAAACCTACGCGTGGTCCGGCGGCAATTGGGATGGGCGCGCGCAACTCCGGCAGGTGCAAAACGGTATTACGGCCGCGGGCAGCGGCGGCTGCTGCGATCTCAATCATGCCGTCGCGAACGACTTCGGGCAGTGGGCGGGATCGGGCGGCGGCAACCCCACGGATCCCCCGCCCGGAGGCCCTCCGCCGAGTGATTGCTCGGTGCACGGCGACGGCAAGCTCTATTGCAAGAACACCCCGGGCGCCGACATGCACTCGGCCGCGAACTACGGAAGCAGCGTCGTGAATCACCTGCGCTCCTCGTACAGCTGGTTCGATTGCTGGGGCACCGGCGAACGCCACACCGGCGGCAACACCACCTGGTACCACACCATGGGTGACGACAATCGCAATTGGGGATGGGTTCCCGGCGTGAACCTCAACACCCCCGATGCCTTCGACGCCAACCCGAGCGCCCACGGCCTCCGCCAGTGCGACGGCGGTGGTTCCCCTCCGCCTTCGTCGGGCAACTGCGACGTGCAAGGTGACGGAAAGCTCTATTGCAAGAACACCGCGGGCGCGGCGATGCACTCGGCCGCCAACTACGGAAGCAGCGTCGTCAACCACGTGCGCACCTCGTACAGCTGGTTCGATTGCTGGGGTACCGGCGAGCGCCACGCCGGAGGCAACACCACCTGGTACCACACCCTCGGTGACGACAACGGCAATTGGGGATGGGTCCCCGGTGTCGACTTGAGCACGCCGGATTCGTTCGACGCCAATCCCAGCGCGCACGGCCTAAAGCAATGCGGTGGCTCGGCCTCCGATTGCTCCGTGCACGACGACGGCAAACTCTATTGCACCAACACCGCCGGGGCCGCGATGCATTCGGCCGCGAATTATTCGAGCAGCGTGGTGAACCACGTGCGCACCGCCTACAGCTGGTTCGATTGCTGGGGCACCGGCGAGCGCCACGCCGGCGGCAACACCACCTGGTACCACACCCTCGGCGACGACAATGGCAATTGGGGATGGGTCCCCGGCGTGGATCTCAAAACCCCCGATGCCTTCGATGCCAACCCGTCGCAACAAGGCCTGCGAAGATGCAATTGATTCGCTAAAGCGCTTTCCAGAAAAGAAACCCCGCGCGAACATCTCGGTCCGCGCGGGGTTTTTCCGTTTTACAGCACCGCGGACACGGCGGAGATCCGCGTCATGCGCACGCCGCTGTTCGAGCCACCGCTCGACGTGCAGCCGCCGTTCGTGTGCACGCCCACGAGGCGACCATTGGCATTCAGGATGCCCGATCCGGAGCTCCCCGGCTCGGTGTCGATATTGCCGTAGGTCATGTAGTTGCCACTGAGGCCCAAACGGGTGCCCGCCTCGATCTGCTTGCGGTCGCCGCTCGGGTGCTGGATGATGGCCAACGTCGCACCGGCCGCCGGGTCGGAGACGAGCGGCGCGGTCGTACCCCAGGTGCTGCCCGGCGTGCCTGCGAGGCGGACGATCGCGTAGTCGACGCTGCCGAGGGCGTCTTCGACGATGGCGGTAATCTGATAATGGCTTTGCGGCAGCGTCGCCGTCCCCGCGGCGTTGTATTCGTAATTGAACGACACGTAGTCGCCCACCGTCGAACTGTCGACGCAGTGGCCCGCGGTGAGGAACAGGTTGGAGGAGATCAGCGTGCCCGTGCAGTACTTCCCGCTGGTGGGCGACGTCTCCATCGCGCCGACCGGCCTTTTGCGGGCGGCCACGAAGGCTTGACTCACGCCGAGCGCCCCGTTGTACGAGTTGACGTACTGCTTGTCATCCACGCCGCAGATGCTCTCGGTCGTCGCGAGCTCGCGGTTCACCACGTAGTGCTCCCGGTCGCGCATCTTGCGCACGAAGTCCGGGTGATCCGCGACCCTGAGGGCCTGCTCCTCCGTACCCGTCGAATCGACATCTTCCAACGTGGAGTCGTCGGCGCCAGCGCAAGCAGCAAGTACGGAGACCGAAGAGGCCAAGAACAGCATTCCAATTTTCATGAGTCCATCCAATCCTTTCGCCGCACGGCGGGCGGAGGTATGCCCTCACTGGGAAAGGATCGGCCCAAACTGCGACTCCCCCCGTGAAGCATGCCCGCGATGCACTCGAGAGCGTGCGTCCGAATTGGTGCGGGCGGGAGTCGTCCATTTGGCTGACTCCTGCGCGCACGCAACAGATCGTGCCACACGGAGGTGCCCTCGACGGGGGATGAGCTCTCGTCAGCGATGCCGAATGGGCACGTACTCCACGCCGTTGCGCAGGAACGAGCTACCGCGCACCGTCAGCGTGGTGGGGTGATCCTCGGCCACCCGCCCGCAATCGGCTTCCTCGATGATGCGGGCCTCCCCCGTCGCCTTGTCGTTCCAGCCGGCAAACAGGATGATATGACCATCGGGAACTTTGTTGAGCGCATCACCCGGTTGAATCTGATCGGGCGCGACGACCTCGCTCACACTCGTATCCTTCGGCGCGAATTCCCAAGTGACACGGCCGGGTGCGGGCAATCCCCACGCATACGAAATGAGCCCGGAGCAGTCGGAGCGGTAGTCGTTCCAATCCACGCGATCGGCGGCACCGGTGCGCGGGCAACTTCCACCGCAGGCCATATCGGGCTTGCCTTTGGCGCTTTGGCAATAGGGCATTTCGGCATCGACCCATTCGCGTGCCCGGGCGACCGCGTCGTTGCTCGTGCCGCCCCCACCACCGCCGCCATTGCCGCCCCCACCGCCATTGCCGTTGCCCCCTCCCGACCCGCCACCACTGCTCCCGCCACCACCGTCGCTGCCGCTACCGCCTTGGGGATTCCCACCGCCGCCCGACGAGTTTCCTCCCCCGCCCGAGCTGCCCGTCCCGCCATCCGATCCCCCGCACGACGTCGTGCACGACTTCACCGCGTCCTCCGTCGACGTGACGGCTTTGCGGGCCTGCTCCGCGCAGGATTGGGCATCGGACGAAATCGATGAATCGCCGCTCGATGCGCAACTGCCCGAGCCGGAGCACGTGAGCAGCAGAAGGCCGTCCTGGCCCATCTTGGCGCACTTGACGACGAGGTCGATGCCATCGCCCACGAGGGCAATGAGGCTCGTTGCACAATCCGTGGTCAGCGACAGGCACGTCCCGGTCACCAGGCCTGCGTCGGTGGGCTCCACCAGCGAGCTCGTTTTCACCAGGCCCTTCCCGCCGCTGTCCCGGGAGTGCGGAGGGTGCGCTTTCGCGTCCCGGTCGAGCATGTCCACGATGCGCCGCGCGTTCGGGTCGTTGGCGAACGAATTCTCGAACATCTGAAAACCGAGGTTCGTCGTCCCGTCCGTCTTGCGCGAGGCGGCCGAATCGACGTAATGGAGGGTCGATTCCGCGCGGCTCTTCATCTTCGCGCGAACGCCCGGCCCCGTGACGGTCGTCGTCACGGTACTTTGCATCGCGTCGGTGGCGCGCGCCTCGCGGCGAAATTCGACGACGGCCGCATTCGAACCGTCGTAACCGCGAATGACCGTCGTCCCCCCGGATTCGGCCCGAACGCCCCAAATGGTCACGCCCAGCGCCGAGCGCGTCTCCTCCGACGCCTCGATCACCAGCGGATCGTTCATGCCTTCCGTCGTGTTCTTGCCGCCGCAGGCCGCAATCCACGTCGCCCCCACTACGAGCCCGCTCAGCAACTTCACGGAATGGCGAATCATGACTTTCTCCTCGCGTTTGGATGTGCAGTCGGGCCTTCAGCAAGGGTTGCACCAACGCGCGAATACCCGTCAAACGCGCCGTTCATTCGCTCGGTTGCCCCGCGAAGCAGGAACCTCCGTTTCCGCCGCGGAAGCAATGCTTCCCCGCGCGTTTCCCTGGGGCGGAATATTACGTATATGCAGCGTATACGCGACACCATCACGGACGGCCCACGCGTTGCAGAGCTCCGGTCCGGAGGTGATTTCATGAGAGCATGGTGGGCGGTCGCGAACGTCGTGGTGTTGTCGCAATGCGTGCTGGCGGGCTGCTCGTCCTCCTCCTCGTCATCCCAGGATGAAGCGACGCCCATGCACCTGCGGGGCGCGTACCGAGCGACCACCGAGGGTACGATTCGCGAGATCACCTTTGGCGACGAGGGGCATTATTCGCTATGGCGAAGCCCGTGCGCGACCTCGACCCGCTGCCGGGAAGGCGGCACGTACGCCTTGAACGACGCGCACACCGAAATCGCGTTTACCAACGAGCGCACGGGCGAGAAGGTCGCCATGCCCTTCCACGCGCTGCGCGTCGGCGGCGGTGGATTGGGCGCCCAAGGCCTCGTCGGCAACGATGGAAAAGGCCTCGTTCAGGATCAAGTGACCCTCGTCTCGTCCTTTCAAGCCGGCCAGCAGGACTTCCAAGCCAACGCGTGCACCGTCGGCGGCGAGATCGCCCAGCGCGCGAACGACAACCTCGGCAAGGGTGCATGCGACACGATCAGCACTGGCGAGCACGCGTTTGGCTCGAGCTGCACGGGCAACGGCGGCAGCCCCGAGGAGTGGTGCGCCGATTTTGCCAAGTGGGTGTGGAACTCCACCGGCAAGATCGACGTCGACGGCCTATCCCCCGCGGCCGGCAGCTTCTACCTCTATGGCAAGAACCACGGGACCCTCAACGACACACCGCACGTGGGCGACGCCGTCGTCTTCAACTCCAACGGCGGCGGGTATGCCGATCACGTGGCCCTGGTCACCGTGGTGAACGACGATGGCACCATCCAGAGCGTCAGCGGCAATTGGAACGGCCCCAACGGCCCGAGCACGTCCCACGTCAAGACCAACATGCCCTCGTATTCCGGCACGGTCGGCAGCACGTCGAGCACGATGGGCGGCTACCGCATCGACGGATTCATCTCCCCGGCGTGCACCACCGGAACTCAGTGAGGAAGAGGGAACGAGGCGCCTTTGCAGGCGTTCTTCGAGCCGCACTTTCCATTGCATTTGCCACCGTCGTGGCCTCCACAGCCGGATTTCTCTCCAGACTCCAGGTTGGCGGGACCATCGCCGTCGCCCGCGATCTTCCCGCTGGCTCGAGCGCTGCCGAGGACGGCGACGCCGGCCAGGATTCCCACAATGGCGGATGCAGCCAATTTCTTTCCGGTGGTCATGATGCGTCTCCTATCTGCGGGATACCTTACTGGACGAACTGCGCAATGCGCGCATCGATGAAATCGATGAATGCGCGGACCTTGGCCGGCGGAAGGTGGCGCGAGGGGTAGAGCGCGTACAATGGAAAGATCTCACCGGGCCAGTCGCCGAGGATCTGGACGAGGGAGCCGTCCTGCAAGAGCGGCTCGATGCCAATCGCCTTGAAGCGCGCAATGCCCACGCCCTGCAAGCAAGCGCCGAGCAAGGTTCCGAATTCGGCCACCATGAGGCGGCTGGTGGCCCGGACGTGAACGACGTCGTCGTTCTTCTGAAAGCGCCACTCGTCGATGGGGCGACCGGTCAGCGAATCGCGCACTTGGATGCAGGCGTGGTGCGCGAGATCCGCGGGGACCTTGGGGCAGCCGTGTTTCTCGAGGTACGCAGGTGACGCCACCGTGACGGTGCGTGTCTCGAGCAGCTTTTTCGCCACCAAGGACGACTCGGGCGGCGTGCCGAAGCGCACGGCGATGTCGAAGCCCTCGCCCACGAGATCGCCCAATTGGTCGCGCGCGATCAGCTCGAGCGATAGCTCCGGGTGCAGCGCGAGAAACGCGGGCAGGTGCGGCGTGAAGAGCAGCCGCGAGAAGAAGGCGTCGACGTTCACGCGCAGGCGGCCACGCACGGCGATCGAAGCCCCGGACGTGACCGTGACCGCATCCTCGATGCCGTTCAGCAGGGGCGCCACCTCGGAATAGAGCTTGCGGCCCTCGTCCGTCAGCGCCACCGCCCGCGTCGTTCGATCGAGAAGCCGCACGCCGACGCGCGCCTCCAACCGCGAGACCGCGCGGCTCACGCCCGAGCGCGAGAGGCCGAGCGCGTCCGCCGCCCGCGCAAAGCTGCCGCCTTGCACGATGGCGGCGAGAACACCGACGTTGGAGATCACGCGCGCGTCGAACGCCATGCCTGCCTCTGTTGATTCTGCATCACCAATGATGTGACGCAATGACACCACCTGCAACAGTGGGCCGCGCCTAGAGATCCCCTCGGAGGCCACGAACATGTACGCAATCACGGGGATCACGGGGAAAGTCGGCGGAAACGTCGCGCGCACCTTGCTGGCGGCTGGCAAGCCCGTCCGCGCCATCGTGCGGGACGCGGGCAAGGGCGAAGAATGGGCTCGGCTCGGTTGTGAGGTGGCGCTGGCCACGGTGGAGGACAGCACCGCGCTGGCGCGTGCCTTGGAAGGGGCGACGGCGGCGTTCATCCTGCCGCCCCCCGCCTTCGATCCGCAGCCCGGCTTTCCCGAGGCGCGGGCACTGGCCCAAAGCTTCGTGCGGGCGCTCACCCTCGCGAAGCCGGCGCGCGCGCTTTACCTGTCGACCATCGGCGCCGATGCCCCGCACGAGAACCTGCTCTCGCAGCACACGCTCATCGAGGCCGCGCTGGGCGGTGCCGCGCTCCCGCTCACCATTCTGCGGCCGGCCTGGTTTCTGGAGAACGCCGCGTGGGACGTGCCGACGGCCCGCGACGCGGGCATGGTGCCAAGCTACCTGCAGCCGCTCGACAAACCGTTCCCCATGGTGGCCATCAAGGACGTGGGGCGCGTCGCCGCGGAGCTCCTTCAGGAAACCTGGACGGGTCAGCGCATCGTCGAGCTCGAAGGTCCCACCCGCGTCTCGCCCAACGATCTCGCCCGCGCTCTGGGGCGCGCGCTCGGAAAGCCCGTCCACGCCACGGCCGTTCCGCCGGCCACCTGGCAGGATCTCTTCCTCGCCCAGGGCATGAAGAACCCCGGGCCACGCGTGCGCATGCTCGAGGGCTTCAACGAAGGCTGGATCGAGTTCCGCGGCGGCGGAAAGGAAGCCCTCAAAGGTCGCATCCCCGTCGACGCCGCCATCGCGGCACTCGTGACAGCGCAGTCTTGACAGTTGACAGTATCAGTGGCAACACTTGGTTCTCGTGGAGGATCGGGAGGGGTTGACCCTGCAGCAGTTGAGCGATGAGTCCTCGCTGACACCGCGGACGATTCGCTATTACATCCAGCAGGGGCTTCTGGCCCCGCCCTCACCGGCGGGGCCGCACACGCGCTACGAGCAAGGGCACCTGGATCGGCTGCGGCTGATTCGGCAGCTCCAGCAACAGCATCTGCCGCTCGCGAACATCCGCAGCCAACTCGCCGCGATGAGCGACGACGAGGTGCGGACCGCGCTGGCGGCGCCAAGCCCCGCTCCCCCTGCGCGCGACGAGGGGGCGGCGCTGGAGTACGTCCAGGCGCTGCTCGGTCGGGAACGGGAGCGCGCCCCCGAATCGGCGGAGGGACGGGGATTTCCGCGTGCGCGCGCGCAGTGGGAGCGGTTGATCCTCGCGGACGACGTGGAGCTGCACCTGCGCAGGCCGCTGTCGCGCGAGATGAATCGAAAGGTTCAACTGTTGCTCGACGAAGCGAAACGGATCTTCGAATGAACAGGGGACGACGATGAACATCGGACTCGATCGAAGGGTGGTGCCCTCGCGCGGCGACGTGCGCTACCTGGCGGTATCGCTGGAGGCCCCGGAGGCGCCCTCGCGCAACGAGCGCCGGGCGGTCAATCTGGCGCTCGTTCTGGATCGCTCCGGCTCGATGGAGGGCAAGAAGCTCGAGCGCGTGCAGGAGGCGGCGCGGCACGTGCTGCGCGTGCTGCGGCCGTCGGACCGCGTCAGCACGGTCGCGTACCACGACGAGGTCAAGGTGCTCACCGCGTCGCAGCCCGCGACCGCCGAAGCGCGCGCACGCGCCGAGGCCGCGCTGGACACCTTGGAGGCGGACGGCAGCACCAACCTGAGTGGCGGATGGCTCACGGGCTGCGAGCAGGTGGCGCTGGGCCTCGAGCCCGCGCACGTCGGCCGATGTTTGCTGCTCACCGACGGCCTCGCCAACCGGGGAATCACCTCCCCCGACGAGCTCGTGCACCATGCCAGCGCGCTGCGCGAGCGGCGTGTCACCACCTCGACGTTCGGCGTGGGCCGCGACTTCGACGAGGTGCTCCTACGGCGGCTGGCCGAAGCGGGCGGCGGCAATTTCTACTTCATCGAGGAGGCAGGGCAGATCCCGCAGTTCGTCCAGGCGGAGGTCGACGAGACGCTCGAGATCACCGCACGCGATGTGTCCGTGCAGGTGCAGGCTCCCCGGGGTGTCCGCGTCGTTTCGCTCAACGACTTCCCCGCGCACCCGGCCGACGGCGGATTCCGCTTCGAGCTGGGATCGCTGGTCTCGCAGCAGCTCCTCGAGCTCGTGTTCGAGCTGCACCTGCCGCCCGGCGACGAGGACATCGCCCTCGCGGTGAGCCTGCGCGACCGCGACGGCGTCATGGCGACCGCCCCCGTGACGCTGGCGATCCAGCGCGCGGGCGACGCAGCTTGCGAAACGGCACCCCGCGACCAGGGTGTGCTGCGGCTCGCGGCACGGCTGCGCGTGGCGCGGGCGTCGCAGGCGGCGCTGGAGCAAAACCGCGCGGGCCGCATGACCGACGCGCGGCAAGGGCTGCTGGCCGAGGCGAAGGCGCTGGAGCTCGGGTCGCCCGGCGACGACGAGGTGCGCGCGCTGGCCGAGCAGCTGCGGCAGAAGGCCGCGCAGTTCGGCGAGCACATGGACGCGTTCTCGCGCAAGCAGTTCTACTACGAGAGCCATCGCTCCCTCAAAGGACGCGCGCTGAGCGGCAAGGCCATGCGCAAAGGTGATTCGCCCGCGCCCGCGGCGACACCGCCGCCGGGACGCGCGATGATCCCCACCGGTGGACTGCTGCTGCTCGTGCCCACCAGCCACGCGGTGGCCCCGGTGGTCGAACGCGCCGCGCGTGGATTGCTCTCCGTGGCCTCCACGTTGGGCGGCATCGCGCTGAGCACGCGGCTGCAGCAAGGCGCCCTGCCCGAGGCACCGGGGCCGCACGCGCTGCTGACGAAGTCCGACGAACGAAGCCTCGTCGCCGGCGCGCAAAGCTTGGCCGCGTCCGTGCGCCTGGTGGTGACCGAGCGCGGCTTCGAGGACCATTGGTTCTCGCATTGGCACGCGGCGGAAGGCGTGGCCATCGTCTCGCTGCACGGCTGGGCGGAGACCGCGGCCGTGGCCCCCGAGGCCTTCATCGCCTACGAGGCGCTGCTCTTCGGCCTCTATGCGCGCTCGGCCCAGTACGATCATCTGGCGCTGCTGCACCGCGAGACCCGCGGCTGCATCTTCGACTTTTGCCAACTGCGCGCGGAAATCGAAGTCAAACTGCAGACGGCCGATCTATGCACCGCCTGCTGCGCGAAGCTTGCCCAGGCCCACATCGACCCGGCCCAGCTTCACCCCTTCTGCGAGGTCATTCGCTCGATGTCGCGGCGGGCGCGCGCGATGCCTTCGAGCCCGGCGAGCATCTGACCGAGCATCGCGTTCACCGGCGTGGGCACACCGTGCCGGCGGCCGAGTTCGACGACGGTGCCGGCGAAGATCTCCACCTCGGTCTTTCGACCCGCCTCCACGTCCTGCAGCATCGACGTTTTCCCGTCGGGGCCCAGCCGCGCGATGAGCGCGAACACGGCCTCGAGGTCCGTCTCGGTGAGGTGAACGCCCTCGTGCGGGGCCACGGCCATCACCTCCAGGGCCGCGAGGCGCGTCAACTCGCGCACCTCGGGCACCGTGGCCAATGCACCAAAGGGCGCACGCAGCACGGCGGAAACCTGGTTGCCGCCGACGTTGAGCATGAACTTCCACCACTGCGCGTGCACGATGTCCTCGGGGATCTCGTACGGGATGGCCGCGCGCTCGAGGAGCGCCCGCACCGCCAGAACGCGCGGATCGGTGCGATCGCCCGAGCGCGCGCCGAACACGAGGCGACCGATGCTCGAGTAGCGCACCACACCGTCCTCGCGCACGGCATCGATGCCGACCACGAAGGCGTTCAGGAGCTTCTCCGCCCCAAAGGCGCGGCCCAGGATTTCCTCGCTGGAGATCCCGTTGAGCAAGGAGACGATGATCGTGCGGTCGCCGACGTAGCCGCGCACGTCGTCGATGGCCTGGGCCAAGTGATGCTGCTTCACCCCGACGAGAAGCAAATCCGCGGGCTCGGCGGTGCCGCCCGGCTCGAGGCAGCGCGGGTGCACGGTGCGGCCATCGACGGTGAGGCCTTCGCGCTCGATGCGCGCCCGGCGTTCGCCGCCGGCCACGATGGCGATGCACGCCGGGTCGAGCGCGAAGAAGCGTTCGGCGTAGGTCGCGCCCAACGCACCGGCACCGCAAAGGACGACCTGCTTCAGCGTGCTCGATTCCACGGCTTCCTCGGTCTCTTCAATCGTGCCGGTGCTTGTGGGCGAGCTCCTCGCTCTTGGCATCCCACTGCGCCGCAGGCACGGTCGCGTAACACGGCTTGCAGAGGTAATCGGCGCGCGTGCCAAAGCGCGCTTGGATGGCGTTCGCCTCGCGTTCCTCGTCGCACAGGGCGCACAGGAATTTCGCGTGGCCTTGCACGGCGCACTCGTCGCAGATGTGGCGGCCTTCGACGTTCACGGCGTAGAGCGTGATGTCGGGCCACCCCGCGCGCCTGGCCTGCTGCTCCGTCGTCATGTGCGGGAAGCCCGCGGAGTAGAGCGGCATGCGATCGGCCGCGGGAATCATGGGCCGGAGACAGCCCGCGCAGCGTTTCACGCGCACGGCCAGCGCGACGTACACGTGGTCGTCATCGATCGGTTCGAGAATTTTTGGAATGAAGTCGTCCACCGGTGCGATCCCTCCCAACGAGGGACCGGATTGTAGCTGAGCGGTGACGCCAGCAAGCGCTTTCCTGCACGCGCTCGGTAGGGTGAGTACATCACGCACAGCGGGGCAATTTGCCTCCATTGAATTTCTGCGCGCTTTCCGATGCTCCGGCCGTTTCAGGGGTTTCGGGCGCGGGCCCGATTCCGGCATGTACCGCCCGCCGTGGGGGACCAACCAATCGCTTTCGAAGGGATGCCACACCCCATGAACTCGCTACGAAACCTTCCCATTATCCTTCGCTACGAAGACGACGGCAGCATCCTCGCGCAGTGCCCGCTCCTTCCGGATTGCCAGTGCCGCTCGACGTCGCGCTTCGATGCCATCCGCAAGATGCAGCAACTCATCAAGCAGGCAGCGCCGACCAAGAAGCAGAAGTACGAGGTCATTCACCTCGCCGTGGCACCATCGTCGGAGTCCGCGGACGGCGCGCGCAAACGGTTGCCCAAGCAACTACGTCCGGAAAGCCCGTTGATCGAGGTGCTCTGAACCGATCCCGCTCGTCCAGTCCGGCGCTGCGGCACGGAATCCGCAAAGTGTCCCCGCATGCTGCACGGCACGTGTGGCACCGAAAGGAGGATTGCGATGACAGCCACCGAAAAAAGCGTCAACCAGCTCAATTCGTTTCTGCGCGGAGAGATCTCCGCGGTGGAGACCTACCGGCAGGCGCTCGAGCACTTGAAGACGACGACCCATCGCCAGGAACTCGTGTCGTGCCAACAGTCGCACGAACAGCGGGCCGCCATACTCGCCGAGTACATTCGGCAACTCGGCGGGACGCCCGCCGACACCTCCGGCGCATGGGGAACCTTCACCAAATTGGTCGAGGGCGGTGCCGCCGCATTGGGCGAAAAGGCCGCAATCAGCGCGCTGGAAGAGGGTGAGGACCACGGCAACCGGGACTACCAGTCCGACCTGGGCAACCTCGACACGACCACGCGTTCGCTGATCGAAACCCGCGTGCTCCCGCTCCAGCGAACCTCGCACGCCACCATGAGCGCCCTGAAGCGGCAGCTCTCGTAACCGGCTCTTTCTCGATCCCGCTCCCGATTCTCTTGAGAGATCGGGAGCGGGAGCGGGGTCCTATTACACTTGCTTCAACATCGTCTGCGCGTCGCTGACCTCGAACTTGCCGCCGGCTTCGACGTTGAGGCTCTTCACGACGCCGTCGACGACGAGCATGGAGAAGCGCTGGCAACGCACGCCCATGCCCTTCGCCGTGAGATCGAGCTCGAGGCCGAGCTTCTTCGTGAAGTCGGCGCTCCCGTCGCCCAGCATGCGGACGCGCGTGCCCACCTTTTGATCGCGACCCCAAGCGCCCATGACGAAGCCGTCGTTGACGCTGACGCACACGATTTCATCGACGCCCTGGGCCTTCAGCGCATCGTACGCCTCGACGTAACCGGGCACGTGCTTGCTCGAGCACGTGGGCGTAAACGCGCCGGGGAGACCAAAAAAGACGACCTTCTTGCCCTTGGTGAGGGCCTCGACCTCCACGGCCTCGGGTGCGGTCGGACAGTGCGTCGCTTCGTCGTAGCCCTTGGATTCATGAAGGGTGGCATTCGGAATTCGCTCGTTCGGCTTGATCATGATCGACCTCGTTTGTCGTGAATGGATTCTTTTTTACGGCGCGCAGCCTAGCATCGATTCGCAGGGCGTTTCGTCCAAGGGCTGATGAGCCCCCGTTCGAAGGTCGCGCTCTCGTTTGCCATCACCGCAGCCGTGGGCGTTGGTGGGTGGGCATTTTGGACGCACTCGCACCGAAACCGCCTCATTCAGCCCGAGGAGCCTCCGCTTCACGTGGAGGACCATTCGGCCGCCGAGCATGTCGCGGATCTTCCCTCCGGTCCGGGCGGCTCGGAGGCGCAGCTCCTGTCGAAGTATGGGCTTGCGATCGGCGAGCGCAGCGCCAAGAGCTTCCATCGCGGATACGCCGATCTGTTTCGCAAGCACCAGCCCGTCTACGTCACCGCAGATGCGATCCTCGAAGGCTGGTCGTCGTCCTACGACGACATTCTCGCCAGCGTCGAGTACCTGGCGCTCATGCCTGCGCTCGAACGTCTGCTGAACGGCCTTCGGAGCGAACTCGCACACGCAACGGGCAACGCCGAGGCACGGAGTGATCTCGACACCTACCTCACCGTGGCCGCCCGCTTGGCCACGGGCAAGCCGCTCCAACCCATCGCAGGCGCAGACGAACACGCCATCGACGCCATCGTGGAGAACGCGAACTACGCGCAGGGCTCAAAGCTCGCCCTGTTCGGCGGCATGGCGTTCGACTTCTCCATGTTGAAACCGCGAGGGCACTACACGCGGTCGACCGAGCTTCAACAGTATTTTCGGGCGATGTCCTGGCTCGGGCGCGTCGAGTTTCGAATGGCCGAAGGCAACAACGTCGACTGGACGGTCAACCGACGCGTGGTTCGCGTGGTGGCCTTGCTGCGCCGTCTCTTCACGCCGGACGCCCAGGTGCAGTGGCGCACGCTCGATTCGACGCAGGAGGCGCTCGTGGGCCCGCCCGATTCCATGTCCCTGCCGGGGTTCGACGCGGGCATGAAGACGCTCGCAGGCCACCTCGAGGACGCGTCCGATCGCGACGTGGTTCGTGCCTTCTTGCCGCACGCCCGGCAGCAAATCAACACGCAGATCGTCGATGCAGGCCACGACATCCTCGCCTTTGTCACGCTCGGGCAACGCTACGTTTACGACTCTCACGTCTTTTCGGCCCTCACCCACGGAAAACTGGTCACGGCGCGGACGATGCCCACGCCACTCGACGTGGGGGCGGCCGTCCTTCATCACCCCGGGGCGCGAACGCTCCTCGAGGACGAGGTCCAGCGCTACGGCGCCGAATACCAGGGTGCGCTCGCGAAGATGACCGCGCAGTCCGATGCACCGAACCCCGCGCTCTGGGAAGGAAGCCTCTACCACCGCTGGCTTCACGCGTTGCGCGAGCTCTCGCCCCAACCCGCACGCGACGCAGGGCTTCCCGCGCCCTTCACCAGCGGTGCGTGGGGGATGCGGCTCTTGAACACGCAGCTGGCGTCGTGGGCCGAACTGCGCCACGCGAACATCTTGTACGCCAAGCAATCCTTCGCCGAAGGTATTTGCGACTACCCCGATGGCTACGTGGATCCCTATCCGGCCTTTTGGGCGGCGCTCGAGGAGCTCGCACGAAGGGGCGGTGCCACGATGGACGCGTTGCTCTTGGCGGCGGACGCTCGGGGGCTGCAGGGGTACTTCCAGCACGCCGCGAGCGTGGCCGGCCGTCTTCGCGCCATGGCCGAAAAGGAGCGCCGCAACGAGCCGCTCGACAAGGATGACATCGATTACCTGAACCACATGGTGTCCATCGACGGCTCCCACGTGGGCTGCCACGGGCCCTACGAGATACCTGGCGGGTGGTACGCGGATCTGTACATGGACAAGAAGCAGATCCTCGACTTCAAACCCGTGATCGCCGACGTGCACACCGCCCCCCAAGACGACGTGGGCAGGGAGGCAGGACGCGTGCTGCACGTCGCCGTGAGCCCGCCGCGCGAGATCGCGATCACGATCCGGCACGACGGCGGGAAGCACACGCGCACGTACCGCGGCTACGTTTCGGCGTACTCCGAACGCATCACGGAGCATTCCTACCGCTACACCGACGAGCTCTGGGCCAGCGAAGGCGCGCCATGGACGCCGCCCGCGTGGCTCGCGCCCATCACGGTGACTACGCCTGGCGCTGCACCTCGATGAGCGTGATCTCGGCCGGTGCGCCCACGCGCATCGGCGGACCCCAGTAGCCGGTGCCGCAGCTCGTGTAGAGGAGCATTTCCCCCACGCGATCGAGCCCGGCGACGAAGCCTTGCTCGAGCTTCACGAAGAAGCCCCAGGGAAAGATCTGCCCGCCGTGGGTGTGGCCCGAGAGCTGGAGGCCCACGCCGGATTTCGCCGCCTCGATGGCCTGTTTCGGCTGGTGCGCGAGCAAGATGAGCTCCCGCGCCGGATCGCGTCCGTCGAGCGCGCGCTCCAAGTCGGCGCCGTGGCCAGGGAATTCGTGCGAGCGCCAGTCGTCGACCCCGGCGAGGTGAAAGCTGGCGTCGCCCTCACCGATGGTCACGTGCTCGTTGCGCAGCACGCGCACGCCGAGGCGCTTCAACTCGGCCAGCCAGGAATCGACGCCCGAGTAGTACTCGTGGTTGCCCGTGACGAAGAAGACGCCGTGCTTCGCGCGTAGCTCGCGCAGGTGCGCCACGTGCTCGCCCAGCTCCTCGACGCTGCCGTCCACCAGATCGCCGGTGATGGCCACCAGGTCGGGCTGAAGCTCGTTCACGCGGGCCACCACCTTCTGCAGCCACTGGCCGTCGATGGTCGGCCCGATGTGCACGTCGGAGAGCTGCACGATGCGGAAGGTGCCCAGCCCCTCGGGGAACTTCTTGAGCCCCACGCGCACGGGCTTCACCACCACGGGCGCCAGCACACTGGCCACTCCGTAGCCGGCCACGCCCACGGCACCGACCGCGATGAGGCCCGAGAGCACCCGGGCCAGAAAATTCCGCCGCTCGGGATCGTCCGGCACCACGCTCGAGGCCTTGAGCAGCGCCAGCCCTACGCGGATCGGCTCGGAGGCCAAGGTCAGGAAGAAGGCGATGATGACCAGGCCCATCCAACTGAACACCACCATCGCGACGACCGTGGCGAACGGACGCGGGAGATTGCGCGCCCCGATGATCCCGAGCGGCGTCAAAATGCCGCCCACGAGAAAGACCCAGCGGCCGATCTGCTGCACGGCCTCGAGCTCGGGCGCGCGCGCCAGCCGCGCGTAGAGGTAATAGTGGAGACCACCGGTCACCGCGAGCATGAGCGCGAGGAACGGCAAAATCGAATACCAGGGTCGCACCGTGCCGATCCTAGGTGAGGCGCGGCGCACGTCCAGGATGGGGCCTCCGCTCTTCACGAAACTTCACAAGCTCATCGTTGCGGGCCGAGCGGGCTGGTACACTGTTTCGGTGCTCCTCACGGCCTTCGGAGCCCTGGCGTTGACGATTTCCCTGGTGGTCGGCCGTCCGCACATCGCCCGCATCGGTCGGCTCGATCCGGCCATCGGGGCCATTCCGGGCGTGCTGCTCATGCTCGCGACCGGCGTGCTGGCGTGGCACGACATCCTGCGCGGGGCCACCCTGCTTTGGCGGCCGCTCCTGACCGTGGCGTCGGTGATGGCCATGACGTCCGTCGCGCACCGCCTGGGCATCCTCGATCGGGTGGCGCGCAGCATCGAAATCCGCACCCGCGGGGCGGTGACGCGGGCCTTCACCACGGTGTACGTCATCGGCGCGCTGACCGCGGCCATCTTCAACAACGACGCCGCCATTCTGCTGCTCACGCCCATCATCATCCCGCTCATCGCGCGGCTTTACCCGCGGCGTCAGTACCTGGTGGTTCCCTTCGGGTTCGCGGTGTTCGTCTCGGCGGGCATCGCGCCGTTGTGCACGTCGAACCCCATGAACCTGGTCGTGGCGGAGCGGGTGGGCCTCGGCTTCAACGCGTACGCGCTGCGCATGCTGCCGGTGGCGGCGGCGGGCTCACTCGTCTCGTATTTGATGCTGCGCGTGGCCTTCCGCAAGGAGCTCGAGGATTCCATCCCGGCGCGCGGTCCGGAGCATGGGTCGCTCGCGCCCATGGAATCGAGCGCCAACGCGGTGCTGATCATTCTCGGGGCGATGCTGCTCTCGTACCCCATTCTTTCGTACTTCGACGGCCCGGTGTGGGTCGCGGCCGCGTGCGGGGCGCTCATCATTTGCATCGTGGGTGTGCGCGATGGGCGGCTGACCGTGGGGCAGGCCTTCGGCTCGGTCGCGTGGGACGTGCTCGCGTTTCTCTTCGTCATCTTCGTGACCGCGCTCGGCCTGGAGAACGTGGGCCTGACCCACGCCATCGCGCAAATCTACGCGAGCGCGGGCGAACACACCGGCGCGCAGATCGGCCTCACCGGCGCCGTTTCCGCCGTGGGGTCGGCCGTGTTGAACAACCATCCGGCGGCGGCGCTCAATGCACTGGCCATCGGCGAGCTGCCCGGCGACAAGACATGGCGCACGCTCGCCGCGTTGGTGGGCGGCGATCTCGGCCCGCGCTTTCTCCCGATGGGATCGCTTGCGGGCCTTCTCTGGATCGAGATGCTGCACCGCCTCGGCGTGGAGATCCGAACGACCGACTTCGTGCGCACCGGCGTGTTGGTCACCGTGCCCACGTTGATCGTGTCGCTCGGACTCCTTTGGCTCGAGGCGTACTTCTTGGGTTAAGGCTTGAACGGTGCCGCGGCCTTTTGGGCGGCGTAGATCAACGCGGGGCGCATTTTCGGCCAGAAGAGGCTCGTCTGGCACGAATACGGCGGGAGGAAGCCGCTGCAGCTGCCAAACGTGTTCGGATCGCCCACCTCGATGGTGAACACCGAGACGCCGAGCTTCTCGTATGCCCAGTCGTCGGTGCTGCCCGAGGCGGCGTAGAGCACTTCGCCCGAGCGACCATACTCGTAGCCCGTGATCGACCCGAGCTGCCGGGCGATGGCGCGCTGCGTGGAGTCGTTCGCCGACGCCACGTTCGAGTAGTACCAAGGGAACATGACGGTGTTCGCGTCGGAGTGAAGCGTCATCAGGAGCCCCTTGGCCGTTTGCGGCGAGGGATCGCCCTGGTTCGGCCCGCGCACCGCCGGGAAGAGCTTGCGCCACAGGCTCTCCGACGACTGCGTCTCCGGCTCCGAATCCGCACGCGGCCCGCGGTACGTCTCACCGCAGACGTTCGTGGTCGTGCTGGCGCCGCCCCAGTGACTGGCGAAATTGCGATTCAAGTCCACGCCATGGTTGGGCACACTGCAGGTGGTGCTGGTCTCGTTCGCGTTGTCCGCGTTCTTGCGCTGCAGGCGCGGATTGTTGCCACCCTGCACAACGACATCCACACCATCCGGATTCGCAATGGGAACGACCCAAAGCTCCTCGGTATCGAGCAGCTGCTTCACGGTGGAGTCGCTGGCGTAATTGTCTACCAAGTAATCGATCCAGCGCCACGACATTTCACCGGTGGTGATCTCGCGCGCGTGAATTTGCGTGTAGAGCAAAAATCGTGGCTTCGTCGAATTGGGGCTTAGCGCACAATCGCCCGAGCCTTGCTTGGTGATGCAAATGGCCTTCAGATCGTAACCGCCGTTGCCCTTGGTCTTTTTCCACGATTGGCCGTACGTCACGACCTTGGCCAAATCGGGGTGGTCGGTGGCCACCTTGTCGAGGTGCGCATAGTGCGCATTGACCGTATGGTAGCCGCCGTAATAGGTCTCAGCGACATCCGCCAGAGTCGTCTCCTCATTGCTGATGCGCAATTGTGGAGGCGTCCACCGCGGCAATACGACTTCTTTGTGCAACGAAATGTCGAATCCCAGTGCGCGCAGCTGCTCGCCCGTCGCATCGTCGCCGAGAACGAACAGGTCATTCCCCTGGCGCCTTTCCAGCAAATCCACGCCGGAACTGGCCAATTCGTCGGCCCGCGCCACCGCATCGTGAACGCGGTATTCGTACATGCGGCCTTTCGAATCCGGCGAATCGGACGCCGTTTGATCATCGGATTCCGCCGAAGCGCTGCAGCCCGCCGAAATTGCCAGAATAACGAGTGCAAATGCACCAATGCCCCATCGTTTCATGATTCGCCTCCCTGTCCAGGAACGTCGGAAAACGAACTATTTCATCGCGGGAGCGATGCATAATTCGGCGGTGGGCACGCCGGGGCAGACTAGATTTTCCAGGCGTCGGATCGCAAGGCGAAAGACCACCTTACAGGGCTGAGAGGCCCCTATGGTGCGACGTGGTACGATGACGCGATCATGGCCGATCTGCGTTTCCCGACAACCACGATGTCCATCGTCTTTGGACTCCAAAGCGAGGATGCCGCGGAGCGGGCGCGCTCGATGGATCGGCTGGCCGCCGCCTATTGGAAGCCGGTCTACAAATACGTGCGCATGCGCTGGCAAAAGCCCCCGCACGAGGCGGAAGAGATCACGCAGGAATTTTTCCTGCGAGTTCTCGCCAAACACACGTTTCAGGGCTACGAGGCGGCGAAGGCGCGCTTTCGGACCTTCGTCCGCGTATGCCTCGATCGGTTCGTGGTGGATGCGGCGCGGCACGATCAGGCAAAAAAGCGTGGCGACGGCGTGGTTCCTCTCTCACTCGATTTCGCCGCGGCCGAGGCGGAGGTCGGAGAGGGCGGCGTGGCCGATCCGGAGCGCTTTTTCGAGGCCGAGTGGGTACGCCATCTCTTCGAGGTGTCGCTCGTGCAATTGCGCACGACGCTCGCCGCCCACGGGCGCGAAGGGCATTTCGTCGCCTTCGAGCGGTATCATGTCGCGGAAACCGGCGCGGAAAAGCCTTCGTATGCCTCGCTCGCCGAGCAGCTGGGCATTTCCGTCCCCGAGCTGACCCACCGCCTTCAATATGCGCGGCGTGAGTTTCGCGCCATCGTGCTTCTGACCTTGCGCGATCTGACGACCGATCCGGAGGAGTTTCGGAGCGAGGCTCGCCTCGTGCTCGGGGTCGACGTGTGATCCGAGAGCCTAAATCGTGGATCGACGACTTTCGCCAGCCTGCGGAGGAGCCCGAGCTGTTCGCGGGTCGGTTTCGCGTGGAGTGCGAAGCCGGCGTGGGTGCCATGGGCATCGTGTACCGCGCCATCGACGGCGAGACCGGCGCGACGGTGGCGCTCAAGATTCTCCGCGAGACCGACGAGACGCGCTTCGAACGGGAGGCGCGTGCGCTCGCAGGGCTGTCGCATCCGGCCATCGTGGGCTACGTGACGCACGGCATCTCGGCCGAGGGCGAGCCCTACCTCGCCATGCGGTGGATCGAGGGCGAAACCCTGGGCCAGCGGCTGGCGCGCGCGCCCCTCGATCTGCGCGAGACTATTGCGCTGGGGCGCCGCATCGCGCAGGCGCTCGAGGCCGCGCACGGTATGGGGCTGATCCACCGCGACGTCAAACCGAGCAACGTGCTCCTCCCCGAGCGGCGCGCGGAGGACGCGCAATTGGCCGACTTCGGCATCGCGCGCTTCGTCGACGCCGAGCGCCGCCCGACCACCGAGCGCGCGGTGGGCACGCCCGGATACATGGCGCCGGAGCAGCTGCGCGGGCACCACGACATCGATGGGCGCGCGGATCTTTTCGCGCTCGGGTGCCTTCTCTTTCGATGCATCACGCAGCGGGAGGCCTTCGAGGGGCCCGACGCGTTCACCATCATCGCGAAGCTCGTGCTCCACGAGCCGCCGCGCCTCCGCACCTTGGCGGAGGTTCCCGCGGCGCTGGATACCCTCGTCGCGCGGCTGCTGAACAAGGACCCCGCGAAGCGGCCGAGCACGGCCCGCGAGGTCGACGCGGAGCTCGAACGCGCGGCGGACGAGGCCCAGCGACCCGGCCTCCAAAGGCGCCAGCGCCTCGGGCGCGCGGCGGTGGCGGGCGTGGCGGGCATCGCGTTGGTGATGGGGCTCGGCACTGCGTGGATGCGTCGGGCGCCGGGCGCCCCCGTGGAAGTGCCGGCACCGGCGGTGCGGGTCACGGATCTTCCTGCCTCGCCCACGTGCCACCCCGCGGCGGTCGCCGCATACCGCGACGGCCTGCAGGCGATCCGCGAGGCCACGTGGGAACGTGCGCACCATGCGTTCGAACGCGCCTTCGAGCGCGATCCCGCGTGCCCAGAGGTCGTCGTTCGCTTGGTGATGACCAGCGAGATCTACGCGCCGATCGGGCAGCAGCGCGAATACCTGCGCCGCGCGCAGGCGCTGCGGGGCGCCCTGCGCGAGCGCGACCGCGCCGTCCTCGACTCGACGGCGGTGTTCATCGCCTCGGAGGTTCCCGATCGGCCTGCCGCCGTGCGCATCCTCGAGGACGCGCTCCAGCGTTTTCCACGCGATGCCGAACTGCTCTCGTTGGCCTCGCACACCCGCGCCGCCGCCGCGACCGACGCGGTCACGCTCGAGACCGATCTGGCACGGGCGCGGGAGGCGACGGATCTGGACCCGCTCTACGCGGATGCGTGGCAACTGCAGGGCCGGATCCTCGCGCAGCTCGGCCGCGTCGAGGATCATTTGTCGGCACTGGATCGGTGCATCCAAGTGGCGCCGGGTGCGGGCGATTGCCGGCGCGACCGCATTCTGATCCTGCGGCGGCGCGGCATGTGCCAAGAGGCCGTCGCGGAATCCCGTCGCTGGATGGCGGGCGATCCGGGCACCGCCATGGCGTACCGCGATCTCGCCGCATCGCTGACCGCCACCGGTGCCCCACGCGAGACGTTGCTGGAGGCGCTTTCCATGCGATGGAAAGCGCAACCGGCGCACGAGGCCGAGACCATGCGCCTGCACGATCTCGTGAAGGTGGCCGTGTGGGCGGGCGACTTCGAGCACGCGTTGCAGCTGGCCGAGCAGCTCGAGAAGCACGTGGCGGGGGCGGCCAATGCGGAGCCGCACGTCCGTGCCGCGTTGATGCAGGTGGAGACGCTGCAGGAGATCGGGCGCGGCGCCGAGGCGGCACGGCTCGCCGAGCGCGTGATGCGCCGAAAGGACGCGTGGACGCACGGGGACATGAACACCGATCGGCACGAGTCCGGCGCGTACTACTACGAGCCCGTGATGCTGGCCGCGCAGCTCGAAGGCGGGCTGCTCACACCGGCCGCGTGGGCCGAGGCCATTCGCGCGTGGGAGAGCACCTCGCGCATGAACCCCTTCGAGCGATGGGCCATCGTCTGGGGAAGCGCGGCGGGCCAGGGCATCGACGCCAAAGCGGCCTCGCATCGTGCGCCGCCCGGCGATCCGTCGCTGTTCGAGCCCTTCGGCGTCGCCGCCACGCACGTGGGCCTGCTGGAAGCCTACGAAGGCCATCTCGCTCTCGAGGCCGGCGACCACGCGCGCGCCGTCACGCTGCTGCAAACGGCCGCCAAGAGCTGCCAGGGACTCGATCAGCCCTTTGCGAACGCGCGCGCCCACCTCTGGCTCGGCCTTGCGAAGGAGCGCACGGGCGATGCACCGGGGGCGTGCGCCGCCTACGCCGTGGTGCTCGATCGATGGGGCGCGGCCAAGCCTCCCTCGATCTCCGCCCGCGAAGCCACCCAACGAAGCCGCGCACTGGGCTGCTCGCGTCCTTGACGAAAAAAAGCGCGGGCGCGACCACAAGGCTCGGGCGTCTTCCGTATGGGTGGGGAGGAGCCACCATGATGCGGATTTTTACGGTACTGGGTGTGTGCCTGCTTGCGTGCGGCGGGGAACCGCGGCGGGTGGTCCTCGACGGCGAACCGGAGCTGGCCTTTCCCAACGTGGTCACCACGGAACACTCCGAGGTGAAGCTGACCTTCAGCCCCGATGGCCAGCGCATGCTCTGGGGAAGCACGGACCGCACCGGCGGCCCCGGCGCATGGGACATTTGGGAAATCGTGCGCACGCAGGGCGAATGGTCGCCCCCGCACCCGGTATCGTTCGATACACCGCAAAACGACTTCGATCCGTCGTTCGCGCCCGATGGCTCCGGCGTTTACTTCTTTTCCAACCGGCCCGGCGGCATCGGCGGGGACGACGTGTACTTCGTGCCCTTTCGCGAGGGCGCGTACGGCGAGGCCCTGAACCTCGGCCCCAACGTCAACTCGACGGGCGACGAGTGGGGCCCGGTCCTTTCACCCGATGGCGAGCGGCTGGTGTTCGCCTCCGATGGCCGAGGCGGAAAGGGAAAGCACGATTTGTTCGTCTCGGTCCGCGGGTCCGTGGCCGAGAACCTGGGCCCTGCCCTCAATTCGGAGCTCGATGACTTCGATGCGGCATTTCTCCACGACGGCCGCACCTTGGTGTTCGCCTCCGAGCGACGCGCGGCTGGCCAAGTCGACCTGCACGTGAGCTCGCCCGTCCGCGGGCGCTACCCCGAGCCCACGTGGCTAGGGAATACCGTCAATTCGACCGAAGCATGGGACTTCGGCGCGGCGGTAAATCCGCACGAGCCGGGGGTGCTGTATTTCAATTCGAACAGACCACCCCACGTGCTCGGCCGCGGAGATATTTACCGGATAAAATATCGGCTCGCGGCAATGGTCGATTGAACATGTCAGATGCCAAATGACCTTATGCGATCCAGCCGCTGGGGACGGACTAAGGCGCCGGCCTCGCCGGGATTGTCTCGCTGCCGCTGCTCGCCTGCAAACGACTCGCGAGTCCGCCACAATCAATCGACTTTTGCGTTCGAGCGATAAGCATCGAGGCTAAAAGCCCCGGGCCCCCGGCATGCGATGTAGAGGAAGGCAAAGCAGTACAGGACCGCCAATTCGCCTTTGTTCACCACCGGAAAAAAGGCGGCGCTGAATTGGAATTTCCAATGGAATTGCAAATACGCCACGGCCATCTGCCCGCTGGCAAGGAACGCCGCCCACGAGCTGAAAAGGCCAAACGCGATCAGCAGCCCGCCGACGAATTCAATCACGCCGCCAATGCCCATTTGCGAAGCAATGGGCAAAGCTTGCGCGCCGAGAATGCCAAAGAGCTTTTGCATGCCGTGAATGGCAAACAGGAGCCCGAAGATGACGCGCATGGCGCCATAGGCACGCTCGGCGTGGGGCGCAAGCAAGCCCGGGATCATGCGGCGCCCCCCGCGAGCTTGCTCTTCAAGATGTCCGTGACCAGCTTCGGGTTGGCGCGGCCGCCCGTGGCCTTGATGGTCAACCCCACCAGCGCACCGAGCACGTTGGCATTGCCCGCCCGGTAGCGCGCCACCGCATCGGCATTCGCCGCCAGCACGGTGTCCACCGCCGATTCGACCTGCGCGCGATCGCCAATCTGCCGCAGGCCGCGCTTTTCGACGATCGCCCGCGGCGATCCCTCGCCATCGAACATGGCGCCGAGCACGTCCTTGGCAAGCTTCGTCGAGAGCGTCCCATCGTCGAGGAGCGACAGCAACTCCGCCACCGCCCCTCCGTCGAACGGCGCCTCCTCGAGCCCGCGCGACCGCATCTCGCCGAGCACGTCGTTCGTGAGCAGCGACAGCACGGCCTTCTCCTTGGCACCGGCCTTCACCGCTGCATCGTAGACGCCCTTCAGCTCCGGTACCGCGTCGATGGTCAGCGCAGCCTGGGGTGCTGCAGGCGGTGCCGCAGCAGCCGGCTTCTTCGCCGCCTTCGGCGCAGGCGCCGCGGCAGGTTTCGCCGTGGCCTTGGCCCACGAATCCTTCAGCGACACGGTCCGATTGAACACCAACGCGCCCGGCTTCGCATCGAGGTCCACGTAGAAGAACCCCAATCGCTCGAACTGGAACCGATCGCCGACCGCGGCCGTCGCCAAGCTCGGTTCCACCTTCGCCGTCACCGTCGTGAGCGACTGCGGGTTCAACTCCGTCTTGAAGTCGGCCCCCGACGCCCCCGGAAACTCCACGGCGAACAGCCGATCGTACAATCGCACCTCGGCATCCACCGCGTGCGCCGCACTGACCCACTGGATCGTGCCGTCGATCTTCTTGCCCTTCGGCGCCGTCCCACCGCGCGTCTCGGGATCGTAGGTGCACACCAGCCCGGTCACCTCCCCCGCGACATCCTTCTGCACCTGGGTGCACGTCACGATGTATCCATGCCGGAGCCGCACCGAACGCCCCGGCGCGAGCCGGTAGAAGTCCTTCGGCGGGTTCTCCATGAAGTCATCGCGGTCGATGTACAACTCGCCCGCGAACGGGATCTTGCGCGACCCTTCCTTGGGCACGTCGTGCGGCCAGTACGGACCGTCGAGCTCCTCCACCTCGCCCGCGGGCCAGTTTTCGATGGTCACCTTCAGCGGCCGCAACACCGCCAGCACGCGCGGCGAGCGCGTGTTCAAGTCCTCGCGCACCGTATGCTCGAGCAAGGCCATGTCGATGGTGCTCAAGTTGCGGGCGACGCCCACGCGCTGGCAGAAATCGCGAATCGCCTCCGGCGTGTAACCGCGGCGGCGCATGCCCGCGAGCGTGGGCATGCGCGGATCGTCCCACCCGCGCACGTGCTTCTCGTTCACCAGCTGGAGCAGCTTGCGCTTGCTCATCACCGTGTAGTTCAGATTGAGCCGCGCAAACTCGGTCTGCTTCGGCACCCAGGGCACCTCGGTGGCCGCCACGACCCAGTCGTACAACTCCCGCGCGCTCTCGAATTCCAAGGTACAAATCGAGTGCGTGATGCGCTCGAGCGAGTCGGACAGACAGTGCGCGAAGTCGTAGAGCGGATAGATGCACCATGCATCGCCCGTGCGGTAATGGTGCGCGTGCTTGATGCGGTAAAGCGGCGGGTCGCGCATCTTCATGTTGGGCGACGTCATGTCGACCTTGCCGCGCAAGGTGCACGAGCCTTCGGGAAACTCGCCTTTGCGCATCCGCCGGAACAGGTCGAGGTTCTCCTGGACGGTGCGGTTGCGGTACGGGCTCTCCTTGCCAGGCTGCCCCACCGTGCCGCGGTACTCGGCCATCTGATCCTCGGAGAGATCGCACACGTAGGCGCGCCCGAGGGTGATGAGCTTCTCGGCCAGCTCGTAGAGCTTCTCGTAATAGTCCGAGGCGTAGAACATGTTCTCGCCCCAGTCGAACCCGAGCCAGCGCACGTCCCGCTGGATGGCCGCCACGTACTCCGGATCTTCCGTCGTGGGGTTCGTGTCATCCATGCGCAGGTGGCACACGCCACCGAAGTCTTGCCCGATGCCGAAGTTCAGGCAGATCGATTTGGCGTGCCCGATGTGCAGGTAGCCGTTCGGCTCCGGCGGAAAGCGGGTGGCCACGCGGCCGCCGTACTTGTTCGCCTGCTGGTCGGCCGCCACCTTCTCGCGAATGAAGTCGGTCGGTTTGGCGGGCGGGGGTGACGGATCTCCGGACATGGGTATCCCTGTACCACAGCACCGGCCACCCGAGCCCGCCGGCTTTTACTCGCCGTCCCCCTCGAATCCGCTGGCGCGGTCCGCGTGGGCTTGCAGCGCGGCTGGGGCGCCACCCAGGATCGGAATGGCCCCGGACGCGGGCGCGCCACCCTCCGCCGGGTTGGCGAGCATGGCCGCGTCAGCCGCGCGGATCTCCGACTCGGCGAACCCCTTGAACGCCGTCAACCGCGACGGGTTGACCAGGGATAGCTCGTAGAGCACCTCGTAGGCGGCGAAGACCTCGGGGTTCTTCTTCAGATCGGCATAGGCCCGGCCCACCGCCGCCGGGTACTGCGCCTTGGCGTCCGCGAGCAGCTCCGCCACCCGCGCACTCGTCTGCGCTTCACACAGCGCCACGCGCTGTTGGCCCTCCTCTTCCACGAAGGCCTTGGCCCGCTCGAGCCGCGCCGCAATCGTGTGAACGACCTGCTGCGACACCTCCGGGAGGAGGCTCACGTTGCGGACGTGGGCCAGATCGATGGCGATGCCCCAGCGCTGCGTCTCCGCCTCCAGCTCGTGCCGCAGCCGCTCGTTGAGCTCGGTGCGGTCGCACAGGATCTCCTTGAACGGGCGGTTGCCGAAGATGGAGATCACCGCATGCGACACCACGTTGTCGAGCGACCGATCCCAATCGGCCACGTCGAAGGTCGCCTTCACCGGATCGACGACGCGAAACTCGAGGAAGATGTCCACCAGCACCGTGGTGCCGCGGGCGTCGCTCACGCGAATGCTGGTGATGTTTCGAAAGTCGCGCCGCAGCGACACCGAAATTGCCTTCACGTGCGGCAGCACGCGATCGAAGACCCAGTGCCAACCCGGGCGGGTGAGCACACCGGCCAATTTGCCGAAGCGGGTGACCAGCACCACCTCTTCGTCCTCCACCTCGACGCGAAGGCCGCGCAGGAGCGCCCCCAGCACCGGAAGCAAACCGAATCCGATGGCCGCACCGACCGCGAGCATCCACGTGTCGTTCATCACGGGCTCCTCAGGAAATAGGACTTGGACTGGGAAAGGACCTCGGCCCGGCGCCGCTGCACGTAAAGCCCGAGCGTCTTGTTCTGACGAAGCTCGTCCAAGTACGTGGCCAACGTCCGGATCTCGCGTTCCGCGGCGAGTGCGCGGGCCTTGGCGATTTCGACACCGCGTTCGGCGGCGAGGATCTGCCGTTCGCAGTCGGCCTCCGCGCTGGCGTACGCCTCGTCGGCCTCGGCGTTGGCGCGCATGACGGCGTTCAGGGCTTCTACGAGTTCGTCGGGCGGGAAGATATCGGTTAGGTCGACGGCGTTGAAGTGCACGCCGTACCGTTCGCCCACGCGCTCGCGGCAGAAGCCTTCGATGCGGCGATTGAGCTCGTGGCGTTCGCGCCGGATGAGCGCGTACGAGCCGGCGTCGTTCTCCCGCTGCATCTTCTCGATGCCCCCCGGACACGAGCTCACCGAAACGCGCGGCATCGAATCGCGCCCCGCCTTTCCGAAGTTGGCCATCTCGTTGCGGAGCAAGCACGTGAACGATTCCGTGATGTGCTCGAGCGGCGCCTTCATGCCAAATAGGAACGCGTGCAGCTGCTCTTTCGCCGGGGCGAAGCGAAGGATGGCGTCGACGCGAAGCACGGTGCCATCCTCCGCCATGGCCATGCGCCCGGCTTCACCGGACAAGTCGAGGTTCTGCTCCATCGTGGCGACGCGGTGGACCTTTTGCCATGGCCACTTGAAGTGCAGGCCGGGCGAGTAAAGTTCGAGCGCTTTGCCGTCGCCGACGACCGCCGCCCCGAAGGTCGTCTTAACGCCGAGGTACCCCTCGTCGATCCGGAAGAACGAGCGCGTCACCATGAGCAACAGGTACGCCGCCACCCCCATCATCAGTCCGTATGCCAGCATAGCCGTCTCCATTCACATCGTTCAAAACCGTCCCTTGGTGCGCGCCGGAGGAAACCACCCGGCCTCGGCCTCGGCGGAGGCATCGACCCGCCGCACGTGCGACACGAGGCGGCGACGCGGTGTTGCCGGCGCGCTTGGACGCCTGCCCTGACGGGCGTAGGCCTCCGCGAGTCCGCGGTTGACCTCGACGACGTCCTCGTTGAAGGCGTGCTGCGCTTCGCTCACCGGTGGGAGCGCGGCTGCTTTTTCCGCGGTGTCGACGATGGTGCCGTGGGGAACGAAGCGCCCCTCGGGGATCTCCACGCCGACGACCACCGCGCCGATGCCGATGAAGCAGTGGGCGCCGACGATGGAGTCGTGCACCACGGCCTTGAACCCGATGAAGGTGTGGTCGCCCACGTAGCACGGCCCGTGGACGAGTGCGTCGTGGGCAATCGAGACACCCTTGCCCACGTACACCGCCCAGTCGTCGCCCTTGACCCGCACGAACTTGTCCTTGAGGGCATGGATGACGACACCGTCCTGGATGTTCGTGTTGGCCCCGATGAAGAAGGGCGCCCCTTCGTCCGCGCGCACCGAGCTGCCCGCGGCAACGTGCACGTGATCCTCCATCACGATGCGGCCGACCACGTTGGCCTGTTGGTGGACGTAGCTGCTCTTGCCACGCCGCACGTGCGCGCGGATGTTCGAAAGCCATTTTTGAAACTCCGGCCCGCGCTCGCTCTCCCGCACGTACGTGAAGGCGGGCTTCGGCGGCCCGACGACCGCGCGCAGGTTCGGATGGTGGCTCGCAGCGCCCTTGCCCGATTCGATGCGTTCCCCTCTGCGGAGGTAGTGATCGAGCCAGGCAACGACCAACCCCGCCACGAGGCCCATCATCAGGTACCCGCTGACGGTTCCGGCCGCCGTGAGGGCAAAGGCAACGACCTGCATCCTTTTGGCGCGGGCCAGGTGAATGAAGGTGCCCACCTCGATGAGGCGCACGCCCACCACGCAGAGCAGCCCGGCCAGCGCGGCCAGCGGAATGCGCGCGATGTATTGGCTCAGATAGAGCACGCACGCGCCGAGCACCAGCGCGTGCACCATCGCGGAAAGACGCGTGCGCGCGCCGCTCTGGACGTTGACCCCCGAGCGCACGATGACGCCGGTGACCGGCATGCCGGACATCATGCCCACGGCGAGGTTGGCCACGCCCTGCCCGAAGAGTTCCAGGTTGGGGTTGTGCGGCGTCTTGGCCTGCGCCATGCGGTCCACCGCGCGCGCCGACAGCAGCGACTCGACCCCGGCGAGCAGCGCCAACGGCGTGGCCTTGCTCAGGAGATCGAGCCATCGGTCTTCTTCGATGGCCGGAAACGAGGGACTCGGGAAAACCGAGGGGATCGCGCCCACGCGCTCGATGTCCCAGGCGTCGTACACGGACACGAAGGTCACCACCGCGATGCCCACGAGCGCCGCGGGGAATCGCTTGAAGCGCGCCGAGGTGGTCACCAGGAACGCCACGAAGAGCCCGGAGACGGCGGCCATCCACGAGACATCGTGGAGCCACTCGGGCCGGTGCATCATCTGGGCGATCTCGACGACCTTGTAGTTGAAGCCCAGGAGCTCGGGGAGCTGCGCGTCGAGCAGCTTGATGCCCACGCCGGTGGTAAACCCCGCCAGCACGGCCTCGGGCACGAACCCGGCGAGCTTGCCCACCCGCAACGCGGAGAGGGAGAGCAGCACGAAGCCCGTGAAGACGGTGGCCATGGCGACCCCCGTGGGGCCGAACTCGGTCGCGAGCCCCAAGACCATCATGCTCAGCGCCGCGGCGGGCCCGGTGACTTGCAAGGTGGCACCGCCGAGGGCACCCGCGATCACACCACCCAGCGAGCCCGCAATGAGTCCTGCGATTGGGGGCAACCCGCTGACGACGGCGAGGGCGAGATTCAGCGGCAGGGCCACGGCCGCCACCGTGATACCGGCGAGCAGATCGGCGCCCAGGGATTTCCCTCGAAGGACGTCTTTCCACGTGGACGCCCAATCCGAAAACATCTTTTTCGTTTCACGCGCAAAGGCGTGATCGTGACCCCCATTACCGCTTTTCGCTGAACGCATACCAACTGCCCCCCTTTGCAGATGGCGAGAATGATCACCGCAGACGTACCCGAGTCCATGCCCTTGCCCGAACGACACAGGGAGGAGCCATCCGTGCATGGACATGGGCACGGAGACGCTTACGGTGAAATCCACGAAACCGTGGCAAAACCGCTATAGGTACTTCTTGGGTATTTCAGGCTCGTGGAGGCGGAGACGACGTTTCGTCCACGGGGTCCTTCACGGGCCGGGCGAAATCAGGTCGGTCCCACACCACCAGACGTCCCCATCGCGCGGTGAGCTCCACGAGCCTCTGCTCGGCCCCCGGCACGGGATCGTCTTCACAGCCTTCTTCTTCGACGCGCTCTTCTTCGAGAACGGCAGGAATGGGCACCGTCCCATCCGAAAGAGCGCCGTCGCCCTCGCCTGGAACGTCGACTCGAGGATCGATATTGCCCAGTAGGACGGCGTCACTTCGTGCGGATAGCGCCGCCGACGTCCAAATCGACCCTGCCATTGCCAACGCCGCCGCCGAACTGGACGCGAAAAACGCGAACGCCAGCAGCGCGCAAAGGTAGGCAAACCAGGCAGGTCGTCGAGAATGGTTCACGGCGATCGCCAATACAATGGCCTGACGGGTAACTTGATTCCACCTTTTTTATCGGATCACGCACAAAAAAGTTTCGCCCCAAACGGGACCTGTCGTTTCCGTCGTCAGAACAGGCGACACACGAAATGAGGGTCAGAGCCCCATCAATTTCGCCACGTAGTAGCGCAACGTCTCGGTGGTGCCGCCGCCGATGCGAAACAAGCGCTGGTCGCGCCACGCACGTGCGATCTCGTATTCTTCGATGTAGCCGGCGCCACCATAAAATTGCAGCGACTGATCAGCGATTTCGCTCAGGACGTCGCCGGTGAAAATCTTGGCCAGCGAGATGGTACGCACCGTATCGAAGCTGACCTGCGTCTTGTTGACGTACTTGTCCTCGTTGTACGCCTCTGCACCTTTGTACGAGAGCGCCCGCGCGGCTTCGAGCTTCGCCGTCAGGTCGACGAACTTGTGCTGCCAGTACTCGCGCTTGATGATCGGTTTGCCGAAGGCCTTGCGGTCGCGCCCGTAGGCGATGGCCGCGTCCATCGTAAGTTGCATTCCTGCCACGGCGCTGGTGCACGCGATGATGCGCTCCGACTGGAAGTTCTGCATCAAGTACATGAAGCCGCTGTTCTCTTCGCCGAGCAGGTAGCGCTTGGGAACACGCATGTCCTCGAAACTGAGCTCCGCGGTGTCGCTGGAGTGATTGCCAATCTTCTTCAACTTCTTCGAAACGGAGTATCCCTTCGTGTTCGTCGGGACCAAAAAGAAGCTGCAGCCGTGGGCGCCTTGATCGGGTGCGGTCTTCACCAGCAACGTGACGAAGTCGGCGCGGGTGCCGTTGGTGATGAAGGTCTTGGCACCGTTGATGATGTAATCGTCGCCGTCTTTCTTGGCCCAGGTCTGGATGCCCGCCACGTCGCTTCCGGCGTTGGGCTCCGTGACGCCGAGCGCGACGATCTTGTCGCCGGCGAGCGCGGGGCGGAGAAACTCGTCGATTTGCTCTTTGGTGCCCAAGTCGGCAATGACGGGCGTCGCCATGTCGCCCTGGACGAGAAGGCCCATGGTGACACCGCCCATGCGGCAGTGGGTGAGCTCCTCGCTCTTGGCCACGGCGAACCAGTAGTCGCCGCCCAAGCCGCCCAGCTCCTCCGGGTAGTGCGCGGCGAAGATCCCGAGCTCGCCCGCGCGCTTGAACACCTCATTGGGAAAGTTCTCCGCCTTTTCCCACTCTTCCGCGTACGGCGCGAGCTCCTTCTGGGCGAATTGACGCACGGTTTTACGGAAGTGCTCGTGTTCTTCGCGGAAAGGACTGGGCATGGCTGGGCTCTCCTGTGTACGCGAAACATTCGTACACGAAACAATTCCGAATGCAAGGCCAGCGGTCGATGATACGACCGTCGCATGGGAACCGTAGCGGTCACGGGGGCGACGGGGTTCATTGGCAGCGCCGTGGTGCGCCATCTGCTCGCGTCGAAGCGCGACGTGCGGGCGATCATCGAGCCGGGGGCGAACACGAAGAACCTCGACGGGTTGAACGTCGAGCGCATCCCCTGCGACGTCACCGACGCGAAGCGCATGCAGAAGGCGCTTTCGGGGTGCGAGTCGCTCTACCACTTGGCGGCCATCTACCGCATCTGGATGGAGGACCCGACGCCCATCTGGCGCGTGAACGTGGAGGGCACCTCGGCCACCCTGCTCGCCGCCAAGAACGCCGGCGTGCGCCGCGTGGTGTACACGAGCTCCATCGCGGCCATTGGGCTGCTCGACGGCGGCGAGGCCGACGAGACGTGCAAGTTCAATGTGTTCGACGGCAACGACTACATCATGACCAAATGGCTCAGCGAGCGCGTGGCGCTGAGTTTCGCCGATGCAGGAATGTCGCTGGTGGTCGTCAATCCCGCCTTTCCCTTCGGCCCACGCGACATCGGCCCCACGCCCACGGGCAAGATCATTCTTTCGATGTTGCGCGGCGAATTCCCTGCAATTCCGCCAGGTGGCATCTGCTCCATCGACGTCGACGATTGCGCCATGGGTCACCTACTCGCCGAAGAAAAAGGCCGCGCCGGAGAACGCTACATCCTCGGAAACGAGAATGTCACCTTGAAGGAGCTCTATGCCTTGGTGGGCAAAGTCGCCGGCGTAAAGCCCCCACGCATCCAAGTGCCCGCGGCCGTCGCCATCAGCGTAGCCCTCGGCATGGAACTCTGGGCCGATCGCATATCGCACAAAGAGCCAAATGCTACCTACCGCGCCGCGCGATATGCCATGAAAAATGCCTTCTTCAATTGCCAAAAAGCAAAAACCGAATTGGGCCTCCCCACCCGCCCCTTGGAAGAAAGCCTCCACCGCGCCATCAACTGGTTCCGCGCCGAAGGCGTCGTCTAGAAGAATGAGAGTTTGAACAGGGAGATCGGGAGATCGGGAGATCAGAAAAATTCAGATCTCCCGATCTCCCGATCTCCCTGTAAAACCTTCTTCTAGCCTCTAACCGAGGCGGGCGAGGCGGCGCATGTCTTCGGCGAGGAAGGTCCATACGGCGGCGACGCGCGGGACGTCGCGGAGGGCGCGGTGGCCGACGAGCCAGAGATCGTCGGTGGGCCATGCTTGGGCCGACGGGGCGAGGGGCTCGGCGTAGGGCACGGCACGCAAGGTGCGCGTGTGCATGTAGGGCAGCGGGATGAGGAGCACGCCAAGGCCCGACTCGGCGGCGACGAGCTGCGAGGTGAATTGGCTCGTGCGCAGCGCGATGCGGGCCTTGGGTGCGTGTTGCGCGAGCCAGCGCGCGGGCGGAAAGCTCGCGAGATCGCGGTCCCAGGCGATCCACGGGGCGTCGTTCCAGGAGGTGAGCCGGCCGAGGCGCTTCACCAGTGCAGGTGCGCCGGCGGCGAGCCACCCGGCGGTGCCGAGCTTGGTGACCACCAGCTCCGCGCCGTGCGGGCGCGTGGAGCGCATCGCGAGATCGGCCTCGTGCCGCGTAAGATCGAGCGGGCGCACCGAAGCGTCGAGCTCGATGTCGATCTTCGGGTGCTTCGCACGCAGCCGCACCAGCGCCGGCGCGACGAAGGCGTCGGCCATGCCGGGTGCGACGCTGAGGCGCACCACGCCCTCGGCCTCGGCCTCGAGATCCGACGCGTCGCGCGTGAGCCGGCCATGCGCCGCCTCCATGGCCTCGGCGGCGGCGAGCACCCTTTCGGCACCGCGCGTGGCGATCAAGCCTTCGCGCGTGCGCTCGAAGAGACGGATGCCCAGCGACGATTCGAGCACGGTGAGGCGCCGGCTCACCGTGCTCGTGTCGAGGTCGAGGCGCCCCGCGGCAGCGCCCAGGCTCTTGTGACGGTACGCCGCGAGAAAGATCCTCACGTCCTCCCAGCGCGGATCCTGCGCCGGCGCGACGTCTTGCTTTTTTGCGACCATGCTTTGCAAGCATGCGCATTGTGTTGCTCCATTGCAAGACACACGGTTGGGGCATGAGCAACCACGTTCATGTCATCCTCGGCGCCGGACAGATTGGCTCGCGCCTGGCCGAAGTCCTTCTCGCGAAAGGCCACCCCGTGCGCCTGGTGCGCCGAGGGCCGGCCGGCACACCGCGCCCGCAGCTCGAGCACGTCTCGGGCGACATCACCGATCTTGCCTTCGCCGAGCACGCAGCACGCGATGCGGCCGTCGTTTACGACTGCATGAACCCGGCCTACCACATGTGGCCGGAACACCTTCTCCCCATCGCGCGCGGAGCCTTGCATGGCGCGCGCACGGCGCGGGCGAAGCTCGTGGCGCTCGATTGCCTCTACATGTACGGCCGCCCCGTCGGCCCGATGCGCGAAGATTCCCCGCTCGCGCCTTGCAGCAAAAAAGGCGCGCTGCGGGTCGAGCTCGCGGAGCTCCGCCTCTCGGCCCACCGCCGCGGCGAAGTGCCCGTGGCCATCGGGCGCGCCAGCGACTTCTTCGGCTCCGACCTACCCTACTCGCTCTGGAGCGACCGCTTCTTCCAGCGCATCTACGCGGGCCGGGCCGCTGAATGCATGGGCGATCCCGACGCACTCCACGCCTACACGTATGCGCCCGACATCGCGCGGGCGCTCGCCACCTTGGGCGAGCGCGACGAGGCCATGGGCCAAGTCTGGCACCTTCCCACCAATGCCCCCGAGACCACGCGGATGCTCGCCCGGCGCCTGGGCCGCGCCCTCGATCTCGACGTCCGCATGATGCGCGTCCCCAAGTGGTTCGTGCGCGCCGCGGGCGTGTTCGACCCCTTCATGCGCGAGATCGTCGAGATGATGTACCAGTGGGAGGTCCCCTTCGTGCTGGACGACTCCCGCTTTCGCCGAACCTTCGGCTACGGCCCCACTCCGATCGAGGAGGCCGTCGTCGAGGTTGCGAGCTGGGCGCTATCGCGTCGCGCGCGCTTTGCCCCGCGCGGGGGCCTTTTTGCGTGACGCTTTCGCACCCGATGCCGCTTTGGGGGCCGGCACGGCCTTGGGCGCCTTGCCGTTCTTCTTCGACGCGCCATTCTTCGCCGGCTTTGCGGCCTTCGCGGCGATCTTCTTGGGCGCCGGCGCCTTCTTCTTCGGCGGCGCCTTCTTCACGGACGCCTTCTTCGGCGCGGGCTTCTTGACGGCGGACTTCTTCGGCGCGCCTTTCTTCGCCACCACCTTCTTCGGCGTCACCTTTTTCGGGGCGGGCTTCTTGGCGGCCTTCTTCTTCGCCGCCTTCCCCTTCTTCTTGGAGGCTGCCTTGGCGATGCGGGCCGGACGGGCGGCGCCGGCGACACCGTTGAGCGGCGGGCGCGTGATGCCTTCGCGCTGGGCTTCACGCGCTTCGAGGGCGATGCGCACCTTGTCGTCGAGCTCACCGAAGTCGAACGGCTTGTCGATGTACGCGTCGGCCCCGTAGAGCGGGCTCGTGAGCTGGTTCAAGTTCTCGCCGATGCCGGTGAGCATCAACACGCCCGTGTGCGCGAGCGCGACTTCTTCGCGGATTTTGCGACAGACCTCCCAGCCGCTCATGCCGGGCATCATCACGTCGAGCACCACCAGATCCGGCAGGTGCTCCTGCGCGAGGGACCAGGCTTGCTCACCATCGGAGGCCTCGATGACCTCGATGGCCGGGTCTTTCATGGTCCGGAGATGACGTGCAACCAACTCGAGCATCGACGGCTCGTCGTCGGCAACGAGGACCAGGGGGTTCTGAACGGGCATGGTCGGCATTTTCGGGCCTGGGCCGTAAAAAGGTCAAGCCTCGTCGCGGAACTTCGTCGGCACCTTGGCGGTCGAGTTCACGAGCTCACGGGAGGCGTGCACGTACTTGACGATGGTGGGCATGTGGCCCTTCGTCAGCTTCAGTTTGAACTGCATCATCGCCTTGATGGGGTCGACCTCACCCTTGATGACTTCTTTCCATCGGGCGTAGGGCGCAACGATGACGAACGACGCCTTTTCGGCCTCTTCGCGCGAAACGAGGCGGCATTCGCGACACTCTCCCCCGTGCACGTCGAGCCACATGCCCTGATCTTCCGGGATGCCCAGGGAAGGATCCGCGGTCACCACCATCGCAACGACGCCATGCGTCCAGTCCTTGCCGGCGGTCTTGTAGGCGGGGTTGGAGTTGATCGCGTCCTTGTAAGCGCGTGTCCAGGCATCAGAAGGGAAGTCGTTGGCCATGAGGGTTCTCAGGCTACACTGAAACCAGAGCTTTCCGCCATGTCCGCCTCCACGCCTCCGCCGCCCCGCACGCCTGCCGACCTCCCCATCACACCGAAGGTCCTCGAGAGGGGTAACAAACGTCTCGATGGCGTGCTCGACTTCGTCGCGTTCACCGCCCGGCCGATGCCGCTGGTCACGCTGCTCGACGAAGCCCCGCGCCGCATCGTGCAGATCCTCGGCTGCGACGTCTGCTCGCTCTACCTCGTCGAGGGTGAAAACAAGCTCGTCATGCGCGGCAACGTCGGCTTCTCGCGCACCGCGCTGGGGCAGATCCGCCTCAACGTCGGCGAGGGCATCACCGGCCAGGCCGTCGAGTACCTCCGCCCGATCATTTCCGCCCGTGCGGAGACGCATGCCTCGTACAAACATTTCCCCGGCCTCGAGGAGGAGCGCTTCCCCGTCTTTCTGGCGGTGCCCATCCTGGGCAAGCAAGGGCCGGTCGGCGCCATCGCCGTGCAGCGCGAGGCCATCCCCTTCTCCGATCCCGACGTCGAGCTCCTCAGCGTGCTCGGCGCGCTCATTTCCGCGGGGATCCGTCACGCGGAGCTGATCGACACGCAGCGCGAACGCAGCACGGTGGCGCGCAAGGCGGGCGGCGGCACGCGCAAGGTCACCTTGCCAGGGCGCCCGCTCGTGCCGGGAAAGGCGCTCGGGGCCATCACCGCACCACGCCGGCCGGCGCAACGGCCCAGCGCCCACGGGGACGAACGCGCCACGACCATCGAGCAGGACGTACGCTTGCTCAAAGTGGCCTTCGACGTCGCGGAGAAGGCCATCTTGGCGCTGAACGAACGCGCCAAGGGCATCTCGGTGGGGAAAGAGGGCGCGTTCCTCTCGACCTACGTGGAGATCCTCGGCGACATGCGCTTCCGGGAGCTCGCGCTCGAGATCACCGAGTCGGGCGTGGGCATCCCCGCCGCGCTGGGACGCGTCGCCCGCGAGGCCACGCGCACCGCAGCCACCATCACGCGCGATCCCTTCATGGAGGAGCGCGCGCGGGACGTCGAGGATCTGTGCGACGCCTTGAGCATGCTCGCCGCCTCGGACAAGCGCGCCGAGCTTCCGTCGAAGGCGGTGCTCGTGGGAGACGGCCTCAGCGTGTTCGACCTGCTCATCTCCGCCCGGGCGCAGCCGTGCGGCATCGCATTGAGCGAGCGCGCCACCAGCCCGCGCACACGCATCCTGCTGGAGCTCTTGGGCGTGCCCGCGATCGTCGACGTGCAGGGACTCTTCCGCTGGTCGTCCGATGGAGACATCGCCCTCATCGACGCCGATCACGGTCTGATGGTCATCAATCCGTCAAAGAGCGAAATCGCCACCATCCGCCACGCGCGAAACCAAGGTGGAACGGGACCGCAGTCGGGACCCGCGGGGGATCGCTGAAGCCCCCAAGGAGTTCCGGTGCTATCGTGTCTCTTTCGGAGTGCTCTCTGTGACCTCCCCGTCGCATCCCGACAGCGAACACCAAAGCCTACCCCCTGCTGAACCAGGCGACGACAGAGACAGCATCACCGAGGTGCGCGGCACGGTTGCGCGCTTCGAGATGTCGTACAGCCTCAGCCCGACGGATCGGCTCACGTTTGGGCCGCCGCTGCGGTTTCGCATTCCCTCGTTCATCTACCTCGCCCTCGCGCTGGTGGCGCTCGCGCTGGTGTTCATCGCGTACGCCTCGCCCTCCAATTCGCGCCTGTACGTGTGGCTCGTCGAGGGCGACAAGAATCGGCCGCTGAGCTCCATCGCCTTTGCGCTCATCCTCGTGGCCAGCGCGGTGGGCACCGTCATCCGCGCCCACATGCGCGGGGTCGTGGTGCGGCGCGATGGGCTCGAGGCTCGGTACCTCATGGCCATGGGCATCCCGCGCATCCGTCAGTGGAGCTGGGCCCAGATCAGCCGGCTCATTTTGGACGAGAAGCACGTGATGCTCGAGCTCTGGGACAACCACTACGAGCGCCTGCCCGAGGTGGCCGCCCCCGCCGAACTGGGAGAGCTGCTCGAGCGCCTCGGCGCCGCGCACGGCATCCAAATCACCCGTCTGTCCGCGAGCAAGCCCGCGCACTGAGCTCGAACGTCGCGTTCAATCGAACGTTGCTCGACGCGCCTTGATGTAGAGCGAGAACATTTCGGCGGTCGCTTTTGCCCAGCGCTCGCTCTCGTGGCGAGAGAGCTTTCGCTCGGTGACCTTCTCCGCGATGCCCGCCGTCGCGGTGCTGATGAAGTCCGCGATGAAGGCGATGTCCGATTCACTCGCATCCGGCAACGCGTGACGGAAGAACGCGATGGCGCGCTCCTGGCCGCGCTCGCGCTCGGCCATCGCCTCCGGCGAATCGCGAAATGGGGCGCCGGCCTCGCTCATCGCTTTGCGCAGATCACCCTCGGCTTCGTCGGCACGAAACACTGCGGAAACAGAAGCCAGCACCCGCTGCTCCATCGTCGCGTTCGGATCGGTGAGGATCTCTTGGACGCGATCCACCGTTTTGCCCCACGAAGTCTGCTGAAGTCGGAAGAAGAGCGACTCCCGATTGGGGAAGTATTGATACAGCGATCCCACACTCACCCCCGCCACTTCGGCGAGGCGGACCATGGTGAACTTCTCGACACCTTCGGTCTGCAAAACGCGAATGGCTGCTTCGAGGATGTCGGCCACCATCTGCTCGGAACGAGCCTGACGCGGCTCCCTACGCGGAGAAATCACGGGCTTTTTGCGGATTGTCACCGATTACCTCGCCCTCGGAATTCGGCGTTGGAAACGCGAATCACCAAGCCAAACTTTGTTCCGTATTCTGCCTCACTAAGCGGCTATGAGCACACGACAATCCGAACTGCTGGCCGCCGAGGCCTGCTCCGCGTTGGAGGAAGCGATCACGGTGCTCGCCGACCTTGTCCTATCGGACGGTGGAGACCCGACAGACGCTTTCGACTCCCCCACCAGCCTTCACGATGCGAGCCATGCCGAACGCATCGAGGCCTTGTTGACCATTGCGGCCGCGCAGCTCGCAAAGGTCACCGGTTCGTGCGAGGGCGCCGTGCTGGACCGTCGTCATGTGATGCGCATGCTCTCCGAAATGGTTGGCACGTTGCTCTTGGCGCGGACGGTTTCGGGCGTGCATCCCGGATTGGCCGACGAGATCATGCAGGCGAACTAGTCGGTTCAAAAGGCGCCCTCGATGCCAATGCTCGGCACCGCGACGGGGCCGACTTCTTGGCGATCGCATTTATCCAACCACGCCGTAGGAATCCGTTGCAAGGACATTCCGGGCCGCGGCGGCGGAGCACTCGGGGACGTGGTGCAGTCGAGGCCGACGGTCTCCTTGTTCAGGGTCACGTTCAAGCCTTCCAGGACGAAGGAGATGCGGCCCGACTTGCCCACCGGCCACGTCTTCTCGAGCCGCAGGTCGATGCGGTAATACGACGGGAGCCGCTCGCCGTTGAACGGGGGAACCGCGAAACCGTAATACTGGTTCGAATACGGCTTGCCTGAATAGAAATAGAAGCGCCCGCCCACGCGCCAGCCTTTTCCGAGATCGTAGGCGCCCATCAGGTTGAGCACGTGCGTTCGGTCGAACTCACCGAGGATCTTCGCCGGCGAGGACGGAAAGAGGGGCCGGCCGCGCCCCGCCGAGGAATTGGGATCCGTATCGCGCGTGGTGCGCGACAGGGTGTACGAGAGCCAGCCGGTGATGCGCTTGGTGAGGGAGCGCTTGATGAGGAGCTCGAACCCGTAAGAGCGGCCGCGAACGCGCCGGCCAACGCACGAGCGGGGCGACGACGGGTCGATGGAGTCTTCGTTGAGATCGCTCCCGCGGATGCAGGTGGCGGTCGCGTCGGTCATGTCGAGAAAGTTGTTCAAGAAGACGCTGCTCACGGCGGTGAAGTCCCACGGCAGCGCAAGCTCGACCCCTTGGCTGGCCTGCACCGACGTTTGCAAGCCGTCGCCCAGCTTGGCGAGGCCCGCCCCCGGAATGGGGACGACGAGGCTCGGGGCCTGGTGCGCAATCCCGAAGGTCGAGACCCAGGTGGCCTTGGGCGTGAGGTTCACGCGCAGGGCAAGCCGCGGATCGACGCCCACCTCGCGCGCGGGCGGCTCGTACAGGGAGGGCGTGTGATCGATGCGCTGCGACGTGAAAAGGTCGGCGCGAAGGCCGGCCACCACCTCGACCCGCGGGGCGATGCGCCAGGTCGCATCCACGTACGCCCCGACGGTGACATCGTTGCGCGGGGCGTAGAGCGTACTGATCGTGTTGCCCGAGGTGTTGCGGTTCCCGCGTTGATCGAGCACGTCGAAGTGCTCGAAGAAGAAATCCGCGCCGAGTCGCAGGCGCAGATCCTCGGTGAGGCGCTTGTCGAGCTCCGTGCGCACGCCGAGTATTTGGCTGGTGACGTCGCCGTCGTCGGCACCCGATTTGTCGGTGCCCAAGGTGACGGCCACCCGCCAGTTGCCCGCGTGCTCGAGGCGGTGGTCGAAACGCAGATCGAGCCGGTGGAAGGTCGTCGCGAAGAGCTGCTCGATGCGCTTTTCGCCGTTGTCGTCCGTCTTTTTGTCGGCCAGGTAGTCGTAGCTGCCGAACCAGAAGGCGCTGACCATGTTGCGGTCGTCGAACCTCCATGCGGCACGCGCCTGGTAGTCCCAATATTGGAGGCGCGTGTCCGGCGCGAAGAGCGGCAGGACGAGGCCCGGGTAGCCGTACCGCCCGCCGGCGAGCACCGTGCCCTTGCCATTGGCGAACGGTGTCTCGACCAGCGCGCCGGCGTCGAGCAGGCGCAGGTTCCAATCGGTGTGAAATTGATCCGCGGGCGGACGTGTGTATCCTGCAAGGATGCCGCCGGCGAAGCGACCGAAAGGTGCCGGGTAGCCGCCGGCGTAGAAGTCGACGCGATCGACCAAGGCGGGATGGATGACGCTGGGCCCCGCCGCCAAGTGGAAGAGGAGCGGGACGCGGACGCCGTCGAGGAAGTAGCCCGTGTTGCCGGGGGGTGCACCGCGCACGAAGAAAAAGGGCAGTCCGCTGAAGACGGGGGTGACCCCGGGCAGGGCCTCCATCATGCGGAAGGCGTCGCCGAAGGCACCGGGCATCTGCCGGACCTCGCCACCGCCGACGGTGATTTTCTGCGCCTCCGCGCGCGCGCCCCGCACCTCGACGTCCTGCATCGGCTGCGCGGGCGCGGCACGAGGAGGCGGCGTGGTTGCGATGGGCGCGGGAGCCGGTGGGGGCTCGGGGGCCGGCGCGGGCGGATGAAATTCGATGCGCGTGCGGATGCGGGCCGCCACGTCGACATCGCCGCGCCGGGCGGGGGTAAAGCGCCACGCCATGGCCGCCTGCCGCGCCGCGCTCGCAAACGGCTCCGCGCCCTCGATGGTCTTGGCCTCCTCCACCGAGCCCGACGCGCCGATGCGGAGCTCCAAGATGACGACCGTGTCACCTTGGGCGCCCTCGGGGTACGGCACCGTCTCGGGGCTGAGGATCTTCGGCGGCGTAAGCGCAGGTGGGTCCGAAGCGCTCGACTGCGCCGCCGCGTACGACGTCCATGAAATGATCAGCGCCAGCGCGATCCATAGGGTGCGCGCGGCGTTGGAGAGCGTCGAAGATGACAAGCGGCAACCGTGGTACGAGAAGCGGAATGACCCCTGTGCGGAGCCTATCCGTTGCGAGCCTCTTGAGCATCGCTCTTTTGCCTACGGCGCTCTTGGGCTGCCACGAACGCGCCACCCCGCCAGCTCCCCCACCGCGTGCCACGGAGGCCGTCATGGATCGGGCTCCGTCGCCGCCAGAGAGTGCCGCCGCGCCCGCGTTCGCTCCGGAAAAGGTGAGCGGCGAAGGCCGCGCGATGGGAACGCACTTGGCCTACGCCGCGTACACCACGCCAAAGGTCGACGCGGAGACCACACGCCGCGCCTTCGAGGCGGCGACGAAGGAGATCCAGCGGCTCGAGGCGCTCATGACCACGTGGCGACCCGACAGCGATCTCTCCCGCGTGAACGCCGCCGCTGGAAAGAAGGGCGAAAACGCGGTGCAGGTCGACGCGGAGACGTTCGCCGTCGTCCAAGAGGCCGTGCACACCAGCGAGATTTCGGAGGGCACGTTCGACATCACCTTCGAGAGCCTGCACGGGCTGTGGAAATTCGACGAAGATCTGGATCCGCACCCGCCGTCGGACGCCGCCATTCGTGCGAAGTTGCCGCTCGTCAATTACCGGCACATTCACCTCGACGAGCGCGCGCGCACGATTGCCCTCGATACGAAGGGCGTGCGCATAAGCCTCGGCGGCATCGCCAAGGGCTATGCGGTGGACCGTGCCGCCAAGGTGCTCGAGGACGCGGGGCTGACATCGTTCTATGTACAAGCGGGCGGAGATCTCTATGCCCGCGGATTGAAGCCCGATGGGAGCGAGTGGTCCGCGGGCGTGCGCGATCCGCGCGGCGTGGCGGGATCGTACTTCGCGTTGCTGCCGCTGAGCGACCACGCCTTCAGCACCGCGGGCGACTACGAGCGCGCGTACTTGATTGGGAACAAGCGCTTCCACCACATCATCGATCCGCGGACGGGCCGCCCGGCGACGGCGTGCCGCAGCGTGACCATCTGGGCCAAGACGGCGTTCTTGGCGGATTCGATCGACGACGCCGTCTTCATTTTGGGGCCCGAGAAGGGCATGAAGCTCGTCGAATCTCTGGATGGCGTGGGCGCCGTCATCATCGACGCGAAGAACAATTTGTGGATCTCGAAGCGCCTCGAGGGAAAGCTGAAGATCACCAAGCCGCCGACGGACGGGCCGTAGCGCGGATCTATCGGGAGTCCAGCAGCAGGAACAATCCGCGTCGGCTGGGCACCTCGAGATGGACCGGCGCGCCCGGGGTCGGGGACGAGGTCGCCGTGAGCCGGCCACTGTCCGGATCGAAGGTGCGCACGGCGCGGTAGCCGACCCCCACGCGCAGGTCTTCGGCCAGCGTCGCGTCGGAGTCGTTGAAGACGAACAGGAGCTCCGCGTTGCGGAGCGATCGGTGCTCGAGGAAGGCGCTCACCTGTCCATCGACGGCTTCGGCGATCGGGACGACGTCGGCGGTGCGCACCGTCGTACCGACTTGGGCGGACGTGGCGGTACGGGCATGCGCACGAATGCGCTCGGAGAGACCACGAACCTCCGCATCGCGGCTGTCGGCCGACGCGAGACCGAAGGCGCGGCTCGGCAGGTTGCCTTGCGTGATCACCGGAATGCCGGCTTCGGCGATGCGCACCACGGCGCGCAGGACCTCGGGCGACGCAGCCGGCAAGTCATCGAGGACGAGCGCACGAAACTCCGCGCGTCCGATTTGGAAGCGATCCTTTTTGACCACGGCGCCCGCGAGGCCGTTCGGGCTCACGCGATCGTAGACGTAGCCGGCCTTTCGCAGCGAGAGGCTGGCGTCGGATTCCGGCGCGAATAATTTGTTCGGGGCGCTCGCGATGCGCTCTTCCTGATCGGCGTGAAGCCACGCCACGTCCGGCCGGTGCTGGCCGAGCGACAATGCGTATTGCGTTCGCGCGAAAGTGCGATTCAACTGCGCGAGCTCCGGCCAATTGGGGTGCGTCGCGTCGAAACGGCAGCACGCCACGAAACCTTGTCCCTGGAAGGGGTACCACGTTGTCCCGGGGCCGGTTTCGAGCGGATAAGGATGCCCGTGCTCGATGATGCGATTCACGCCGGCCGAATGCATGCGCCCCGCGAGCAAACGGAGATCGTCCGGCTTCAGCGCGTACGCATCGGGAACGATGGCCGGGAAGGCCTCGGCCGTGACCACCGCGCGGCCGGAGGTGCTGGCCGCCGACGATGCCAACTTGAGGAAGTTGTACGAGCCGCCCGAGAACAGGCCCTCCGTTTCCGGGATATCGACGGAGCTGTAGCCATCGAGGTAGTCGACCCACCCGCCGTGCGCCTGTTCGCGAAATGCGATTCCATGCGCTTTTGCCCAAGATTGAATCGGTTCAATATGCTCTTTGACGAAGGCCTCACTGCGCGCGCGCTCGTAATCCTCCCGAACGCGCGACTCGGGACCCGCCGATGCGAAGCGGGGCAGCATGGGGCCCGGCGAAAAGATCTTCCGCCCCTCGCACTCGCCGCCGGCCCGAAACATCAGTGGGTAAAACGGCGTGGGATCGTATCCAGCGGAGCGGCGGAAGTTCGCGGCGAAGTCCTCACCCCAAGGCAGATCGGCCAGAAGCTCGAGGCTGTCCTCGAACACGGCCTGCGGCCGGCCGCCGCCGAGCGACGCCACCATCGGGTCGGCGTAAGCGGACAGGAACTGGGCAATGCCCGTGTGGCCGAGGTGATCGGCGACGTAGCCCTTTCCACTGGGGTAAGCGCCTCCGGTCGCGTATTGACCGACGATGCGCTCATAGACGCCGAATACGGTCCAGCAACCATTGGGGACTTTGAACCGAACCTGGCCATCGTGCACGCCGGCGGTGAGATCACGGAAGGCGTCGAGTACGGGAATGTTCGCACCGTTCGTGCCTTGAACCCTCGCCGCGGTCACGGCGATGAGCTTTTCCGGCAGCGGCGACGGATCTTCTTTGAGAAACTCGACGGGGAAATCGTGCTGCGGTTTGGCCGGCGCGGGGATGGGGCCGTCGTAATCGAGAGGTCCGCAGAGGGTGGACGCCGAGGGGCTCAAGGTCAGCTCGCGCAATCGGTGTTCGGGCGCGATGAACGGACCGCCGATCGGCCAGGCGCTCCCCAATGTCATGTCGAACGCGAGCCCCTTCGCGCGGGCGGCGATCGAGGCGTCGTTCACGTGCGACCAAAATGCCGGTCTGCCGACGGAGAGGATCTCCGGGTGGCTCTCGAGAAAGGCTGCGTCGAAATTCGCGGAGAAAGGCTGCACTTCGACCCCGCCGTAGCCGGCCTCGTAAAGCGCATCGATGTCATGCTGGAGTTGCTCGGTCTCGACGGCGCCGCCGGGCCACCACCAACGGACATAGGGATGAAAGCGTCGGGGCGGGTTCGTGAACGTCGCGCTGTCGAAGGAAGAAAGGTCGATGCTCGCTCCGTCGGTGTTCGTGTCGTCGTGGTTGGAAGACGACGACGAGGAGCACGCGGCCGCGACGACTCCAGAGGTCACGAGAAGCGCCGTGAGGGAAACGCGATCGAGCATGGTGGGCTCCGAATGTAAGCGGAAGAAAGGAAGTCGTTTCGACAACGTCAGCGGGGCCGTCAACGTGCAAGTTGAAACGATTCACACGCTTCCTACTTTATGGTTTCGGACCCTGGATTTGTCGAGCCAATTGATGATTTCTTCGACATGTCATCGCGTGGCGCGAACCGCCGGAAAAAGCGCGCCAGCGAACTCGTTTGCTCGAATGGCGATTGCCGATCACCGAAGGCGCACGAGCAAGCGCGCGGCCTCTTCGAGCTCGCGCGCCGAGCGCACCTCCAGCACCTGCGTGCACTCCGGCTCGTAGCGCCCCATGGCGCTGTCGCCCATCGACCAAGCCCCACGCGGCTCGGGCGAGAGCCAGATGAGGGCGCGTGCGCGCTGGCGGATGCGACCGAGGACCTCGGGCGCGGCCTCGTGAAAATTGGTGCGGCCGTCGCCGAGGATCACGACCGTCGTGCGGCGATCCACGTCATGCAGGTAGCGGGCTTCGAAGGTGCGCAGCGCGCGGCCGTAATTCGAGTTCGACGCCAATGAGACCACCTGGCCGCTGTACGCGCGCGCCAGCGCCACATCGATGGACTCGCGCTGAAAGAGCTCGGTCGTCTCGGCGAGATCGCTCACGAAGACGAAGCTGCGCGTGCGCTCGAAGAGATCGTGCGTCGTGGCGACGAACTCCAGCATGAAGCAAGCGGCCGCACGCACCGAGTCGCTCACGTCGCAGAGAAGGACCAGGCGGGGCTTGTCGCGGCGCCGCTTCTTGCGCACCGGCTCGAAGGGCACCCCGCCCGTCCTCAGGGCGCGGCGCAAGGTGCGATGCGGGTCGATGCGCCCGCGGCGCGCGTGGCGCCGTTTGAGGCGCTCACCGCCGCGAAGCCGATCGGCGAAACGCCGGACCGCGCGGCGCACCTCGTCGACTTCCTCGGGCGAGAGCCGCAGGAACGGTGTGCCGGCGAGCGAGGAGGCGGGCCGCTGCTCCTGCTCCGCGCGCTGGGCGACCACGCTGCGCACGTGGGTCCGCACCTCGTCGGCCGTGCGATCGAGCTCCGCCTTGAGGGCGTCGGCGAGGAGATCGCCGCGTTCGCCGAAGGCATCGCGCAGACGCGCACGCAGCGCACCGAGGGCCGTGCGCGCGCGCGGAACCCCGAGGCTCTGTTCGATGCGGTAGGCGAAAAAGCCGGCCTGGAGGGGGTTGTGCAACGCATCGAGGGAGCGCTTCACGCTGGTCAATTGGAGGAGGCGATCGAGTTCCGCCCCGCCATCGAGCAGGGAACGCAGGGGGTGCTCGCCGCCGCTGGAGGCTGCGAGGGCCTCGAGCTGCGTGCGCAGTTCGTCCAATTCGTTCTCGGCGAACCCCGCGGCGGCAAGGCGCTGCCAGATGTCGCCGCGCGGGGTGTGGCCGCCGAAAAAGAAGGCGTCGAACGTGCGCTCGAAGCGGGGCCGCTCCGTCGCGCGGTCCACGATGACGGCGGCCAGCGCATCGCGCAGGGTCTCGGCGGAGGAGAGCCCGACGGCCTTGGCGGCACGCGCGCAGTCGATGGCTTGCGCCGTCGAGATCACGAAGCCGGCGCGGCGAAGCGACCAGAGAAGCTCGTCCAGGAGGCGCGTGATCGCGCGAGCGTCGGGCATGGGGAGGGTCGCTCGGGAGGTCGCTCAGGATTCGGCGAGGAGCGTGCGCACGAGCGCGTCGATCTGCGCTTCGTGCGACGGATCGTAGCCGATGACCACGTCGCGCACGACGCCGCGCTTGTCGATGACGAACAGGGTCGGCAGGGCCGAAATGCTGTATGCGCGGTGCGTGGTCGCCGTCTCGTCGACGGCGATGCCGAACTTCATGTTGGCTTTCTCGGCGAAGGCGGCAGCTTCATCGCGACCATCGGTGGTCATCCCGATGACGCTCAAGCCTTGCGCCCCGTAGCGCGCCTGCCAGGCGGAGAGCGTCGGGGTCATGGCGCGGCATGCCCCGCACCACGTCGCCCAAAAATCGAGCAGCACGACCCGGCCACGGAGCGAGGTGAGGTCCCGGTGCACCCCTTTGACGGCGTCCACCTTCGTCCAGGCGGGCGCCGGCCGGCCGACGAACTCCAGGCGATTCTGCTCGTCGCGCGAAGGACGCGGGACGAGGGAGACGTTGAGCGTCGATTCGACACCGTCGCGAAGCACGGTCACGCGAAGCACGTCGCCCGATGCATGGCCGGCCACGACACGCTGCACCTCTTCGGGCGACGCCACCTTCGCGCCGTCGATGCGCACCAAGAGGTCGCCATCGTGGACGCCGGCTTTCTGAGCTGGGGAGCCGCCCACCACCTTGGTCACGCGCACCCCCACCGCATCGCGGGGCGTGTCCATGCCGATGCCGAGCCATCCTTTGCGGGCCGATTGCGCGAGAACGTCGCCGCTGTTGCCCAGGGTCCACGCAAGAGCCAGCGCCGCGAGCGCGACGCGAAGACGATGCACCATCGAGTGAAGGTTAGCCCGAATCGAGCGATCCCGCAGCGGAGCCCACAAAACATCGTGGCGCGACCCCGGCCCCCGACGAATCGAAGCCCGAACTCGCGCCACGCGGATTTTCTGAGTCGGAAGGTAGAGGAAGCTCGAAGACGAAAGAGCGAAGCTAAGAAGAAGCGAGCCGAAGCATAAGAGCAGCTTGTTGTCGCGGCGATACCTCAGAGCCCGCCAATTCGGCCAAGACGAGCGAGAGATCGCGGGTGGCCAAAGAAACTCGGAGAAGGGGGGGTGCGGGTTTCCTGCGCACGGCGCGGGAAGGAAAACGGAAGGCCAAAAGCTACAGAGTAGGAGAAGGAAAGGAATCCAAGCTTCAAGGACCTATACGTAGAAAAACGCGACGAAACTTACGAAGAGTTGCGCGCAACGAGGACCTGAAGGAGCAAGGGATCCTGCCCGAGCTTCCCCGTCGTAGCCCAACGCCGGGGAACGTTGCGTGCGGCTCCCCGTACAGCAGCGGACATGCCAGCGTCCCTTCTTTCCGGTGGAATTTGCGCCGCCACGGCCTTTTCCTCGCAGGACCAGGCAACTGGGGGATCCACCCCATCCACGGACCGTGCTCTAGGAGAATGACATCCCAGTCAGGGTCCAACCGAGAGGTCTGCAAAATTTTCAGAGTCGCATCCAAAGCAAGGGCGGCAGGAACCGTGTGGCGTGCCGAAATGCACGGTATGAAGTGGCGAGTGCGCGTGAAACGCGTGTGCAAGTGCGTACGCGCCGAAGCACGGGTGAAGGATGCTGTCGAGGAACGGGCTTCTTTCGCGGGCCCGGCGACGAAACGCCCACCCTTGTGTCGTTTCCATTGACAGCGTTGCCCACGCGAGTATCTTCCCGGCCTCACAAGGGCGCCCGTAGCTCAGCTGGATAGAGCACTGGTCTACGGAACCAGTTGTCGGAAGTTCGAATCTTCCCGGGCGCGCTGAACAGTAGCAAAAGCGAACAGATGAGACCCAGGGTTCCAGACCCTGGGTTTTTTACTTTTGTGCAGAAAAATAGGCCCGTTTGGCGATCGGAGCGTGCTGCACAAAGCGTGAGAAACGGTTGCATACTGCACGCGATCGGCGCCCCAAAGCTTGCTGAGGCGGCTTCTGCGGGCGCAGACACTCGCAGCACGGGACAAGCGGTTCCAGAGCTTGGACAACTGGTCCCGGAGGTGGCGTCTTGCTTTGTTTTGCTGTCGGACAACCTGGTTCCGGAGGTCGGACAACTCGTTCCACAGGCCCGGACAAGGCGTTCCAGAGGGGTCGGACAAGGCGTTCCGGAGCCGTATGGAACCGTTTGTCGCGTCAGCGTTGTCGTCGCTGAAAATGTCATCGGCGAAGGCGTCCGCCGTGGAGTGAGCGTCGCGATGGGCGCGGCCGCGGAGGCGCGGCCGCGGAGGCGAGGACGGGATGTTGTCCGCGGACGGAAACTGCGCTTCCGTTTGTTGCCGCCACCGCTAACGGCGTCGAAGAAGCGTCGGGGCGGCACTCCGCGCCGCTCGCAGAAGGAACCGGCCCCGACGGGAACGCAGCAACGGCAAGCGGCGCTCCGGGCCCCTCGGGCGGCAAAGCGCGGAGTCAATGGTCAATCGTGTTGCCCGGTTCGTTCGCGGCCGCGAGCGCCCAGTAGTAACCGAATGGATCCATGAGATGCGCGTAGGTAGCGTCGTCACTTTGGTGTCGCAGATGCGCACCCGCCGCGACGGCGCGGTCGACCCATTCGGAGACACTGTCCACGACCCACTCGATGACGGGGGTCACCGACGACATCGGCACGAGTCGCTCATGGACCGCCAAAGGCAGCGCGGGTTGTTCGATTGCGACTAGGCGGTAGTGGATCGAGTCGTCACACTCGTCTCCGACCGAGAACCCTGAGTCGTCAGTAACCCGAACCGAAAACGCACGCTCATAGAAGCGTAACGCTCCCGCGACGTCGGGAACCCGCAGGACGTAAACGCTCTTTGGTGCCACATTGTCGAGAATAGAAGACCTTCATCGGCATCGCAAACTCGCTCCTACTGGCCTGCTCCGCCTCTGCGGCGTGACCCACCTTGTGGCCGGCGTGTCTTGTTATCAGATACGTGTGCGCCTTCCCAGCTCAAGTTGGATGAGTCTTCGTTGACATGGGGTCTATGGCGTTCCAATGCAGCTTGGACAATTCGGGCTCTGTAAACCATGCCTTTACCGCGCATTCGTCTAGCTCCATAGGAGGATGGCGGTGAAACGCGACAATTCGTGCACGCGTGCTGCCGCACGCGGGGAACCGGCCTTCGGATACGTGGTACTCGCGCTTAGGATCGTGCATCGCCAAGCGTCTCGCAAATATTTTCCATCGGTCCTGCCCACGTGATGTGCCCGTTCTTTCCGTGAACCTCCAGAATCGACGTGCCCGATGCAATGTAGCCTCCCAAGCCGAGGCTCGGTGTCGTGGTGGTCCTGCCGCTGGGGGTCACGGCAAAAGCAAATGGCCCTTGCGTAACCCATGTTTCGGTATGGTCGGGGTGGTAGAAGAGCCAGGCGTGGCCGTCGACGTGCCGCACGACGGATCGCCCCGTGCTCTCGTTGAAGTAGCGAAAAACGATGGCGCCGACGACCTCCCGTATCGTCACGTTGCCGGCGGCATCGGTTGCGAGTGTTCGCGCCATTTCTTGGTCGTCGAGAAGCTCTCCGACGAGTCGGAACGTGCACGCCCGGCCGGGCTCGAGCACGAAGCTATTCGCTCCTTTGTAGGGCTCCCAAGGGCCAATGGTGTTCGCCTCGCGTGCATTCGAAGCCGCATGTGCTGTTCCCGCGACCGGCGCGGCGGCGAGTGCCATCCCCACCACGTACCAATGCCTTGCCATGATGAACCTCTCGTTGATGAAGGAATGAACGTGTTCTCTTAACGTCGTTTGCTACGGTATTGGGTGATGCTCATTTTGTAATGCCTGCGAAATGCTCGATGAAAGTAAGATAGGTCGTCGAATCCCGATTGCGACGCGACATCGGCCACGGGCATGCGAGGATTCAGCCAGGCAAGGTACGCGGCATGAACGATACGCAATTTGAGGCGATACTGAATCGGCGTGGTCCCGAACCTGCGCGCGAAGCTTCGTAAAAACGTGGTCGGGTGCATACCCGCAGCGTCGGCGATGTGCCGGAGATAAAGCGGATTGCGAAAGTGCCGCTCGAGCTCCTCGCGGGCCACGAGCAGGCGGTCCGGCGCTCTGCGCTCGCCGTAGTGGGCAATGTAACCTTCGAGTCCGTCCCGAGCTTGCGCTGCCAGCGAAGCGCGCGTTTCGATGGGCGCGTGCACGAGCTCGCGCGCAAGCGCCGTGAGCTGGGCATCCCGCAGGTCGCGCCGGCGGGCGAGGCCGATCCGCGCAATACGTTCGCCGTGGACGATGGCATCGGGGTGCAGGATGAATCCCATTTGCAATCCCGCTTTGCGAGGGGCGGGCATTTCGTGAATCGTATACAGCTCACCGTGATCGAGCGTGCGAATCTCGCCAGGGCCGTAGATGCGGCGCGCGCTGTAGAGGCTTTCTTGCTGTCCATGTCCTTCGATCTGAACCTCGATTTCGAGCCCCAGGGCGAACTTTCCGCGAACCGTGGCGATGGGGCAGCGGTATCGATGGAGGAAGCCCAGGAGCCCGTCGCCGAGTGCGAACATATCGACGATGCGCGACGAAGATTGCGGCTCCACGTTTGCAGGCTACCAGTACCTCCACGACCACAGGTATCGCCATTTGCGCGGCGTCGCGCCATCCGAAAGACGCTACCGTCAATTTCGTCCATGTCTGGCGAGTGAGGTGAGGCGCGATTCGGCCCAATGTGGCGTCGTTTCGACGCCTGCAACCTTCGGATACTCGAAAGATAGGCCGATGTGACGAGAGCGCATTTCTAGAATCGGGAAATTTGCCGAGCGCGCCCGCTCCATCAGAATGCTGCACCGCGCCCGCATCTGGCCCTCGCTTTCGCCGCCTCTGCCCTCCTCCCCGGCGGCGCCGCAGCGCAGGCCTTACCGCCCCCGCTGCGAATCCCCAGCGAACGGCGTGTAGCAACTACCTGCCGCCGCCCGGCCCGCCCGCCGGATCCATGACGGATGGCTAAGGTCTACCGAGACATGGGCTGGGTCTTATGGCTCTCCCCGCCCGGCCTCGTGCGCGATGCTGTGTGTCTGCTGTTCCTCCGAGGATCATAGGCGGCCTTCCCGTTACCAACCGGTCGCGGTCACCCATGCTTTGGTTCGCCCGACTTCGTCATAGACCGCAAGCTCCTCGCCATCGTAGTGAAGTCGTCTCAGCTCGTACGTGAACACGTCGAAGTTCCCGTCTGTCAGCAAGCGCTCGATTCGTCGTCCGTCGGGCAATTGAATTGAGTATTGCCGTGGCACGGCGGCCCCGGCTCGTGACCTTATGAACGCCGTGTGAAACTCTTGCAGGGCACGATGCACATCTCCAAGACGTCGAGGATCGCGGCCAAGCAGCTCGAGGCGCAGCTCGTCGAGCGTCGAGACCGCGCCCGCCGCTCGATTCACGCATCCGGCCAGCGCGCCGATCGCGTCTTGACGCCCTTCCTGGGTCTGAAGCCATTCAATGAATGCATCCGCCCTGTGTGGCGCCGGAGCCGGGAGCAAGGCTTCCTCGAGGGTACCCACAACTCGGCTCAGTCGTTCCGCGACTTGCTTCGCCTCCTTTTCGTCTTGGGCGGTTCCTCGAAGACGATTTTTCGGTAGCCAAAACGGCCATCAAGGATGGTGGTGCGTTCGTGCTGTTCGACAAGGCCGGAAAGAAGCTCACCAGCGTACTGACGAGGGCACCGAAAAGCAAAGGGTAGCCGCGTCGGGTGGCGGGCGTCGCGCTACGTCTCCGGGTGTGCTCGTCCGTAGACGCCGCAGGCGGCGCACGACCAGGTGAGCACCAGGTTCGCCCCCATCTTCATTTGCATGCCCGTGACGGGGGCCGCGCCGGTGATGGCGAACTTCTCCTGGACGCGCACGCCTTTCGCGCCGCAGGCGGGACATGGTTGGTCGATGGTGAATGACTTCAAACCTGGATCGCTCATGGGCTCTTCTCCTCACAAGGGGGAATGCGTGTCCCGTACCAGGCCCTCGGAGCCGCCCGGCGCGGGCCACGTCGTCGTGGCTGCGTTTCAGCGCGCGCTCCGGGCGGCTTTGACCGGGGTTGCGCGATACATGAGCACCCCGTTCTCGGTTACCTGCCCGAGCTTCTTGATCGTGAACGTCTGCTCGGGCTTCCCGAAGGACTCGGCCACGACCGTGGCGCCAATCGCGAGCTCCGTCGCGGCAGCGATGTACCAACCTTCGCAGTAGCGACTCGCGTTGAGAATCTCCACCCCCTCGGTGGTCATCGCCGTCGTGCGGTAAAGACGCAATCCGTCCAGGTTGACGTCGTGGAGGTCCTCCTCGACTCGGAAAAGCCGCTCCGATAGGCCGGAGCACTTGCCCCTCACCACGCGACCGATTGCCAGCTCTTCGTCGGCGCATACGCACCACCCTTTGTAGTGGCGGATCGCTTTGAAAACCTTCGTCGCTTTCGCGTTCATGCCTGATTAGAAATGCAATCGTTGGTCCAAGTCATCATCGGCGGGCTGCGCCCCGCACGAGCGAAATTTCGCGGACCCTTTGCCGGAGCACCAAGGCGCCGGGCCTGCGATCCCCGCATTCGGGCACGGCCGTCGAGCGCCCCCCGCCGGGTGGCCCCGGGAGGTTATCCCTCCCGGGGCTCCCACTGATCCGGACATGCCCAACTAAGGCATCCGGCTCGTCAGGTCACAGATTCGCTGCTCGTAGGGAGAAATGGGCGCGCAATGCGCGGTGCCGGGAGTGGACATCGCTCCAGGAGCCGCTGCATGCGATCCCAGGACATGCGCGCCTTATGCGAACGGCGATTCAGCCACCGCTGCCAGGCACGTCGCACCTCTTGGAGAAAACGACTGAGTGCCGCGAAATTGCCAATAATACCGAAGTACTGGTAATGTCCGCGCAGTTTTCTTGCGAGGGCCTGCTGCTGTTCGCGGACATCGTCGTGGAGGTGCTCCCTGCACCAGTCCACGACCCGCTTGAGAGATCGGCGAAAGCGGTCCGAAGCTGTTCGGCGTTTAATGATCCAGTTTGCCTTGCGTGACAGCGCCCAGTGATGGGTGAAACCAAGCAAGTCGAATGTCGGTGCCTTTGGGCCTTGTCCTCCACCACTCGGTGGAGGCTTCGGCGGACGCCGAAAATCGAACAACCGGGTCTTTTCCGGATGCAGGGTCAGGCCATATTTGCCGAATCGCTTCGGCAGTGTGTCCATCACCTTGCGCGCATCCGTTTCATTCGCGAACAGAAGCACAGCATCGTCCGCATAGCGGACGAGATGCGCCTCGCCCGAGAGGTGCGGTTTGACGATTTTCTCAAACCACACATCGAGCACTTCGTGGAGGAAGATATTCGCCAATATTGGCGAAACCACACCACCCTGTGGGCTTCCCGATTCCGGGTACATGACGCTCCCATCCTCGAGTACGCCCGCATTGAGCCACTTGCCGATCAACCGCAGAAGCACTCCGTCGAGCACCCGCTGGCGCAGAATCGCTCGGAGGTGTCCGTGGTCCAAGTTATCGAAAAATTTGCAAACATCGATCTCGAGAACCCACGCGCCGTGCATCTTCATCGCCAGACTCCACGTCGCTTCCAGCGCTTGATGCGCCGAGCGATCGGGCCGGAATCCGTAGGAGCAGTCGAGAAAATCTTGCTCGTAAACGGCTTCCAGCACCATCGCGACCGCGCGCTGCAGGACCTTGTCCTCGAGAGTTGGAATGCCGATCGGTCTTGTTTCCGATCCGCTTCCCTTCGGGATGTGGACCCGCCGCACGGGCGGCGCTCGGTACGTGCCAGACTTCGCGCGTTCGAGAAGCGACTGGAGGTTCTCTTCCGGATTCGCTTCATATTCGTTCGCGGTCATTCTGTCCACGCCCGGGGCGCCATCCTTGCGGGTACGCCGGTATGCTTCGCGGAGCCAGTCAATGTCGATGTGATGGGCGAGCGTGGTGAACGCCATGCCGGGCGCTTCACGCGCCAGTTTCGCTATCCGTTCGAGTTTCGTTGAGATGCCTTTAGAGCCCGATGTCTCCATTATCTTTCCTTCCAACGGTTCCGTGACCCGGTGCCCGCCTTTCCTCTGCGGGGTCCCCTTGGGAAGGGTTCCCCCGCTTCACAGGTCGTATCGAGCACTCCGACTTCCTGCCGCCCATCGCGCGTCACTTCGTTGCCTTCGTTCGGCGCTACCGCCGCAATTCAACGGTCGGAGACGGCAGGATCTCCCAAGGTTCCTGGTGAACCCTTGCATGCATGCCCCGCTCTCGGACCCCGGTGGAACCTACCCCGCCAGGCCTTCGGGCATGCCCGACTTTTCGGCGTCTCGGTATTGCCTTCCACAGAATCAAAGGTGTCGGCTTCCACAACTCATTCCTTTCGGGGCTCAATCACGCGGCCTGCATGCTCGCTGTCTACGCTTCGCAGCCACGGTTACCCGTACGCATCCTTACGGCCACGCAAGACTCGCTCCCGGATGGCGGCCCTGCCTTTCCGGACGGGACTTTCACCCGCTGGGTTCAAAAGAAGGTTTCCGCTTATTTCATCTGCTTTCCCCTTCTCCAGGCTTTGCCTGGCGCAATGATTCAGACATCATAGCAGGACCTTCGAACGACTCGCGATATCGGTAAATGACCCTGATTCAGATGTCCGACCCTGAATTATGGCGCTCGCGGGATGTCCGCGCATTGTAGTAATGTGATGTTGGACCGGAACTCGCATTATCCGATGGCCATGAACGCACGGAAAGCCACCAAGTCGACCCTCCAGACGATCCTCGAAGGGTCGCCGGATTTGCAGCTTCGCTGCACTCGCACAAAAACGAGAGCGCAAATACCATTGGCTTCACCTGGGGATTTGGACCGAAGAAGAGAGCGCGCGGAACATTGCCGCGGACGCCTATGAGATCGCCGCCCTCGTGCAATTCGGGATGGCGCGGAGCCAAGAGTTTACGTTTCGCGGTCTGGGGAACAACGACAGCGCGGTTGACTTCACGGCGGACTTGCAGAGCGGCGATGCGGCGGAAAAGACGTGGGTAAATGCTTCTCTCAATTCGGTGTTGGCCTCGAGCACTACGGTCGAAGACGTCCTCGCGCAGCCCCATTCGCTCGCCGCGACCTTGCTTCGCAAGAGTTGGACGCCCGCCTTCGGGGAAGAATGCACGGTCGACTTCGTACCGGGCAAAGAGCTCAATTGGGACCGCATCGACCCCGCGTTGGAAGTCACCGTTCCCGAGGGGACGCCGGCTCATAAGCGAACGGCGCTGGTCTTCGCGACCGCGATGAAGGTCCAGCGCGCGATGCTGGCGGGCCAACGGTGCATGGTCCACACGAGCATCACGGCGGAGCGCGCGTTCGTCACGATCCAGCTGGTCACGAACGAGTCGCCCGAGGCGACGGACGCCGACGAAGTGGCGCGGGTGATGAGCGTGCTCCAGCAGGTGGCCTCCGGACGGTAGAGCATCGCCCCTGACGCTCCTTCGCGTTTGCCGCTCGTCGATGCGGGGTCACGCCGTCAAGTGGGGCTTCTGAGACCCGCCGTCCCCGTGGCACGATGCCTCACGCGAAGAACGCGGTTGCGCGGTACGCTTTGGGCTCCACCGGGAAGGGAGGCATATCATGGCCGATTCAAAGCTCGTTGACGATCTCCAAACAGAGACTGGAAAGACACGCGAGGAATGCGAGGCAGCTCTCAACGCAGCGAATGGTGACTACAATACGGCTAAGGCGTCGCTGAACCTCTATAAGCCCTCGGGTGTGGACGTGGACGCCGGCGGAGATGTTTACATCGCAGACACGAATAATCACCGGGTGCGCCGAGCACCTTCTTGATGACTACGTGGGTGTAACGATCCGCTTTGGAGGAGGGACGCTATTCGCGCACACTCGCGAATTCGCGTCCCCCCTTTTCGCCTCGGCAAACCGAACGGCAGACTGATCGGAATAGTTTTCGAAATAGTTTCGGGCCCCCCTGATCGGTTCCGCGATCGGTTTCCGCGCTGATCTGGCTGAAAACGCGGGGATTCATAACCGATCACCGATCGGTTTCCGCGCCCGCCGGGGGTGAAACGGCGCGATCTCGCGCGCATGCTGCCCCGCCGGTGTCCCCTGGCGCCGCGTCCTTTGGCCTCTTGCCAATGACGTGAACGGCGACGGACGGCGGCGAACAGCGGGAAGCGAAGCGGGACTCGGCGGGCGCCGTGGGCGCGATTCGAATGGCCGCTTCTCCGCAGAAGCGGCCATTGGCCGCGCGACCGAGGGAGCAATCCCCGAGGCTTTTGAAGCGTTTTCGGGCGCGCGGCGTGGAGCCCAATGGCCGCTTTCCGCGCCTGGCACTCGCACGCGCCCGTTGGCGACGGCCGCCATGCCGCCCACGTGCCCGTCTTGCCTACATGGTAATGCGGTAGGGGGGAGGGTCGTTTTTTAGGTGCGCAAATGTGCGCTAAAAAACGTTACCTGGTGCCCATTCCGATCGGCCCAATTTCCAAAAACCGATCACCCCTCGGTTGGACAAATATCCGAACGCCAAAAGCGCCCTGAAAAAACCGATCAAAAACCTCCACAATATTTTCGATCGACAAGTGGCGCCGGGCTAGCCGGAGGCGGACTCGACGATCTCTTCAATCTCGTCGACGGAGGGGTGCGTGTACCAGACCGACGAGCGGATGTCGGCGTGGCGCGCGATGACTTGCACGACGCGGAGGTCGCGCCGTACACGGTAGACCGCGGTGCACGCGTTGTGGCGCGTCACGTGGAACGGGTAATGCGTATCGATGCCTGCGCGCCGCTGCCAAACGGCATTCAGGTTCCGCACCTGGCGGGTCGAAATTCGTTTTCGAAGTCGGCTCAGGAATATCGGACTATCAGGCGAGAGCGGTTGGCCAGCACGCCTTTTAAGCTCGTAGAGCCTCTCCAGCTTCGCGCGTACGTCCCTCGAAAGGAATACCTCTTGGACCGGCGGGTTCCGCGCGGCGGTCCGCTTGTAGACGCGCAGGACGACGCGGCTCTTCGCCTTGCCGTCAGGGGTGAACACGTCGCCAACGTCGAGCGAGACAATTTCCTTTTGCCTGAGGCCGGGCCCGAAGTCCAAGACAAAAATGCAGTGATCTCGCCACCCCGCCGCGTGCGATCCGGTCGCGTGAAGAATCCGTTTTTGGTCACGCGCGGGCATCGTGCGCGGCGCGCGAATCGACTGGAAGTACTGGCTCACGGAACCCTCCGAGGCGTGGACGTGGGCCATGAACGCTCGGACTGCGCCGCCATCGCAAGTCGATTCGGCGCCAGTTCCGGTGGCGTTGGGCACCGCGCGTGACCCTCGGCATTGTCAAAAAAGAGCGAAGAAGATCTCGCCGCCTGGCTTGGAACAGAGACCGGCTTCATTTCGGGTATATGCAGTTACGATGGCGAACCAATCAGGCTCGAGGCCTATCAAACTGCCTTTCTGAACAACCGGTCACGATACCGGTGGATCACCAAGGCGCGCCAAATTGGCTTTTCCTTCGTCATGGCGCTCGAGTCTTTGGCGAGGTGTCATCTGCGCGATGGCTATTCGTCGGTGTTCGTGTCCTACGCCCTCAGCGACGCCACCGAGAAGGTCCTCGTCGCACGGCAGGTCTACGAGGAATTACCATTAGCGTACCAGAAAAAGCTTATTACCGACTCCAAGACGGAGCTGGCATTCGAAAGTAACCGCGCGCATGGCCGCGTTTCCCGCATCATTTCCGTCCCCAGCAAAGCCCCGCGAGGAAAGCAGGGTTGCGTGTACCTGGACGAGTTGGCCCATTATCAAAATGACAGGGAGGTCTATCGCGGCAGCACGGCGTTGATCTTGAGATCGAACGGCCAGCTTACCGGCTGCAGCACGCCGCTGGGGCGAAGGGGCATTTTTTGGGAAATTGCCCAGCAAGAGTTACGGGGCTATCCGCACCACGTGCGGCAGCTTGTACCCTGGTGGCTCTGCACTTCGTTCTGCGTCGACGTTCGGACGGCGGCCCGCGAGGCGCCGCACATGCCGACGGCCGAGCGCGTCGAGCGCTTTGGTCGTCCGTCGATCATCGAGCAATTCGAGAGCTTACCCCTCGAAGATTTTCAGCAGGAATTTGAAGCCCTCTTTATCGATGAAACGTATTCCTACTATCCTTATGAATTGATTTTGCCGTGCATGTCCGACGACATCGTCGTGTACGAGGACCCGACCGACGTCCCCGCCCCAGTTGGACGGCTCGTGGCCGGATTCGACGTCGGAAGGCGCCACGACAGGTCCGAGCTTGCGGTATTTGAAGAGGTTGAAGGACGCTACACCGCTCGGATGATGCGAACGTTCGCCAACGTCCCGTTCAAGGAGCAGGAGGCGGAGATGCGACGCGTCCTGAAGGTGCTGCCCATCGCGCGCATGTCGATCGACAGGAACGGCATCGGCATGCATCTCGCCGAAAATCTCGAGCGGGAGTTTCCGCAGGTGGTCCCGGAGAACTCGACCAATGAGAACAAGGAACGCTGGGCGATCGATCTGAAAATCTTGATGCAGCGGCGGGACGTCGCCATGCCCCGAGAGCGAGTGCTCATCGCGCAAATCCACCAGATCCAAAAGAGGATCCTCCCCTCGGGCAAGGTGAGCTTCGACGCCGAACGGAACGCAAACGGCCACGCCGACAAATTCTGGGCTGTGGCGCTCGCATGCCAGAAGGAGAGGACATCGACTCGCTCCTCTGGATCGACGAACGTTGGCGTGCGGATCATCGGATAGCAAGTCGCGCATTGCGAGTGCTGGCCAAGGGAGTTGCAGCTTCGTGCTCTGGCGCGCCACGCCATTCGCCACCGCCGCATGCCCGGTCGTCCCGCGGCATCGAACGGCGTGAACACCCCGCTCGAGCACACCTACGAGGTAGCCATCGTGCATGTGCGGCGAGAATGCGGGCAAGCTCGCGCCGGAGGACGGCAGGGCAGCGTCATGGCGACGAATCGACATGTTAAGATGTGCGGCGCTGCTCGGGTTCAGCCTTCGTCCGCCATTCAAGTCATCGTGGCGGTAGGCAGTCTGCGGCCGACATAGCACCATGATGTCATTTAGAGGCGCCGTGAATGAGAACGACGGAGGGGAGCCATTGCTCAACATGGACGTGCTTACCTATTTATCAGGGAAGCTTCGGGACTCCATGGGGGCGCTCGGCGGAAGCTATGACTCCGTGTGATCACCAACGGTGCGCTCTTGACGGGGCCGTGCGCCTCTCGACTCAGCGGCTCTGGCGTGACGCGCGCACAAGTAACGCTGGACGGCCCCCGGGAGATCCACGATGCGCGGCGCTTCTACCGGGGCGGACAGCCTAGCTTCGAACGCATTCTCTCAAACCTTCAGATAGCGCGGGACATCCTACCATTGATCATTCGAATCAATGTGGATTCCGAGAATCGCGTCCACATTCCCGAGCTCGTGCGCGTTCTGCGAGAATCGGGAATCTTTGATGGCAAGTGCAAGGCCGTCATCTACGCTTCCCCGGTCGTGCCCTACACGGAGCAGGCACGCATGCTCTGGCGTCCCATCGAACAAACGGAGCTGCCGAGCCTCGGACAGGGGATTGAAACGAGTCTGGAAGCCGTAGGATTGACAGACCGGAGTAGGCCTACCCACTCTCTCCTCGACGGAAACCGCGGCGGTTGCAATGCCATGCAACACCATTCGTTCGTCATCGGGCCGAAGGGGCACCTGTTCAAGTGCGAGCTCGGCATTCACGACCAACGAGAAGCGGTCGGCCATGTCTTGACAACCGCCGCGGAGGAGCCTGCAGCACGGAGGCGCTTGCCGCTTCTGAAGCCCGGCGTCAAGGCACTTGATTGGGACGCGTACAACCCATATGACAACGAAAGCTGTTCGAGCTGTCAGTTCGTCCCGATCTGCAAGAGCGGTTGTCCCAAAAAGGTCATGGAAGGAGCCGAGGATTTCATGAAAGCAACTTGCGACTACTGGGATATCAACTTTTCAGAACTTCTTCACCAGGCGCTGTCGGAAGCGAGCCGCTGATGCGTATCGGGTGCATGGCGGTCCTCGCGCTGCTCCTGACGACCTGCGGGCCCGCGTCTCCCTCGTGGAGTCAGGCGCCACGGACGACGGCCGCAAAAAGCCCGGTCCCGCCGGATCCTACGCTTGATGAGATCGACCAAATCGTGCGCCAGCGCTTTTACTCCGAGGCCACACTTGAAAAGGTCCAATGGGGCAAGTCCGTCGCGAATGCCCGGCAAAAGCTGACGAACACGCGTTCGCTTGCCGACCACGGCACCGTCTTTGAGGAGTTGCTCGCCAGTCTGCACACATCGCACACCGAGTACGTCCCGCGAACGGACCCGAAATATTGGGAGCTTGCGTCCATCTTCGAGGAGTTGTTCGCAGCCTCCCCCAATCAATGCCCGAACAAGGAAAAGACGCTGCCGCCAATTCCGGTGACCTGGCAGGACATCGGCGTGGTTTGGAAACGCGCAGGCGCACAGTGGTTCGTCGGTGGTGTTCTCGACGGCGGGCCGGCACAGAAAGCAGGCCTTCTCTCGGGAGACGAGGTTCTGCAAGCGGATGGCAAACCGTTCCATCCGGTGAAGAGCTTCGAAGGTCGCCAGGACAAGTCCGTGGAGCTGACGTTTCGGCGCCGGAAGAGCGAGGCACCCGCTAGGCTCACCGTCGTTCCACGGACATCGAAGCCCCACGGGTCCTTCCAAGAGGCCCTCGCCAAGAGTGCACGCATCCTCGACGCGAACGGCGAGCGCATCGCATACATTCGTATCTGGTCCTGGACGGGCGATGCGATGCACCAGGAGCTGAAACGCGCTATCAAAAAGCTCAACGAGCAAAAGCCAACGGGCTATATTTTGGATATCCGGGACGGTTGGGGAGGCGCGGCACCCGACTACGTCGATATCTTCCAAAAAGAGGCCCCCGTTCTGGTCTCCAAAAATCGAGCCGGTGACGAGTTCCGGATCGACTCAAAAATTCGCGTACCGGCAGCAGTCCTCATCAATCCCGGAAGCCGCAGCGGAAAAGAGACCATCGCATACGCGATCAAGAAGCACGCACTCGCGACGCTCGTGGGAGAACCGACGGCTGGCGCCATGCTGCCAGGAAGCCCATTCTGCCTCCAGAACGGCGATCTCCTCTACGTGGCAACGTCCACCAACACGGTGGATGGAGAAACCCTCGAAGGGAGAGGTGTCCCTCCCGACGTGGCGATCCCTTTCGACATTCGGTACGCCGCCGGGCGCGATCCGCAGCTCGATGCGGCCGTCCATGTGCTGGCCTCGCGCTCCGGCGTTAAGGCCCGATAGAGAGCCGAGGACTGAGAACATACCTGAAATCGGCGCCACTGCTGGCGGCCTTAGAAAGGAAGCGGGCTGCGAGCGAATGGGGGCCGCTTCAGGCGCCCGGGGGATGTCGCGTAAGCTGCGATCCGTCACCCCGTCACGTTCCATGCCGCGGTGCCCGCCGCCGACCACCGCGGCTGCGCAACGCCCCGAGCCTCCCTACCACAGCCCGCGCTATCCTCCCGTCCATGTCCACGTGGCTCCGCTTTCATCGCGTGCGCACAGGCTCCTTCCGGGACGGGCGCGATAAGCTCCTCGTCGATTTCACGGACGACACCAACCAGCCCGCGGGCGACTGGTGCCCGCGATGGTTCGACGTCGAGAAAATCGTGCTCGCCGCCGTCGAGGTCGAGCAAACCAACGACGGCGATTACGTCGAAATGCTCCGAAAGGTCGAAGATCGGCTCGCGCGCCGTCTGCCCAAGCTCGCCGTCGCCCGGCATCGCGCCCTGATGCATGCCTACAATCCGCCGCACATCGAGGCGGAGATCCTCGACAAAGATCGGCCCGGGTGGGGCCCGCGGATCCGGCTGCGCCTCACGTGTCCCGTCCCGCAGCAGATCCTCGATCTCATCATCGAGAACGGCGCGCTCGTTCACCTCATCGTCCGCGAGGATCGCCTCACGGATGTTCGCGCCCAGGTGAGTGGTGACGAAGTCTCCCTCGCGGCGATCGCGGCCGAGAATGTCTTCTTCGCAAATGGTCAGCTCTTTTCTCGGAAACCCTTCTGATGCCCACCGACGATCTGCGCGACTAACGACTAACCTGCCGCGTTCCGGGCCGCGAACAACCCCCGCCGCCACGGATTGGCTCATGAACGCACGGCGCTTCGCGAGCACTTTGCCCATCTCCTCGACCAAAAACCGTACGGACTCGCCGTGGCCCGTCCCCACCGGCAGTCACGGCGTGGTAGGCGCCCGATGGTTCGGGAAATTAGGGCGTAACGTCGGTCCCGTGGGCTGCTCGGATGGATGCTGCGACGATCTCCTCGGTGCCATCGTCGAAAGTCCGCGGATCGATCGTCCCGTTTCCTCCCCCCACCCCCCGAAGAAGAAGCGCTCCCTCTCTCGCTCACGAGGCGCGAACCCGTCGATGCCCGAGGAGAGCTAGGATACGCGCGCCTTCTTTCGGACGAATGCACAGAAATTCCGTGTTACGACGCTGCGGTCGTCACGGCGTGTTGCGAGCGCGAGGCGCGCGATGGGCGCATCCCCGGTGATCGGTAGAAAGACGACCCCAGGGACGTTCGTATTCGCCACCTCCGCGGGGACGAGGGACACCCCGAGCTCCACGGCGACCAAGTTGGCGATGGATGTGATCTGGGGCGCGATCTGGGCCACGGTGGGGTCGAAGCCCGCGCGGCGGCATCCGTCGATCACTTCGTCGTAGAGCCCAGGGCCCAAGGTGCGCGAGCACAAGACAAACGGCTCACCCTGAAGCTCGGCCAGCTCCACGGCGCTGTTCTGCGCCAGCGTGTGGGCGGAGGGCACGACGACCACCATCGGCCCTTCGTCGAGGATGGTGACGGCGAAACCGAGCGGCGGTTCTTTCCCCGGACGAATGAAGACGGCGTCGAGCCTCTGACGGCCGAGCTGGTCGAGGAGCTGCGGGCTGTTCATCTCCTCGAGCGTGAGCTCGACGTTCGGGTAGGCGCGACGAAAGGCGCGCAGGGATTTCGGTACGATTGGATTGAAAGATGCTGAGCTGGTGTACCCGATCCGAAGCTGCCCGACCTCACCCCGACCGCCCTTCTGCGCAAGCTTGACGGCCTGCTCGACCTTGTCGAACACCGTCGGTACGGCAGAGAGGAACGCGACGCCGGCCTCCGTCAGCTCCGCGCCCTTGGGCACGCGGCGAAAGAGAGGAACGCCGATCTCCTTCTCCAGATCGTGAATCTGGCTGCTGAGCGGCGGTTGCGCGATGCCGAGTTTCTCCGCCGCGCGCCTGAAGTTCAGCTCCTCGGCGACCGCCATGAAATACCTCAGATGTCTCAGTTCCACCCGTGCCTCTCCGATACGTAAAAGGTATCACGAATAACTTGTAATATATTGGATGTTTTGAAGGCTGTGAAACAGATTGCACCGGGAGAAAAGAGGGACCCTTCGGCTGCAAGGCCGTACCGCGGAATGCTGGGGCTCTCTCTCCGGCGAAAGGAAATCGCGATGCGCGCGAAATTCATCCATCTCCCTTCGTCGATACAACGCTGCGAGAGCGTGCGTGTCCGAGCGTCGGGCATCGGCAGCTCTAAGTTCTTCGAGCTCTGCAATTCAAGAAGGAAGCACCATGATCAAAGTATACAATCCCGCCGACGGCTCGGTGGTCGGAGAAGCCCCGGAAATGACCCTCGACGAGGTCAAGGCTGCTATCGATCGGACGTGCCAAGCGTTTCCCGGGTGGTCCCGCATGCTCGCGAAGGATCGCGGTGATTTGCTTCGCCGTTGGTTCGAACTCGTGCGCGCAGACAAGCAAAGTTTCGCCGAGATGATCGTGAAGGAGAACGGGAAGTGCTTGTCGGAGGCGATGGGCGAGACTGACTACGGGCTCGGCTTCGTCGAGTGGTATGCCGAGGAAGCGAAGCGCGTCTACGGCGACACGATACCCACCCACGCCGCGAACTCCGCCGTCCTCGTGATGAAGGAGCCGGTAGGGCCGACGGCCGCGATTACGCCATGGAATTTCCCGTTCATGATGATCGTCCGCAAGATCTCGATGGCGCTGGCCGCGGGCTGCACGATGATCCTCAAACCGTCGGAGCTCACCCCCCTGACGGCGTACAAGCTTCTCGACTACGCCCGGAGGGCCGGAATTCCCGAAGGCGTCTTCGAGATGGTCACCGGTGTGCCCAGCGAGATCGGTGCGCTCTTCACCGGCGATGATCGCATTCGGAAGATCACGTTCACGGGATCGACCGCCGTCGGCAAGCATCTCGCCGAGGCGAGCGGCCGCGGGCTGAAGAAGATGACCTTGGAGCTGGGCGGAAATGCTCCCTTCATGGTGTTCGACGACGCCCACTTCGAGGACGCCGTGGCGGGCGTCGTCGCCGCGAAGCTGCGCAACTCGGGCCAGGTGTGCATCTCGCCGAATCGCATCTATGTGCAGGACGCGATCTATGAGCGTTTCGCAGCCGCGGTCGCGGAGCGGGTCGCGAAGATCCGCGTCGACCAGGGGCTTCAGGGGGAGTTCGTGGTCGGACCGCTGATCAATGCCGCAAGCCTCGGCAAGGTCGCGGAGCTCGTCGAGGACGCGAAGCGCAAGGGCGCCAAGATCGTGCTGGGCGGGAAAGTCCACGCGAAGGGAGGGCTATTCTATGAGCCCACGATCCTGACGGACGTGGAGGACGGCATGATGGTGGCGCAGACCGAGATCTTCGGCCCGATCTTCCCGCTCTACCGCTTCCACACGGAGGAGGAGGTGGTGAAGCGCGCCAACGATACGGAGTATGGGCTGGTCGCTTACGCCTATACGCGCGACGTCGGTCGGGCCTTCCGTCTGTCCCGGAACATCGAGGCCGGCATGGTGATCTTGAACTCGGGCTCTGTCGGCACGGCGTCGGTGCCGTTCGGCGGTGTCAAGCACTCGGGCTACGGTCGCGAGGGCAGCTATTATGGCATCGAGGAGTATGTCGAAGTCAAATACGTCCTCATGGCGGGCCTCGACAGGTGACGCCGTGCGAGGTTCACTCCTTGGGTCCCCCGCGTGTCAGTTTTGAAAGTCGCGCAGCGGTGCGCCCATCGTTGAGCGCGCCCTTCGACCGCCTCGGGCGCGTCGCCCAACTCGGGCTCGAGGTTGATTAAGGCAACGAAACCCAGGGTTCTACGACCCTGGGTTCTTCGTTATTTGGCCCAAAATTAGGCTCGGTCGGCGATTCGGGGCGGTGCTGCACGGAACCCGGAGTAAATGCAGTGGCGGTCGGGAGAGAACTGCTAAGCAGTTGAGCACTTCGGAAACGTGCTGCGCCCGGCAACTTCATCGCCCGATCGACTGTGAGGCCCCACCCAAATGTGGTCTGGTCTCGCTCAAGCCTGGTGTGGCACCAGCTGGTCGGTGAGGTCACCGAGCGTCACCCGGCTGAGAATCTTGCCGATCGGCAGCAGCACTCCGTGCGAGCGTTGCACCTCCTTGCGGAGCTGAGCCGCCATCAGGGAGTCGAGTCCCTGGCTGGTCAGGTCCCGGTCCGGATCGAGCTGGTCGGCGCCGACCCGCAGGATGGCGGCGACCTCGGCCAGGAACAGCTTTCCCCGGTCTGCCGGGGGGGCCGCCGCTGCGGCCTCTGGTTCGGGCCGCGCCGTTCCCTTCCCGGCGGCGGGTGACTTCCGCGGCTGGGGCGCGGGCCGGACTTGCGCGACCCTGACGGGAGCGGGGGTGACCGGGGGCGGGGCGGCCTGGGGCGCGGGCGCGTCGTCGACGACGTCCCGGAGGAACGGGGATGCGGCCGCGATCGGGTAAGCGGCCCGCCATTGTGCCCAGTCCACCGGCATGACCACCGTGTCTCCGGCGCCCGTGGCCAGCAGGTGATCCAGCACTGCGAACCCTGCCGTGGGCGTGAAACCGGCCATGCCTCGGGGGACCAGGTTTCGGCCGAGCTCGGCGCCCGCTCTCGCGGCCATGCCCCGCTCGGTCCAGAAGCCCCAGTTCACCGAGAGTGCTCGCCGACCCCGGCCGCGACGGCCGCGCGCGATCGCGTCGAGGCCCGCGTTGGCGGCCGCGCCCGCCGCGACCTGGGGCGAGGCCAGCAAAGCGTTCCCCGACGAGAACAAGACGAAGTGGTCGAGATCGTCGTCGAAGAGCCGGTCCAGGACGCGGGCGCCCTCCAGTTTCGGCCTCAGCACGGCTTCCAGGTCTCGCAAAGTGGTGTCGCCGATCGGCTTGTATAGGAAGACTCCGGCGGTGTGGAAGGCGCCGCGGATCGGTGGACGGCCGTCTGCGCGGCGGTTGTCGAGCAGCCGTCGCATCGACCGCTCGTCCGACGCGTCCACCGGGGCGTACTGCACCTCGGCGTCCTGGTCGCGCAGGTCCGCCAGCAGGGCCGCGAGGTCACTGCCGTCCGGCCCGGGCAGCGAGCGGCCGGTGAGCACCAGGTGGCGGGCGCCGCGGGCGACCAGCCAGCGGGCCAGCTCGGAGCCGAGGCCACCGCCGCCGCCGGTCACGAGATAAGTGGCGTCCGGCCGCATCGAGACCGGCTCGGGTGCCGGTGGGGCCGTGGGGGCCCGCAGGTCGATGAGCACCTTGCCGGTGTGCCGGGCGGCGGCCAGGTCGTCGAACGCCGACTCGACGGCGTCGAGCGGGTAGACCTCGGCGGGCAGCGGTGCGAGTTCGCGGGCCGCGATCAGGCGCAACAGGCGTGCGAGCAGCACCCCGGCTCGCCCAGGGTGCTCTCGGCAGAGGGCGGCGATGTCGACGACCTGGAAGGAACTGTTGCGCGGCAAGGTACCCAGCCCGGCTGCCGGATCCTGTTTGGACAGTTCCACATAGCGCCCGTACGGGGCGAGCAGGCTCAGGTTCTGCTCGACAGCGGCCCCGGTCAACGAGTTGAGGATGACGTCCATCCCCGACCCCAAGGTCGCCTCCAGCAGCGGACCGGCGAAGTCGCCTCGGGAGTCGGCGACGTGGTTGATGCCCATCGTCCGCAGGAGGGCTCGTTGCTTCCCGCTGCCGGCGGTGGCGAAAATCTCGGCGCCCCGCCACCGGGCCACCTGGATGGCGGCGAGCCCCACGCCGCCGGTGGCCGAGTGGATGAGGACTCTCTCGCCTTCGCGGAGTGCGGCCAGTTCCATGAGGCCGTACCAGGCGGTCAGGTAGGAGATCGGTACGGTGGCGGCCTCTTCGAGACCGAGACCGTCCGGGATCCGATGGGTCAGCCGCCGATCGGCGAAGACCCGCGTGGCGAGGCCGGGATGGGCGACGGCGACCACCCGATCGCCCACCTCCAGCCCACGTACCCCGGTGCCGGTCGCCGTCACGACTCCGGAGGTTTCCCACCCCAGTTGGCCGTCGGCCTGGAGCACGTCATGGAAGCCGACTCCGCCGTACGCCGCGGCGATCTGCACCTCACCGGCGGCCGGGGGCCGTGCCTCGACCACCGTGCGTGTCGGGCCCGCACCCGCCGCCACGACCTCGGTGACGTTGTCGACGCCCGGTGCCGCAGAGCTGCGTCGCAGCCGTAGGACGTACCGGGCGTCCGACCGCAGCGCGATCTGGTCCTCGGCCGCGTCGGCGGCCGCGATCTCCTGCGCCAGCGCTTCCGTCTGCGACGTCCCCTGGGCCGGGTCCAAGTCGATGAGGGTGTGCGGGATGTCGGACAGCTCGCTCGCCGCCGTACGCCCGAAGCCCCACACGGCGTACTGGTCCGCGTTCGGCACCCCGTCGGTGTCCATTGTGGTCACGGCACCGCGGGTGACGAGCACGAGCCGCGGCAGCGGGCCCTCCCACCGCGCGAGGGACAGCGCCCGGTCCACCAGCAGCGCGCTGGCGAGCCCCAGCGGCACCACGCCCACCGGTTGTGCCTGCCGCAGGCCCCACAGGTGCACCACGGCGGTGATGCCTTCGGGGTGATCGCGGCCCACCTCGGACAAAAGCCGGGCGTAGTCGTCGAGCCGCGACGGGTCGATGCGGTACGCCCCCTCGCCGGTGCGCTCGTACTTCTCCCCAGGCCGGACGGCGATCCGTGTGCCGTGCGCGGGTGCGAGGCGCGGTCCGAATTCCCCGTCCTCGAACACCAACCAGGTACCGGTAGCTGCCTGTGGCACCGGGGCAGGGGCGGCAGGTGTCCACCGCGGCTCGTAGAGCCAGTCGGTCAGCGGGCCCGGCTGTGTCCGGCGCAGGAGCCAGCGGATCCTCAGGCCGCGGAACTCGGCCAGCAGCGTGCCCCGCTCGTCGCGGATGGCGAGGTCGCCGCTGAATGACTCGGCCGTCACGTCGCGCTGCACCACGTGGCTGTACAACGTCCCGGTTAGCGGCCCGTGGCGGCGGAACGCCTCGACCGAGCCCAGGATGAAGGCGTGTTCCTCGCCGGGGACCGCCGAATCGGGCAGCGTGGCCGCGAGCACCTGCCCGCAGGCGTCGAGGACCGCCGGATGGACGTGGTGCCGCTCGTACTCGGCGAGGCCGGGCGGGACGACGACCTCGGCCAGCGCCTCGTCGTCGCCGCGCCACACCTGCCCGATGCCCTGGAAGACGCCGTGCCAGTCGTTGCCGCGGGCCGCGAACCGGCGGTAGAACTCCAAGCCGCTGAGGTACTCGGGGACCCGCGCGGTGATCTGGTGTGGTGTCTCCCCGGGGAGGTCAAGGAGAGGTGCGTCCGCTTCCTCGACCCGGCCGTGGGCGTGCCGGGTCCAGTCGGCGCCGTCGGCGGTGGCGACGTCGAAGACCCACCGCCCGCCGGTCGGCCGCAGTGTCACCCGCAGCAGCGGCGGGGCCGCGGCGGTGAAGAAGAGTGCCTTGTCGTAGCGGACATCCCTGACGAGGACGTCGGCTGCGGTGACCTCGGCGGCGGCCACGGCGGCCAGTTCCAGATACGCCGTGCCCGGCAGGATGACCTGGCCCTGCACCTGGTGATCCAAAAGGTAGGCGTTCCGGTCCAGGTCGATGACGCCTTCCCAGCGGTGCGTGCCGTCGTCGAGGACGGTGTGCGCGCCGAGCAGCGGGTGTTCGCCGGGGACCTCCGGTTCGGCGGCCTGCTCGAACCAGAACTCTGCGCGCTGCCACGGATAGGCCGGCAGCCCCACGTAAGCGGCCGGCTCGTCGAACAGCGCGCCGTGGTGCAGCGGATATCCGGCCTGGTAGAGCTGCCCGGCGGAGGTCAGCAGCGCGGTCAGGTCGTCGGTGTCGCGCAGCAGGGACGGCACCACCTGGTCACCAACGCGTTCCAGCGGCAGGCACTCCTTCACCGCCGAGGTGAGGACCGGGTGCGGGCTCATCTCGATGACGACCGCCGACCCGGTCTCGGCGGTCTCGACGTCGACGGCCGCGTGGAACCGGACCTCGTCGCGGAGGTTGCGCACCCAGTAGCCAGCGTCCAGTTCCTCGCCGGTCAGCAGGTCCCCGGTCACCGTCGAGCGTAGCGGCAGCTCGCCCTTGCGGGGCCGGATCGGCTCAAGGGCGGCGCGCAGCGCGTCCAGCAGGGAGTCGACCTGACTGCTATGCGAGGCCACGTCCACCTTCACGACCCTGGCGAAGACCTCCTGCTCGGCCAGATCGGCCAGCACTTTCTCCACCGCGGGCGCGTGCCCCGAAATGATGGCGCGCCGTGGGGCGTTGCTCGCCGCGACGTCGACGTCCGGCACGTCGGCGAGTCTCCGCCGCAGCTCGTCGGCGGGCAAGTCGACGGCGGCCATGGACCCGGCGCCGGCGATCTCCTTGAGCAGCGCGCTGCGGCGGCAGATCACCGCGGCGCCGTCGGCCAGGGTGAGCGCGCCGGCGACGCAGGCCGCCGCCACCTCGCCCATGCTGTGCCCGATCACGACGTCGGGCGTGACGCCCCACGCCCGCCAAAGCGCGGCCAGCCCGACCTCCATCGCCCAGAGCAGCGGTTGCACGACGTCGATCGGCCAGTCCGCCGGGTCGTCGGTGGCCAGGCGGTCGAGCACCGACCACCCACGCTCGGCGCGGACGTGCCGGTCACACTGCTCGACCGTTTCCCGGAAGACCGCGGAGGTCCGCAGGAGGCGGCGCCCCATTCCGGCCCACTGAGAGCCCTGGCCGGGGAACACGAAGACGGTCTTCCACGCGGCACCGGCGTTGGCGGCGACGACCGGCCGTCCCTTGCGAAGCTGCCGGACGACCTGGTCATGATCCAGGGCGAGAACGGTCATCCGGTGTCGGTGATGGGTGCTGCGGGTCAGCGCGCTGAAACTGACGTCGCGCAGAGTGTGCCGGCGGCCTTCCCCGTCCGGTCCGAGGAAGTCCGCGTAGGCGCCGGCGAGTTCCGCCAGCGCGGCGGGCGTATGCGCCGACAGCGCGAGCAGGTACGGCCGGTGATCGGCGGGCGGCGGTACGACCGTGGGACGGTGCTCGCCGAGCACGACGTGGGCGTTGGTGCCGGAAATGCCGAACGAGCTGACGGCGGCGTACCGGAGAGTGCCGTCGCGGCCCCAGTCGCGGGTGGCCTGCGGGATCTCCAGCGCCATGCGGTCCCAGTCCACCGCGTCGGTCAGCCGGCCGCTGTGCAGGCTGGGCGGGGCCACAGCCCGTGCGACGCACAGCGCCGCCTTGATGACGGCCGCGATGCCGGCGGCCGCTTCGGTGTGGCCGATGTTCGTCTTCACCGAGCCGACCAGCAGGGGGTCCGCTGCGGTACGACCCGCTCCGGTGCCGTACACCGCGTCCAGGCCGCGCAGTTCGATCGGGTCGCCGGTGGGTGTGCCGGTGCCGTGCGCCTCCACGTAGCCGACGACGCGTGGGTCGACGCCGCCGCGAGCACAGGTGTGCCGCATCATCTCGATCTGGGCGGTCTCCGACGGGGTCATCAGGTAGCCGCTGCTGCGGCCCTCGTTCTGGACCGCCGAGCCGTAGATGACCGCGTGTATCCGGTCCCCGTCCGCTTCGGCCCGCGCCAGCGGCTTGAGGACGACGACACCGACGCCGTCACTGCGGACGAAGCCGTCGGCGCCGGCGGCGGCGAACTTGCAAAGCCCGTCCGCCGACAGCATGTCCGCCTGCGAGAACGTGATGCTCTCCTCCGGGGTGAGCACCAGGTTGACGCCCGCGGCCAGTGCGAGGGTCGCCTCCCCGCTGCGCAGCGCGGCACACGCCTGGTGCACGGCGACCAGCGACGACGAGCAGGCGGTGTCGACGGAGGTGCTGGGCCCGCGCAGGTCGAAGAAGAACGACAGGCGGCCGGACAGGACGCTGCGGGAGGTGCCGATGTTGGCGTAGATGTCCAGCGCCCCGGCAGCTCGCAGCAGGTCCCAGTACTCGGCCGTGCGCTGCCCGACGACGACCGCGGTCGGGCTTCCGGCCAGCTGCTCCAACGTCAGTCCCGCGTCCCGCACGGCCGCGGCGGCGGTCTGGAGGAGTAGCCGCTGCTGCGGGTCCATGTGGCTGGCCTCGCGGCCGGAGATGCCGAAATAGCGGGCGTCGAAGCCACGGATGTCGGACAGAAAGCCGCCGCGGCGACTGATGGTCCGTCCTGGCGTGCGCGGACGGGGATCGTGGAAGGTGTCGATGGGAAACCGGTCGGCGGGCACGTCGGTGGTGGCGTCCACCCCGTCGAGCTGCATTTTCCAGAACGCCGCGACACCGTCCGCGCCGGGGAACTCGCACGCCATCCCGACGATCGCGATCGGTTCCTGCCGCTGCGTCATCGCGAGCCTCCCTGTGCCCAGTGAGGCAGTTCGGTGATGGTGAGGATCACGGCCATGGCCGACCAGCCCGGAGCGCCGCCGAAGAGCAGGACGTGGTCGCCCGCGTCGAGCTGCCCGGTGCCCAGCAGATGGTCGAGGGCGATGACCTGGTCGCTGGACGAGGCGTGGCCGATCCCGCAGCCGAACTCCCACTGCGACCGGGAGACGTCCAGGCCCAGCGGGTCCATCATGCAGTTCCGGGTGGTCGCCTCGTCGCCGTTGGGCACGAGGACCCAGCGCAGGTCGCTGACCTCGATGCCGGCCTCGGCCACGGCGGCGAGTGCTGTTTCCGAGCAGGCTTTCGCGAGGCCGTCGGCGATGCTCATCCCGCCGACCTCCCGCACACGCTCGTTGAACTGCTGGGCGCGTTCCACGATGTCGATCCGCCTGCCCGCCGATCCGGTCGGCGGGAACAGCGGCTCGTCGCCGCGCGCCATCGCCTCGAACTCCGGATAGACCCGGGAGACGATCGCGTCTACGCGGGCGAAACCGGCGGCCCGGCTGACCACGACGGAGCTGGCCGCGTCCGCGGCGATCACGCCCATCGGGCCGCTGTCCCACCGGTTGAGCAACGGCGAGTTGAAGTTGTCCGCCGTGCTCAGCAGGATGTCCGGACGGTTCTCCGGCTGGTACGGCAGCAGACCCCTTGCCAGCTCCAGAGCGCTGAGCATGCTGTTGCACCCGTTACGGATCTCGGTGCCGCCTGCGCCGATGATGCCCAGCTCCCGCATGAGGTACGCGGACGGCGACCACATCTCGGGACCCTGGTAGAAGGTCGAGCCGTGCAGCACCGTCCCGATCGCCGCGGCACCGCCAGGGGAGCGGCCGAGTGCCATTCGCGCGGCCCGTACGGCCATCTCCGGTGGAGACTCCGGCCCGGCGATCCTGACCCCGCGCAGCTTGCTTTCGGCGTGGACCGTGGCGTCGTACAGGCCCGCGGCGACCGCCTCGGACGCGGGATAGGCGGGGGGCAGCCAGCACCCGAGACCGGATAGGAAAACGTTCGCCGGCCTCATGCGGGCACCTGGCCGGGACTCCGGGGCGCTCGCCGTCGTCGTCCACTCAGAACAGGCATTTGGACTCCTGGGAGACGCGAAGATTGCCCAGCTTGGAATGCCAGAGGTGGGTCGGATCGGCCTCGACGGCCGCGAGGAACTCGCGCATCGCGATCAGCGCGGGCGGTTCCTCGTCGTCGTAGACATCTCCCTGCAACAGCTTCAGCACGCCCACGCGATAACGGGGGTCCTGCACGAACGCGGTGAAGAGGATGTTGAGCCGGTAGTAGATGGAAATGAACTCGTACCAGTTCGACACGCCGCGCCGGAGCCTACGGACGTAGGTGTCGAACCGGTGGGCGCGGAAGTCGCCGGCCGCCGCCGCGGCGATGATGTCGACGCAGGCGAGGCGGGCGCTGTTCATCGCGACCGACACACCGCTGGAGAAGATCGGGTCGACGAACCGGGCGGCGTCCCCGACCAGGAGCATCGAGTCGTCGGCGACCTTGCGCATCCCATAGCTGTAGTCGCCCTCCGATTTGAACGGACGCAGCCGCTCGGTCTGTTTGAGCGCGTCGCGCAGCTGGGGCCGACTCGCCACGGAGTTCCAGAAGAACTGTTCGAGGTCGTCCTTTGCTTCCTTGAAACGGGACTTCTGCGTGACGACACCGACCGAGGTGATGGTGTCCGTGATCGGGATCTGCCACACCCAGGTGTCGTGCAGCGGGAGGAAGTGGATGAAGATGAAGTCGGCCTGATGATCGCTGCTGGTCAGCGCTGTCCGGTCGAGACCCTCGAACCAGCTGTGCACGGCGTACTGGTTGAACTCCGGGTCGGGCACCTTCACCTTGAGCTGACGGCCGAGCAGTGTCGAACGGCCGCTGGCGTCCACCACCATGCGGGCGCGCACCGGCGTACGGGTGGGCCCCATGCCGACGTCGAGGACCGGGCGGTCCCGGTCGGAGAAGTCGACCTGGTGCACCCGGACACCGGAGAACACCTTCGCGCCGAGGCTCTCGGCGTGCTTGAGCAGGATCAGGTCGAACTTGCCGCGGTCGACGTGAAAGGTGTAGTCGCGGTCGACGCCGAGTTGCTCGCGCTCGTTGAACAACACGTCGGCGGTGCCGAACCCGTGTTCGTGCACGCGAAATCCCAGCGGGTCGATCCCGTCGCCGTTCGCCGCCGTCCAGGCCGCGCCGTACTTGCGCGGAAACCCGGCCGCCTCGATCTTGTCCATGGCCCCGATTTCGAGCAAAACCGGTGTGGTCGCCGGCACCAGCGACTCTCCGACGTGCTCCCGGGGGAACATCTCACTCTCGAACACGGCCACGGACAGTCCGGCCTTGGCCAGGTAGGACGCGGTGGTCGAGCCGGCCGGTCCGCCGCCGATCACCACGACGTCGAAGTCGAAGTCCCGATCGGTCGTCGCTGGGGTGCTGCTCATCGCGCGGGCTCCTTCCCAAGCTCGATCGCGCGGGTCAAGGCGGTGGTGCGCAGGCTGGCGACGAGATCCGTGATGCGGTCGATGTTGTGGAAGTTCTTTCCCGTCATCGCCAGGGGCGGTATCCGCACCCCCAGGTCGTCCCGGAGCCAGGCGATGAGCCGCGCCGTACGCAGTGAATCGAGGATCCCCGCTTCGAGCAGCGGCGTCGTGGCGGTCAGCTCCCCGCGTTCGGTGGCATTGGCCAGCTCGTCGCGGACGAAAGCCAGGATCCGGTCGTGTAGCTCGATGTTGTCGGACTCGGTGTTCTCGGACATGATTGCTCGCCTTTGGGGGTCGGTGGGTCAGTCGTCGTGCCGGGGCGGCGGGTTCTGGGCGATCGCCCACTCGGTGGGCAGCTCGACGGGTGCTCCGTCGCCACCGAGCTGGGTGGTCTGCAAGGTGTTCTCACCCGAGGCCACGACGTGTAACCCGCCGCGGGTCAGCAGCGCGTCGAGCTGCCTTTCCTCTCCGAGCAGGGCGGGTGTGCCGAAGCCGAAGTGGCGGCGCAGCCGCTCGAACTTCTCCGGTTTGGGTCCGTCCCCCTCGAACAGCGATTGCACCACCCAGCGGGTCCGGTCGGTGAGCTCGTGCGCGACGAGGTGGCCACCTCGGCCCAGCAGCTCACGGATGCCTTGCAGCGCCTGGACTCTGGCGTCCGGCGGAAGCTGGTGCAGCACGCCGCGGACGTAGACGTTCGTCTCCCCCAGCTCCGCCTTCAAGGCGGCGACCTCGCGGAGGTCGAGCAGGTCGATTCGCCGGTACTCGACGTTCCCGGCGGTGGTGTCGCGCCGGGCCAAGGTCAACGCCTGTTCGGCGATGTCGACACCGACGACCCTGGCGAACGACTCGGCCAACCGCGCCGTCTGCCGTCCACTGCCGCAACCGAAGTCGATCATCGGCAGGGAGGAGTCGAGGTAGGGCCGGCTGTACTGCAGGTGGATCGCGGCCGCTGTCGCCGATGGGGAGTCCCACAGCGCGGGTTCGCCCTCTCGCGCGAGTTCACCCCAGTACGCTTCCCAGCTGCGCGCCAGTTCGGTCACTGTGCCCCTCCGTTGGATACGGCGGCCGCCAGCTCGCGGGCCAGGCGGGCCCGGTCGACCTTGCCGTTGGCGTTCAAGGGAATCTCGTCAACGAGGTGCAGGGAGTCGATGAGCATGTAGCGCGGCAGCCGCTCGGCGCAGTGCTGGCGCAGTGCGGCCAGTCCGGGCTGGCTTCCGGTCCTTGGCCGTACCACGGCGTGCAGCCGGGCTTCGGGGCCCACCCCGGTCGCCAGCACCACAGCCCGTTCGACATCCGCACGCAGCGACAACGCGGCCTCTATTTCGCCGGCTTCCATTCGGTGGCCGCGAATCTTGAGCTGGTCGTCGCGCCGCCCCAGATAGTGCAGTACGCCCTCGGCGTCGCGCTGGCCGAGATCGCCAGTGCGGTACGGCCCGCGGTACGGCCCGCGGCCCCAGTAGCCGAGCATCACGGTGGGGCCGGTCACGACGATCTCCCCGTCGTTGTCGAGTTCTACCGTGTCACCGCAGGCGGCGTGGCCGATGGGCAACGGGCTGGTGCGCGTCAGGTCGGCCTCGGTCACTTCGTACGAGGTGCAGACGTTGGTCTCGGTCGGTCCGTACCAATTGAACATTCGTACCGACGGCCAGGCCGAGCGAAGCCGTTGCACCGCGGCCAAAGGGAATGGTTCGCCCGCGAAGACGCACACCCGCATGGCGCCGTGGTCCCGGTCGAGCAGACAACCGGTGTCAATCATCTGGAGCAGTACGGAAGGGACCGAGTACCACACGGTGATCGCGCGCTCGCGCACGAAGTCGACGAGCAGCGGGGCGACCTGCGCGAGGGTTTCCGGGATCAGGTGGACACTGGCACCGGCCAGGAACGCGGCGTAGAGGTCGAACACGGACAGGTCGAAATTGAAGGACGCGTGGTTGGCCAGCCGGTCCTCGCGCACCACCCCGGCGGTGAGCGCGGCCCACTCGACGAACGCCACGGCGTTGCGGTCGGACAGAACGACACCCTTGGGCGTGCCGGTGGAACCGGAGGTGTAGAGGATGTACACGGGGTCGTCGGGAGCGATGGGCGCGGCTGGAGGCGCCGTGTCGCCACGAAACCCACGCAGTTCGGCCGGAGTGACAGAGTCGATCCCCAAGTCGATCGGCCGATCGGTGACCAACAGGACCGGGCCACAGTCCTCGACGATGCGGGTCACGCGTTCGCGGGGATTCGAGGGCGCGACGGGAACGTAGACCGCGCCGATCCGCAGTACCGCCTGCATGACCACGACGAGGTCCGCGGTTTTCTCGGCCCACAACACCACACGGTCACCTGGACGGACACCACGCGCGTGCAGCGCCGCGGCGGACATGGCGGCGCCGGCGTCGAGTTCGGCGTAGGTCAGTTCCGCGTCGAGGTCGGCCACGGCCAGCGTGTCCGGGTGGCGGCGGGTGGCGGCGGGCACGAGGTCACGGAGGTTCACAGGCCCAGCTCCCGTGCCACGATCCGGCGCTGAATGTCTGACGTGCCGGAGAAAATCGTGGCGGGCATGCTGTCCCGCAGTACGAGTTCCACCAGCTCGTCGCGCAGATAGCCGGCGCCACCGAGCAGGTTCACCGCGTCCAGCGCCGAGGCCACGGTGCCCTCGGAGATCGACAGCTTCGCCATCGCCGCCCACCCGGCCTCGGGTAACCCCTCGTCGAGGGCCTCGCAGGCCCGCCGCAGCAACAGCCGGCCACTCTCCAAACGCATTTTCATACCGACGATCCGGTCAGCGACCGCCTGGAACTGGCCGATCGGCTGACCGAACTGACGCCGCTGCCGGGCGTGGCCCACGCAGCGGTCGAGCAGCCGCTGCTGGAGGCCGACGTACAGCGCGAACAGGCAGCCGCGCTCCCACGACATCGAATGGCCGAACACCGCGGCCCCCGCGCCGGCGGGACCCAGGGTCCGCTCGTCCGGTACGAAACATCGCTCCAGGCGCAGCGGCCCCGCGGGGCAGGACCGCAGGCCCGCCTTGTCATGCGCTGGGCCGGGGTACACCCCGTCGTCGGCACGTTCGACCAGAAACGCGGTGATGCCGAGGTGCCTGGCCGCCGGATCGGTCGTCGCGTAAACCAGATAGACATCGGCTACCGGGCCGTTGCTTACCCAGGTCTTCGTCCCGTCCAGCAGGTGACCGCCCTCGACGCGGGTGGCCGTCGTGGCGAGCCGGGACGTGTCGGAACCGGCGTCGGCCTCGGTCATCGCGTTACCGGCGATCGCCTCACCGGCACACATCGCGGCGAGCCACCGCTCGTGGACCGCTGTGGACCGGAACTCGGCCAGCGGCATCGCGCAGGCGAAAAGCTGTGCCGCCGCGCCGAACAGCATGCCGGTGTCGTGACAAACCTCGCCGGCGACCTCGAACATCGCGGCCGTGTCCACCGCGCTCAGGCCACCTCCGCCCAACTCCGCCGGGACCGAGGCACCCAGCAGGCCAAGCCGGCCGAGAAGCGCCCAGTCCTCCCGGGTGTAGCCAGGCCGGTCCGAGGTGACGGTGACGGGAAAGGCGGCTCGCAGCTTCTCCCGCAGATCCCGCGCCGGCGCCGGGGAGAAACGCGCAGTCGTCGTCACGCGGCGTCCTCCGTCCACTTCGGAGTCCGCAGGATCTCGAAGACCGCGCAGGCGATGTTCAATCCCGGGCCGACGCCGAGCATCAGGAAATGGTCGCCCTCGGTCAGTTCACCCCGCGCGAGCAAGTGTTCCAGCCCCACGATCTGGTCACTGGCGCCGATGTGTCCCACGGTCCTGCCCTGCTCCCACGTCGACCGGGACAACGGCAGCCCCAGCGGGATCATCGCGCGGCCCTCGACCCGTTCACGCGATCCGTTGACGTAGCCGACACGGGTGACGTCGGCCAGTTCGATCCCCGACTCCTCGAGGGTCCGGGAGACGATCTCGTCCTGGGCGGCGACCAGCCGCAACGGCCCGTCGTCGCCAACTGGGCGGGCGTCGAGCCAGTTCTGTTTACTGTCGCTGAAGTTCAACGGCCTGGCCAACGTCGATCCAGGTGGGAACAGCGGCGCCGAGTCGCGGTGCATCGTCTCGTACTCGGGCAACGTGACGGCGTTGATCGCGCACAGGCGCGCGAAGCCCTCGTCACGGGTCAACACCATCGCGGACCCGGCGTCACCCATGACGAAATGCGGGCTGAATCGCCACCGGTCCAGCAGGGGTGAGTTGAAGTTGTCCCCTGAGGTCAACAGCGCGAGGGTGTGTGCCGGACTTGCCATGAGGTGGGCGGCGCCGAGCTCCAGCGCGCTAAACATCCCCATGCAACCCTGCCGTACCTCGGCCGCCGTCGCCTTGGAGGCACCGATTCCACGTTGGACGTAGTACTGCGGGCACCATCCGTGCGGACCCTGGTGCCACACGCTCACGTACAGCACCAAGGTCAACTCGTGCCCGGCCCGGCCGGCGCGATCGAGGGCGGTCCGGGTGGCCCGCAGGGCGAGCTCCGGTGCCGGCACGTCGCCCGCGTCGGTCACGCTTTGAATGCCGTAGCGCTGTGCCGCCTGCGCGTCGATGAGTTCGTCCCGCACTGCCTGGCCGATATCGACGACCGGGGGCAGGAAGCTGCCCAGGCCAGCGAGAGAAACGCCATCCACTTTCACGATGAGCTACCTCCAGCTGATGGGTATCATCATAGTCAAACCGCATTTAGTCAAACCGCATTCGACTCGCCACCAACTGAAATACTTCAGGGTGACACCGGTCGCCGATTGGCGGCTCTTGATCAATCGTACCGCGACTGCGGCTTACGTCGGGGAGGCTGATATGTCACACGACTAGTCGTTCGAGGGCGGTAAGCGCACGTACGATCCCTCTCTCAACCGCCATCTTGCCGGATTTGCCTCAGCGTACCAATTGAACGCACATGCGCAGTGTGCTCTTTGCCATCTCGTCAAACAGTCCACCCAAACGTTCGAGCGGTGCACCGACATTCGAGTAATGGAAACGATGTGTTGCAAGTTCGCCAGCTGTCGAGACTCCATCCCGCCCACTCTTCCCAAATTCGCGCCCCCGTTTTGATTGAACCCCGTCACGAAGAGCGGAGCTGTCCACGCACCTCGGACGGACGATAGCGGCCATCGTAACTTTTCAAGTACGGAAGTCAGCTCGGCAGGAGTAAACGGTCCCCGTTCGCTCGCTCAATCTTCGCGACGTGAGTAACCGCGAATCCGCCAACACTCTTGAGAGACAGGTGCGTTGGCGCCGAGCCCGTCAAAGGCACCGTCGTCCAACTCCTCGATCGCCAAGGTCCAACAGGCGAATCTTTGGTTTATCGTCGAGGCTTAGACTCTCGACCGGGGTTGAGAACGTAATTGCGATGTGGAACGAAGGTCTCGGTAGCCAACGAAATTCCACGTAACCCGCGCCTTTAGTCGTGGGAACGTTGACGACTTCAAGGTCACCTTCAAACACGCGAATTGGGAATGCTGCGGCCCAAGGACAACGGGTTGCGTCAATCTAATTGGCGAGCAAGTTCTGCTTGCTCGCGCGCCATCTAGCGCGGAGGAGCCAAAATCGAGTTAGATCCTCGGTCGTGGTGATCAGGCTACCCGCAGCACGCCCATGCTTCGCTACGCACCTCAACACGTCCAGGAACGTCAGCGACGGGTTCTCGACATCGAGCCTCGTGACTGCCTTGACCGCTTTCCTCACCGCCGTGAGCGGCGTCTCAGAGTCTGCGCCCGTTGCCAGTGCCTCGCGGCGCATGAGAGGAGAGTGCCTACGAAGATGATCCATCACGGCAAAGCTGTTCCCTCGCGAGGACGCGGCCACGAGGGGAGCCACCCATCGAGGCGCAATCTCATTTGGACGCGACCGGCGGTCGCGTAGAAATAGGCATTGTGAAGATCAACGCCAACAAGACAATCGCTGGTGCCGGGCTGTAATCCGCTCCAAAGAAGTGTCGATCGAGACGCTTCGGGCGGCGGGCATGCACCTTGTCGATAGCCTCGAAGGGCGAAAGCTCGTGGTCGCGTTGAGCGCGTATTCACTCGACGAGATGGGCAACGGGGCCGGGGTTGGCGCGGGGTTAATGCGCACGGTTCGCGATGCCGCACGCCTCGACGACCTTCGGCCCACGTCAGACGCCTCGACGAGGGACTTTCCTCGAGGCAGAGGGACATGACGCTTCCGGCAACGTTGGCGTGTCGGTACGAGTCGCTCGCCCCTTACCGTTCAGCACCTGTGTCGGGCTCCACGCATCGCGGAGGAAGTTCACGAACGCCTTGACCGCCGGGGCGGCGCCGTGCTGTCTCGGATAGTAGAGAAACCAACCCGGATGAGGGGCACACCACCGCTCGAGTAAGGCCATTAGCCGCCCCTGTTCGATGAAGGTCTGCACGCGATAATCGGCCCAAAAGGCGATCCCGACCCCTTGAAGTGCTGCGGTCAGTGCCAAATCCTTGTGTGAAGTGATGAGTGGCCCCTGCACCGCCACCGAAAACCACTGCCCGTTTTTGAAGAACTCCCATTTGTAGAGGGCCTCGGTTCCGGGCTGGCGCCAATTAATGCAAAGGTGGTTACGGAGATCGGCGGGAGATTTCGGTGCACCATGACTCCGGACATACTCGGGAGAAGCGACAACCAACGTGCGGAATGGCTTCCCGAGACGGACGGCTACCATGTCGCGATCAATCGATTCGCCCAGACGCATTCCCACGTCGAGTCCCTCTCTCACGATGTCGAGCGAGACTTCGTTCACCGAGATGTCGAGCACGACAGCGGGATAGCGCGCGTTGAACTCGCCCAAAAGCGGCTCGACGAAGGTTTGGACCGCAAGTCGAGGCGCATGCAAGCGCACTGTCCCGGCTGCCTCGTGACGCCGATCGAGAACGTCCGAGACGGCGGCGTCCATTTCGATCATGGCGGCGCGAAAGCGCGCGTAGAGGCGAGCACCGGCTTCTGTCGGCGCGACACTGCGCGTAGTGCGAGCGAGAAGCTGCACGCCGAGGCGCGTCTCCAGCGAGCGAATCGTCTGGCTCAAACTGGAGGGCGCGATGCTGAGAGATTCCGCCGCGCGCACGAAGCTTTGACGATCAACCACGGCGACGAACGCTCGCAATTCTGCAAATTCGGACCCACGCATTATACCCTCTTAGCCTCATAGACCGTTCGAGTTATACACGATAGTCCGAGCAGTTCATCGAGCCTAACGTTGCCAGCACCAACAACAAAGAAGGTGCGATGATGACGATTTCCTCTCCGAAGAACTTCTTGATCACGGGTGCTGGTTCGGGTCTCGGACAGGCCCTCAGCAGAGCCGCGCTCGCGAGCGGACATCGCGTCTTCGGAACGGTCCGCGATAGCGTCGCGCGCTCCGCGTTCGAGGCGCTTGCGCCTGGGCGAGCCGTTGCCCCGATACTCGACATCACACACGAGAAGGACATCGAGAAGGTCGTAGCCGAGCTCGAGAAAGACTTCGGTTCGATCGACGTGCTCGTGAACAACGCGGGCTATGGTCATGAGGGCATCATCGAAGAGTCTGACATCGACGAGTTACGACGCCAATTCGAGGTGAACGTATTCGGCACAATCTCCGTCACCAAGAGTGTGCTGCCCTTCATGCGGCGGCGTCGGAAAGGACGGATCATTACCATCACATCGATGGGCGGACTCGTTGCTTTTCCCGGCGTTGGCTATTACTGCGCGAGCAAGTTCGCGCTCGAAGGGTTCTCGGAAACACTGCGACAAGAGGTCGCCGCGTTCGGCATCGCCGTGACGGCAGTGGAGCCGGGCTCGTTCCGCACGGACTGGGCGGGCCGCTCGATGAGGCGCTCGGCTCGGAGCATCTCGGACTACGACACACTTTTCGAGCCATTGCGACACCGCAGGCAGGAGCACCACGGTCGACAGCCGGGCGACCCCGCGAAAGCTGCCGCCGCGATCCTCAAGCTCGTCGATAGCGCGGCGCCACCGGCGCACCTCATCTTGGGCCCGGACGCGCTCTCGCACGTACAGAAGAAGCTGGACGAGTTGCGCCGGGAAATGGCGGATTGGGAATCGACAACGACGTCGACAAACGTCGACTGAGCCTCCTGATGGGCCAACGATTATACGGCGAGTGGAGGCTGGCGAACGGCTCGAGACGAATGTCGGCAGCGTTGAGCAGGCGCCTCCAATAGACGTCGAACAGCGTCTACGGCATTGGGCAGTATTGAAAGCTGTCCAACGCGCGTCAGCAACGAAAGCAAGCGCACCTTCAACGCGCGGAACGGCGAAGGCGAAGACGGCGGGCCATAGGTCGCAGCGCGGAACAGCGTGCTGGGCCTCTCAGATTAGACGTGCTGAGATTCTCTCTCTCGGCAGTAAGCAGGCGCTACAAATACTCACCTGGGGCGCCCGTGCTCGGGGACCACCGTCGCCGACGGTAGTAAGAGACTGGGCAACGCCACCGAGATTTGGCGCGCCGAGCTCAAGGACTCGCAATGCCCCGTTTTCACCGAGAAAAGCCAGGTCCGACAAGAGGTTCCAGACAGCTCCGGAACGATTTGTCCGGGGCTCTGGAACGCCTTGTCCGGGCTCTGGAACGCCTTGTCGGAGCCAAAACAAAGAAAATCACGGCAGAATTATTGCTCTTTCCACTGCTGAGATAGGCGCTAGTCGGTAGCAGAAGAGAACGAAGTAGACCCAGGGTTTCAGACCCTGGTTTTTTTGCTTTTGTGCGAAAAATAGGCCCGTTTGGCTGTGGGGGCGGCACAAAGCGTGAGAAACGGTTGCAGACTGCACGTGATCGGGCCTCGCAGCCTTGCTGAGGTAGCTTCTGCTGGCGCAGACACTCGCAGCGGGACAAGTGGGGTGTTGAACGTGGTGCCAAGGACGAGTCGGGCCAGCATGCTCCGCTTCGCGAGCGAAGCCGGGATGGACGAGAGTTGCCCGAATTCGATCGCCCAGCAGAAGCCGAGCGCAATAGCTCCCCCCGTCCATTTACGGACCGCGAGCCCGACGAAAAGCACGAGGAATGCCGCTGCAATGGCGGCAAGGCGCGACGGACCAGAACACGGCATTGGTACGATCGCTCTACCGGTACATCCTGTCGATTCGCTGCTCGGGCGACTCGGAATCCAACAGGAGCAAGGCGACGTAGAAGGCCCACTCTGCCGGCTTCATGACGAGGTAAACTGCGTCGGCCATCCAGCGGGCTCGGATGTAGCGGCTGACCGGAAGTCCGAGCCGGTCGTACACGGCGCGCGAGAATCGGCCAAAGCGCGGCCATCGCGTGTGGAGCAGGTCCTCGAAGGCATTGGCTATCGCGAGCTGCCGATTCACCAGGATGACGCGCCCGCGCCGGATCCCGAATCGTTCTGGGCGAACGATGCGCGCGTGGCCTTGCGCGGCGACGCTGCACAGGTAGTGGCATTCACCTTCGGCTGGCTGGATCGGAATTTGGGAGAACGTGTGGCCGCATGTCGCCGTGAAGGCCTTCGCCGCTGCCGTCCACTCTAAGAAGAGCAGCGCCATCGCGAGGGAGTAGATGCCAATCAACAGCGGAGAAGCGGCGAGCACCTTGAGCAACAGGTGTGGATGCGCGCGCGCTCCGAGTTCCGCGACGATGGGAAGCCCGTCTCCCGATAGGTGGGCACGACGAATTTGCCCGCGACCACCAGTCGTTCTCCTCCTCGCCTTCGAAGGCGTTGGACGAGCTCCGCGCCATACAGTGCAATGGTCAACAGCGGCGTTGCGGCCGGCACCGCCGGCGGGGCGAGACCAAGGGCAAGGGTCGTGACGCCAAATTGCACCGCGATGAGTGCATGCAGCGCGATGCCCACGAGGAGCGCGGCGGCAACGAGGACCTCGGTTAGCGGAGGAAGCGCGCCGGGATGCTTCCGCGAGATCCTGTACGCCAGCGCGGTTGCCACATGGAGCGCGATAAGCCCAAAGACATAGGGCGCGGCAAGGAATTGAAACTCGTTGGATAGCCCACCGCAAGGGTCTGCCTGGCAGGAGTCGGGCATCACGAAGTTGAGCGCGAGTCCCCACGCCACGAGTACGATAAGAACGAGGAATTCAAGAGCGGGCCGCAGGAACTTCCCGTCGGTCCTAATTCCGATGACCATCACGCCGATAAAGACGAACGCGCCGACAAGCCAGGCCACGAAGAAGGCGATTTCCGAAAAACCGCTCATCGCGAGGATGGTCAGCCACCACGCCACGCCACAGCAGATGGCGGCGACGGGGACCGCGAGCAGCACCTGCAGCAATTTTCCCCAGCCCCATTGCTTCGATGCCGGCTTCAAAATGTACATCCGGTCATCTTCTCGCTCGTCAGGATCCATCTCTTTGGTAACGCCCGACGTTGGCACCCTCGTTCGGACCGGTGGCAGATGACGGCCCCGCGATGGGCCCAGGCTGAGGCGAGCTGCCCGGGACTTCGCATCGGGAAGCCGTGGACGCCGCCCGTTCAGCCCGGTCGTCGCGGGAGGCTAAGGGCACGAGTACGAGCTGGGTATGGGCGGGGTCTTGACGAGCAAAAGGGCATGATTATCCCTTGGTTCGTGATAGCAAACCTGCTGGCGGCGCGGTCGCTTGGTGCCCTCATCTAGGGTGTCCTCGCGGCGGATGACGTCCTGCGAATCCGCGTCGCCCATTGATGGAGGCATCCATGCGCACTCGGAACTATCAATCGCTCGAAGACCCGTTCGTACTCGATGAGTGCACGGAGAACGACCTCGTGGATCCGCTCGCGGGCCTCCCCGAGATCAAAAACTACATCGCACTCGATCGCCCATCCGATGAAGAGCGGGGTGTGCGGTCGGTGCTCGAGCGTCCCGACGCGCTTGCGCGACTGTGGCGCCGTTTGCGAGCCGCGTAGACGATCGTCCACTCGGCAACACCTACCGGATTATGCCAACCCACGAGAGGAGGAATTCATGTTCAATCATTTCGGATTTACTTCTGACCCGTTTTCGATATTCGATGATTTGCGGCGCCGCATGGATGGCCTCTGGCAGGACTTCGAGTTCGACCGCGGCGCGCCCGCTTGGCGCACAACGTCGCTCGCCGCCGCTACTTGGCCGCACGTGAATTTGTACGACGCAGGCACGCAGTTCGTGGTCCATGCCGACGTACCCGGGCTCCGCGAGAACGACCTTCAGGTCCACATCGGTGGCGGTGGCAACACGTTGTCGATCGGCGGCGCTCGTCAATCCGCCACACCGGAAGGGTACTCGGTGCATCGGCAAGAACGCGGAGCTGTCGAATTCTCGCGCAGCTTTTCGCTCCCGTGCAAAGTCGACGCGGAACGCATCACCGCATCGGTAAAGGACGGGGTACTGACCATCGAGCTGCCCAAGGCGCCCGAAGCGCAACCTCGACAGATAGCGGTCCGTGCCCAGTGAGTGTGACACTGGGAAACATCTATTGAAGGAAGGAGGAGTTTACATGAACACGAATCAGAGTCTTAGCCGACAAGGCACGCACGTCCCGGAACGCATCCAATCGCGCGCAACGGTGGCCCCGTCGGTCGACGTCTACGAAAATCGCGATGAGGTATTGCTCCTTACCGATCTCCCAGGCGCCGTGAAGGACAGCATCAACGTCCACCTCGATAAAGGGCAGCTCACGATTGAAGCGCGGCGCACGGAATTGCAGCCGTCGGGAACGCTCGTAGCCGGCGAGTATCAGCCGCGCGACTACCACCGAGCTTTCGCGATACCCCAGGGGATCGATGGAGCGAGGATCTCAGCCCAGTTTGCTGACGGCGTTCTCCGCATTCAGTTACCCAAGTCGGAAGCTCTCAAACCCCGTCGCGTCGAAGTGAAGGCTGGGTAACACGCCTTGCTGCCCGAGTGCCATTGCAACGCACCCACGCGGATGCAGGCGCTGCGCACCATAGGCCGCGTCCTTCGGCAAATGAACGAAAAGAAGAAGCCCGATGCATTCGCGGCGGCGCATCGACGCCGGCGACCGGTCTTAACTCGCTCTAGATCAGAACTTAATAGCTTTTTCAGCAGCCGATTCACTATCAAGGAGGCGTTTCCATGTTGACCAGATGGGATGCCGTCTCGACGCTGGATCACCTGTTCGACGACGTCATGGGATCCATGCTCGGTACGGCGACGAGTACACGCACGTTCGACCCTTCCATCGACGTGCGCACAAGTGAGAATGACGTCGTCTTCGTCTGCGATGTCCCCGGCGTGAAGCAGGAGGATCTCGACGTGACGCTGGAAAACCACGTCCTGACCATCAAGGGGATCCGAAGGTTCGAGAGCAAGGAGGGCGAGCAAGCGATCCTTGGCCGCGCGTACGGGGCCTTCAGCCGCGCTTTCTCTCTGGCGGATCACCTCGACGACGCGAACCTCTCGGCGCAGCTCGTGGATGGTGTGCTCACCATCCGTATCCCGAAACAGGCGAAGGCCAGGCCGCGCAAGATTCAGATTGGCAACGGCAAAGACTCCAAGCAGCTCACGGAGTGACCACGTGGACAAGAAGAACAACTCGCACAACGAAAAGCGTAACGACCGGAGCGAAGTGGTCCGACCATCGCTCGAATACCTTCGCCAGCGATCGCTGCACCGGATCTGGTGGAACTCCGCCCGCATCGCCCTGCGACGTGGGCATGGTGGGGAACCCCTTCATCAGCCAAACGGCCTTGGCGCCATCGGCAAGCGTGTCTGAGCCCTGGTTCCCCTGCGTTCGTAGCAGCAACACAACATAAAATTCGCGCAGATCGCGCACACGGGGGCGGCACCATCTGGTGTCGCCCCTTTCCTTTTGCGCGCGCGAGCTTCGAGCGCACAAGGGAGGCTTGGTCAGCCGAGACGACGTGCGCCGCTTTCTCGCGTCCGCGTGACGTTAGTCGAGCCACTGTTCGGGGCATTTCACGCAGTCGCATGAGCCGGGGACGAAAAAACATGGTTCGTGCCCGTCAGGGAAGATGGTGAGTCGCCGCGATGTACACGACCTTCGATGCCGTCGTTCGCATTGACGGTGAGTTCGTGGTCGTCCGTGCGTCGGGCGCGTTTGGAACAACGGGGGCATCAAATGCGGCCCGTCGATACCAATGCGTTACGTTACCCGGTCCCGCGTGGCGCGCTTCCATGGCTTATCCACCACGAGCCCGTACGCGCCGCTACCTCCGTTCACGCGCAAGATCACGGCCTCGTCGGCGCGCGTCCTCACGGCTACACTGGGCACATGCCGCAGACTCTGAAGTGTCCCCAAGCGGTCGCCCGGCACTTCGAAGAGCGTCGGTGAAGGCCCCTCAGTTTCCACCGCCGCTGCGATTCAACCCCGCTGACTACCCGGGCGCCGAGCGGAGCGAATCCACCCTTGGAGCCGTCGGCGCGGGCGTAGCCGGAGGGCTTCTCGAAATCATGTTCGAAGCCATGGTCGACGCGATCGTCGATTGATCCGCGATGCGGACGGGCGATGGGCGGGGGCGCGTCCATCCGGTGTGGCCAAAGACGCCCCCCTCCACCGAGCGGCGGCGACTCCGCTGATAATCCCTCTCAGCTTGCCGGATTGTGTGCCATGACGATCCAAGCCGCGCCGTCGATCATCACCGAACGCTCGCCGGGGAGGCCCGCGAAGGCGCCACGAACCGCGGACGCGGCGCGGGCGCGGATGTCGTCGGGCTGATCAGCGAGCACACGCGACAGCGGGCCGACCTCGAGCGTCATCTTCACCGCGTCCTCGATCCCAGCGTCCCGCGTCCCACCCGCGCCGAACGGGACGGAAGCATCAAAGGGCGCGATAGCGATATCGGTGAAGCCGGCTGCTGCCAGGATGCGCTCCACCCCTCAAACCAGCATCGACTGCTGGGCGAAGATACCCGCCATCGCGCCGTGCGCTGATGCCAGGGTGACCGATGGCGGCATAATAGGGTTTGCGAGGTCGCCGGCAGCGTAGACGCCGGGCATGCTGGTTTCGCGGCGCTCGTCGACCTTAAGAATGATCCCGAGGGGAGTGTCGACCGTGGCGAGGCCCAGTGATTCATGCAGGATTGCGGACGGCTTGTTGCGCGGATGCGCAAACAGGATATCGACCGCGACATTGGTGCCGGCATCGAGCTTGACCGTGGTGTTATGGCCCCCGTGATGGGCGATCTCGATGATTGGGCCATCGACAATGGGTGTCTTGCGGCGCGCCAGATCGGCGCGGATCTCGGGCGGAATGTCATGACCATCGGCGAAGACCGTCAACCTGTCGGTCCAATCGTGGAACAGCCTGACCTGATTGTGCGAGTGCCGGCCGGACCAGACGAGGCCCCAATGCTGGCCGGCGACCTCAAAGCCGTCGCAATAGGGACACGGCACGATGGATTTGCCCCAGCCTTCCGCAAATCCCGGAACGTTAGGCATCTGGTCGGTGACGCCATAGCTCAGGATCAGCCGACGCGCCCTGAGGTTTTCCCCCTCACCAGTGAGAACTGAGAAATCGTCGATGGTGCCGGAGATGCTGTCGGCCCGGGCATTGACCAGCTTGACCGTGGGATAACGCGCAAGCTGCTGGCGCGCCTCGGCCAGGATTTCCAGCGGTGGCTTGTGATCGTGACCGAGCAAGCCATGCGAGTGACCGGCGAAGCGGTTGCGCGGCAAGCCGGTATCGAGAACGGTGACCTTGCGGCGGGCACGGCCGAGCTGCAGGGCGGCGGCGAGGCCGGCAAAGCTTCCGCCGATGATGATGACGTCATTCATGGTAATGGGCTCCGTGTTGTGGATGGAGGGGGTGGTCTCGGCCGCGTCAGCGGGCATTCGCGCGCACCTCGGCCAGCGCCGGGACGTCCGCGTTGGCGTCGCGCCATTGATCGGTCTGCTTGCTGGGCCCTCTGCCAGCTTCTTCTTCTTCCTTGGACTTCGGCTTGATGCGGAACCAGATGGCGTACATCGCCGGAAGGAAGACCAGCGTGAGGATCGTTCCGGCGAAGGTGCCGCCGATCAACGTGTACGCCAGGGTTCCCCAGAACACGGAGTGTGTCAGCGGGATGAAGGCGAGGATGGCTGCGAGCGCGGTCAGGACGACGGGCCGCGCACGCTGAACCGTCGCTTCGACGACGGCATCGAACGGAGCGAGCCCCTCCTTCAGGTTGTGGTCGATCTGTCCGAGTAGGATGAGCGTGTTGCGCATCAGGATGCCTGAGAGCGCAATGAGCCCGACGAGCGCGTTGATACCGAACGGCTGTCGGAAGATCAGCAGCGTCGGCACCACGCCGATGAGACCGAGCGGCGCCGTCAAGAACACCATCGCCATCGCAGACATCGAGCGAACCTGAAGGATGATGATGAGCAGCGTCAACGCGAGCATGATCGGGAGGAGAGGCAGGATGGCGTTGCTCGCCTTACGGGATTCTTCGGTGATGCCCGCCTCTTCGATCCGGTATCCCTCGGGGAGCCGACCGATGATCGGACCGAGCTCCTTCAGAACCGCAGCCGAAACGTCCGGGGGCTGCAGCCCTTCGCCGATGTCACCGCGCAGCGTGATGGTCGGTGTGCGATCCCGACGACGAATGATCGGGTCCTCCATGCGGAGCTCCACGGTCCCCACCTGCGAGAGAGGTACGCGCTGACCGGCCGATCCGACGAGGGTGAAGTCCGCGATTCGCGCGGGATCGAGACGCGTTTCTCCGGCCGAACGAGCGACGACCTGGACCGATCGAATGTCCTCGCGGACGTCTGCGATGGGAACACCCCTGAGGAGAAACTGGAGTTGCAGCGAAACGGCGCTCGACGTCAGTCCGACGGCCTGCAGGCGATCTTGCTGGAGCGAGAAATGGAGCGTCGGAGTGCGGTCGCCCCAGTCGACGTTCACGGTACGCATCATCGGGTTCGCCTGCAGGACCTTGCGGGCATCGGCGGCGATCTCGCGCAGCTTGTTCGGGTCCGGGCCCATGACTCGATACGCGATGGGGAACGGCGTATTGGGGCCGAAGACGAGCTGCGAGACGCGAACGCGAGCTTCGGGAGCAATGCCGTCGGCGACGACGCGACGGAGACGCAACTTGAGCGCCTCGCGCTCCTCCTCGCTCCCGGTCAGGATGACGATCTTCGCGAACGACGGATCGGGCAGCTCGGGCGACAGCGGGAGGAAGAAGCGGGGCGCGCCTTGACCGATATAGGAGGTGAAGATCTTCGCCTCTGACTGCTTCGCGAGCCAGTCCTCGACCTTCTTCGTCGCCCCGCTCGTTTCCTCGATCGAGGTCCCGTACGGCATTTGGATGTCGACGAGCACCTCCGGACGGTCCGAGGTCGGGAAGAACTGCTTGCGCACTGCACCCATGCCGGCGAGGGCAACCACGAAGAAAGCGACGACGGCAACCGCCACGAGGAACTTGTGCCCTATGACGCGGGCGAGCAGGCGCCGGAACCGGTTGTACGTTCGCGTGTCGTAGATGGCGTGATGCCCTCCCTCGATCTTCTTGATCTCGGGCAATAGTTTGACGCCGAGGTACGGCGTGAAGACGACGGCGACGATCCAGGATGCGATCAGCGCAATGCCGACGATCCAGAACATGTTGCTCGTGTACTCACCGGCCGTCGATCGCGCGAAACCGTTCGGCATGAAGCCGACTGCGGTCACCAACGTTCCGGACAGCATCGGAGCCGCGGTGTGACTCCACGCATAGGCCGAAGCGTCGATGCGACTGTAGCCCTCCTCCATCTTCACGATCATCATCTCGATGGCGATGATCGCGTCATCGACGAGCAGGCCCAGCGCGAGGATGAGCGAGCCGAGCGTGATCCGGTCGAAGTTCTTGCCGGTAAAGCTCATGACGACGAACACGCTCGCGAGCGTGAGGGGGACGGCGGCGGCAACGACGATGCCCACGCGCCACCCCATGCTGATGAAGCAGACGAGCATGACCACGGCGAGGGCCACGAGGAACTTCACCATGAACTCGCCCACGGCCGAGCGGATGTTCACCGCCTGATCGGTGACCTTTGAGAGGGTGATGCCGACGGGGAAACCCGCGTTGATGGCCGCGACCTCTTTGTCGAGCGCGGTCCCGAGATCGAGTCCGTTCGCGCCTTCGCGCATGATGATGTCGAGGAGCAGAGCCGGCTCGCCGTCGTTGCGAATGAGGAACGTCGCGGGATCTTCGTATCCGCGCTCGACACTCGCCACGTCCGAGAGCTTGACGGTTCGTCCCCGCGCCACGATCGGCGTGTCGCGGATCTTTTGAAGCTCGTCGAACGCTCCGTCGAGGCGGATGAAGACCTCGGGTCCGCGCGTGTCGATCGAGCCCGCCGGCGTCACGAGGTTTTGGGTCACGAGCGCGGAGAAGATGTCCTGCGGAGAGAGACCGAGTGTTGCGAGGCGATCGTGGGAGAAGGCGACGAAGATGCGCTCGCCCTGTTCGCCGAGGATGTTGACCTTCTTGACCCCAGCGACGTGGAGCAGACGCTGGCGGAGCGATTCGGCCTCGCGCACGAGAGCTCGCTGCGACTCGCCTTTCGCCTTCAGAGCGTAGAGCGCGAACGTCACGTCGGAGTACTCGTCGTTGATGATCGGGCCGATCGTGCCCGCCGGGAGACGGAGCGCCTCGTCGCCCATCTTCTTGCGCGCTTGGTAGAACTCCTCCGGAACCTCCGACGGTGGCATGTCGTCACGGAGCTGCACGACCGTGAGGGCCAGGCCGGGACGCGCAAACGTCTCCGAGCGGTCGTACCAGCGGAGCTCCTGGAGGCGCTTCTCCAGCCGTTCCGCGACTTGATCCTGCATCTCCTGCGCGGTCGCGCCCGGCCACGCAGTGACCACGGTCATCGCCTTCACGGTGAATGCGGGATCCTCGGCGCGTCCCAGCTTGAAGAACGCGATGAGTCCCCCAATGGCGATGAGGAGGATGGCGAAGAGGGTGACGGAGCGCTCACGAACGGCGAGCGCGGAGAGATTGAAGCTGCTCATGGCTTCCCCGCCGCGCCCAGTCGGACTTCCTGCCCCTCGTGCAGCACGTGCGCGCCGAGCGAGACGACTCGATCGCCCGGCTTCAGACCTTCGCTCACGCTGACAGTGTCGTCGTCGATGCGATTCACCTTCACCGAGCGCCACGTCACGCGCCCTGTCACGTGACCGGGTTGATCGACGACGGTCCACACACCAGGTCCGCCGCCGGAGTCGAACAGAGCGCCGACCGGGACGCGCAGATCCGCCGCCGCCCCGTCACCAGGCACGTGGACGGTGATGGTCGTGCCCAGCGCTGCATCCGCGAGCGGCCCTTCCAAGACGTACCTCGCTTGAAAGGTCCTCGTCAGCGGATCCGCCGCGCTCGACAGCTCTCGAAGGCGCGTCGGAACGACCACGCCCGCGCGGCCGTAGAGCGCGGCCTGCGCCGGCGATCCCAGCGCCGGCCGCAACGTCTCCGGCAGTTGAATGACTGCTTCGCGTGGTCCGTGCTGTGCGAGCCTCACGACGGTCTGACCGGGCGCGACGACCTGGCCTGGCTCGGCCAGCGTCTCGACGATCACGCCGTCCGCGTCCGCCACGAGGAGTGCGTATGCACTCGCGTTCTGGGCGGCCTTCGCTTGAGCCTCGGCCGCCTTCAACTGGGCACGCGCCGCCTCTGCGTTCGCCTTCATGCGTTCGTAGGCTGCAACCGGTACTGCGCCATCCGCAGCGAGGTTCCGGTCACGCGTCTCGTCGTCCGTGGCCTGGCGTGCGCGCGCCGCGGCGGCGACGACGGACTCCTGTTGGGCATTCGACGCGAGCCTCAGGTCGACGTCGTCGAGTCGCATGAGCGGCTGTCCTCGATGCACCTGCTGTCCCGAGCTGACGAGCCGCGCGAGAACCTTCCCAGAGACGCGAAAGCTCAGATCGCTCTGCACGCGCGCAGCCACCGTTCCAGTGAACGACCGCGCGAGGGACGACGCGTTGTTTTCGACGACGGCAGTCCGCGCCAGCGGCGGCTCGACTCGGGGGTCGCTGCTCGGCGGATGGTGGCAGCCTGACGCGAGCACGGACAGACTGGTAGCGGCGAGGATGTGAAAAATGGCAAATTTGGTTCTTGCCGAGAACATGGTTGCACCTACAGCGATGCAGACCGGAACCCCCTTCGCGCCGTGCACACCGCTCTTCATTTGCTTGCTCCGAGTTCCGCAGGAGAATGCCGCCGGCCCGCCTCGAGGATGATTCGGGCGACATCGTCGGGTTTTTCGAGGGACGCGCCCGAACAACGAGGTTCTCGTCGTGGGGCAACCACTACGTTGATACCAACCTTTACCGCCAAGAAAAACGCGTGAGGAACGGGCATCGCTATCCCGCCCTGACCGGAAGCAGTCTCTTCGACGCTTTCCAGAGCTGCCGGTTGATGAAGTCAGGTGCGATGCGGCGCATCAACGCGAGGAGTTTGGCCTGCCCCGGTCGAACTTCGAGCGCTCCCTTCTTGAGCGACGCAAAGGATTGCTTCACCAATTCGTCCGTCGTCAGCAAAGTGAAGCCGTCGCCGTTCGCAAGGTCTGTCGACAATTCGGTCTTCACCACAGGCGGCATGAGCTCGATCACCTCGACGCCCGTTCCTTCCAATTGGAACCGGAGCGACTGCGTATAGGAGTGAACCGCCGCCTTGGTGGCGCAGTAGACCGGCGCAGACGGCAGCGGCACGAAAGCGAGGGCGGAGGATACGTTGATGACGGTGCCCTCGTTAGCGGCAAGGATGTCGATGAACGCGGAGGTGGTGCGGATCACGCCGCCCACGTTGACGTTCATCTCCGTCATCAATCCGTCGAGGTCAGCCGCCGGAGCCTTGAGGTTTTTGTGGAGCATGATGCCCGCGTTGTTCATCAGAACGTCGAGCTTTGGATATTCAGCCTTCATGCGCCGTGCGAGCGCGGCGATCTGCGCCGGATCTGCGACGTCGCTTTGAATGGTCTGGAGCTTCGGATGGTTTCGCTTTAGGTCATCGAGAGCCGACTGGCGGCGACCCGTCACGATGACCTCGTTTCCGAGTTCAAGAAACTTGAGGGCGAAAGCCAGGCCGATACCCGCAGAGCCTCCAGTGATCAGGATAGTGCGACCTGTGAGTTTCATAGGAATTCCTTTCGTGAATCACGTGGGATGTTCACCGCTAGCCTCCACGCTTGCGTCCGCAGCCGGACAACGAGGTTCTCGTGATGCGGTAACCAATAGGTTGATATCAACCATCACTGCCGAAAGAGACGCGAGAGGAACGGGCCGCATTGGGATGCCGGTCAGACGAGACGCCCGAGATGTGCGCGGAGAGCCTCGGCGTCCTCCGCCGAGAGCATCTTCTTCAGACGCTCTTGTTGCACCCGCCAGAGCGGCATTGCCTTGTTGAGCAGCGCCTCCCCGGCCGGCGTCAGTACGGCCTCCCGCGCACGCGCATCGTCCCCGGCGACGTCTACGCGAACCAGCTTTCTTCGCTGGAGCGGCTTCAGGGCTGCGGTAACCGTCGTGCGATCCATCACGAGCGTCTCGGCGACCTTCTGGATCCGGAGGGGCCCGAGCTCCGCAAGCAGCGCCAACATCGAGAATTGCCCATTGTTCAGCGCCAGCGGCGCGAGCGCCTCGTCGTACTGGCGCGACACGGCCCTCGCCGCCCGTCGGAGCGCGAAGCTAAAGCATTCGCCGGGCCCGAGCGGGAAGCGTGACGCTTTCATGCACCCCATTATGGTTGATATCAACCTAAAGTCAAGAGGCTGCGCGTCGGCGACGACGAGGAAGGGCCTTCGCGGCTTGCTCGCGGACGTCGCCGCCGAAGCGGACGGATGGCCGATGAGCACCTCACCTCCGCGGCGACCGCGCCGGTAGCCTGCGCTTCGCGCTGATCCGAGAGCGTTTTCCACGCCAACGCGTTACCGATGCCACGGAGCGACTTCGCGATCACGCGCGCGGCCTCGTCGTCCGCACCGCCTCTCAGCCTGCACACTTCGGCGGTCTCCAGCTCGCGGTCGGTCATCGAACGTCCAACCCGCGAGCGGAAATGCGCGTCGACGGCTTTCAGGAACGGGTCCGGATCCGAGGGCGCGACTCCTTGGCTCGCGAAGAGAAGCGCCGTCGCATGTCCGACGTCCCCGCGCCGCTCTTTCAATGGGCGGTACGCCGCGTCACGGGTATCCTGCAACGCGGCTTACCCGAACGGCTCGAGTCGAAGACGAGACGAGTCATGGGCTCTCGTGAACATCCGCAGCCATGGCTACGCTCGATAAGCCGTTTCAGAGATTCGATGGAACCGAAGAGAGCCCAAAGTAGGCATGGTCGGTCTCGCCGTTCTGATAGAGGCGATAGGCAAACGATGGGTGCACATCGGCGCACGCAAGGAACAAGCGTCCGTCCACCGTGTCCGGTTCAACCTCGTTCGCGGCAAGATAGAACGGGTCTCGATGCACAAGCCCCCAGATCGCCACCTCGTTGCCGAGGCACTCCTCGTAACCAGCGTAACGAGCCTGGAATTCGAGCCAGGCGTCGCATGGCTCGAGTCCGTCTCGGTGCAACGCATCCACTAGCGATCACTACACATCCCAGCCGGTGGCCCGCGCAATGCTCTCGCCACGCATGATACCGTCGATGACGGATCGTCTCGAAAACACTTTGCTCACGACTGACGCAAAAAATTCCATATCGAAAGGAGCTGCTGGGAGCTGCGCCTCCCATTCGTCGTCGCTCATGGCTTCTCCGCGTATGAAGCGCATGCGGGCTTCCGTCACGCAGAGCTGAACAATGTTTCTTACGACGGGATCGTCGATGCTCGCGAGAACACGTTTCGCTCCCTCTTCGTTCGGGGGGAGTATTACATCCGATCGACTCATTAGAGCCTCCGTAGCAGGTTGAAGTTTACTTCGAGCAGGCCGTATTTTAGGCGGACAAATGCCACCTCATCACTCAACTGGCCTCGAAACATGTTGCCCGCAGGATCGAAGACGAGGGCCTCCCCACCTTCGCCTGCAAAAACCGTCGCGTTGCTAGCAGAAGCCACCTTCGCCGACCACTGGCCGTTCGTCGCTTTCGTGATCTGCCTGGCAAATTGCCTAAATGCACTCACCCGTTCGCCGCCTGGCAGGCGCCTTAGATGGCCGAGAGCTTCTCCGAGCATCGAGCACGTCACCAATGCTGGCAGGCGCGCGTGTGGAGGCCGTGCCCTCGGCCTTTCGCTGCAGGGCATCCCGCCGGTCCTCCTCTCCGCACGCCGCACATTTGCGCTGGAGGGCCTCCGCGCTCGTCGCGGCCGTCTCAGTTGGCACACCCATCACCGCTTCGGCCACGCGATCGGCTTCGCGCTCGAGCGGATCATCTACGGCACCAACGGTGAGCTTCGCTTGCATCGCGGGGCCCTCGGCGGCTGCGCGCGAGCGGAAGCGCGTTGGAGACCTTACTGCGTGCAGGGCATGAGGACGCGGCCCCTCGGGGCCATGAGCGGGAATGTTGGAGAAGTCGCGCTGGAAGCGTACCTCGGGGAACGGTGGCATCTCCTCTAACGCCACCGAGCTTCGTTGCTGCACGGATTTGGGCGAGGAAAGCTTGGTGTTCGTAGCTGCCTGAGGTTTCTGCGCGAACACGCGGCTGCCGCTCATGATGGGGGACAGTAACACTGGCACCGTGCCGCGGCCACACGATCGCCAGACGAAGGCGCAATTCAAGAATCGAATGCGTCGGCACCTGTATGCACTTCGCGTGCTCATGCAACAGATGTTGCATCTGCAACGTCGTTCGTATTCGCTCGAGAATTAGGGGAGCTTCCAATTCCTTCAACCGCCACCCTCATTCCATTTGGGGAGAGCTGGAGCCCATGGAACGATTAATGAGATGCGGGGCGCTATTTGCTATATATCGCGCTTGACACCTATGGGTGCGCAATCACCATGAGCGTTGGCGCACGCTTCATCGCGCATTCGAGCGCCTGCTTCTGTGTCTCGGGGTCGAGCGAAGCGAAGCTCTCGTCGAGGATCACGAGTTCGGCCCCCTGAAGGAGCGCACGTGCCAGGTACACCCGGCTCCGTTCACCGTGGGAAAGCCGCCACCCTGTCTCTCCGACTCGCTGCATCAGGCCCCCTGGCATACGGTCCAGTAGGGGGCCGAGTCCGAGTTCCCGGCAAATCGTTGCGGCTTCGCGAAGGTCTTCCTCTCGCGAGGGCCAGCGGCGGCCTATGAGCACATTGAATGCGAAGGTGTCGGAGAGTATGCAGGGCTTGGAAAGACGCTGAATCGACTCCTCGCCCGCCATGCTTTCGCTGCAGGAAGACTTCACGAGAACGGCGAGGCGATGGCGTGGCCCGCATGCGAGCGACTGGTCTCGAACGCGATTGTCACGAATCCAGTTCCCCCGAACCTCTCCGACGGTGTGGCCTGGGCCGAGTTCCACGAGGAGCTTCGACTTCGCATTGGTCTCGCCCGTTCACGGTCTGCTCTCGTCCATCGCTACGCAGCACGGTGTGAGACCTTCGATGCGGAGCGGCTTCGGGAAGCGTGCGACGGAGACTGAACATCGGGCAATGAGATGATGCGCAAAAGGCGGACGAGGGCGTTCGGCCGAAGGATTGTTCACTGAGCCGAACAGTCTTGTACGGCGAAAGCTGTAGTCTTCTGAGACTAGCCGGTGCACTCTCCGTTGTCGCAGCGGTTGGGCCAATGGCCCAAGATATTCACTTATCGGGCCGACATCCGACGTCGACATTCCTCGAGCGGGCTCGGAAGCACCTTCCAATAAGAACTAAACACTACCCACCGCGAATGCCGCACATCAGACGGCGTTCGCACGCTCACTGCCGAACATAAGTCGGTGGCAACGAGCAAAACCATGGAAAGAGGCCTCATGAAAATCCGCACTCGCGCCACGTCCGCGTTCGGCGCCCTCGCCGCCCTCGCGATCATCGTCCCCATCAGCGCAACATCTTCCGCGACCGACTGGAGGAGGACCACCGAAGCGCATGGCACCCTCGCCGGCAGGGACGTCAGTCTGAGCGTCGAGCACATTGGCACCAACTTCGAGGTCGATGTCCTCTTGTTGGATCCCAGGGTCAACGACTACGACGATCTCACGGTCGATGTTCATGCTCCTGGCAGGCCGGACGAGCACCTCGAGGCCCAGCTTGCAAAGCGCTTCAACCACGAAATCTACGGTATGAGAACGAGCACCACCTACGTCGACGTCGGCATGGACGAGAGGCGCGCCGTCTCCGTCGACTTGACTTGGACCAAGGGCGGAATGCTCGTTGGTCGGACGACCGTAACGGCAGACGCCATCTGATCTCCTGAATCCCACGTCACGAGCTGAGGCCCCTCCGGACGGGCAGCTCATTCCATCCACGCGCCTCAGCTCTCCGACGCGCTGTGGGTTCGGGCAACCCACGCAGCAACGTGCTCGATGAAGACGCGCGCCTTTGCAGGTATGTTCCGCTTGTCCGGATAGAGAACCCATATGGCGAGCGGCGGTCTCGCAAACTCCGACAGCACCGGGCGGAGTCTTCGAGCATCGATGTGTTCCGCTACGAGAGGACGCGGAAGCATGGCAAGGCCACTGCCGAGAATGGCGGCCTCGCGAAGGGCCAGGATATCGTTGCACTGGAAAGGGCCACGAACCGGAACGACGACGTCCTTTCCGTTTACACGGAAGGCCCATCGGTTCGTCGAAGGCAAGAAATCGAGACACGAGTGGCTCGAAAGATCGCCTGGCCCGCGTGGCTCGCCATGTTTTTCCAGGTAGCTCGGCGCAGCGCAGACCACCATCGCAACGTCTCCTATCTTTCGACCGCCGTACGCCGAATCGGCGAGGTGATTCGAGACGCGGATGGCCACGTCGATGCGGTGCTCGAGCAGGTCCAGCTGCTGGTCCGTGAGAATGAGGCCAACGGTAATGTCTGGAAATCGGGTGTAGAACGCAGCAAGCGCCGGAACCACCTCGCTGACTCCGAAACCTGTCGGCACCGTCACGCGCAACTGCCCGCAAGGGATACGGCCGACGCGATCGATGAGCGTTGCCGCGCTATCCGCATCGAGCGTCATGTTCATGCAGGCTTCGTAGAGCTGTTGTCCTTCATGGGTTACCGATAGCCGCCGCGTGGTTCGATGAAACAGGCGTGCCGCGCACCGGTCCTCGAGTGTGGCAATGCGCTGGCTCACGGTCGCCTTCGTCACCCCGAGTGCCGCCGCGGCGGCCGTGAACGACTTCTTTTCCACCACGCGCGAGAACACGCTGAACAGCACGATGTCATCGAGTGTCGCCACCATGATTCGTCCAATCAGTTTAGCATTCTTACATAGCGAAATCTCTATTTTCCCGGACCGTATCGCGCAGGCCATACAGCGACACCGTCCACACGGGAGTGACACGCCAAGGCCGCAATTCCGCTGCCGCCCGACGATGGGTTCCCGTTTGAGCCGAAGCGGCGCGCCACTCGTCGGCGATACCGTCGGTGGTGGTGGTCGTGACATGATGGGTGTCGTGATTTGCCAGCGTCGATTTCGTATCAAAGGAATGAGAGTCACGCCGTGTCGGTATGCGGTGAATGCATTTACGCACGACGTGAAAATGGCTATTGAGCCTGATTTTACTCGGTTGCCTATTTGGCGTATGGCAACTACGCCGTAGCTCGGGCGGCGCGGAGAAGGAAGACGTCCCGGAGCCCACCTCCGCGCCGAGCGAGGCCATGGTGCCTGCCGAGCCGGACGAGTCTCCCCCTACCCGCGCAACGATCGCGGGCCGCGTCACCGATGCGAGCGGCGCGCCGGTCGCGGAAGCCACCGTGTGCATCTCCGGGTGGTCACCCACGTTGGTTTCGGCGGACATGCGCGAGCCTCGATGCACGGTGACGGGCACCGGCGGTGCGTATCGTCTGGCCGAACTACCGCCCGCGACCTACCACGCTCTCGGTGACGCCCGTCAATGAGCTGCCGCCGCTTCGCGTTCCACGCCGTCGAAATACGTTCGGCGAGCCACCCGCGGACCTGGGCTACACCCTTCGGGAGCCGCCTCCGGGAACGGATCTCGATCAAGTCCAACGCCTCATCGGCGTGGTGCGTCCCGGCGGGGCAGCCGCGAAGGCGGGCCTTCAGGCTGGCGACGAGATCGTATCCGTCGAGGGCCAGGACGTGACCGGGGCGAACGGGTACCTCTATCCCGCGCTCATCACGGTTTCTCAGGGCACGACGGTCACCCTCGGCCTGCGCCGCGGGGAAACGGTCGTCCTCCAGCCCGAAAAGCGCGCGACCGCCGGCAAGCCTCAGTGAGTCGCGCGGGCATCGAGCCCATGATCAACCTCGGCCGCCCCGAGGTCGTGCTGCTCGACGATGTTTGGACGGTGGTGACCGCCGACGGGAGGCTCTCTGCGCAGTTCGAGCACCCCCCTCGTGGTGACGCGCACCGGCTGCGAGACGACGACCACGCTTTAGCCAATCGGGATCAAGGACGCGATCCATCGCCCCACCCGAGCGACGAGTTCGCGGAAACCTTGGTTCGCGATCGCCGGTGTCGTCTCCGCGTCGTGGAGGGTGAGCAGGCGATAGTGCGCGAGATGGGCTCGATGCGCGGTGTTTTCGTCTCCATCGAATCGCGCGTACGTGAGCATCGCTTGCTCGGGCGAGACGGAGGCGAGCCGGGGGCTCGGATCGAAGTCGTACGTCGCATCCGCCAAGAGAAGCTCTCCGTTCGGCGGACTGGAGACCCCGGCGGATGAAACGTGCGCGCCGTAAATGCCAGCGTGTCGCTCGCCATTGCGACGGTCGGACCACACCACGAAAAAACCTGAACGAGTTGGTACGACGCCGGGGAATCGAAGGTTCCCGAGCTGCCCGCGAATGATGAATGGACTCGGATCGATGGGCATACCGCTCGGGTCGACGCGCATCGCATTCAATTGGCCCCCGGCTCCGGGCCAGAGGGCGAGGTACTGGCCATTGGAATACTGGAGACGCACGTCCGCGTATCCCCACTCCGTCGAAAGTATCGTTGTCGCACCAACCGTTCCCGTTTTTCCATCGATGGCAATCGTGACGGGTCTCTGCGGATCGGACTCGACCTCGGTGAGCAGGGTCATTGCCATGAAGTTCGTGCCGTCGGAGGCCAAATCCAGAAACGGCCATCCCTCGTCAACGAGGAGGATCCCGCCCGGATCCTGCACGATACCGTCGGGTGAGACGCGAGTCATGAAATGCTGAGCGGGGTGGGTCTCATCGCTGTTTCGCCCATCCACCCAAGCAACGAGGTAGCCATGGTCACTGGCCGCCACCACCGGACGCTCCTCGCGTCCTCTCGAATCGCCCGTGCGGCGAGCCGAAATGGCAAAGGGTTCCCCCGGTGGACCCTGCGCGGGAATACGGATACCGAAGATGTCCGAAAACCCGTCGTCCGAATGATCTTCGCCCACGACGAGGTAATCTGCCCCAACGGAGGCGACGGCCATCGCACGGAAATCGCGCAGGATGGGCAACGGCTGTTCATCGACGGGGTTTCCCTGAGCGTCGGTGCGACGGGCGAACTTCAGCCCGGCCTGCCCCCAAGTCAGAAGGTAGCCCGATCCGTTCGAGGCGATCTGCGGAGTCCCCTGTGAGAATCGATTGAACGCAATCGGAAAACTGACATTCCGTAAAACCGGCCCTGAATCCAGTCGAAGGGCACGAACATGCGCCCCTCGCTGATTACCATCACCTATTTGCCAACTCATCAAGGTGCCGCCGGTGCCCTGTGCGACCGACACTTTGCCTGGTTCATTTTCCGGCACGGGATCGATCGACTGAAGGACCCGATCCACGAGATCTTCCGTCTTGGGGCCATTCAGCCGGGCTCCGAGGATTTGCCACCCGTTCGGCCAGGCGACGTTGTAGGCCGCGCCGTCCCACCATACCGCCGTATTCAATTGCTGGTACTGCCTGGCCGTGAAGTTGGCCCACGTAATGGGCGACTTCGAAATGGGAAAGCCCGACAGCGGATCCCCGGACGTACCATCGGGCGCAATGCGTCTCCCTTGAAGGGAGAATCGGTCCTCTTGAAGACGCTCCAACCACGTGAGAAGGCAGCCCCCCGTAACGTCGCATGCCACACTCGGGGCGCTCAGCCGGTTGAACTCCACCGACTCCGCGAGGACGATCGGCGAACTTTCGACGAGCGAGCCGTCTGGGCGCACATGTTGTCCTAGTAGTTGCGCCTCGATCGAATTGAACGACACGACCAAGTAATTCGTTCCGTCGAAGATCGCGCGGACACCCCCGAATGGGATGGGGGTCGCATCGAGAACCTGCCCCGACGGGCTCACGCGCCAACTTTGACTTGGGTATGCCCAAATCGGATTCCTAGGGCGATCGGTTACGAGAAAATTGACTCCGTCGAATGCAATGGCGGGGGCGTCGGGATCGGAGGCGGAAAGAGGGATCGGCGTCGTATCGAGGGGGGTGCCGGTAGCGTCGAGGCGCACGAGATCGAGCCCGGTCGTGGTGGTCATCGCTGCGAGAAAAATGCCCGCCCCGTAGGCAACAGCGGGCGAAAACCCTCCACCAAACAGGCCGCCGCGATGGATCACGCGACCCCGGGGCGCGAGCACCTGGCCCTCGGCGGTTATGGGCGTAACGGCGATCGAGGCGCCATCGTCCCAGCGGTTGTTGTAGACGGCCAAGTAGTTCGTGCCATCCGAGGCGAGGGCGCCATCGTAGATGTCCGCAAGGATGAATTCCGGAGGAGCCGTCGGTTCTCGCTCGGGCCCCAAGCTGACCGACAGCAGCGCCGCTGCAGCTACCACGCTGAATTGCTTCACGCTGAATAGGGACACACCAACACCTCCTGCTAGGCGTTTGGTGTCACGCGCGAAGATCCGTCACCGAATGTTTTGCAGAAAGTGCGCAACTTGGGCCATGCGTAACCGATCGCGCGTGGGATTTGGCTGGCACCTTCTCAAACCACACAACGAGTTCACGAGTGGCGCGTTGCCGAGGCGCGTCGTCGTGCGATTTTGTTCTCGACGACACCCGATGGTCACATCGTCGCCGTAGGGTCCGCGTCCACTATGTCCAAGCAAGATCGTCGGCAATTCCTGAAGTTCGGTGTCTCTGCAGCGACTTCAGCGGCCGTCCTCGCGGCCCTGCCGAAGAGCATCCAAGCGGCCCTCGCCACCCCCGCGAACCGCGTCTCGGGGACCCTCCAGGATGTCGAGCACATCATCGTGCTGATGCAGGAAAATCGCTCGTTCGATCATTACTTTGGCACCTTCAATGGGGTTCGAGGATTCGGAGATCCTCGGCCCGTCCCGTTGCCGTCGGGGCGCACTGTTTGGTATCAGCCCGTGGGACGACACGGAGACAGGCGCTCCGGGCACCAAAATGTGGGCTTCGATCACTGGCACGAGAAGGACGCGTGGTACGAGGGCGATCCGGCCGCGCAAAACCGGCTCCCGTATGTGTTGCCGTTCCGGTTGAACGCGAAGAAAACCCGAGCCCAGTACCTCCAAGGCACGGATCATAGTTGGAAGCTCGAGCAGGGGATCTTCAAGAACTGGGACGTGTGGGTGCCCTTGAAGAGCGAGATGTCGATGGGGTACTTCCACGCCAAGGACGATCTGCCCTTCTATTACCAATTGGCGAATGCATTCACGATCTGCGACGCGTACCACTGCTCGATCTTTGGGAATACGGAGCCCAATCGTCAGTATTATACGAGCGGTGCGAGCGTGTACACGATGAGCGGACATGACGGGAATACGAAGAAGCGTCTGAAGGGGCAGGAGCTCGACAACAATTGGACGGGCGATATGGACAAGGACGAGCCCTGGTCCGGACTATCGTGGAAGAGCTATGCCCAGCAATTGCAAGAGCATGGGGTGGCCTGGAAGGTCTATCAGGCGCTATCGAATTACGGGTGCAACTCGTTCGCGTACCATAGCTATTTTCGCAAGTTGGACAAATCATCGGAACTCTATGCGCGGGGAAGAGCGTATACGCCTGCCCAGGGACACGAGACCCCCGCCGAGACGGTGGCGCGCGCCATCAAGACGGACGTCGAACGAAAGCAGCTGCCGTCGGTTGCGTGGGTGATTTGTCCGGATGCCTATTGCGAGCATCCGACCGCGTGTCCCGCCGCGGGGCAGGAGTTCGTGGACAAAGTGTTGGAGGCGTTGACGTCGGATCCAGATACGTGGTCGAAGACGATCTTCATCCTCAATTACGATGAAAATGATGGGCTCTTCGATCACGTCCCACCGTACGTACCTCCCGTGAATACACGCCATTATGGCTACCAGGGGCTGAGCACGGTGTGTGTGGACGAGGAGAACTACAATGGCGTTCCGATCGGCCTCGGGCCTCGCGTCCCCATGCTCGTGGTGTCCCCGTGGAGCAAGGGAGGATGGGTATGCTCCCAGGTGTTCGATCACACGTCCGTTTTGCGATTGATCGAGAAGCGCTTCGGCGTCAAGTGCGATAACATTTCACCTTGGCGCCGCACCGTCTGCGGAGATCTGACATCCGCGTTCGACTTCAAGACCCCAGACGCGGCGTGGGTGACGACGTTGCCCGATACGAGCGGCTACGTGAAGGCGGCGGACGAGGTGTACCAACGCACCTCGTACCCGCAACGTCCGGCTTCGCAGACGAAGCCCATTCAAGCGCGCGGGCAACGCCCTGCGCGTCCTTTGCCCTACGAGATGCGGACGGCCGCTCGCGTGGATCCGGCGGCGAGGAAGGTCTGGCTCGACTTCGCGAACCCCGGGGCCGCGGGCGCCCCGTTCATCGTCTACCAACGCGAGGGGACCCTCTACGACGACTCCGACAAGGTCTACGACCGGGACGATACGGTATTTACCACGCCCAACCACGTGGTCCAGCCCGCGAACGATCACCAAGGGCCTTGGCAATATACGGTGGAGGCAGGGAAATCACTCTCCGATAGCTGGGCGCCGTCGACGTCCGGCGCCCTGGCGGGAATATACCATTTGTCCGTGTACGGCCCGAATGGCTACTATTACGAATGCCGCGGATCGGTGGATGCCAAAACGCTGCCCGAGGTCACGCTCGAGTACATTCCTAGCGAGGGAAATGTGGCGCTGAGGCTCGAGAATCCCGGCCCCGAGGACCGCATCTTCGTCGTAGCGAACGCGTTCAATCCGGATCATCCGCGAACCGTCCGCGTGGCCGCAGGAACGTCGGCGCGCGAGAAGTGGGATTTGTCTCGGAGCTCCCGTTGGTTCGACTTGCTGGTGACGACGGAGGGGGAAGATCCGGTTTTGCGCCGGTTCGCGGGCCATGTCGAAACGGGGCAGAGGAGCGCGACGGATCCGAGGATGGGCGGCGAGGCATTGGAGCTCCGGTAACCTTCGATGGCGTGTGCCTTCGCCGGCTCGAGATCGTCGAACGTCTCTCGCGTGACGACAATGAACGCCGCTTGGCCCTCTCAGGGAGAGGCCGTGAGATGGACCATGTCGTAGGTCCCGCTGGGCTTGACCATCGTGGGGGTCGACCATGTCCAGCTAGCTTCGTTGGTGAGCCGAGCGTGGCGTACGATCCGGTCATCGGCGAGATACACGAGCTCGAGGATCACCCCCGCGGAGACCCCGCGCGCGAGCGCCACGCGACGATTGGCATAGAGAGTCGCAGCCGGTGCAAGCGGCACGGTCTTCAGCTCGGTCCACTTTGTACCATTGAAGAATCCGGCGCGGATAGCGCCGGTGTCGTCGCCGTTGGCGATCGCGATGCGGCCATCTCGCAGCGAGGTCACCGCGAATGGCGAGCTCCCGCTCCTGCTCAAGTTGTTCGCGAGCGCGGCCGCGTTGGACCATTCCGCTCCCGACCAGAGGGACCGATGCAATGCTTCCTCCGACCTCCACGAGATCGAGGCGTGAGTCGCCGGCATGATCCCGGTGTGGACATGGGTCATCGAGAACGCCGAAGCTTTCCGGGCTGCCCCGACGACTTCATCGGATGGACGGATGGGGCGTCGCGATCGTTCGACGACGCCCTCGTGCGCTGGTTCTGAGCTTAGTCGAGACGACGGAGTCCGTACGCACGGATCAAGGTTTGCGTCACGGAGTTCCCTTCTTCATCCACGGCAACACCCCGCAGAGAGACGAATTCGGCATCGCTCGGATATCGTACGAACACACGCCGTGCGTCGCCCAAGCCGACGACCGGCGCTTGCTCCCAGCGCTGGCCATCGTCGTATGAAACGAAGACATCGAGCTGACGAAGCGGCGGTCCTTTGCCGCCATTGTGTTCCGCGCGCACCTCGAAGGTCGACGGCAGACCCGCGATCGCGCGCCCATGGTCATCGAGCTTTGGCGAGTAGCGCAGGGCCATGAGCGGCAGCGGTTCGGATTCCGTCGTATGCTGGGACAAGAATTTCCACGTAACGCTCTGGTCCGTCGCATAGCGCGACCAGGGGACTTGGCGTTTGCCCTGCACGGTGACCTCGTAGACGGAGGGCTCGGGCGGCAACGTCACAGCGCTGGGGAATATACCCATGAAGGGCTCTTCGCGAAGGACCTCGTCGCCACGCCGCAACGTCGTCGTGCCGATGGCCGTGTGGTGAGCCGTGCCCGCATGGCCTCTCTCCGAGTCGCTGAACATGGGGATGTACATGATCAGGTCATCGCCTTGGCGACTCGCCTGGTAAATGAGGCCCTCCACGAAGGTGGGGCCTAGCGGCATCTGATTCCATTTCTCCCGATATATGCCAGGGCCATACTCGAGGAGCGCGCTCGAATTCTCGTAACCAACCTCTGAAACGCCCTGTGCGGTGTCCACGTTCCACCTACCGGGTGTGTAATACTCGGTGCGAACTCCTGGAGACGGAATCCGAAATCCAAAACCCCAGGTACCGTGACCGTTGACGAAATCGAGGTTCGGTCCGCTTCCGACGTCGCTGTTGTCCCCCGAAATACCCTGCGCTGACCAGTGGCGCCGCACCTGCACCAGATCGGACGTGTGGACCCGGAAGCTCGGATCTGCGGGAATGCCATCGTGGGTAGCCGTGACCAGATTGTACACGTACGGCGTAATCGGCGCGCCACGCTGAACCCAATGGCTCTGAAGTTCGAACGAAAATCCTTTCTCCGTTGCGGTGGGGACTACGTAAAGCTCATTTTCTTCCAGATTGCGCAGCGCGCTCGGGGAAGCCGGGAATTGCACCAGGCCTTGATCCGTGGGCTGGGCCACGAAGAACGACCCGCTCACCAGCTCGGCCGAAGGCTCGTCGAGCGAGATGCTGACACGCTTTCCACGCTGCGCATCGAAGACCAGATTCGTATCGCCGCCGAACTCAAAACGAGGCAGGCACGCAACGGTCGACGACGCATTTTCCGAACCGGGAACGAGTGTTCGAATGACCGTACCGATGCCATAACGCCCCGCCGGCAGATCCACCTCGACGCTCTCACCGGAAATGATGTCATCGAACGCGGCCCGCCCCGTCGCCAAATCCGTGATGGTCACGTCGGAGTTCCCCAGTGGGTGCGCTCCACGACCGAGCAATTGAATCTTGAGATGATGACTGGGCGCAGAACTCGAGGCCATTGGCGCAGCCTCGAGCGCCGTGCGGCCGGGGGACTTCTGCATACGCGCAACCACATCAGCGTTCGGCGATTCTCCCGGCGATATTCCATTGTTCGAACATCCGACGACGAGAACCAGCATGATCAAGCACTTTCGCATAGGGCCTCCTTGGCGACACAATGCAAGTGTCGCGAGGTGCTTGCTCCGGATCACGCTTTCGTTCCGATCATGACGCCATCGGGTTGTCGCCGGATGCCGGTCGCGCGCGATTTATGAAACCGAGGTCGAGCGGCTGTGGAGGATCGTCGAGCGAGTTTTGGCCCGGTCTCGAGCGAATGGCAGCGTCCCTCGCGGCAGCGTGCACTGCCTACGCGGAGCACCCCGTTCTCATCTGGTTCCGCCGCGCGCGTTTGCCCTGAATGGGGCGCTTGCACAAGGGCAATGACATGGGCGGACATCCGCTTGCACGTTTGAATGATTGGTCTGCATTACCCCCGGACGAAGCTTCGTGTTCATAAACCACTTTGACCTCGGCCCCAACCTCGAAATAGCGCGGGGGCCGAACGAATGGCCGCGTTCGATGGGTACCTCTTCATCACCGCCGAATACAATCATGGCGTGACGGGCGTATTGAAGAATGCTTTGGATTACCTCGCTCGCGAGCTACAACGCAAGCCCGCCGCCTTCGTCGGATACGGCGGCGTGGGAGGATCGCGTGCGGTCGAGCACCTCCGACACATTTTGGCGGAGATGCACGTTGCCACACTCAAGCACACCGTGCATATCTGCTTGGTCGAGATGCTTCGAATGCTGCGCGAGGGCAAAACGATGGCGGATTATCCGTACCTCGATCATGCCGCAAAGCCCATGCTCGACGATTTGGTATGGTGGGCCAATACGCTCAAGTCGGGGCGCGAGAAGCGTTCGTGACCCCGCACGAGCTCACCAAGGTCGTCTAGCTTTGGGGAATGTCGCGCTTGGCGAACAGGGTATTCAGATCGCGCTGCGATATCTGTTTTTCGGCAAAGCCCAGCGTTCCCCGTTCGAACAGCTCGCGCGCCCCGTCGCGAAGGAAACCGAGAGCGGCGCGCGCAAAGGATCCGCCGAGGCTGACGCGCGCGACGCCGGCCGTGCGCAGATCGGCGATGGAGAGCGCGGTGGTGGTGAGGCCCACGACCCGTTCACTGTCAACGGCCAAGAAAATCTGCCCCACCGCGGCCAAGAAAAAGTGACCCACCCCTGGCCATAGAGAGGCACTCACCGCGTGGGTGCCGGCACCTCCTGGACGTGATGACGGTGGCGCCGCGTTCGTGCCTCGTGGATAGGACATCGAAGAGCAACTCGCCGCCCGCTTTTTCGAGGGGCACGAAGCCCAGCTCGTCGATGACCAAAAGCGCGGCCCGGCGAAGCCGCTCCTGCAACCGGGAGAGCGTCCGTGCATCTCGCGCTTCCGTCAGCGCTCGTACTAGGTCGGAGGCGCGGTAAAAGAGCACGTGGTGTCCGCGTTTGATGGCTTCGAATCCCAAGGCGATCGCCAAGTGCGTTTTTCCCGTACCGACTGGGCCCAAGAGCACGATATTGCGCGCGGTCGGGATCCAGCTTCCTCGAACCAGATCTTCGACGCGGGCGCGCTCCAGGCCGTGCGGCCGTCGCCAATCTTACGAGGACGCTGCGCCCTAGGCGTCACGTCACACCACCGAGGGCTGCGATTCCGCCTGCGGCGAGGGCCAGCGTTTTGGTGCGTGCTTGCATCAGCGAAGATTGAACGGGGGCGTGACGGCGGCGATATCCTTGGGCCACGTTTGGCAGGGGCGCGGATCTTCGGGGTCGACGTCTTGGCAGATGGCGTCCCACGCCTGCACGATCTTCTTCGGGCTTACGCCTCGGAGCCGCGCGCACACGAGTTCCTCGGCGAGATCGGACGAGCCATCGGTTATTTCTTCCCGTCTGGGGGATATGGGCTTGGTTGCCGATGGACAGCTGCTGCGCGTAAACGCGATGGCGGCGCCATCGTCCAAGCGTGCAGGGCAACCAATGGCCGGAATGGCACCCTTCGTGCCCCGGGCGTGCAGGACCTTCCGCACCGCGTGCCACGAGAGGAGGAGCTCAGGCCCTCACTCTTCCCGCCGCCACCGGCTCGATGGAGCCCGCGAATGGTTGCGGAGAGCACGGCGCACACGGCGACCGCAAGAGTCGACGTCGACGTCGTGAAGATCGCGATGACGATGCGCGTATAGTCTCCCTCGGAGGGCCGCCCGTCGTTGCTCGAAGCGTGCCACTTCGCCCGGGTACTTCCAACGGTGTCCTACGATGACCCGGGTGCTCGCGGAACGGTCCTTCGGACTACATGGCACCTCTCGGAGCTGCATTCCCACCCGGCGATTACGTCGTGCGCGTCATCGTCAAAGACGAGTCCGAACGTCGTGTCGCGGCCGAACTTTCCATCCACGTCGTGCCTTGAATCGATGGCCGGCACGCGCGAGCTCATGGAAGTCACCCTCCCCCCTTTTCGCGCGCAGACCCGGTATTTACATTGCCCGCAATGCATCATGTTCGCGTCAAACAACTCACGTGGTCTGCATCTTGAGCGGGCGAACCTTCGCTGGAGTGTGAACGGGCATCTCGTGTTCGCCCATCCATCCAACGCGTCGGGATCGTCCATTCTGGACCGAGTACGCCAAATCCCTGGCGCAAAGATCGTTCAGGAAGAAGGCTATCTCTGGCGGGCGAAGTTCACCGATCGGCCAAACCTTTTCTGCAACCACGAGGTCGTCGTCACCATGACCGACTCGGAAGAATCATGGCCCGAGTCCATGGACGTCGAAATCTATTTCGAGACGAGTTCGACGACCACCTTCGCATTCGCCTGGTTGGTCTTGAGCGTCGTGGGAATCCCTTTTGCTTTCGCCTGGCGCGCCCGGTCCATTCAACGCTGCCGCGCGCTCGCTCGAAAGCTACTTTCTCAGTCCACGTTCGAGGAATCCCTCGTGACCCGCGTTACCGACGGGCCCTACCGTTGACGCACTCCGCGCGACGGCGAGGAAGAGTTGCGCCGAGCACTCCAGGCAAAGGTCGACAAGGTGAGAACCTTGGTCGACGTCCTCAAGGTGACCTGCGAAATGAATGCCCTGGAGCCGATTGACAGCAATGGGTCGAGCCAGGACGCTCCGAACGACGCTCACTCGGGCATTCAGATTTTTCGTCGGCCACGCGGCTGCCGATGCTGGAATCGCGGCAAAACTCATCCGGCTGCTGGAGGCCGCATTCAGGATTCCAACAGGTACCATTCGTTGCACGTCTGTCGATGGCTACAAGCTCGAAGGAGGAGATGATGCACCCGACGTGCTGCGGGCACGTGGTTCGATCGGGAAGAACTCCAAGCGGTCGCCCGGCACTTCGAAGATCGTCGGGCGAAGGCCCCGCCGTTTCCACTGTCCCTACGATTCGATCCCGAAGACTACCCCGGCGCCGAGCGGAGCGAATCCACCCTTGGAGCCGTCGGCGCGGGCGTGGCCGGAGGGCTTTTCGAAATCATGTTCGAAGCCGTGGTCGACGCGATCGTCGATTGATCCACGGACACGATTCCGGAGCTGTGTGGAACCGGTCCGAACCCTGCTTTTCTCGATGTTTTTGAGCGTTCTCAAAACAAGCCAAGCAGCGCACCGGTGTGAACACCGGGTCCTGTCCGCCTCCCCCTCTCAGCAGGCGGCTGCGCTACCGCGGCGAGCAAGCCATCTTCGGCTTGTCGCTCGAGGCCGTCCAAGCGATGCTCCAAGCGTCGGCCAGCGGGAAAAGGCGAGACGGGGAAGTGCTCGGTATACTCCTCGGAAGTGATGCTCTTATGTGCCCGAGACGGATGTTACTTTTCGAGACGATCCTGATGACGAGGAGAACGAGCGACGCGAGCCGAAACAATCAGCTCATCGTGTATCCGCGAAACAACTAAACTATTCCACGTGAGGAACGAGCCCGCCAGCTCCGCCCGCGCGGAATTCGAGCCGGAAGGAATACGGCCGACCATCGAGTTCGATCTCGATCCGGTCGCCTTCCTCCCACGCTGCCTGTACTCGGACGTACGCCTCGGCTCGAGCAAGCTCTCGGTCGATATACGAGACAGCGATGTCACTAATCGCGCGCGCGCTGCTCTGAGCCGAGTCTCGCGGCACGCAAACGACGACCGGCACGGTCAGGTCCTCGAGAAGCAGGCGCAGTTCCTTCGCTACCCGTGGCACGTTTTCCGGTTCAACGCCCCCTGAAACGACCACGATCGGTCGTCCGAGCCAGACGACAAACGCATTTGTCACTGGGACTTCTGGGCGGCGCCCAATGACCTTTCCATCCTCGAAACGAAGGCAACCGACTCCCGATACCGCGTTAAGCAATATCTCAGGGCCGAAGATACCCTCGCTTGCCGGCACTACGTCAAACTCGACTCGCATCCCACACGCCTCCTCAAAACAAGATGTCCACAGCACGAAGCGGATTGGTCAAGTCACCGCTCAATTCGATGGTCGCGGTGGCAGTCCTTACCGCGCCTTCAACATCGATCACGAGGATTGCTTGATTTGGTCCGATGCGCCTCGACAGCAGAGCCTTCGCCCCGTCGGCGAGAGTGGAGAGCCCCCCAGTCCCGCGGCCGGACGCTTTGTACATCTGCTGAAGCACCTCAATCGCCTTGTCCTGGCCAAGCTTCATTGCGCTCAGCTCTTGGAGGGAGCGTGTCACGCTTCCATTATTCGAGCCCAGCAATCGACCCGCAATAGTTTCCACGCCCTCTGCGGCTTTTTGTGCTTGGTCGGTCCTTGTCTCTCCCTTCGTGCTGGCTTTCTCCGGAGTCGCGTTCTCCACCCCAAGCTCCGGAGCGCCTTGGCGGGATGCATCCTTCCCGCCCGCACCGCCCGTGGTCAAGAGCGCGGCACCACCCACGCGAACGCCCGCCGCCGCCGCGGGGCCAACGTCTGCGGCGGCCGTGGCCAGTGCAAGGCTGTTGCCTTGCGTGACAATGGTCGGCAGCGTGAGCCTCGGGATCTGCCCCGCCTTGCCAGCGGCAACCTCGAAGGTCGCAATAAGGGCGATAATCTGTCCGATCAACTCGCCGACCATGATGCTCTTGCGTGCTGTCGGCGCAGCGGAGAATCGGGCGAGCCAATCGGTAACCAAATGGTCCAAAGCATCGGGCAATCCTTTGAGGGCGCCTACGATTTCGTTGGCGCGCTCGTCGAATGCTTGACCGTGGTCGATGAATCCATAGAAGAAACGAACGACCAAATCGCAGACGTTGTAGAGAAGCGAGATGATGCCCTCGATTAGGTCGACAAATCCTTCTCCTGCGCCGACGAGGATGCCCACTTCAGCATATGCGAGGGTCGTCGTGACCTTGGTGGCCGCATCAAGAATACCGACGACTTCCAGCGCTGCGCCCCGACTCCGGCCCGATAGTTGACTGGCCGTGCGGCGCATCGCTGCGATGACACCGCGTCGATAACCCTCGTAGGCATCGATTAGCGATGAATATACCTTTTCCTTTCCTGATTGATACGGCTTTGAGACATATTCGGACCAGACCTCCCCGAGGGGGGCGCGCTGGATCCGACGCTCGCCTACGCCCTGCTGCACGACGTGCGTCAATTCGTGCGCGAGCAGTCTGCGCCCTTCCGTGGACTCGGGCTGGTATTGGCCTGCGCCAAAAACGACGTCGCCACCCACTGTGTACGCTCGAGCACGGACGGCGTGCGCAGACTGTTGGGCGTTGGTATCATCGTGAATGCGCACGTCGCTGAAGTCTTGGCCAAAGCGTGACTCCATGAATTCGCGCGTGGACGCATCAAGAGACCGACCCGACGAACGAAGCACGTGGTCGACGGCCGCAGGCGCTTGGACGTTGGCATCGCCGACGGCTTTTCGTTGCAACGCACCATCGACCTTCTCGTCCTCCTCACATGCGGTGCATTTGCGCTGAGCGGCTTGCGCGGTGGCCGTGGTCGTCGGTAAGGCAACATGGTTGCCGGAGACCACTGCGTCGGCCACGCGGTCCGCTTCGTGCTCGAGCGGATCGTTCACTGCATCCGCCTGCAATTTTGCCTGCAACTTGGCTTGCATAGTTTGGTGGACGCGCAGCAACTGGCGCCGCGCAACCACCATCGGATGCTCCCGTGGCCCTTCGGGGCCGTACGCGGGCACGCTGGAGAGATCGAAGCCGCTCCGATTGGGAATACGTTCGAAGGGTGCCTCTTTGGGCGCCTCGAGTATGCGAGAGCGCAGGGCCGGTTTTGGAGTCGCTGCCGTGGGGTTGTTTGCCGTTAGCCCGGGCGGCTTTACGAAGATCCGCACGCCGCTCATGGGGCACTCTGTCGAACTATCGCCATCTGTCGCATGTCCTCCGTCGGCTGGCAACGTGCAAAATTCGAGCCCTCGCGGTTTCGGCCAATACAGGTCAAGCGGCATCCATGCCACGTTGCATGTGCAACATGCATCGGATGCAACGCAACGGGCATTCTTGCGCCAATCATCGACGCTGTACGAATCGAGCGCGTATGACCACGCCCCCGACCCTGCTTCCACGCACGCCTTCTCACCGGTGACAGGAGGAAGCTGCTCAATCGGTGCTAGCTGTAGCGGCTTATCGGGCAGGCCGCGGTCTCCGCTCGCCCGATCTTTTGCCAGAACCTCCGCACGGGCCGCTTCGGCGGCATCAATGAGCTGTTCGTTCGCTGCCGTCAGCCCGTCTATATGCCTCGCCACTCGTGATCACCGCGCTCGGCGGGGCAACAGGGCGAGGGGGAACGGCGATATGGACCGAAGACGGCCGTGTGGCGGGTGCACTGCAGCCGGCAGCCAAGAGACTGGCCGATAAGAGTGTCCAGCAGGATGGGCGACGTACTCCAGTGCAAATCAGCATCCGACGCTTCATTCTGGTGACCTCATCGCGAAGAGAGGTTGCGTGCGAGGCAAGTTGGTGTCAACGGCAATGATACCGCGCCCCAGAGCCGCATCACCGGTAGGAAGGGAGCGCGCGACATCAGCCACGAGGTCAAGCGGCTTCCACGATCTGCGGCTCGACCTCGTAGAGGACGCGCGCTCGGTTTCGCTTGATGAATTCCTCGCCGATAAGGGCTCCCCCTTGGCGGAGTCGAATGCGGCGCCACAACGAATTCTCCCGAAATACGTCACCCCCTTGACGCACGAACCGGTGTTCGCGCTCGAATACCGAGTACGAATACTTAAGACGCTTGGAACTTCGTAGCTCACCTATTAAATCGCGCGTCGACAACTGGAAGCGAAACTGAAACGTGCTTCTCGTTGGATTATGAATCACAAGATCGATGTAGTTGTAGAAAATGGACGCACCCGTTCCGAAGGGGATACTTCGTTCGCGGTCTGGGAAGGGGTCCATGCTGTGAGTACTTCGTTCAACGACGACAAGCGGGCTATGCAGAGCCAGCCAGTGGATCATGTTTGCGAGCTGGCAGATTCCACCACCGACGCCGGGGCGTGCGCGGCCCTGCGCCAATTCCATCCCGTCGACGAAGCCGCGCGCACGCGTTGGTCGACCGACCACGTGACAAAATGAGAAGTACTCGCCCGGGCGAACAATGAGTCCATCGAGGAAGGGCAACGCGGTCGCCAGATTTGTTACCTTGTTCTCCTGCAGCCATCGCGGGCAGTCGCCATGTGGCCGGATCAATCTGGACGCGTGCTTCTTGACGCGAAACGGCAGAGGGTCCGTCGTGCAGGTTCGCGCGTATGTCCGCCCCTCGACGAGCCATCGGATACACCGGGCGAGGCGTCGGCAGACGACGCTGGGACGGTACAACGCTGGATATCGGACTGAGAGCGGTACCCGAGATCGATTCATCGTCGAATGGCAAACGCCACGGCGACCTAGAGCATTCCGGCACGTGCTGCCCAGGTTGGGGTTGTCTCCTCATCGATACGGAGAAGATGGCCGCGGCACGTAGGGGTTTCCTCATAGTCGACCCGGCAGTCGAACAGTCTTTTGCGCCTTCGAGAATGGCTCGATCGCCGTTTGCGCTTGGAATGTAAGCATCTTTTCAAAAAGACTCGCTCCGGACACCCAGGTCTCCAGCCATGAGCCGGCGGTGCGACCTCGGAATAGCCAATTGTTTCGTCGCCGCAATCGGTACGCGTGAACTTGTTGGCCGCGCGCACCCGAATCGCTTCTGCGATGTGCTCAAACCGATCGCCTGGCGAGCCACTGCCGCCATACCCTGGTCGCATATTCGAGCAGTTGTAGCGGCATGATTGGCTCGACTGGCGGGAAGCACGAATAGGCCCGTTCCGTCAGAGAAACGTACGCGAGGGAGTGGACAACGCGGTACCCGGCCTCCGATACGGGTGACGGCGTTCGATCGGCATTTTGTGCAGCTCGGCTGCGATGTTGACCGGAAAATCGCCTCGAACGAGCACGCCTTCGCCGCGGAAGCCCTCGACCAGAACGGAGGCCCAGGGCTGAGGTCGCGCGGAGAGTGGCGCAAACATCATGGGACGGCTCCCGCCGAATGACACATCGTAGACACCGAACTTGCTCCAATTCGTGAACGTGAGGATTCGGCGCGTCGGATCGATGGGAACGTAACGCCATCGAGCCCGCCTCGGTATTGCGTCGATCTCGCGCTCAGTGGCCGGATAATCGAAATGGTCGGTCAAATAATGATCGACGCCCGCGCGGATCCTTCCGGACATCTCCCCCACCGAGTCGCCGGGCTTCCATGGGAGCATCATTGGCGTGAGGAGGTTGCCGAGCACGTCGGGACCCAGACCGAGACGCTTTCGAAAGTTGACCACGACCATGAGCTCGCGCGGACTCTCCGCGCCCTCGCACCGGCGTACGAGATCGTGAATATGTGCAGAGACCACGTCGTTGGCCGAGAGCCTGGAGCCGAGCGCGCGCTTCATTTCGCTGATTTCGTCGGATGTAAAATACAGGGTGACGCTGCGAAAATTTCGCTTTCGCAGCGCGACGAGAATCTTCGCCACCTCGAGCAACCGGAGTCGCCGAAAGCGCAATGAGCTGGCTTTGCCATTCACGAGATTGCGCTCGGTGAAGTGTCGCAATAGGTACGCGGAACGGTTGGTTATTCGCTCCCCGGAAGCGATGTCGCGTCCGTCAACGGCTGCCGACCACGCGTCCATGAACCGCATGAAGGATTGCGTGTCCCCTATCGAATGATGCCACGAGGCTCCGACGAGCATCCCGCCGCCGGCGAGGTACGTGATGCGAAGGCTGAGCAAAGGCTCCTTTCCTGCGCGTGCACGTCGCGCGTTCACCGGGGTAACGATACGGTCGATTGCATTGTCGGTCAGCCATTCGGTCGCGTCGTCGACGGTCGCGTCGACGACCCGTACTGAAAGCGATATTCCCTGATTGTCACAGACGAGCTCGGCGCTATCCGGCCGGCAGCGCATACGACCTCCGAATACGGGGTAGTGCGCGAGCGCCACCTGGAGGCCTCGAATAAGATCCGCTTCCGAAACGGATGTCTCGTAAGCGAATCCAACGGACACGGCAGCGTACGACAGCGTTTCGTCGAACGCCGTCAGACGAATGACCGTCGATGCATGGTCGAGTGCGCGCACAATCTGTTGTGAAGCTGCCATGGCGTAGTCCTCTCGGAGGCAGAATTTGTCGGACATCTCGCCGGATGTCCACATGACGCGCTATTTCCCATGCAAGATTTCGCAATCGACGTCCACCCCCATGCGCCACCCTTCTTCGCGCCAGGCCCCGCTGCAACCGCCTTCGTCGACGCGAAAGCGCACTTCACCCGCCGAAGATTTCCGATTCGTTTTCGACCGTGAGCGCATGTTCGTACCAGCGATCGAGCAGCGTTGGATTTGTGCATCCGTCGATGCCGTGCTCGCCCGACCTCGGAGAGCGCCACCTTTTGCACCGCGAGAGACTTCTCGATCGCCATCCGCAGGGTCTCGACGCGCGTTCCTTCCGGTCCTGCAATTTCAAGAAATTTACCGTACACTTTGTCACCGCCCACGTCCTTGAGCACCTGGAGCAGATACGCGTACAGCCGCGACAAGAGAGCGAGCGTACTCGCGTCGCGCGTGGTCGTCCTGGCCAGTTCCTGCATGAGCGGTGCGGCTTGCTCGAACCGCTCGGGCGAGCTCGACGTCCACAAGACGATCTGCGTGAGGCGCCCCATCAGCTTGGACTTGCCCGGCCCCGGGCAAACTCGCCCAGAAGGCCCAGTCGATTCGGTACCAAACGAACTCGCCAGCAGTTCAGATCCGCCATACTCGCCGCTTTGCTCGGCAAAACGGACAAGAGCCCGATTGGAAATGTTGGGTGGTTCGAATCATAGGGAGCGGAGACGCCAAATTTGGCGTCTTGGTCTGCATAGCTTCCGCCAGCGTCGGCGGCGACGAGTTGCTCCGGGATTGCGACCAGGTTGCGCAGATGATCTTTGCGCAAATGTTCGACCTGCTCAAATCCGACGAACGGGCTTCTCACGCAGACCGGCCGTAGGACGCGGGACGCAATCGTGAGTACGATGAGCGGATCTTCACCAGCGCCAAAACGGACACTTTCCCATCGAACGGTAAAATCGAATACGTTGGCAATTTCCCCACGGAGGCGCACTGCCGCCGATCATCACCGAACGAACGAATCGTGACACGCTTATCGAGCGTGCATGCACGCTACCTTTTTTTTCACTGAGCCAACGTCAGCGCTGACGACATATCGCCTTTCATTTTTCCTCAATTTAGCAATACGCACAATATTCAACTTAACGTCTTGCCGCGATTCCTCAACGACTTCAAGGTGGAGGTCATGAATACGATTCACGTTAGATCCTTTCTCGCACTACTTGCTATTGCGGGATGTGCGTCGGCGTCGCCTGCATCGGAGCCGTCTCCCGAATCGCTGGAATCCATGCCCCTGGCAGATTCCGGCAGCGAGGACGAACAGCTCCAGCGACTCTATCGCGAAGCCCTCGCCGAGGGAGGCGAGCTGACCGTCTACGCCGGCGGCGACAAACCCACGCAGCAAGACCGAGTCAAGAATGCGTTCCTCGCCCAGTACCCAAGCATTCGAATCAATACCATCGTCGATCTGAGTAAGATTCATGATGCGCGAATCGACAATCAAATCGCCGAGCATCATGTCGTCGCCGATGTCATCCAGCTTCAAACCTTCGACGACTTTCCACGTTGGAAGCGAGAGGGCGCTCTGCTCGCGTATAAGCCCGTCGGTTGGAGCAAGGTCTACGACGCCATCAAGGATAGGGATGGGGCCTACACCGGCATGTGGTTCCACGCGTTCGCAATGCTCACGGCCACGTCGCTTGGAAGCGGCGCGCCCATCGAGGCAGCGGACTTCTTGAAGCCCGAGTTCAAAGACAAACTCGTATTCACATACCCCAACGACGATGATGCCGTGCTGTTCTATTTCAAGCAGCTGACGGACGAATACGGCTTGGACTTCTTGAAGAAGCTCGTTGCGCAAAATCCGAAATTCGTTCGCGGCACTCAAGACACGGGCGATCTGGTACGTAATGGGACGTATGCGGCGGCTTTCGGCGTGGGCGGGGCGCTCGCGTTTCAACCCGGCCACACCGCCGTCTTCTCCCTGCCCAAGAATAGCCCGTGGGTCACCTGGGCACAGACGGCCGCCATCCTCAAGGACGCGCCGCATCCAGCTGCGGCCAAACTCTACATGAGTTGGGTCCTCTCACGGGCGAACCAGCAGAATTTCATCCGCACGTCGATGTGGAGCTCCCGGTCTGACGTCGCGCCACCGTCGGGCTACGAGTCCATTTGGAACTATCCAAATGCCGACCCACGAGCACTGCCGACCTTCATGAGCGACCGCACGGCGCTCGACCGGTACAAGGCGCTGATCACGCTGTACATTGGAGCCCCGCAGGGAAGCAATCCCAACGGAGATCTCGGCCTGCATCCCGGCGCCTTCTAGTGTCTTCGAACACAAGAACTCCAAGCCATCGCCCGTCACTTCGAAGATCGACGCATCCTCGGGCGAGCATCGCACGATCGGTTAGGCACTCAGCCGACGAACCACCCGGGCGGGCGGCGTGGACTCACCGGATTGTCGTAACTCCCGCAGTAACCGATCCGAAGTAGGAACTGCGGCGTGGGCACGCCGATGCGCGCGGCGATTTCCTCACGGAACCGACCCTCTTCGAGCGCCTGCGACATCGGGTGCAACCCGATACCGCGCTCGCGCACCTGGAGGAAGAGCCGCTGGAAGCGGCGGCCGGCGTCGATCAGTTCGGCGACGCCGTCGTCCTTCGAGCCGAGGACGATCCAGCCGCCACTGTTCGGGACGAGTTCGCGTGCTATGTTCACCGCGCGTTCGCGCGACGACGGCGAGAGCAGCGACTCCTTCGAGAGGAAGGTCCGCGCAAACCATCCTGTGAGGCCCGTGACCTCGAGCGCGGGAAGCGTGAGTCCGTCGCGATGCTGCTCGACCTCGTCGTTCGACCAGCGGATCCAGCGAACGAGCTCCGCTTGTGCGTCGTCGCGATAAGCCTGAATGCGGTTGGCCTCGATGGTCACCTCGTCGAGGTAGTTGCATGAGCCCTCGCCGCGTGCGACGTAGGCGAGCTCGCCGGTCAACCGTTCGAGGTGCGCGAGGTCGGCGGCGCGGAGCGGTGTCGTGTCGAGCTTACGGCGCAGCGTTCGCCGGGAGCGCGTGCGGGCGAGATCAGCGTCGCTTGCCGGGGGAGAGGCGGGCTCCAACGTCACGTCCGCGACGAGCGCGTCGCGCGCGTTTTTTGCGACGAGCGCGATGTCCGCGTGCAGCGAGTGGACGGCGGCGGCTAGCGTCAGGTTTTCGAGGAACGCTCCGAGCGAGAGGAGCATCTCGCGGTTATTAGGGTCGACGGCCGGCAGCCATCGCTCTTTTACCGAGAGAACCGACAGACGCCGAGGAGACTCGACCCGCACCGCCCACGGTTGCACGTTGTGGCTGCTTGGCGCGAGCGAGGCAATCTCGAGGATGGCGTCGAGGATGACGTTCCCGGTAGCGCGGGCAGAAGGAGACCTCGGAAGATCGGTGCGCGTGACGCCTCCACATCCGGGGCCCACCCATGCAGCCAGCGACCCCGCGACGGCGCTGAGAAGAAACGAGCGGCGCCGCATTTCTCTGTTTGTACCGTAATGGGGCATGCGGGAGCGAGTCGGCGTCACGGAAAGAACCGCTACTTGCGGGTTCTGTTCCACCCGCACTTGCCTTCACGTCCTTCGGAATACGCAACGAAGGGCGGAAGGGCGAGTTCCACGACCGGAAGGAATCGATCCGCCATGACCGAGAAATCGTGGCAACTGCTGGGCGCACGCGATGGCCTCGTTCTGCCCGAGCCGGGCGTGGCGTGTCGAGGTGAGCCGCTACATCCGGAACCACTTGGTGGATGCTGTTTATCTCGCCATGAGGAGCACCCTACTTCCGCTTTTTGCTGGGCCTCTTCTTCGGAGGCGCGCGCGGCTTGCTGCTTTCGGGAGCTTGGGGCGGCGACGTTGTCGCCTCCTGCGGATAAGGGATCTCCCCTCCGAACGATCCATCTGGGAGTGAGAGTCGAACCGTCGTTGGTCCCCATTGACGGACGCATTTGCCCTCCGGATGATCCTCCATGCACTCCTCGTCCTTGGACGAATGCAACAAGAGGTCAGGGCGCCCGTCCTTGTCAAAGTCTTCCACGTCGAAGATCAGCCCATCTTCCGCCACGCTGATTTCGCCGTCTTTGGTGACGGTGAGAATGGCGCCATACTGCTCCTCGGCCTGCCATGGGTACGCCCATGAAGCGAATCGCAACTTGCCCAGTGAACATTGGCCCCCCCCGGGAGGTCTTCAATACTGAAGCTCTGTGGCTGGGCTCGGAGCCATCCGTCGAATTCGCGTCCCCGCCGATTTCGACTTTTCAAAATTTGCAAGCTGGCGCCGTAATTGGGAAGCGCTTGCCCCCTTCTTCGAGTGCGCTCCGGTTGATCGGGTTCTTTGCAAGAAATGTCGCTCGCGCGACCGGATCGTCGATGGTTCCTGCACGAATCGAAATCTGGTCGAGGGCACCTTCGAGGATGCGCTCCGCGGAAGGATCGCCCGCCGCCGCGTAAGCCTCGAATGCCGCGAGTCGAAGTCGCACCTCGGCGAAGCCACCGCCCACGAGTCGATCGAGTCGGCTCAATGCTTCTTCGGCGTCGTCGTGGGCTTCGTCGATTCGGTTGCTGCGCAGCAGGATGCGGAGTCGAGCGGCATCGGCGTAGGGACGTGCGGTCACGAACGTGATGAGCATATCGAGCGCGAGGCGGATGTGCGACTCCGCGGCGTCGAGCTGGCCGCGGTCCAAATGGATGTTCGCAAGGATGGCATTGGCGAATCCCCGGAAATCCTTATCGCCGGGGCGTTCCAATAATTTCCGAAGGAGCTGCGAGGCCTCTTCATTCGCCCAGCCATTTCCGGCATCGACGAGGGTCATTGCCAACTGGACCGTTGCCACGCCGCTGGTCCACATATCCCCATCCTGACGGGCGTCGGCAAGAGCGGCGCGCAGCTTTTCTTCGCCCATGTCGATGTTTCCCAAATGCGCGAGCAAGAGCCCAAGATAGAGCCGGGCGTTCGTGAGGAGGCGTCGGTGATTGACCGTCTCGAAGATGTTTTCCGTACGAGCGGCGGCCAAGGATGCGGCCCTGGACGCGCCCGACACCGAAATCGAGCAAGACGGGTGCGTCGGTGCGTCTGTCGCGAAGAAAGATGTTTCCGGGCTTGAGGTCGCGGTGCACGAATCCGCGCGCGTGCGCCGTGGACAGGGCATCGGCCAAGAGGCAAAGCATGCGACATGTCTCGGCGAGCGTTAGGCCGCCGCGATCGAGGCGCTCGTCGAGGCCCTCGCCGTCGAGCCACTCCATGACGAGGTAGGCAAGCCCTTCTTGTGCCGCGACGCCGTGGTCGACATACGCAACGATGCCGGGATGCTGAAGCTCCGACAGCATGTAAACTTCGCGGTGAAATCGCTCGAGAAGATGATACGGATGATGCGCAGGGCCGAAATGGTTGAGCACTTTGAGTGCCATCGCTGCATGGTCCCGCTTCCGATCGCGCGCGCGGTACACGACGCCCATGCCACCTCGGCCGGCTACGCCCTCGATCGTGAACCGGTCTGCGAAGACAGCTCCGGCCGCTAGCGTCGCGGACGTCATGACATCCCTCCCCTCCCCTAGGGAATGTTAGAACGACCTCGAATAAAGCACATCGGAGCCGTGCCACTTTCCGTCAAGGGCGGCTTCGTTCGCTTGAGGGCAGCTCTTAGGTACGGAGCGTGTTGGGCAGCGGTCCCCCAGGCCCCATTCAGCCAATGCCCATGATGCTGCGTACCTTGGAGCTGAAGGCGTGGGGATTCGTCGAAACGAGCTCACGTGTCGTCATTTTGGACCCGCCAACGTTCGCTTGATTCGCTCCAGCGTCAACGAGAACCTGGATGACCTTCCAAGCGTCGCAATCCTTCTTGTAGTCCAGTAGAGAGCGGTCGAGCGCCGTGTTGCCAAAGGCATCCGTGGCGTTTGGATCTGCTCCAAAGGTGAGCATTCGCTCGAGGACGTGTAGGTCTTCGGGCTTGCTGTCGACCGATACTGCCGTGCGAACGGCGAAATGAAGCGTGGGCCATCGCCAGGAGTCGGACATCTTCGCGTTTGCATTTGCATGGTTCTCGAGCAGGAATAAAGCGATGTTCGTCTGCCCGCATTGTAGAGCATAGATGAGGGGTGTTTTTCCGCTGAACATGACTTTGCCGACCCCCTCACACTCCAGCGCGTCCGCGTCGACGCCGATGATCTGCTTGACGAGATCGATATTTCCATCTTCGATGGCCTGAAATAGGTTCTTGATCGTCTTTTTCGACATGAGACTCCGGCAGGACGGCCTCAATGCAAGGCCAGCGATAGGTACTGACGAGGTACGTTCAACTCGAGACTATGGCGTAAAAAATACGGTGCTCGCGTTACCAAGCCCCGTTGTTCGATATCGAAAAGCTCGATCTCGCCGGCAATGCCGGGGCTCTTCACGTGAAGCCTCGCCCCACATCGAAGCAGTGGAACACCGGCTCGTGCAGTAGCTCGACGAGACACGGCCCCGGTGCGACGAAGGAATCCTTGCCCGTGTGTTTTGGGCAGAAGGGTGGCAGTTTCGATGGCCCCCGCGCACGACCGAGGTCCTGCGATCGTCGTTTCTGTCCACGACGCCGACCCACTGGCTGTGTGAAAGCACGGCCTTGTCCACGCGCGTGCTGCGGCCGAAGCCATCCATGACGGTGAATGGAAGCACCGTCTCCTCGATGCTCCGCTCGAGCACTGGCACGGGCGCGCCAACCAATGGCGCCGCAGGCAGCTCACCGGGACGCGGAACAATCCCCGTTGCAAGCTTTGCCGTGGCGCGCGTGCCATGGGGATCGGCGCCGCCCGAGGACGCCTGGCACGCAACGAGCAGCAAGCATCCGATCCACGTTCGCATGGCCCCTCATACGTGAAGGCGGTCCTTTCCCTCCCGTCACGTCCAATATTTTCTTGGAACGGCGCTGTTCCACCCTCCTGAACTGTCGTCTGCCGGCACGTCGCTACGGGGCATATCCGTTACGCTGGACACCGTGGGCCTTCACGGTGCGGGCGCCGCTCCCGTCCCGACCAAGAACCATTACGGCTCGGCGGAGAAGATGGTGGACTTCGGCCTCCTCGTTCTCGAAGATCATAATGGCCGCATCATTTGCTATTCACCGATTGGCAAATCGAAGGCCCGCCGCACGGATGGCCATCGCGCGGCGAAGAGCTCTTTCTCGAACGCAACGCGCGCGATACGCTCCACCATACGGGAGCGTCTCATGCTATTGGCCCTTGGAATCAGCGTGCACACGGGATGGGCGGCCTGCGTCGTGGCGGCCGGCTCGCTGGCTTCGCCATACATCGAAGTCCGGGAGGAGATCGAGATCCTCGGCGATGCCGATCGCTTCGTCTTTCATGTGGCCGCGAAACTTCCCATCGAGGACGCGCGCCGCTGGGTCGAAGAAGCGCGCCTGAGGGCTTCGGAGCGGGCCGCCGAAGCGCTCGAACGGATCGCGTCCGGGCGAAGCCTCGCCGCGTGCGCCCTGATCGGAAGCAACAAGCCGATGCCCGAGCCGCTCGAGCACGTGCTGGCCGCACATCCTCGTCTCCACGCGGCCGAAAGCTGCTTCTACCGCGACATCCTGAGGGCCGAAGGCGCCGCCCGCGGCCTCGCCGTGCGCCTCGTGTCCCCGAAGTCGCTCGACATCGCGGCCGAAGCGTTGGGCACACTCGGCAGACGCCTCGGGCCACCGTGGGGCAAGGACCAAAAGCTCGCCGCGCTGGCCGCATGGCAGGCGCTTCGCCTCTCGTAACCGTCGGAACCGCTACTACGCGTCGCGCGAACCAAATTGGTCGCCGTGCGCTACGGTTCCGCTTTTTTCGATTAAGGCACGAGCCAGCGGTTTCCCGGACGAAGGTGGTGCGAGTGGCGACGCGGGAGCCGTGGTCGTCGCAGCACGGGACAAGTGGTTCCGGTGCTCGGAGGCCCTCGACGCGGCGAACCGCGCGCTCGTCAAGGCCTACGGCCAGCAAAAGCTGTATCCTTATCAGCTCAAAGCCGACGTGGCCGCGGCTAAAAACGACCGTGCGCTGGAACGCACAACGCTCGACGAGGCACCCCAATTCGCGAGACGCAACATGGAGTCCGGCCTGGCCGACGTTAAGGCAAAACCACCATGCCCAAGCCTTCCGTCGGCCACGCGGCTCTCCCGCTTTCCATCGTCGCCTCGCTACTCGTCGTGGGCTGCAAAAAAGACACTCGCCCCTCGCCGCCCGATCCGTCCACCACGTCCGCTTCCGCGTCGATTGCACCGGCTTCCTCCGCCAAAGCTTCCTCCAATCCCGCGCCGTCGCCCTCGCGCGCCGCAACGTGCTCCGTCGTGGGCTCGCCCATCTCGATTGCGAAGGGTACGCGTTCGGAAACCGGTGCCACGGCGGTTCGCATGGGCGACGGTCGCCTCATGGTCGGCTACGCCGTAGGAGCGACGCCCCGCGCGTCCGTCATCGATACCGCGGCGGGCACCGCGTCCACCGTCGACGTGGATGCTTCCGCATTTGCCACCGAGTTGACCCACCTGCCGAAGGGCAGCGTGTCCATTCATCGGGTCACGCCGGCGGGCGTGTCGGAGCTCAAGGTCCGCGTTCTCGTCGACGCGACGTCGACGGGCCCCGACAAGATGAAGCAGATTCTCTGCGGATTCGCGGACAAGGAGTCCATCGTGAGCAACTTCATGGGCGCCGGCTCCGACAGATCGCACAACTGCCGCAGCTTCACCGATGGGAAAAAGAGCTGGATCCTCTCGTCGTGGGGCTACGTCACGAGCGACGAACATGAGCCGCGAAGCCGATGGCAGGTTCACCCCATCGCGGAGGATGGTACGGCGTCGGTGGTCGGCCTCGGCGTTCGCAACGTGCCGGATCCCGACAAAGATCGATACAGCTTCGATCTACCGGCGAGCATCCACGAGAGCGATGCGGGCTTCTTCTTCGCGGGCCGCTTCAATGGAAACCTCGCGCTCTCCCGCCAGGCCGAAGGCGAAGCTGCGCCGAGTGAGCTGGCGCTCTATTGGTTCGATGCTCCTTCCGGCATGCCCGCGTTGGCGGTGGCCGATCGCACGGTCACTGTGATCGCGCCGATTGCGGGCAAACCCGCGCTGTATGGCGCGAGCTATCCCGTCGAGGCCAAGCCGCCAAAGCCCACCCAGCTCCCCTTGGATGCCGATGGTGCAACGGAGCGCACATCGCTCAGCATCGTGCGCGCTGGAACGGATTCGCTGCTCGGTTTCGTCGAAACGAAGGGCGCCGCCAAGCGCGTGAAAGTCGCGGTCCTCGATGCCGCACTGAAGCCCCGCCTTCCGGTCTTCGAGTTGCCGAATGTGGACAAACCGACGATGGCGCGCCTCGTTCCCCTCGAGGGCACGCGCGTGTTGGTGCTGTCGCAGGCGGCCGGTGAGATCTCGGCCACCACCGTGGAGTGCCCCGCGCCTTAGCCGCCGTTTTCTAGCTACCCTTCTTGGGCCCGCCGCGAGCCTTCTTGGTCGAGCTCTTCTTCGCGGGAGGGCTTGGCTTCGGTCACGCCCGCGACGCAAGCATCCTTGCCCGTCACCAGATCGAGCCCGTCGCGGTCCATGGGCTCCGGCTTGGCGGGCAACTCCGCCCTGGGCTCGGTGATGCGCACGCGAGAGGCGGCCGCTACTCGATGTGGCGGCCGTGTTTGTCGGCGGCGACGAGGGCGTAGGTGGTGGCCATGGCGCCGGCGATGGCGGGGCGTAGGTCGGGCGGGGCGTCGCGGGCGATGTATGCGTGGGGGTCGCCGATGTTGCCAATGTCGAGGGCGCCGACGATGCGCTTGTCGGCGATGACGTAGTAGCCGCCGGCGTTGTTGATGCGTACCATCGATGTTCGGCGGATCCATTCGACGCGAAGGGACTGGCCGTCGGGGGTTCGAAGAAAGGCGTCCCAGGCCCTTGGGTCGCTTGGATCGCTGTGCCCGGAGCCGGGGCGGTTCGGGGTGCCGGGACCGTCGTCGCTGGCGCGGGCGTCGAACTGCATGGACCATTTGCGTGTCCCGTCGTGGATTTCGCAGCGCATGGACTTTTTGTTGCCCAAAGACAGCCGGCTCGAGTTTGGCTCGGGGGAGACTTCGTTTGGGCCGATGCACTCGAAGCCGCCGGCTCGAACGTCCGCGCCATCGAGGGTGCCGTGGAGGACCCAGTCGCCGTCGACGTTGGCTTCGACGCCGAAGAGTCGGAACGTGTACGTCGAATCGGACGACATGCCAACGTTCACGCGATAGCTTCCCATGGCGAACTGTGCGGGCGGGCTCGATGCGCCGTTTACCGGGAGCTCTTCGGCGCGGGCGGCAAATTCTGGGTCGAGTTTGAGCTGAGACGAGCAGCCGATGGCAGGGAGCGCGCAAGCAAGGAGCACGAGAAACGAGCGGACGCGATTCATATACGGCTTATCGGATCGGCGAGGCCTGGAGTTGCTCGAAATTTGCCCCGATGTCGCGCCCGAGCGTCAATCCCGTCCGCGTCCGTCAGCTCGTTCACTCGGATATGGATACGTCGTTCGTGCGTTGGCGTTTCGAGCACATCGTCCAGTACGCATTGTAAAAATTGGGGCCGTCCATGTCGAGCACGCGCGAAGCACAATCGGGAGGGACGGAAACATTCCAGCTGGCGACGGTGTCTAGGAAGAAGGGCACTCTTTCCGTCTTTGGAATGGGGGCACACGTCCAGTGTTTCGGGGATATGTCAATCCATCTGCCGGCGCCAACGCGAAAACGCGGAACGTATTTCGATTTGTATGGGTGCTCGCGCCAACATTGTCGATTCTCCAGGGTGGCGATGTTTTCGCATTCGGGATAGCTTCCGCGGTGAGGCGGCACACAGATCCAAGCGACGTCGGAGCTGGCATCGAGGCTCGAGGGCGCGTCGTCCGAAGCGTCGAGCGACGCGTCGGGGAGTTCGATGGGCGACGGCCCGGCGGGAAGCGTCGTCGTGGCTGGCGCCGGCAACGGCGTGCCGGCATCGGCCTCGTCGCCTCGACGTTGGCAGCCGCCCGAGATGACGAGTAGCAATATCGAACAGAGGTATTGCCGCACAGGCGTGACGGTATCGTGCACGGAGTGGTGCCGCAACGACGGACCGTGCGAGAGAAATGCTCGATCACAGTCGTCCCGCGGAGCCATCGCCGGGCGCCGTCGCGTTTCACGTCATTGCGCCTTTTCGGAGCGCACGGTTGCTTCGAACTCGGCAAAGGAAGCGATGCGGCCGTGCAGTGGCACCACGCGCTCGACGTCGAGTTTTCTCGATGCGACGGCGGCGAACAAGCTCGCGGCGAAGGGATTGGGCCGCGGCGTCCCCTGCGGTGGGCGCGGTACATAATCGTCCACCTCGACGAGCAAGCGATCCTTCGGGAGATACACGACGAGCATCGTGTCGGCGTGGGTGCCGCCGGTCGCGTAAATCTCCATCGTGCGCGTCCCGTCCTGGTGCACCGTTCGGCCTTCCACGCCTTGCAGCTGCATGCGCATCGGCTTCTTGGCCAGCGCGTCCGGGGCCACGGTGTGCGGTCTCTCCATCATGGCCTCGAGGAATCGCCGGCTCTTCTCGTGCGCTACGATGGTGAGGCCTCGCGAGACGGCGGCGCGCACTCCGGCGGAGTGATCGAAATGATGGTGCGTATTCACCAGGTGCGTCACGGGTTTGGCCGGCAGCAGTTCGGCGGCTTTGGAGAGCACGGCGAAGGCACGCGCGTCGCTCAGCGGCGCTTCGATCAGGACCGCGTGATCGGAAAACTCGACGAGCACGCTGTGGTGCGATTCGCCGCCGAGGAGCCACACTCCTTTGGCCAGCGGTTCGGCAGTCACCTTTGGAGCGGGGTCGGCCGGTTCTGCCTTGGCGGCGGGCGGCGCGCTCAGATCGGGTGTCGGGCCATTCACGGTGTTCTTCGTCACGCGGAGGTTCAGCACCGGATGTCCGTCGAGACGGAAGGCTACCCGCGTGGGAAGCTTCATCGCGCCCGCCGGCTGGTAAGCACCGAAATCCGTCTCCATCATCACGTCGCCCAGATTGGCTTGATCGCCTTTCGACGCGACCTTGATTGGCAATCGCGTCGTGCCGTCGACGGTCAAGGTGAACACGCTGCCATCGGCAGTGCGCACATCGACGCTCGGATGGACGCCGTTGTGGCGGAGATTGGATACGACGCTTCCTTTGGCCAAAGCCGTCTGCAGAATGCCCACGGCGGTGTGGCGGAGCTCCACTCGCCGATCGCGTGCCACCGAGGGCGCCTCGCGATAGATGTTCCCGCGATCGTCCTCGAAGGCCACGTCGCCGTCCAGTCCGATGACGTTGGTGAAGGAGCTGGGAAAGGTCCCGAGGAATCGCGGCTCGAGAACCTGCTCGTGGCGCAACCGCTCGTGCGCCAGATCAGTGATCCGTTGGAACGACTTGATTTCGAACATTTGCTGTTCCGAATCCGGGCTGCGGTTTTGACCCAGGAAGAAGTATTCGCCGGTGCCTTCTGCCGTCAGCGTGCGCACCGAGTCGACCGCGCTCCTCCCGCCCAAGGCTTCGACGGCTTCATGGACGACACGCATCTCCGGCTGAATTTCCGGAGTGGCCGGCTGCGCGCATCCGACGACCAGAACGAACGAGAGCGACGTAATCCATCTCATGTCTCAATCTTCGCCGGGAACGCCGCGTTCTTTTCACCGCCCGCTGCAAGCCATTCCCCGTTTGCTGCAAGCAAAGACCGCTCGCCGCGGGTTGGCGCGTGTTCTCCGGCGTTGGCGCGATCCAGGTGGAACGCCCGCACTAGAGCGACCTTCGGAGGAGACCACGACGTGTTCGGAGAACCGGCACCATACATGTATGGTCGCGATGGTTCGTCCCGGACTTTTCGCTGGGATGTGCCCGCAGCCTTCATTCAGGCACTTTGCCGAACTCGTGGAGGCCGCGCGGCTTAGGTATAGGCTTCCACCAATAATAGATGAATCATCTAGTAATCATTGGACGGTCTTATAAAGTGACATCATGTCAGCCGATAGCCAGGCAAGCGGTACGCGTCAGGACCGCCGTAAAGCTCGAACTCGGGCCCAGATTCTCGATGCGGCCGAGGAGCGATTTGCCGCGGTCGGAGCCGAACTGGCCACGATCGAGCAGATCGCCGATGCTGCCGACGTGGCGGTGGCCACGGTCTATCTGCATTTCGCCAAGAAAGAGGACTTGCACCTGGCCGTCGTCGAGCGCGCCCTCGAGGAGAACGAGCGGCACATGCTTGCCGTCTACGATTCCGACGCCCCGCCCGTCGACAAACTCGTCGACGCCGTGGGCGCCTACCTGCGCTTTTACCTCGAGTCGCCGCGTCTGTTTCAAGTCGTCGCCATGCCGCCCGGAGGAACGAGCACCGATACCGCGGCCCTCGTTCTGTCGGAACGCATCGACCGTATGACTCGAGCCCTTGCCAAAGTCATCAAGCGTGGGATCGACGAGGGAACACTCCGTGGCGTCGCGCCGCTCGATACCGCCCGCTTCCTTTGGGGCGCTCTGAATGGTGTATTCGCCCTCGCACAAAGACCCGATCGGCTTCGATTGAGCGATCGCGAGCTGCGTTCGGCGCTGCAGCAGGGAGCGGAGATCCTCGCACTCGGCGTCGTCACGGACTCGCAGCGAGACGCCGACGGTCGGTTGGCGCCGAAACTTCGTAACCGTCTACGCAAAGCGATAGGAGCAACCAAATGACGATGCACACGCGCCTCTCCACTCGCGGCGAAACGCGACCCCACTCCTATTCCGATCGTCTCGCGAAATGGCTTTCCGGAAGGTCCACGGCATCGGCGCGGCCGCCGTCCGCCGCCGATGTCGAAGGCTTTCGAAACGCACAGCGTCTCGCGTTCGAATGCGCACAAGCCACGGCCAAGGAGATGCGCCCCGGGTGGACCGAGGGCCGTACCAGCCGCTGGATGATGCGATGGATGAACGACCACGAAGTCCGCGCCCATCTGCACAAGCCTATCGTTGCGTTCGCAGAGCGCACGCTGGCCCCCACGCAGCATTGGGAACCTGCCCGCGGAGAGGGAGAGGTACTTCGTGAGGGGGACGTGGTGATTCTGGATTGCTCACCCATCGTGGATGGATACACGGGAGATATCGCTTACACGCTGAGTGTCGGACCGAACCCCACGTTGGAAAAAGCGCAGAGCTTTCTCAGCGAATTGCGCGCGCGCCTGCCGCAACGCTTCGCCAATCCCGAGACCGCAAGAGATGTATTCCATTGGGCGGATGCCGAGATACGCGCTGCGGGGTACGATAATGCGGCCGACGGCTACGTGCACTCGGTCATGGGCCATCGCGTCTATCGGCATGGCAAGTACTTCAGCCGGGAGACTTGGTTTCCCTCGGAGAGAGCGTTCGGTTTCATGATTAGCTGGCACGGGCCGGGCTTTCTACTGAAGTCGATCAGCAGACTGGTCTACCCCGAAACGCTCGGCCCTCTGCATCACGGGCCCAAGACGGGTGTCTGGGCCATTGAGCCTCATGTCCGTGTCGGTACCTTCGGCTGCAAGTTCGAGGAACTGTTGATCGTGGACGAGGGCCGGGCCTACTGGCTGGACGACGTCAGCCAAAAGCGCATCACGATTGCTGCTTAGCCGGCCGATTTCGCGCGAGCACACACTGCCGCCACGACGGCGAAAATAATCACGGCGATCGCGAAGCAGATCATCGCCATCGCGAGGTCACTCATCATACCGAGCCACCCCGGGTGATTGTGACCGCGCTCGCCCGCCTGAAAGGCGAAGTTCACACCGGCCACGGTGGGGAGAGCCGCAAAAAGGGCTGCCCTAAGAAAAATACCACCAGCGCGACGGGCATTGTCTTGATCCGCGGTGGCGCAGTCAGCTTTGGCTGTCTGCCCTACAACCTTGCCCAAGACGGTTCCATGAACGCGAAGTCGGCCACCCAGGTTGATCACGTCGCGCGCGGCGATCCCGAAAATTTCGACGGCACTCCGCGCTTCCAAGATGACGTCACCGATGACCATGCCGCGCAGGACTAGGGTGGCTTTGCCCGAGACGGTAACGGTTCCGCTGACGACGCCGTGAAGCTCAAGATCTTCGGCCACGCGCAGGTCACCTTCGATTCTTCCTCGTTCCTCTCGCATACGGACCGAAGGATATACAATTCAATCCAAGAAACCATTCGGGACGCTGGTTTTCTCGTGCATTTGGGGGAACATCAACGGCGCCAGTACTCCGCATCGCGCCATGATCTTGGCACGTTGCCCGCCGGCGGTCGATGGCTGGGGCTCGGCCCGGGAGCGGAATACCTCCGGGCTTACGTCGTCGTCCGCGCCGATGCCCCCGCGCCGTTCTTCACGACATTGCCTTCGCGCCGGCTGCGGCTCGCACACCACGTCAGCCGCCGGATCCTCGGGGCGCATCTCGCGTCCCGTCGGATCAGTCTCAAGCACCGACTCGTGTAAGCAAGCAATGGGCGCGACCGAACGGCCGTCGAGGCGTTGCAGGCACTTCGCGTGCTCATGTAACAGGTGCAACGTATGCACCATGCTCACTTCGTTCGTACTGCCCCAATCCTTCCAAATCGACGGGTCGACGCGATCTGAGCGCTATCGAGATGCCGGAAACCCGGATCGAGATTCTGGATCCCGCACTCGAGGGTCGTTTCGCTCGTGACGGCGGCCAAGCCGAAGGAGCTTCTCGAGCGCGGCATGCTCGCGCCCTCCCTCATCGCGCACATTCTCGTATCAAAATATCAATTTGGTTACCGTTTCACCGCCTCGCCCGAATGTTGGCGAGCGAAGACGTTGCTCTCGACAATGGCACGATGTGTCGCTACGCGGAAAACGCCGGTGCTACGTTGATTCATCCACGAGCAATTCGTTTGCCGGAGCGCGCGGCGCTTGCAGAGATTGCTCGGTTGGGACGAGTCGGAATCGTTGCCTGAAACGTTCACCATCGGAATTCTTCTCCGACGGAGAACTCGCAGCAACCATTCGCATCGAGTTCCTCATATGAGCTTGGAATGCCTGCGCGCAAAAGCGTGCCGCCGTTGCAACGTCCGCGACTCGTAAGATACACACGCCCGCTTTGTGGCCATATCTACCGCCTCCCCGGCGCGAATCATTCCTGTATAGATGCTCCCCCTGCCGTGCTGGGCCTCCCCAGCTTAGGCGTGCTGAGGCGTTCCTTCTCGGCACTAAGCTGGGGCTGGCGGCCGTGCTCGGGATCGGGCTCGAGGCAAAAAAAACCGCGCGCACCCGGTTGGGGTGCGCGCGCGCGTGACCTCTTATCGTCTTATCGTTCCGCGATCGGGACGATCGATCAGAAGACGAGGCCGGGGCCGTACCAGACGTTGTTGCCCGGGATCCAGGCGACCGACAATCCCTGATAGCCCGTCAGGAGGACGTCGAGCTGCGAGCCGTTCTGACGCACGGCCGCGACGCCGCCGCCGGAGGGTGCGAAGCCGTTCGGTGAGATGTTGTACGGCCCCTTCCAGGGGCTGCCATCCACGATCCAGTAGACTTGCAGTGCGCCGTTCGGGTTGACGGCGAACACGTCGAGCTGGTTCGCGGACTGCAGTCCGGCCGAGAGGATCGCACCGGGAGCCAGCGCGCCGTTGCCGGTCAGCGCGGCGGGCCCGGCCCACGGATTGCCGTTGACGATCCACATCACGTTGAGCCGCCCGGAGTTGTCCGCGAAGAGCGCGTCGAGCTGGTTGGCGTTCTGATGCCCCATCGCGATGGACGCGCCGGGCGGAGCGACGTTGCCGGTGAGCGCGACGGGACCTGCCCAGGTGCCGCCGGGCACGATCCAGAGCACGTTGACCCGACCCGAGTTGTCGACGACCAGCAGATCGAGCTGATTGGTGCCTTGGATGCCCGTCCCGATGTTCCCGCCCTTGGGCGCGAAGTTCGCCCCAGTGATCGCCGCCGGACCTGCCCAGGTGCCGCCGGGCGCGATCCACGACACGTTCACTGCGCCGTTGTTGTCCACGAAGAACACGTCGAGGAGATCACCCTGGTGTCCGGTCGCCACCGCAGCGCCCGGCGGCGCGACGCCCGCCGGCGAAATGCGATACGGAGCAAACCAGTTGCCGCCGTTGCCCGGCCTCCAGGTGACGTACAGAGCACCGTCGTTGCCGATGACGAACCCGTCGATCTGATCCGGGCCTTGCCGATCCAGGGCTACGCCCGCACCGGGCGGCGCGAAGTTATTTCCCGAGAGTGCCGCCAGGTTCTTCCAGGGCTGGTTGTTGCCTTCCCAGGCGAGCTGCAGGGCGCCGTTTTTGTCGACCACGATCGAGTCGACCCAGCCATCTGACTGCTGGATCGCCGCGACGCGCCCGCCCGCCGGCGGGTGATCCGGATAGAGCAGCGTAACGGCCGCGATGTCGCTGTTGGACAGACCGCTGCCGTCCTGCGGATTGGGGTACGTCGAGCCGTCACGCTTCGTGATGATGGGTTTGCTCGTGTCGATGGCAAAGTTGGTATCGCCGGTGTACGCGGGATAGAGCATCACCGAGTCGAAATCGAACGAACCCGCCGGGGCGCCGTTCTGTTTGTCGAACTGGCCCCACATGTTTTGACGGATGTTGCTGTATTGAACCGTGATGTAGTTGTCGCGATCGGGGCGGCATTGCTCGTGCTGGAGACCCACGGCGTGCCCAATTTCGTGAACCGCCGTGTCGAAGGAGTTGCAGCCGGGACCGAGGTTGACGGTGCGCGCGCCCGACCCGTGGCCGAGGTAGCTGTTGCAGCCCGTGTCGTTGGCGCCACGGAAAAGGAGGTAATCGCCGGCCGTGTTCGACGAATCGAAGTAGAATTTGACGTTCGTCTTGTTCCGATAATGGTCGAGCGCTTGATCGATCGTCGTCCGGAGCGAGGAGGACACCGTAGAATCGAACCGGTAGGAGACGGCGTTTCCCGGCCAGATTCCGCCGGCGTCGAACACCGGGGTGCGGTAGCCCATGGCGAAGCCTTGATCGCCCAACGATCCGGGCTTGGACTCGGCGACTTTCGAGCGCTCGAGGATGATGTCGCCCTGCCAAATGAATTGTCCATCACGCTCTTCGTAATGGATCGTCATCGGGCCGGAGCTGGTGAGCAGCGTTCCCTCGTGCAATCCATTTCCGGTGGATTGGTCCGCTTGCGAGGATTCACCGGAATCCGAGCACGCAGCGAGGCCCGCGAGGGTGGTGAGGCCGAGCAAAAGCGACAATGTCAACTTGGATTTTGAACGAAGCATGTTTTCCCTTTTCTATGAAACGGACCCAAAGCAGCGCCGCACGCATGATCGGCGCACCTTATGGAGCACTGCAGAGACCACTAAAGAAGTAATATCGGGCTAGCGTCGACGATATCGCGTCGTCTGTATTTGGAAGGACAAGCCAAACAATCGATCCGTCCGTGGAGGTTCATGTTTGGTGCGCACCACGATCCGTCTCGGAGTGCGCTCGAACGAGTCGGGACATTCGACGCAGGTAACATCGGCGCGCGCGCGGCGCGGGTTGTCGAAAAAAGAGCCGCCGGAGAAAAAACACGAGCGCGCACGCCCCGATGGAGGCGAAAGGCGGCAAAGAGTCCTCCGCACATCGGCGAGCGGCCCCACGTCTGCGGGCAACTGCGCGCAGGTGCCATGGCCCGAGCTCCCATGGCCTTCAACGCCTCGCCGGCATCGAGGGGCCGGCATGACCGAGGAATAGTTCGTCGTGCGGGATGGATGTCTTGCAACGATTCAACGAGGGCTTCGTCCGCTCAGGAAGCCAGCGGGGGCCGACGTTTGCTCGACGCAGTACGCACCGCCTCGAGAAGCTCTCGGCCCTTGAGGCTCGGGCTAGCCCCCCAAGGCTCGATGCCGGCGGTTACCTCGGCGGACGACAGGTACACCAAGACGAACGCAGCAGTTTCGTTGTTGCCCCCTCGAACGACGCTCGCCAATCTGTATTGGCCCGCGAGCCAAAAGATCTTTTCCCACCATCGACGTCGCTTCACACGCCACGACGAGAACGTTAACGTCCTGTTACAAGGCAACGCGATTCGTTTCGCGGCGCCCATTGAAAACCAAAGCATCTAAAACGATAATGATCGAGTAGAAGGGGGGTGTCATCGAACGATAGGCATTCGGTGGCTTTCGAGAAACACGAGGAAGGCCGGGGCGAGGAATACTTCCTTGAAGAATGCGCTGGGCGTTCGGTACAGCACGCGACGTGCGCATGAATCTCATCCGGCGCGACGCGCTCCAGGCTCATTCGACTTTTGGAGACCGTCCATGCTTGGCTATCATCACGGAGCATGGGAGGCTTTCGCTCGGAGGAGAACTGCCATGCCGAAAGCCACAGCCCGTCATATTCTCGTGTCCACCGAAGACAAATGCCTTGAACTGAAGGCCCAAATCGAAGCCGGCGAGGACTTCGCGAAAATCGCGAAGGCCAACTCCACGTGTCCGTCTGGCCAACAGGGCGGCGATTTGGGCTCTTTCGGGCCTGGGCAGATGGTCAGAGAGTTCGATACCGTGGTCTTCAGCGCGCCGGTCAATACGCTGCAAGGGCCCGTCAAGACTCAATTCGGTTATCACTTGTTGGAGGTCACGAGCCGCCAGGATTGAGACGGCATCGTGAATGGGCACATGCGTGTCCGTTTCACACCATGGACACGGACGCGCATCTGCTGGTCAATACACGGCGAGTTCGGCGAGATCCGCCGTCATAACGGAGATGGCGCAAAGGAAAGCGCACGTTCCCCCGTGAGCCTCGCGAAGTGTGCGATTGCCTCTCAGTCGATCGGCAAGAGGGCTCCGCCGGCTCACTTCCCGCGATAGGCGATCTTGTCTCCTAGCGCCCAGACTTCGTTGGGACCGCCCCACACACCATGAAGGATGGCACCGTCTTGGGCCGCTCCGTGCGTCCACGACGCGCCATCCCAGTGGGCAATGGCGGAGCCGGTATTGGCCAGTTTACCGACGGCATAGATGTCGTTGGCCGAGCGAATGAACGCGGCGCGAAAATCTATGGATGCGGCGATGGGAAAGCGCTTCCATGCTTTCCCGTCCCAGTGCGAGATGAAGCCGGCGGTCCCAAAGGCCCAAACATCGTTGGCCGATGTGCCTCGAATGACCTGGACGCGCACGGAAAGGCCGCTCGCCACGGTGACGAAGTTTTGACCGTCGTACGCGAGAATATGGTTGTCGCCGCCGATCCAGAGGTGCTGCGCGTCGCTGCCCCAGATGCTGTAGTAGTAGCCGTCGGGCTGCGTGTATTTGGTCGTCCAGGCGTCGTCTTTGAATTGAAAGAGGGACTTCTCCAGGTCATTCGTTCCGTTGATGTACCTCGAGCCGGACACCCAAACATTGTTGTCGTTTTCCGCCCAGACGCCCGAAAAGGTATAGAGGGAGAGTCGCTCGCCGGGGAGTTTGGGCGGTGAGACCCAGTCGGATCCGTTCCATCGATAGATGATGATGGGCCCAACGCCCCATGCGCTGATCGAACTGGTCCCCCAGATCTCGGAAAGGCTCGGGGGAGGATTGCCGAACCCCGGATGAAAGGACGAGGTCGGAAACAAGGACCATTTCGTGCCGTCGTAATGGAAAGCTTCGTTGCCGATCGCCCAGATGTCCGAGCCGCTCGCGCCCCACATCGTGTTGATCGATTTGTCGAACGGAAACTGCGTAAACGTGAGCCCCGCCTGGAGCGAAAAGCCCGCATCTTGGGCCGGCGGCGTCCCGCCATCGCCGGGAGGCGTCGAGCCGTCGCCTGCCGTGGCGTCGCCGGGGCCGGAGTCGGGCTTGGGATTTCTGGGATCGTTCTCGCCGAGATCCTGCGTAGCCGTGCAGGCCTGTGCGATCAAAATGGTTCCCGCAAGTGCGCCGTACAATCGGATCTTCATGGTCTCACCGTAATTTTCGATACTTCAAGTCGGCCCCGCCTTTCTTCATTTGGCGTGACGCGATCCCGCTTCTCAAGGAATCGACGAAATTGCATCGTCGACCACCGGGCCAAACACGCTGGCGGGAAATGTCTGATGGAAGCGCTTCGCGCGCGCGCGGGCAAGGTCGTCGCGTCCGGCCTTGGCCAACGCCTGCACCGCCACCGCCTCGCGCATCTCGGCGAGCTGCCCCCGCGGAAACGCGTTCGCATGTTCCTCCACCGCGAACAACGCTGCCGGAGCATCGCCTCGCACCAACGCCGAACGCGCCTTGTCGATCAATTGGCGCTCGCGCGCCAAATCGGTGTCCACGGCTGCAGTCACCGGCGCGGAAGGCCGAGCGGGTTTCGTGCTCGGCGCCGGCGCAATTTCTGGTGGCGGACTCGCTCCCGCATCGACGGGCCGTTCCACCGTGACGACGCGATCCACGTAGCGAACCTCGACCCGTGGATCCGGCGTCGAAAACGCGGCATGCGCTACCGCGCCGGCCGCCGCACCCGCGACGAACGAGCCGATGCTCCAGCGAACGATACGCCCGCGCGGCGAACGAAGCGCACTGGGCCGCGCGTCCAGCAGGGGTGTGAGTCGCGCGGACAGGTTGGCTCGAACCGGTTCCGGATCGTCGTCGGCGCACTTTTCGAGGGCAATTAGACGGCGCAACTCGTCTTCGGGGGGCAAGACGCTCATGGTTGCTCCGCATTGACGGATCGGCGCTTTTGCAGGCGTCGCGCCGCGGCGATGAGCTCCTCGCGGCCGATGCGCAGCCGCGAGTACGCCGTCTTCAGTGGAATCTCGAGGGCCGCCGCCACCTCGTGCATGGGCACCTCGTCGAAATCGTGGAGGATGAGTACCGCGCGCCGATCCTCGGGCACCCGGAGCAGCGCCTGTCGCGCGATGTTTCTCTCTTGCGCGCGCATCAAAGCTTCGTCCACCGGCTCGGCCGAATCGCTGTGATCCAAGGTTTGGTCCTCGAACACCTCGCGGCGATGGCGCGGGCGGCGCCGATATTCGGACGCGCAGCGGAACGCCATCGCGAACAGCCAGGGTCGCAGCGGCCGAGCCGGATCGTATTGCCCGAGGTGGCGATGGACGACGACGAACACCTCGTGGGCCACGTCCTCCAAATCGCGATCAGGGACTCCGAGGCGGCGCAGCGAGCGCCAAACGAAGTGCAGCTCCGAGTCGAAGATGTCGCGAAGCGTAGGCGAACGTCGTTCGTCTTCACAGGCAGGCTCCACCTGGGTGATTTGGCAGCTCGACTCCCTCGTTCTCACGGAAAACGCGCAACGAGCATCGGCACGAGGGAGAACGCGAACGCGGGCGTCGACCACACCGGCGTGTCGACGACCAAAAGCCGCGTCGGACGCAGCGGGATCTGCCCTTCCCCCATCGCGCGCACCGCGAGGTGCCGGCTCAGCGAAAACTCGACCCCCGCCCGCGCTCCGGCCGCCACGTAAAAGGTGTTGTCCTCGCGGGTATGGTCGAAACCTACGCTGGTTCCGCGCAGCGCCCCGAGCGACATCTGCGCGCAGCTCAGAAGAAACTCGTACCGAAGGCACGGCGCAAAGGTGACCAATGCCAGCGACGCTTCGATCCGGCCGCCCTCGGCTTGACGGGTCACCGGCGGATCGAGGCGCCCTTCCAGGTCCACTTCGAGCATGCCGCGCGAGACCCCGAACGAGACACGGGCCCCGGGCGCGACCTGCGGCAAGCTCCCAAACGTCACCGACGGCCCCGCGCCCAAATGAACCCGGACCGGAACCGATTCGCTCCGCGCGATCGGGGGTGGACGCGCCGCCTCGTCGCGCGGCGCCGGAGGAGCGGGCTCCGCGGGGAGCGGACTTGCTTGCAACGGCGGCGGGCTCGCTTGCAACGTTGGGGAAGGGGCGGGCTCCGGCGGCGGGCTTTCGCGGGTCAGGCTCAATGGATCGATGGCAATGGCAATGCCGACGGCAAAGGCCGACATGATCTCCGCGCAGTCGCCTGCCTTGCTCGTAATCTTCGAGGGCTTGCCGCGAAGTTGGTTTTTGGGACCGTGACGTTCGAAGGTTCCCTCCAACGCGGGGCCGACCCGTCGAAGCCGAACGACCACCGTATCCACGTCGGCGCGCCATACGAACGGATCGCGGCCGAGTCGAGCCGCCACCGAAGCGCGGAGTTCGTCCGCCCCACCGCACGATTCTGCCCGCGGCCCACGCTCGTATCGAAGGTTGACCTCGGGCACGTCCGCCGAGGCTCGTACTGATGCCAAGAGAAGAGCGACGAGCACCGTCGCACTACGCAACCGTCCCGCCGAGACGAATCGCGTGGCCATCCTTGGGCCCCAAAGTCGCTTCCAGCTGGAATTCAAGGTGGCGCCAAGGCTGACAGGAGTGGTGCGGCAACGCACGGAACAAAATCTCTCTCTGTCGTCGAGCGACTGCGAAAAAGCCTCCACGTTTGCAGCGCGTCGAAAATATCGTTTTCAGGGAAGAAGTTCGGCCGCGCGCCGTATAACCTCCGACGCGGTCGGGAGTGCGACCGCTGGCATACTCATCGATCGGCGCACATGACGTCTTCCAGCAGTTGCAGCTCGTCGTTGGCGCGAGACGCGACGGGTACGTCGCCGGTGGTGTTTTCCGAGAGCACCACCGAGCGGGTGCCTCCTTCGTTGACCGCATTGCGTGTGGAGAACCCAGGTGCGTCGCCGGGGTGATGCCAGAAGCCACCACACCGCGTTGGAGACCAAAAGATGCCAAGTCCGTCGCGTAGCCCCGGAAACACGGCCTGCAGCTCGGTGGCGGGAACGGTGTCATGCATCTCCGCCATGCGCGCGGGAGACAGAAGTACTCCACCCTGCAACGCACGCCAGAATCGAGTCAGATCCTCGGTCGTGGTGATCAGGCTCCCCGCAGCACCACCCCAGCTCATGTTGAATAGGGTGACGTCAATGGGCGGCTGTCCCGCGGAGAACGAGTTGTAGCCCTGCGCGTGCGGCGCGGGTAGATCGGCCCAATCTTCCGGTTCGAACGTGTGCCACATGTGGAGCGGCTCCAGGATACGTGTACGTATTTCTGTACGCCAATCATGGCCGGTGGCTTTCTCGATGATCATGGCTGCGAGCGTGTAATTCGTATTCGAATAGCTCCAACTCGTTCCGGATGCGAACTTCGGCTCGTGCGCGATCGCGGTTGCGACCAGCGCCTCGGAGTCGAAATGTTGGAAACGCTTTGCGTAGTAATCCTTTTCCGTGAAGTCCCCGAGCAAGTCTTTGGCGTAATCGTAGAGACCGCTCGTGTGCTGCAGGAGATGGCGCATCGTCATCGTTTTGCCATCGTTCCCATGTCCGGATACCCGCCCGGGCAACCATCGATCGACGGTGTCGTCGAGTCGAATCTTCTCTTCGTCGACGAGTTGCAGCATCACCACCGCGACGAAGGTCTTGGTATTGCTGCCCATCCGGAACTGGCTCTCGAACGCCACGGGCTCCGTGCTATTGCGACGAGCGCTGCCGCTGCGAGCATCGATCACGTGCGCACCGTCACTCGCTCGAGCGACCACGCCAATCACGCCGCCGGAATGAAGCCGATCAAGACCTCTTTGCAGGGGCGTCGCTATTTGAGTGTCCTCCTGAACGGTCAGTCCAGCAGACCAGCGTCCATGAGGATCGGGTGAGGTATCCTCCGCACAACCTGCAAATGCCAAGCTCGCCAATGCCAAGCACATCATGCTATCGAGATTCACGCGACCTCCTCCATTGAGTGGCCACCTAGTTCCCAGTTGCATCCCGTTCGTTCACTGCATAATCGAAATGTCGACCAACATCGTTCGGCAAAGAGGATTTCCCCGTGAATGGGACGTCGAACGATGGCACGCGCATCGACCGAGCAGCGCTGGAATTCTACCGGCTCCAGTGGCGATTGTCCGACGTCTGTGCCTTCGCGGCGACGTTCCGCGCCCCTCATCTCGATGATGAGAACACGCGCGTCGCGTGGAGCTCTCTCGAGGGGTACCTGCATTCCCTGTAGCGCTGCGCCCGCGTTGCTTGGCTCGGATCATACGTCGGTCCAAACGAGTAGCGCCCGATAATACCTCTTGGCGTCGTTCAAATAAGCCACGAGCCTCTGACGGGCAGCAATGAGCATCGCGAAATATTCGTACGATTCCTCACCGGACTTTGGCGAGCATCCCCTTGCGCTCCACGCGACGCGGCCAACTTCGTAGTGTGCTCCAAACTCATCGACACGGCGCTCGGCCAACGCGTCGAGCACTATATGTACCTGGCCGTTGGTGAGAAGTCGTATGGGGCCGCAACCATCGTCTTCGAACGGAGCGCACACCTCCTCCTTGAACAATAGATCCATGGCGCGTGATCCTCGATAAGCCCATGAGAGGCCCATCCACGCCCCCTCCAAAGGGAGCGCGCGATCGACATCGCGCCGCGCAACGCCGTGCTCGAACAGCCACTTCCAGAACTCGTCCCGTTGCCGCTCGCACTTGTTCGCCCGTTCGGCGACGCCCGCGGGGAGTTGCCTCTCGGGCCCTTGCTCCACGCTCCGCAAAAAAGTCGCGCGGTCGAAGTCGCACGCATATTGCTCACGCGCTAGGCGCAAGCCAACTTCGGATTTCGTGTAAATACGAGCGTAAAGCTCTTCAGAAATGCTGCGAACGTAAGAACTTGACACCCATCGGCGGTGTATATCATGTTGCGGCGCCGCGGATGTTAGCGTTCCAAGGATCCCGCGTGAATTCGCCAGGAGTTGTATGCGTTAGACTCGCCGCATGGGACTCTTGACCTTCAGCATCAACGTCACCCTGGACGGCTGCGTCGACCACCAGGAGGGTATCGCCGACGACGAAACACTCGCCTTCTTCACCCGCCTCATGGACGAGGCCGGGGCGACGGCGCCGATACCGGTGGTTTTCTTCGTGCACGGTGGTAGCCGCTGCTGCGACACATCTCGTCGTGGTGCGCGAGGCGATGTGCCTCCTCGGGGCCAAAGCTCTCGGCGAGCTCGGCCTCGAAAACACTCGCCTCTCCCGTGAGCGCGAGAAACATTTTCATCGTTGCGCCCTGCTGCTCGGACGGTGGTGTCTGTCGGAGGCCCGCCCGTATCTCGGCGACATGGCGTATCGATTCGTCGACCCCCCGAGGGTCCGCCGCAGAGGCAACGTCTTTGACGATATCGATGCACTCGGCAAGAGGGATCTTCGCCACCACCGCAGGGTCGCCGCCGAGCGCCCGCTGGCAGAGCGGACGCACCGCACGACCCAAGCGATCTTGCGAATGCGCGTACGCGAGCCCAATCGACTTGAAGTCATCGGGAGCGAGACCGAGCTTCACCATTTGCTCGGGCGATGGGTCCCAGTCATCCGCTTGCTCGCGGAAGCAAGGCATCGTGTACTTGATAGTCTCCTTTTTGGCGAGCTCCTTCCAGTCGTCCTGGGATAGCTCGGCAACCTCGCGCGCTCTCTCACCTCCATCGCTCGTACTGAGCTGATTCTCCGCCGTTGCAAGCTTGCTTTCGAGCGAAGCTCGCTCGGCTTCGAGGGCCGTGAGGCGATGCTCGTAACGGCGCACCTCCTCCACGAGATTCTCGTTTGCATCCGTGTCCTCGTCCGCCATCGGTGCGGCATAAGCGCCGCGCACATCGAACGTCACACCATCGCAGGGGGCGAGGCTCGGAGAATGACCTGCCGACGAAACCGTCTGCTTTCCTTGGAACACGGCGACGACGAGGAGCGCACTCGTCGCGGCAGCCACAGTGCCAATTTTCACGTCTCGAAGATTCATGCCTTGAGTACCTTCGCCCGATTCGACAGACCCGCGAACGAAAGGTTCCCGCCGCAACACTACGAAAGACGGAATTGGAATTCTGCGCCCTTCACGTAACTCGCAGGGAGCAAGCGAGTCGACCCAAATTGACTCGGTTGATGCTGGGTCTTAGATTCGGACCGTGCGATACTTCACTCGCGGTTGGGCAAACGGTGAGCTTACGGATGATGCGCATGCCCTCGTTTGCGACGCGTATGCGGCGCGGCTCGAGCAAATCGTCTTTCGGTTCCCCTCCTCGATGGCCCGTCTACATCAGGAGACTTCCCTCCACGATGCGCTCATCGAGTCGGTGCGCTGGAAGCCGTCCGCCGCGGAGCTTCAGCTTAGGCTCGTCGCCGGAACTTCGGAGATCGGATACCAGACGGTAAGTTTAACTTATCGAGGTGCGATGCTCGGCAGACCGCGAATCGCGTCACTGCGAAACGCCGCAAACGACCGAGAGGCGTGTGTCCTTTACCAGGAGCTCGACATTGCGGATGACGGTACATTCGCCCATCGGTTGCTCTTTTGGCCAAACGAGGAAGTCACGATCGAATTCCGAGAACTGGAATACGACAGCGCGCCCCGTAACGATTGCCGCGTCACGCTCGGAGGCGCATTCGTCGTCGAGGGCGAAGAAGAGCCAGCATAGCATTTGTCGCGGCCCTATGTCCGGACGCGCTCCGCGAACAGTTCCTCGAGGACTGGGGCCGGCGTCGATGACGGCGGCGAGGAGTTCGTGAAGTCGGGTAACTTTGCGGTAACGCCTCGTACCACGCTGCGCTAGGAGTGCATCCACCGGACGTACGGATCGCGCCGAAATGCGATATGAGCACGGTGCAATGAGCAATCATTGCCCAAGCCCTCGGTCAGACTTGAGCAGATTCTGCTCATTTCCTCGCTACTCTTGTTCAGTTGATGTTCGGTAATCAGCGGATCGCGAGACATCGCGGTAGGTCGCGAGGCGCCGCGCGATGGCCAATTTCGCACATGCGATCATGAAATCTGGATACCGGCAGGCTTGTCATGCTGCTAAGAGCAACTACGTATTGCTCACGAGCTCGGGCCGTCTCCTTGCTTAGGAAAGGGACCTACATGAAATCCATTCGCGTTGCAGTGCTTGCGTTGCCGCTGTTCATCGGTCTTTTTGCATTCGCTGATGCTGCCGCCGCCGCAAAACCGGCGAAGCCGGCCGGTGCGTCACGCGCCGTCAAGTCGGGCAAGTCGGGTAAGTCTGCCAAATTGGCGTTTGCGCCGAACTTCAAGGCGCCATTCCCGTGTGGCCAGCAATGGACGTACTCACACCATGATGGGGAAGTTCGTCGTGCGCTCGACTTCATTCGCACCGACGGCGGGTCGACCGGCGGCACCCCCAACCTCGCATCCGCCGCAGGAACCGTGCACAATCTTTATCAAGAAGGTGGCGCGGGAAATTACGTCCAGATCGATCACGGCGACGGGTGGACGACGTTTTATTTTCATCTCTCGTCATTTTCAGTCGGCGACGGATCCTATGTCGAGCAAGGCCAGGAGATCGGCATCACGGGTTCGACGGGCGCTTCGAGTGGCCCGCACATCCATTATGAGCAGCTGTATTTCGGCGATGGCCAAGACATCCAAATCAACGGGGGCGGGCTGGGCTATCCGGGTGAGTATTATCAAGAGTACATCACCAGCGACAATGGGTGCGGGGGCACGGGCGGCAAATCCTATGTCGACACGTTCGACAATGCGACCGGCTACAACGACGCCAACATGTCCGACGCCCAGGGCACCCTTTTCAAGGGCACGAACTACGTGTACTGCAAGGTCTACGGCGCCGAGGTCCGCTCGGGCGATTCCTTCAACCACTGGTGGCTCCGTACGGATCTCGACGAGACGTTCCCTGGCAAGAACGGCCGCAATGCTTATGTATCGGCGTATTACCTTTCGCGATGGGGTAACGACGAGGCCAAAGACAACAACGGCAACGTCATTCCCGACTGCCCATGAAACCATGGCGGCCACGGCCCCTAGGAGTGACCCGGGTTCGCCCGTAAAGGGCCGTCGACTGAACCGAATCGACGCTCACGTTTCCGGTGGTGTTCTATTTGGGTTCGTTCTGCGACGGCCTGCCGTTCCATCGTCAGGGGTGTATGGCTTAGACTCGCCGCATGGGACTCTTGACCTTCAGCATCAACGTCACCCTGGACGGCTGCGTCGACCACCAGGAGGGAATCGCCGATGACGAGATACACGCCTTCTTCACCCGCCTCATGGACGAGGCCGGGGCGATGTTATGGGGCCGCGTCACCTACGAGATGATGGAGAGCTACTGGCCCGCGGTCGCCCGCGGCGACGAGGAGGCGCCGCCGGCGATGCGCGAGTGGGCGGTCAAGCTGGAGGCCAAGCCGAAGTACGTCGTGTCGTCGACGCGAAAGGACTTCCCGTGGACCAATAGCCACCACATCGCCGGCGACCTGCGCACGGGCGTGCAGAAGCTCAAGGACGCGACCCCGGCCGGTGTGCTCCTCGGTAGCGGCAAGCTCGCGACCGAGCTGGACCGGCTGGATCTGATCGACGAGTACGAGTTCCTCATCCACCCCAGGATCGCCGGCCACGGCCCGACCCTGTACCAGAGCGGGCTGCCCAGCACGCGACGGCTCGAGCTGGTCTCGACGAAGCCGCTCCGCAACGGCGCCGTCGCCATGCACTACCGGCGCGCGCGCTGACTCCGAGCCGCCCCATCGCGCCCAGCTCGGCGCGTCGCGAATCACAGGTCAGTCGGGTACGGGTTGCGTGCCTTCGAGCCGGAAGACGTAAGCCCCCGCGGTCACCACCGCGCGGACGTGGAACGCGTGCTGGTCCGCGATGTACTCTTCGATGGCGTCCGACGCATAGGTTCCCGTCGCCTCCACGCGCAGCGGCGTGCCGGAGAGCACGAGCGCCGTCGTTCCATTGAAGTAGACATAGCGGTCGCCGCAGCGCATGAACAATTCGGCCCCGTAGGTGACGCCTTTGCAGTCGGAGAGCCCATCGACGGCGAACGTGCCCTGGTAGAACGACACGCCACGCTCCGATCCTGGCGCGGCAGCGTCGAGTTGCACGGATCCATCGCGAAGATTCAATGCGAGCACCCCGGTGCGGTTCGCCTCGACGAGTGTGCCGTCGTTCACGCTCGTGCCGAACATGGAATAGGGAAGGCGCCCGACGAAACGCGCCTCGCGTCGATAGCCTTCGAGCGACCTGCATGGGAACCGAATCTCGCGCATCCGCGCGGGGACGTCGCGCTGCCACAGGGAGCGTCCGTTGCCATCGTCCCAGCTGAGCGCGCGCAGGCTGCAATTCTCGTAGCTGCCGGAGGACTCTGCCGCGAACAACCAACGGGGAAACGGCTCGAGCGGGAGAGGCTCCGCCCCTGTCGCGTCGAAGGCGACGACACCGCTCGACGCCGCGATGATTCGCGGCGTGCCTCGGCGCGGGCGCGCAACGGCAAAGTCGGACGCTCCCGTGCCGAGCCCGAAGCGCCTCGCCCCGGTCGCACGCTCGAGGCCCCACACGCGGCGGTTGCCATCGAGCACGTAGACCAGGTCGTCGTCGACACGAAGCGATCGCGCGGAATAGGCCGAATCGAACGACCATCGTACGCCGCCCGTCGCCAAATCGATGGCAAGGACGGTCACGGTTCCAGATTTCGTTTCGGCGGCGGCGAACAGATATCCATCTTTGGCGATGAGTTCCGTCGGAGTGCCCGGGATGGCCACTTCGCCCACCCCGGCCCCGGTCGAGCCATCGACGACTTGGACGCGTCCGTCGAACGCGATCGCCACGTACTTGCTGTCTGCCGCAACGAGCGGGAGCGCGCCCGCAGGCGCCCACGACGTGCTCCACGTCGAGGTGCCATTGGCCTCGTACGCGGTCAATGTGCCGTTCGTGCGGACGAACACGCGGGCTCCGTCGGTTGCAAGCATCACGTCGCCTTCGTCGTGCGATCGGCGTTCGACGACGATTTTGCTCCAGAGATCCATCCCCGTGCGCGGATCGATGGCCACCACCACTTCGCGTCCGTCCGACGCATTGGCACCGACGACGATGGCCGTGGACGTTGCAAGGACCTTCAGGGAGTTCGTCAGCGCGTATTCGTCGCCGCGAAGCGACGGCGGAAGCAGCGCGCGCGTCCACCGCACGGCACCCGTGCGGATGCCGATGGCGCTGAGCGACTGTTTCGAGCTACCGACGAGTACCCCGTGCACGACGCGCGCACGCGGATTGTAGGCATCGATGACCGAAGTGCGTCCGCTCTCCCGTGCGGCGACGAGCTCCGCACATTCACCGCCGGTTTCGGCGTCGAGTGTCACCGTGCGGCCATTCCGTTTCTTCGCGACAATGACGCTGTCCGCAGCCTCCGCGGAGGCCAAATCTTCGCCCGCACCAAGGTTGACGCGCCATGCGGGAACGAGACCGCTCGCCGGATCGACACGGGCGTCCGGCTGACCCGGACCACACACCAGGGGCGCGGCCGAGTCATCGTTGACCTCCGCCGGCGTGCACTCGGGACACTGATCGGCCACCCGCGGCTGCGGGGTCGAATCGCTGCATGCTGAAGCAAGAACGAGCGTGAGAACCGTGATTGCACGACTCCGCCGCTTCCACCAAAAAGACGAGCGCATGCATTTTAGATGGCCGAAGGGCAGTCGATCCTTCGGTGGGATCGAAAGCTCTTGGCGAAGAAAATGATTCGACGGCGATCTGGGATCAGGCATTTCCCTGTACGAGTCGATCGACACACGCACCCCATTGCCGCGAATAATGCGTGAAGTAGCGACCCAAATACTTGCGGTGCGGTTCGTTGCACCCGTACATGGCAATGGGCAAGTTCCACTATTCTTCGGAGATGCGCTCCATCTCCTTCTTGGTGGAAACGGGGACACCCCAGCGCACAGTCCACGTCGCCGGTGTCGCGCACGCATGCGAGTGGTCGGCACACCTCGGCTCAGGGCATTCAGCGTCACGCTGGCGCGAGAGATCCAATTTTTCCGCGAGTGATGGATTGCCCCGCCTCGGCCCAATTCATCGATATGAAGCGACGATTCGTCATCGGTGGAGTGGTGGTCACTTGGGCCTTCGTCATGGCGTGCGGTAGCTCGTCGGAGAGCGGCAAGGATACGCGAGGCTTGGACGAAGGCCGTGTCGACGCATCGAACGAGGGGGGGCCGAGCCCGGATGCATCGGGCCCTGGCGATGCATCGAGCCCCGATGGGTCGAGCCCCAGCGACGCCGCGATCCCCGATACGTCGCCCCCCGATGCATCGCGCGGCGTGCTTACGCCGTCCAATCTGCCGGCCAACATTTGCGATACCCCCGGAACGAAGGACTTTGCGGGAGGCCAGCTTCCGGTCCAATGCGACGCCGTGATTCCGCAAAATGGCGGACCGGATATTTGCCTCTTCAAATTTGCAAACGTCTCCGGCGATATCTCAGCGTCGGATCCCAATGAAGTCATCGCCGTCGTGGCGACGAATTCGATGCAGCTCGGTTCGTATTGGGTGCCGCAAGCACTGCGCGCATTCGGAGAAAGCAACCCCAAGCCCGCCCTGGGCGGCTATTGCGGCGGCGGCGGTGCTGGCCATGGGACTGCCGCCGCTGGCTCGTCGGGCGGTGTCGCCTACGGCTCGGAGACCGCGTCCCCTCTCCTCCCCGGCGCTTCGGGCGCGTACGCGCTATCGGTCGAAGGCAGCGGCGGGGAGAGCTCCTATGGAGGCCCAGGCGCCTCCGCGGTGCAATTCGTATCGTGCGGCACGTTGAGCATTACGGGCTCGATCACGGCCGACGGCTCGGACGGTTACAACGGAGGCACCCCCGGGGCGCGCGGTGGCGGTGGCGGTGGAAGCGGCGGGACGATATTGATCGAGGCCCTGCGCGTATCGGCCACCGCGAGCAGCGTCTTGCGTGCCAACGGCGGAAACGGAGGCGGGGGACTCGGGTACTCCGGTGGCGCTGGCGGCACGGCCACCTCGCCGCCCGGCCCAGCGACGTGCGGAGAAGATCAACCCGGGACGTACCCGCCCTACACCACGGGCGGCGGCGGCGGCGGTGCCGTGGGACGCATTCGCATCAACGTCGCCCAGGGCACGCAGCCCGAGTTGCTCGGCAGCATGAGCCCCGCACCATCGATCGGCACCGTCAAGACGCATTGATCGCGCTCACGATGGCGTCCGCGCGAAACGCAGGCGTCACGTCGCGATGATACCGCATCAGCAGGCCGCGGCTCTTCTCCTGCATCCGGCGGTGCTTGTCGCGTCGGCGCCGTGAGGTCGGGAGCCGCGTTTCGATCCGCGTCGAGTGCACCCCGCGGGCCGAAGCCTACGAATCGTCTTCCGCCACCTCCCATATGCAGTCTATGGCGCGTTTGTCCCTGCGAATACCTTTGAATGAGGAATGTCGCAATTCGCTTTGAGTTCGTTCGAGGTATGCGACCTCGACGACCATGCGAGGCTTCGCCCATACGGCCCCTTCGCGAGGACGTCACGCGGAATATCCTCGGCCGGCGGCTCGTCGACGCGCTCTCGGTCCAGTGCGCGGGCGAGCTCGGAGCGCTGCGCGGTGGTGAATCCGGTACCCGTCCGCCCCGCATAGACGAAGCGGCTTCCTTGGTAGACGGCCAAGAGCAACGCGCCGACGACTTTCCCTCCGACCATTGGAATGTAACCAATGATTGCAAATTCCTGCCGCTTGCTGCACTTCAACTTCAGCCAGGTCTTCGAGCGCCCGACGGAGTACGTGGATTGTTTCTGCTTGGCCACGATGCCCTCGTAGCCTGCGCGGCAAGCGAGGCGAAGGATCTCCCGAGGGTCCCCCTCAGCCGATGTCGAGGCAAAGACCCCGCTCGCAGTGTCGTGGCCTAGCAACTTTGCGACGGCCGCTTGGCGCTCCTCGAGCGGCGTGCGACGAAGGTCCTCGTTTCGCCAAAGCAGATCGAAGCCGACGTAGATCAAGCGAACACCCGGCGCGCGATTCTGCAGCAGGTTGAATCGCGGGATGCCGCTGTCGTCCACTGCACAGACCTCGCCATCGACTACGCATGCCGGAAGACGAAGGGCGCGTAGGGCATTGGCGATTTCCGGGAATTCGCCCGTCCAATCGAGAGCACGCCTCGACGTGAGGACGACGTTGGCTCGCTCGCAGTACGCGAGGATGCGGTAGCCGTCGAACTTCAATTCGTATCGCCACCGGTCCGGAAACGGCACACTCTCCGCGAGCGTTGCGAGCTGCATGTCCGGTGGCACGAGCGCGAGGAGCTTCTTGAGCGCGTCTGCGACGGGCCCCGGCTTCGTCTTTCTCGGAGGCGGGTGGCGCACCTTGCTTTGGATGCCGGCACGACGGCCACCGTTATCAGAGGATAAACGGCGGATCGACGGCTGCGAGTTCTTTCGGCCACGGTTGGCACGCGTACCGATTGCCGTCGTCCTCGTCGCCACCATCGCCGCCGCAGACGGCTTCCCAGGCTTGCATGATCCTCTTGGCGTGTTTCCGCCCCCGAATCACCGTGCAGGTGATCGCCGCGCCGAGGTCTCGGTGAGCATTCTCGCGCATACCACCTGTCGTATCGGCGACGGTCAACGTCGTCTAAGGATCCGGCGTCGGCGGCGTGGGGGGAGCATGGCGCATTCAAGTACGCCGTGCGCCGAGCATATCTTCCTTGATGGTACCGGCCGTTTCCCGCGAGCGTGTGTGAAGCCGAAAGTGTGAATTGCTGGTACTCAGTTGACGCGTGCCAGTGCACCATGAAGCCTTGTCGGTCGCGTGCCGAGAAGGCCCTCCGCACGTCAGCGGCCCTGCAACGACTTCACGTTGTTGCCGAAGGTCCAGCCCTTCGAGCCATCCCAGTTGATCGACCAGGTCATCAGCCCCTTTAGGCCGCCCACGCTCCTGTATGCCTGCGACACGAGGCTGGGAGACATGTAGCCGCCGCCCGCGCCCGGTTGCGCCGGCAGACCGGGGACCTGCTTGTCGACTGGCACCCGGATGGTCACGCCCTGCACGACCAGACCGGTGGCCAGGCAGTTCGTCTGCACGGTGAAGCCTTGGACGGTGCCCGCCTCGTAGGAGTCACCGCTGCAACCGTACATGCTTCCATTGTAGTACTGCATGTTCAGCCACCAGAGGCGGCCGTTGTCGACGTACTTCTTGATGATCGGCAGGTAGGCTCCCCAGATCGAGCCGTAGGCGACGCTCCCGCCGGTCACGTACGCCGTTTCTGGTGCCATCGTGAGCCCGAAGTTCGACGGCATTTGAGCGAGCACGCCGTCGATGATCCGGACCAGGTTCTTCTGCGAGGTGGAGAGCTGGTTGATGTTCCCAGAGCCGATGAGGCCCGTCTCGATGTCGATGTCGATGCCATCGAAGTTGTATTTCTTGAGGATCGGCACGATCGTGGCCACGAACCTGTCCGCCACCGTCGTCGAGTTGAGGTCGATCCCGGCGGCGGCGCCACCGATGGACATCAGAATGGTGGCCCCGGCATCCTTCGCCGCGCACATGTCGGCCGGCGGCGATACCTTGACCCCGGCGTCCATCCCGTCCTCCCAGAGGGCCGTGCCGTCCGAGAGAATTACCGGGAAAGCAGCGTTGATCACATTGTAGCCGTGGTCGCGAATCCGGCTGTCGTTGATGGGTACCCAACCGAACGGCGGATGCACACCATTGGCAGCCCCGTCCCAGTTCTCCCAGTAACCCTGGAGAACCTTGCCCGTCGGCCGAGACTTGACGGCACAAGTCTCACCGGCCGACGCGGGAGCCACGCCCGTCACCACCAAGCCGAGCCCAAACAAGCAGGAAAGCAAACGACGCATATCGATATTTCCTTTCTGGCTCGTCGGGTGCACGAGCCAACGCCATCTTTTCCACATCCGCGCAGGTGCGCTCGCGGTCATTGGGTCGGCAACGAGCACGCTGTGTTCCATTCGAAACACTTCGTTGAATCGTGAATCTATGTCTCACTGCAGCGAGAGAACCACGATCCCGCAGATCGCTGAACATGATCTGCGAGATCAGGGCCGCGGCGTTTCCACGCATCAAGCGAGGAGCGCTGCACCTTCCTTTAACCTCCGGGCGAACTCGAGCGTGATTCCCAGGATGGTCGCAATGTCCTCGACAGATTCGCCTTTTAGGTCTGCCGCGGATAAAAAACCCTTCGCGACCAATGCCTCGGCCAACGCCGGAGTCACGAACTCGATCTTCTGGAGCTCACGAATCCCCTGCCGCCGAGCTTCATCGTCCTCCGACCTCGTAGTCAGGCCCAAATTCCAACCTGTGAGGTTCGCGGCAAGCCGAAGGTTCGCGCCGTCGGGCCCCATCGCCTTCTCGATGTCCGCGTCGGCAACAACGAGCTTCATTTCTTGGGTCGCGGCGTACACGACAATCTTTTCTATCTGACACCCAGACATAGCGTTGCAAACGAATCTCGCTGGATCTCCAGACCACGGGACGAGGTCGATCCGTTCGCCATTCAATGCCCGCCTGATGGCCAGGATCCGGTGGCCGTTTTGGCCGACGCAAGCCGCGACCGCGTCAATGCCTTCGGTCAACGAGTCGACCGCCACCTTGGTCAGCACGCCCGATTCACGCGCCGTGGCGACGACCCTGACCTTACCCTGAGCGATCTCCGGTACCTCCGTCGCAAGCAGGGCGGTTACGTTGGCCACCGGGTAGACGCTTCGCTCGCGCGCATTCGCGGGCGGACGCCCAATGTTGGCGGCGAGTTCGTCCCACGACTCGCCTAGGTCGGCCTTGGTCGCCGGCCTGAAGAAGAACCACTGGCGCACGAGCCGCATCGAAGAAAGCTCGCCCCAGTTGTCCCCAATCCGAAACAGCTCACTTAGCCCTTCAGGCCATTCTCGATTATCTAGGTGGCAGCTCGCGGCAATCTTATCGGCCGGCCCAGCGCACGGCCCCGCCGTCTTTTGAATGAAGCACTTCAAGGCATGCGCCCTGCGGTCGTGGAGTTGAGGGAGAATCGCGGCGGCGAGATGCCCGAACACCTCCATTCGCTCTGGGACCGGTTCACCATTCGTCAATGGGGCTAGCGCAAACGTTTGCCACCCCAACAATTCTCCGGAAGGTGACATGGTCACCATTGCGAGAGGCGAATGCGCCGAGATGCCATGAACGAAGGCGAAGAACGGGTGAAAGACCCCTTCGATCCATAGGCTCGTCGCGTAGTGAATCGCCGTCTCTGGGCTCGGTCCGACCGCAGCGATTTGCTCCTCGATTGGCGCGGCGAAAGCGCCGTGCTCCAAGAGTATTCGAACTGGCACGAGGTGGGGATGGAAGTCGCCACGGAGCAGTTCGCAATGTACCCGAGCGTCGAGGTCACTCAGTGCGAGGGAAGAACCTTGAAGAGAAGCTCGAACCCCCGCTTGGCAGAGATGCTCGCCGATCGAAGCGAGGAGCCGCACTGGGAAGTTTGGGTCAGTCATAGGACAGATACCTCGTCGGGCGCCCCCGAATGCCCCCGGGCAAGCGGCGGAGCCGACCTTTCAATGGAAAATTCGTTCGAACGCCGTTTGATCAAAGATCGGCAGGCAGGTTTCCGTCTGCGGGTGCATCGTCAGATAAGCGTCGATCACGACTTCCGCGTAGTCGAGGAACGACGCGAGTGCGGCCGGCGCGCGATCTTCGACAGCCACCGTCGGGTCGGGGACAACCAGCGTCCACTCCCCTTCGAGTACGGGCACGCCCCGATTGCGCAGCCCCTTCACGCGCGGCAGCCATGGCGGCAACTGAGGAAACGTGATGACGACGAGCGCCCGCCACCCCAGCAAGATCGACCATGCTTGCCCCCTATCGGGATAGGCCACGGTCGGCGGCGTGAGAGGGAAGCCTGCTCCATTGACCACCAGACAGGCGCCGCCCACGATGCCTTCGATCGCGTCGCGCGCAGCGACGAGGCGCTCGACGAGGGGCGCCAGGTCGAAACGTGCGTCGGTCATAGGGGTCATATGAACACGAGCCGGCTGCCGCCGACGCGGCAAGAAGTCGCATCGATAACCATCGATCACACACCTTTCGCACGTAGTTTCTTCATAATCAAGCTGCCCCGGGCGACAGAATTTTAGCGGTACATGCCACCAGCAGCGTGAATATGGATCAACATCGATCGGCGTATGCAGAAACGCGAGCAAACGCATGACGACGGCGAGGAACTCTCAATTTTGTTCTCATACCTCGTGCTACGATCACGTTCTCATTTGCTTCCCGCTCTCCGAGCAAATGGTATTTCTGATCTCGAGCGCACGATGAACGCGGACTTCGCCAACGAACCTGGAACGCCTTGCTACTTCTGCTGCTGAGATAGCCGCTGAGTCGAAGTAAAAGATTACAAAGTAGACCCGGAGTTCCAGACCTTGGGCGTTTCGCTTTTTCTGGCTATTTGAAACAGCGCCTGAGCGCACCGCAGGCAGATATGCCGGTGGGCCTTTGGGCCGGATTCGGCTCAGGTCGTGTCGGTGTCCGGGCATCTGCCCATTTGCAAGAACGCCTGTCACAAATCCTTGCCGTATCTCGTCCCAGCTATTGGCACGAGCGTGCCGCCAGACCTCCACCCCCGAAAGGATCCGTCATGCCCGCTGTTCTCATCCATGGTGTTCCCGATACTCACCGACTATGGGACGTTGTGCGCCGTCACCTATCCAGGACGGATGTCGAAGCTTGGGACCTGCCCGGGTTCGGCGCTCCGCGGCCGGAGGATTTCGGCTCCACCAAAGAAGAGTACGTCGACTGGCTGATCCAGCACCTGGAGCGGTTCGGTGAGCCGGTCGACCTGGTCGGCCACGACTGGGGTTGCATCCTCACCGCGCGGGTGGCGTCCCTGCGGCCTGATCTCGTCCGCACCTGGGCAGGCGGCAACGGCCCGATCAGTGCCGCCTACCGCTGGCATCCGCTCGCACGGACCTGGCAGGACCCGGGAGCGGGCGACCAATTCATGGCGGAGTCGGAGCCGGAGTCGTTCGCCGACCTCGTGGCGGACTTCGATGTGCCGCCCGCGATGGCCAGGGAAATGGTCAGCCATGTCGACGAGCGGATGAAGGACGCCATTCTCAAGTTGTACCGGTCGGCGGTGACGATGGGCGGCGAATGGGAACCCGCCCTGGTGCACGTGAAGGCACCGAGCCTGGTCTTCTGGGGAGCGCTCGATCCCGCCTGTCCAGTCGAGTTCGGCCGCCGGCTCGGCGGGTCCACGCGAGCCGTCAAGGTCCTCGAACTCGACTGCAACCATTGGACGGTGCTGCAAAAGCCGGCCGAGGTCGCCGCGGCACTCGAAACGCACTGGAGCACGTACGGACGGTGAGGTCTCGTGGCTCACCCGAGGAAGCGTCGAACCCCTTCCAACTTGTCAGGATTTCTCACCACATAGATCTCGACGATTCGACCTTCTTCGATGCCGAGCGCGGTGATCTGCAGCCCACCCCTAGGATCGATCGCAACCATCGCGGGCAGCCCGTCAACGAGGCCCTGATACACACATTGAAAGAAGTCGGGCCCGAGACGCTGGTGCAAATCCGCGAAGAACTGCATCACATTGGCTTGTCCGCAGATCGGCACCAGCGAGGCGCTCACCTTGCCGCCACCATCGGTGTAGGCCACCGCATCGTGAGCGAGCAGCGCCTTCAGCGCATTCACATCACCATTGCGCGAAGCATCGAAGAATGCCGAAGCTATCTCGTGCCCCCGGCGCTCCGTGATGGGGAACCGTGGGCGAGCCTCACGCACGTGGGTCCGCGCACGGCTGGCCAGCTGACGGCAAGCCGCCGGGTCGCGTTCGAGTGCGGCCGCTACGACGTCGAAGTCCTGACCGAATACGTCGTGCAGCAAGAACGCGGCGCGCTCGAGGGGAGACAACCGCTCCAGAGCCATCATCAGGGATAACGTCAGGTCCTCTCCTTCGACGACGTCCATGACAGGTTCAGGCAGCCACGTGCCTACGTACTGTTCACGCCGCACGCGCGCCGATTTGAGGATATCCAAGCACACGCGTGTCACCGTTCGGACCAAGACGGCCTCGGCATCCCGTACCGCGCTGCGATCGGTCTGATGCCAGCGGAGATACGTCTCCTGCACAGCGTCCTCGGCTTCTGCGATGACGCCTAGCATGCGATAGGCGATGCGTAGCAAGCGCGGGCGGCGCTGTTCGAAGGCCCTAGCCGGGTTGTCGTCGTTCAAGTCCATGTGTTCGCCTCCACCACCATGGACCAGATGGCCCGTGCAATTGTGACAACCTCATTTCCCACGGCTGCAAAAAATTTCCCGTGCCATCTCGCGCCGCCCTGAAGAGGCCTCCGACGAAAAAATGATGGCCCGACGTCACGACGGATTGCCTTGTCTCGTCCTGGACATGAACGGTGCGTAGCGCCCGGAGGATACAAGTGAATCAACGACCAATGACTCGGCAAATTCTGGGGCGACGATCGTGGCTCGTCACGCGAACGTCATCACTGATTCGAAATAGAGACATCGCTCGACGGACCGCCTGAAGGAAAAATCATGCCGCACATCATTCGTACGCTTTCTGCTTGCGCAATCCTCCTACTGGGCATTTCGTGCACCGACAACCCCGGACTCGAGACTCGAGACTCGATTGCGGCGCCTGGAGAAGCCGGGAGGCCGTTCCCAAACGCTCCAGAGATTGCGCCCATCGGCGTCCGGATCGACAAGTATCTCGATTTGCCGGATGGGGCCAAAGGACCGGGGCTTGACCCGAAAAAAGGATATCGGACGGAGAAGCTGGGCCGCGATCTCTACATGGTTACGGACAATTCGTACCAGTCGATGTTCATGGTCTACGAGACCGGTGTCGTCGTCGTCGACGCGCCACCGACCTATGCGACGAAACTGAACGAGGCGATCGCCGAGGTCACCAAGCTTCCTATTACCCATATCGTGTACAGCCATTCGCACGCCGATCATATCGGCGGCACGGGCAGCCTGGATTTGAGCCACAATCCCGTAATCGTTGCCCACGACGAGACGAAAATGCTCCTGGCGCGCGACGCCGACCCCGCGCGCCCAGTGCCCACCGTGACTTTTCAGAATACGTACTCATTGGAGGTCGGAAGCCACGTTTTGAAGTTGTCCTATCATGGCAACGGGCATGAACCGGGAAACATCTTCATCGATGCTCCCGAGCAGGAGACCTTGATGGTCGTGGACGTGGTCTTTCCCGGATGGATGCCGTTTCGCCGCCTAGCGGTCTCGCAGGACATTCCTGGATGGCTCTCCCAGGTCGAAAAAATCGAGAAGCTGCCGTTCAAGAAGCTGGTGACCGGGCACGTCACCCGCCTCGGAACGCGCGAAGACGTAAAAACGCAGATCGAATTCGACGACGATTTGAAGGCAGTCGTCGGCGAAGCCTTGAAGTCGAATGCTTATGTCGATGGTATCAACCCAGCAGATATGGGAAATACCTGGGCTCTGGTCGACGACTACACAGCGCGCGTCGCGGTGCAATGCGTGACGACGCTGACTCGAAAGTGGAAGAGCCGGCTTGGGGGCTTCGACACGTTCGTTTGGGACAATTGCTACGCGATGGAGCAGAGCCTACGCGTCGACTGACCGATTCGAACGACGCGCACGGAATCGCACCAGCATCGACTTCAAGGCCTCCATTGAACACCCGCGAGGAGACAGACATGAATGCAAATATGAGCGTAGACAACACCACGCACACCGGTAAACGAGCGTCTGACGAATTGGTCCCATCGCGCTATGCGTTGCGGATCGGCGAGATTGACGTGTTGGTGATCAGTGATGGCGTGCTGCCGCTGCCATTCGCAACGATGTCGACCAATGTCGATCCGGCCGTGCGCAGGGCCTGGCTGGATAACCTGTTCCTGGCGGACAAGTTCGATTGGGCGGTGAACGTCATCGTGGTGCGCAGCGGCGGCCGCACCATCCTCGTCGACTCCGGGTTGGGGAAGGAATTCTCGGGTTTCCCGCGGGCCGGGCAGTTGGCGCTGCGACTGGAGGCCGCCGGCATCGACCTTGCCGATCTGACCGACGTGGTGCTGACCCACCTGCACATGGATCACATTGGCGGGTTGCTCGGCGACGGCATCCGAGAGCGGCTGCGCCCGGACCTGCGGATCCACGTGGCCGCCGCCGAGATCACGTTCTGGGCGGCGCCCGATTTCTCCCGTACGGCCATGCCGTCGCCGATACCCGACGTGCTTCGGGCGACCGCGCAGCGGTTCCTGAAGGAGTACGACAAGCAGCTACGGCCGTTCGAGGAGGAGCAAGAGGTGGCTCCCGGCGTGGTTATCCGACGCACCGGAGGCCACACCCCGGGGCACAGCGTGGTCCGTCTGGCGTCCGGCGGCGAGCGGATGACGTTCGCGGGCGACGCCGTGTTCCCAGTTTCGTTCGATCACCCCGAATGGCACAACGGGTTCGAACACGATCCCGAGGAGTCGGTCAACGTCCGCGTCCGGCTTTTCCGTGAGCTGGCAGCGACCGGCGAACTGCTGGTGGCCACGCACCTGTCGTTCCCATCCGTCGGCCGGGTGGCCGTCGATGGCGACGCCTTTCGCTTCGTGCCGGCCTACTGGGACTACTGAGCGCTTTTGTGTTGAAAAATGGCCCGTTTGGCGATCCGCTCGCGCTGCACGAAACGGGAGGCGTCCGATGAGCAGACCCATGAATGAAAGCAGCGCGCTAAGATCGGAGGACGTGCGGCCGAGCGTGACGATGCGGCGTCTCGAGGTCGGCGATCTGGAGGACATCGCCGCGCTCTGCGACGAGGCTGCGTTCGCGGGCGAGTCCGTGGAGGGGCCGGCGCCGATGGACCGCGCATACTTGCGGTCGCGTCTCTTCGGCGGCGAGGCGAAGTTCGAGGCGTACGGATTGTACGAAGGCGGCCGCCTCGTCGCGTGGGGCGCGCTCGCGCCGCACACCTACCGCCCCGTGTACAACGTCTGCGCGGAGATCAGCCTCGTGGTCGCGACGTCGCGCCGGCGCCGCGGGCTTGGCCGCCGGCTGGCCACGCATCTGCTCGAGCGCGCGCACGCGCATCGTCTCCACACGGTGCTCGTCGTGCTCCCCAGCGAGCCGACGCACCCGATGGCATGGGCCGTCCGTCTCGGATTCGTCAGCGTGGGGGGCCTGTCCGGTGCCCTCCAAACGTGCGACGACGAATGGTGCGACATCGTGCTCATGCAGAAATACCTCGCATACGAGGAGCCGGGCCAATGACGTTCCGAAAAGCAGAACTCCAGGACGCGGAGGCAATCGCGCGCATCTACAACGAGGCGATGCCACCCGGCGTGTACGTGACGCCCGAGCTGGCGCAGGTGACCGCCGAGAGCCGGCGCCGATGGATGTCGGAGGTGGCGGAGCCCTTTGGCACTTGGGTCCTCGAGGCGGTGCCGAATGGGGTCGTCGGTTGGTGCTCTCTCCGCCCGTTCGCCGTAAGGCCGACGTATCCGCGCATCGCCGAGATCTCGGCGTACGTGACGATCGGAAAGCGCGGCCTCATCGGCGTGCGGTTGCTCGCCTGCGCCGTTCACGTGGCGCGGCGCCGCGGGTTTCGATCCATCGTCTCGATTGTCAGTGACAAGAATCGGGTGAGCGTCTCGGGATGCGTCACCTACGGATTCAAGCCGGCGGCGGTGCTCTACGAGGTCGGCAGGTTGGGCGGGAATCTCGATAACGCGCTGTGGCTCCAAAAGAGTCTGCTCGTCGACGATCCGGCCCCGTATCGCAAAATTCGCGACCGCATTCTGCGCACGGAGTGCGCGGACGAACGAACGTATCTATGATAGCGGACACCGTCACATTCCCAAGCTGTCCACTCCCTGTTTACTCCGACCGGTGCCGCCGATCCAGGCTGGGATGGGCTGGCCAGTACGTGGCGTGGTTGGTCCGTTAAAACGATAAAAGTGACGGAGGATTCGCCTAGCGCTTCGCACGGTCTCCGGTAAGGTCTGCTCGACATTGAAGTCGGCCGTGCACCCGAATGGACGGCGGATCATGGAGGGTCGTTCGATGTCGAAATTGAAGTGCGTGGTGTTTCCGAGTCTGCTCATGGCCGTGGGATGCGCCAATGAAAGCACTCCCGGCGCGGGGGGCTCCCCTTCCGTTCTCCAACAGGGGCAGGAATTCGTCTCCATTTCACGCACGGTCTCGAGTGACGTTTCGAAGACGGTCGCCGCACTCCAGCCCAAGGCGCTCCCGGATGCGAATGCGCCACAATCTTTTTACCTCGCCATCAACAAGAGCGAGTTAAATCAAAAATATTTCCTTTCGGCATACGGGAAGCAAGCATATCCCTTCACCTCCTACGGCGCCCCTGCCGGCGCCGCCACCTCGCTCGGAACACGAGTGGTCACCTTCCGTGTACAGAATGGCAAGTTGTTCGTCTTCGACGTGCAGGATGGTCGCGCGACGAGTGACACCTTCGACCCAACTCTGATCATCGAGGCTTACCCAATCGTCGAGGGATATGCGCCCTTCGACAACCTGCCGGGCAGCGACGATTACGTGTTGTTCGATCCGGCGGCCGGCCTCAATCGGTTCGGCGTCGTTTCGGACAGATACGCGTCCGGCGTCGCGCCGAAGCACTTCCAGGTCGATCTCTCGTACATGCAGAACTTCCGCCGCATCCACGACGGAACCACCTTCGAGCAGGTCTTCACCGGCACGCTGGACGACACCGCTCCCGGCAACCCCGACGCGCTCGGCGGCCTTCACACGGTGTCGGGCACCTTGGGCATCGCGCTGCGGCATTATTCGGAGGGAGAAGGCTTCACGCCGTCGCCCATGTCGAGCTTCTCCAAACCTTACTTCGTGAACGGAAAGTACTTTACCGATCCTCTGCTCGTGAAGAACGGCGGAAGCTCCATGAATTGGGCCATCAAATGGAACATCCGGCCCGGCATGAAGCCCATCACCTGGGTTATCTCGGACGAATTCGTGAAGGCCCAGCGACTATATCCAAAATACGACATCCTGGGCGCGATCAAGGCCGGCATCGAGAACTGGAACGAAGTGTTCGGCTTCCGCGTGCTCGAGGCCAGGATGGCCACGCCCGAAGACTCTTACGCCGACGACGACAAGAACTTTTTCATCTACGATGCCGATCCCGGGTTCAATACCGCGTTTGCCAACATGCGCGTCAACCCCAACAGCGGCGAAATCCGTGGCGCCAGTATCTATCTCAGCCAGATCTTCATCAAACTCGCCATCGACACGTTCGACCCGCAACCGGGCGCCAGCGCGGTTGCAGCGCCGGAAGCTCGTCCGGCGTCGCCGGAGATCACCTGGGGCGGCCTGCGGAGCGCTCGGCTTTGCAATCTCTGGGGCGGTTCGATGGCCGAGGCCATGGAAAACGTGCGCACCATGGAGGCACACGCTGGAAGCGGCGGCACGCCCGCCGAAAAAGTGTCGAGGGTCCTCGCCGAAATATCGCTCCACGAGATGGGGCACGCGCTCGGCCTGATGCACAACTTCAAAGGCTCGCTCGTTCCGCTTCCGCAGCAAAACTCCGTGATGGACTATCTCCTCCGTCCCGATGCCGTCGACGGCAATCGCGATCATCCGGGCCCCTACGATCACGACGCGCTCAAGCTGCTCTACGGAATGTCGACTCAAGATCCGCCGCAGCCATTCTGCATGGACGACGACGTCTGGAGCGATCCCGCGTGCGGACTGTTCGATCGAACCGAAGATCCGCTGGAGAAGCACTGGGGCGCTACGTACCGCGAGCTCCTCGAGAGCCATTTGAAGGGACAGCTCCCGCTGAGCGGCGTGCGGGATGGCTTCATCAACGCCACCGCTGCATTTCTCCGCGCTGGATCGCCGTTGGATCAGGAGCGCGCATGGAAGTTGCTCGACGGGCCCTTGGCCATCGGAGTCGACCACACGGCGGATGAAGCAGCATATCCTGGTTACACTGCGCGTATGAGCACATTCCAAAACGTGCTCCTCAATCGGCTCTTCAACGATCCGGTATCGATGCGCGGCAACATTACCAATAATCCGGTCCTCACCGGCGAGACGTTGACCAAGTTCGTGACGACGCTGAAGAGCGTCATCGTCAACAGCGATGGCTACCGCGGTTGGAAGACCCGCCGCAGCGCCGTCGACGTGCTCAAGACGATCCAAGTGCAGCCCGCGCACGAAGCCCTCTCCCAGGCACGTGCCACCTTGGCAGGCGCCAACCCGGCCGCGGGCAGCCTGGAAGCCGACCTCATCGCACGGATCGACGCGGCCACGCACCCGTACTACATCAAGTAGCTGTCTTCTCGTTGGCTCCGCAAGAGCGTGCGCGCCCCAACCTGAGGTCACGATGCTCGGCGCTCATTTCGGCATGTCCTTCAAGTATTGGCCGGCGATACGAAGATACTGATCACCATAATTCTTGGACGGTTCTATGTACGTGTTCTCGTACCACTCGTTCCACGTGTAGATCACGACCCACTGCGGAGAGTTGGCGAATACGTCGTCGAGCTGCTTGCGGAAATACGCGCCGTTTTCGCGATCGATGTAGCGTGGATTCGGGCCGCGATCGCGGAGGAGACGCTCGTCGAAGCCGGGCATCGCGGTTGCCATCCAGACCTTGGGGGCGGGTTTGTCCGCAAGCACGGAGTAGTACCGAACCGTCTCACCGAGCCCCGCGATGCCGCCCGAGTACCAGACGCCGTCGAAGACATCGAGGTAGTTCATCTCCTGGCAGTCCTGCACGAGCCAGACGTCCTTGCCATTCGCCCGCACGCCGGCGCGGATGGTGGCCCACGTGTCCACCGGGATCGTGTTGGTCACCCATGGGACGACGACCGGCTTGCCGTCGATCTTGAGGACGGCTGGGTGGCCCGAGTATTCCGTCGCGAGGTACGTCAGCCAGTCGATGGCCTTCCGCGTGTCCTGCGACAGTTTTCCTTCGGTGGTCTCCAAGAAGAACCCAATATAGAAGCCCTTCTTCTGGGCTTCGGTCAGCAGGAGCTTGATGTTCTTGTCGCTCGAGCTGCCGGGCCCAATCCACGACACGATGAAGCCGTTGATGCCCGCGCTTTGCGCTTGATCGATCTGGCGCGCTAGATCCGCCGAGTTGTCCGAGGCGTACGGCGTCGACGGCGTATCCCTCAAAGCTGAGTTATTTACCCAGTTGGTCTGCGAGTACCACGGGTAATAGAGCGCCAACCCCATGTTCTTCACGGGCACCATCGGCGCCATCACGGCGGGGGTCCCCTTGAGGGCCGAGACGTTCACCTCGAAATCCATCGGCTGAGCGGATTGCTTGATCTCCTTCACGAGGGTCACCGTCGTGCCGACGACGGTGGAGATGCGAATCGTGACGGTCCCCGCGGCACCTTTCGTAAGCGAGAATCGGAGCGGAGCTTCGACGGCGCTCGGAATGAGCGCATAGTCCGCGACCACCGATAGATCGCTGCCGAAGTTGGTATTCAATGCGAGCTGGTCTTTCTGAACCGAAAGCACGTTCGGCTTGCCCGTGATCGACATCTGGCGGGCCTTGACGACCTTCGACGGATCCGCGATTTTTAGCGTCGCCCAATCTCCCTGGTCGAGGAACTCGATCCGAATTCGATAATACGGAAGTGCACTACTGGCGCTGTTGCCCGCGTCCGGAGAGCCGCCGCCAACCGGAGCGTCACCTCCGCCAGGGGGGGTCGCCGTGGAGGAATCCCCAGTACCATTCGAACTGCAGCCATATGCGAGTAAGGAATATGCGAGGACGCACGCCAGCCCAGATGCCGTAAGCAGTCGGACGAAAATTGCGCGAATGTGGAACAGCCTCTGAGCCGGATACATACAACCTCCACGAAGTTATTGACGACCTTGCCATTGCTGCCGCCGGAACAGGAGCACGTAACGGACCAACCTCGAATGCTGGTAATTTCGGCTACGTTGCGTACAGCATGGGGTGTCGACGGGACCGTGCCTCGGGTGGTGCGCCCCCAATCGACGGCGCTCGACCGAGTCATCCGACGGACGATCGATTACACGTTCTCACTCCGGCCCCGTATCGCGAAATTCGCGACTCCATTCTGCGCGGGCGAACGAACGTATCGATGATTCGATACGAACAAATCGCGTTTGAGCGAAACGATTCCGCGGGTCTTTGCAACCTCGACGCAGCCAGAAACAATCCGCGCCAATACCTTGGCGGATCTGTCGCAAATTCGCCGCTACCGATGGGCGAGTTGTCATCGTAGAGTCCGATAATCGTGCGTAAAACCTCTCGAGCTTTGGTCTCCAGCCATCTTCTTCCCCTACTGGCGGTTGCCGCGGCGTGCGGGGGCACCGAAAGCCAACCAGCGACGGACGGTGATGGCGAGGGGGCCCTGGCGATCGCCGCCACGTGCGGCGACGGCAAGACCGAGGGGTCCGAAACCTGTGACGACTACAATACGAGGAGCGGCGACGGCTGCTCGGCGAGATGCGCCGTGGAGGAGGGCTGGAGCTGCGTCGGTCCGACGTGCAAGCCGATATGCGGCGACGGCAAGATTGTGGGAGAGGGCACGCTCGTCGGAAAGGAGGAGTGCGACGACGGCGACGCCGACGCGGGCGATGGATGCAGCGCGACGTGCAAAGTCGAGCAGGGTTGCCGCTGCGCCGCGGGGGCCCCCTCGGCGTGCCGTTGTGCGTCGATCCAGACGATCACCGAGACACCACTAGGCGTCGATACCGCATCGCTGACCCTCGAGCCCACGGGCAAGGCGCACGTCGCATACATGTGGGGCCTCAGGTACAGGGACCCGAACAACCTGCCGATGAAGGACATGCGCCTCGTGCACGCCGAGCGCGGGCCGACGTTCTGGACGACGAGCACGATCCAGACGTGGGGCCAAGACGAAGTCACCATGGATCGAGAGGACCTCGTCCTCGCCAGCGACGGTGGCGCGCTCCAGACCTATTTTCAGCGCTTTCTCCGCTCCCCTGGCGGCTCGTTCGTCACTGGCGCGCGCAGCGACGCATCCTGGCAATTCGCGTATGGCGACGCGGATTACATTTACCACGCCATACGCGGCGGTGGAGATTGGCACTCCCTGAGCCGGATATCGGGTTCCCTGCATTATCGGGTCGGCGCGCCGGGAGCCTTGACGCGCGACGAGACGCTCTCCGGCTTCTCCCTCTACGATGATCTGCGTCTCGCCTACGCGTCGAACGGTGACGTGTACCTCGCGAGCTTCACCCAGTCCTATCCGGCCGCATCGTATGAGATGAAGCTGCATCGCCGCGTCGACGCGAACACGTGGGCCCCCGTCTACAACGTCAAGACGACGGCGGCCGCGGATAGCTGCGTGATTGCAGTCTCGCACGTGCCGCTTGCGTTGCCGAACGGCGGAATGGTCGTGTTCGAAGAAGGCTTCGAAGACTACACTCGCTGGCTGCGCGCGCATCGTTTGACGGCAAGGGGGTGGATCGTGGAAGACGTCGCCGACGTGGATTGGCTGTCCTCGGATTGCTCGAGAAGCGGTAGTTCTTCGTATTCGAAGATCCGAATGATTCCCATCGTCGACAACCTCGGGCGACCGCACATCCTGTACAACGTGTCGCACCTGTCGAAGATCGAAGATCACTATCTCGACGCGACGGGCTGGAAGACGCGTAGCTTCACCTGGAAAGGGGGGCTCCAAGACGCGGTCATCGACGCGGCCGGGACCACGCACCTCGCCATGACCATGGCCGGCAATCCCCAGGCAGTCCTCTCCTACGTTCGTATGGATGCCGATGCTTGGTAGTCATGAACTCCGTGGAAAGGCACGCTTCAAGGCAGCACCAGCGCCGCGTCGCTGGCCGCCACGTACTCCGTACTCTGTCCAGCGTTGCGCACGGCGAAATAGATCCAGCCATCGGAACGGAAATGCGGGAAAAGAGCATATTGCCCGGGCTGCATTCGGGTGATGCGAGTGCGCTTTCCGGTGAGCGTGTCGATCAGGTAAATGTTCGACACTCCTTTATTGGCATACGGTGCGTAGCCCGGATCCCAGTACCCGCGATAGCCGAGATCGATCGCATCTTGGTCCGACGTCTTGTCGACGTAGTGATGAATGACCATCCAACGCTCGTCGAAGGAGAAGTTCGGCTTGCCGCCCTTCAAGCAGTAACGTGCGATCTCGGGGATCTCGACGGTGTATCCCGTGTCGGATCGCGTGGCCACCAGCCGGCGGAGGGCGTAGCCGAGCTGCACCCCTCGCGGGCCGGCGAGGCGGCTGACCAGCAAACGGCTCGATGGCGAAATAACGGTATCGCCTTCGAAGAGGACGGGCTTCTCGATGGTTGCCTCAGGCTCGAAACCGCTGCCCGTGTGGATCATCGGTGTGAGCCGAATCTTCGAGCTCGACGTGAAGTTGGCAAGAGGGTCGTGTGATGGTGTGGTGGTGTGCCCGCCGTTGTCGCTCACGAACCCGCTGTCGACGGACCAGTAATCGCCACCGCCCAATGCCGCACCGACATGCTGGTACAGTTTGACGTTGTTATTGGCGCTGCATTGCGGCTCCGTGAATGTAACCTTCTCCGGCGAAGACGTGAGAAGGCTTTCTTCACAGAAGAAGGCCTTGGTGCCTTGAAACACGAAGCCCGAGTTGTCGGGGAAGAAACCGGGGTCGTATTTCGCGGCCGCTGGAATGACGCGATTCTGCGCGAGGTCGATGATCGTACTTCCCGTGCCGGTCTGGGCGCCGCCGTGGGCAACGAAACGCCCGTCGGGCGAGCTGCGCGTCCAATAATCCGAACGGTACGAGATTTCGCGGAGGATCCGTACCTTCGCGCCGTCGAGCGATTCCCACCCTTGGCCGTAAGGCATATCGCTTGCGCGCGGATAGCTGCTGAGGCAATCACGTGCCGGGGCACCGGCCGTGCAGCCGTGCATCAACATGCCCTTTTCGGCATTGACCGCGCCCCATCCTTCGAGCTTCATCTGATTCACGTGCGCGGCAACGTCGGGCGAAATGCCGGCGGTGCACTTGCTGGGCGGCGGATCGTCGGGGAGAACGGCTTCGAGTTTCGGTAGCCCGCGGGTGAACCACTCGTTGAGCAGATCGAACTCGGCCTGCGTGTAGGGGGCGTGCATTTGCGGGGGCTCGCCGACTGGCATCTTGACCCGCCCCTTGAAATTCTTGAATTCGGCCTCCCAGTCGCTGCCATAGGCTTGCTTGAAGAGGTATTCGAACCACGGAAGGGGAACGGCTGCCGAGAAGATGCCGAGATTTTTCGCCTTGAAGGGCGACGTCGGATCGCTGGGGACCTGTCGCATGCACGTGAGCATGGCCCGGGCCGATTCCGGTGTGCTCACTTGCAGATCGGTAAGGCAATTGGTGAGCGCGACGTTGCTGAGGTCACGCCAATAGCGCACGTATTCCCGCGTAATCGAGTGGCATCCGTTGCAGTTGACGTCCGCTCCCGTTCCGCCGAGCAGCTTGACCGCTTTGGGCGCCAGTTCCGCGTCGGGCAGGTTCACGCGGTTCGTCAGCGGCGGTGCTTGCTCGGCGATGGTTGCACGTCCCTCTGCTGCATGGTTCGATTCGGGCGAGGCATCTCTCCCACCGCTGCATCCCACCGATGCCACGGGAACGAGCACCACGGCGCCCGTCGCTGTCGCGGAAAGCCAACCAAGCGCCCGAATAAGCTGCGATGTTGAAAACCGTTTTCGCATATGCCCCCAATGGCCGATTCCGCGTTGCTTCGTCAAGGGGCGAATGATTGCCCACCCTTCGAATGCGATGCGGAAATGACAGCTCCGGAGCGCGCGATGCGATGGGCTGGGACTCCACTGATATGGTACCGCGCGCCAAGGCGTATCATGGCTAAGTCGCCGGAGGATCGGGGGCGATCCACGACGGAGCGGTCACACGAAGCCACCCGACCTACCTTTGAATCGCCCCGCTTCATGAAGACCGAATGATGGACTGAAATGTGCTCGAGCCCGAGTGCATGAACTTCGTACTTCGCGCTGAGTTGATGGCATTGGCGATGGCCGTCGTTCAGACAGGTTGCTCGGGTGATTGCCCACACGAAGTCGTCGACCGCGAATGGACGGTGCACGCAACCGGCACGCAAGCGTGTGTGCTTGCGAAAACGGCCTACGAAGAAGGCTATCTAAAGAGTCCAGTTTATATCGACGCCTGCGCAAGCGTGTGTGGCGAGCTCCCATCCATCTGTTACCTGCCACGCGACTACAGATTGACTTACTACCCGGACGGCGGCGCACCATCTTGTCCCGAGCACTCGGATACGATTGCCGTTCAGTGCCAAATGACACACCGGGAAGGCGAATACCATGACGGGTGCAGCATCGAAGGTCGTAGGCCCAGCGGACTCGTGGCACCTGGTAAAATCGACGGGGTCCCGACCATTGCTTCCTACTTCGCCGCGTGTGCCTATTTGGAGGCGGCAAGTGTCATTGCGTTCCGCGCCATGGCGCGCGAGCTTGCAGCCCATGGGGCCCCACCGTCGTTGATTGCCGCGTGCAAGCATGCGGCTATGGACGAGGTTCGGCATGCGCGCCTGACAGCCCGCCTCGCCCGGCGCTACGGAGCAAACGTCATCTGGCCCCGCATCGCACCAGGCTGTCCACGAACACTCGTCGACATGGCCATCGAGAATGTCGTCGAAGGGGTCGTGCGCGAGACGTACGGCGCCGCGAGTGCACTCGTTCGCGCGCAATCTGCGGCTCGGTCCGAGATTCGTGAGATCGCTCATGCGATCGCCCGTGACGAATGCGGCCACGCGGAGCTCAGTTGGAAGATCGCCGCGTGGCTCGATTCGCAACTGAGTCGCGAGGACCGCGCGCGCGTCGCTGCATGCGGGCACGCCGCGATCGCCGAGCTTCGACATGAGCTCGCGATCGAGCCTGCGTGTGACGTGCATACCGTGGCAGGCGTCCCCACTTCGAAGACGGCCACCCGGATTCATGCAGAGCTTGTGTCCTGCATTTGGGCCAACAGCGACGTACTTCGAGCGACCAGCTAAGGCAGGTCCCCAGCGACGAAATACAACCGTACTTTCTCGACGTCGCAAAGAACACGTCGTGAGAGATACGCTCCGCCGGCGGTCATGGCCGCGCGGATTGTCATTTTCGTTGTCGCGTCGCGACGTCCACGTGCTGGAAATGTTGGCGGTAACGAGCACCTCTCGCCGACAGCCGCCAGGGTCTTCTTGACTACGAACGCCGACGAGCAACTATCGATACAGTCGGTAACGTTCCGACGGCTTTCGGAAGTGCCTATTGGGCAAGGAGATATCCATGAAGACGATGAAGAAGTTCGTTGCGCGCAAAACCGGTTCCGCGCCGATGATCAGCAGCTTCACGGTGTACGACCTCCTGCCGGTGTGATGGAGGTTTCGCAGGTGACGCGGCACCCGGAACAGTTCCCGGGTGCCGCGTCCTTGTCGAAGGATGGAGGACGGCATGCGGCATCTATGGATCATCGGCGCTTCGCCGGCGGAGCGGCGGGCCTCGGCCGAGGTCGATTTCTCGGTCAGTTGTCACCGTCGGCTGCGCGGGCCGTTTACCGGCGCCGGGAGCCTGCTCTCCGAACTGGTGCCGCGCATCCATTCGCGCTGGCCCGAGCTCGTGCACGAGCACCGTTTCGCCATCCTGATCGTCGCGCCGGAGTTGGTCGAGTTCACCGGCGAGGTCCCGAAAACGCTGCACATGGCGGCGTCCATCGAGGAACGCACCCGATACCAAACCGGGCTGGCACGCAGGGCCGCGCATAGCGTCGTCGAGCTGCTCGTCGCGTACGCGCGGCAACGCGGGGAAGGTGCCCTGCGGCTCGCCTTCGATGCCGCTCATGCCGCGGACGCAACGGATCAGGAGTTCCTCGCGATCCTGCTACGCAGGGCCGACCCTGCCCTTTTGCAAGTCCACGTCGGCACGAAGGAGCAGCCGCTTCCCGAGGCACTGGCCGAGGCGTTGGCCAAGTACTCGACCTCGGTGACCGTGCAGCCGTCGGCGGCGACACCGGCCGAGTCGTCGCCGCGTTCGCACGACGCGCTGCTGCGTGCATACATCGAGGGCCATGGCACCAGCGACGATCCCGAGGAGCTGGCCGCGTGGTCGCGGGCGGCCCCTCGCCATCGTGCCGAGTTGCACGACGCCGCGGCGGACGCGCTGAGTCGTCGCGGTGACCTCGGTGACCGGCTCGGAGCCATTCCGTTCCATCGAGAACACGGCAGCGATCCGGCCGGCGCCGGGGTGCGGGCCTTGGAGTTCGCCGCGCAGTACTGTGCGGGTCAGGGCTTCACCGTGGCGGCGGTCGATCTTGCGCGGCGGGGCCTTGCGCGGCTCACGCCGGATCGTCCGCGGGAGTACTGCTTGTTCAATGCGATCCTCTCGCTGAGTCTGCGCGGGACCGATCCGAAGGAAGCGGAGCGAATTCTCAACGAGCTGCGCGGCGCGTATGCGCAGCCAGAGGTGCACCGGTCCACCAGCTATTCGATTGCCATGCTGCACGCAGTGTTCCACGCGGAGAAGAACCTCCCGCTCGCTAAGGCGTACACGCAAAACGCGCTCGCATTCGCCGGCCTGGTCGAGGACGCTCGGGAGCGGTCTTTCCGGACGTCGTTCCTCCGCAACGCACTCGCCCTGATCGAGATGCGGCTCGGCAACCCGGCCGAGGCGCTGCGGCTGGTGACATCGGCCATCGAGCTTCTCGTCGAGGAGCTGCCCGAAGACGCCTACCGGCAGCACCATTCCGTGCTGCATCACAATCGGGCCAAAGTGTATCAGCTGCTCGGAATGTTCGATGCTGCCGCGCGCGACTTCGATGACGCGATTGCACTCGATCCGTACTTTCCCGAGTTCCGTTACGACCGGGGCAACTTGGCCCGACTGCGCGGCGATGACGCCGCCGCCGTCGGCGACTACGAGGCGGCGATGGCGCTCAGCGCACCGATCTTGGAGGCCTACTACAGCCGAGGGGACGTCCGCGCGGCCACCGGCGATGTCGATGGCGCGATTGCGGACTTCGGGTACGTGCTCGACCTGGAGCCCGATCACCGCGACGCGCGGATCAACCGGGCCGCGCTGCTTTTCGAAGCGGGGGATCTCGATCGTGCCGCGGAGGATGTCGGGCATGGCCTCGCGGCCGATCCGCGCAACGCTCACCTGTTGTGCACCCGAGGCCAGATCGCCATGGAACGCGAGGAGCACGATTTGGCCAGGACAAGCTTCGCCGAGGCGCTCACCATGGCCCCCGAGCTGTCCGCCGCGTTGGTCAATAGCGCGGTGCTCGACTACACGGAGAACGACTTCGACGCCGCCGTGGCAAAGTTGACGAAGGCCTTGGACCTGACGGGCGACGATCCGGATCTGCGCTACAACCGAGGTGTCGCGAATCAGGCCGCAGGCCGATTCGACGCCGCGATCGAGGACTTCGAAGCGGCACTGAAGCTGCCAGAAGCCGACGAGGCCCAGCTGCGCACCCAGATAGACCTTTGCCGGATCGGATCGAAGCGCGCACCGGCGGCGACGGCGCGATGAGTGGGCCGGATTCGCGCATGCCGAGTATGCGCCCCGATGCGTGGATCGGGACCAAGGAATTCGGGAACTTTTTCGGCAAGAGACCATCCATCGAAGCCAATGCCTTCTTTGAAGCTGCCTCCCATTTTTGGATTTTTGTCGCTGGGGCTGATCGCATGTCTCGGATCGCGGGGGGCAGCGCGAACCTCGCTCTCCAAGCCGTGGGTGTCACCCTTGCCATCCGCGGCCGAGGAGCACGACGCCAAGCCTGAGGCGCGTGGCCGCGATGCCCCGCTCGTCGGCTGCGAACCCGATGTATTGGAAGCCGCGCGAGCCAAACTCGGCGACATCGACGCCGCGATATGGCACACGAAGGAAGCGATCCCCCGGATCGATTCGCTCGCGGCCTTGAGTGCCTTGTGGAACCACCCATGCCTCGCGCACTTCGCGCGGTTCTTTCGTCCACCGCCACCCGAAACGACGTTCGAGAGTCTCCGAGACGCGTGGATCAACGGTCTCGGGGAAACGCTGCATGAGTTCATCGGTGAGGTCCCGACGCGGGATGGACTGCGCGTCTTCCCAGTACCGCCCGAACCGCGGCCGATCATCGCGGACGATGCGCGGATCGAGCTCGCCCCCTGGATCTGCGCCAAGAGCGCGCCCGCATGCGATCGAGCGAAGAGCTACGTCATGAGGGCCGAAGACGCGTTCGATCACTTCGACGATCGCGGGCCCTTGCATCACGACACGCCACGCTTCGAGGCGTGCTCCGAGCCGAAGCCGACCGAGTTCACCGAGTGGGCAGCGTGCACTGCGCACCACGCCGCGAGGACGAACCGCTATCCGCATATCGCCCTGCGCGGTCCCGAACGCGGGTGGCTCGTGCTCCGCGGACGGCGCGGTCATTATCACTTCACCGACGAGGTGCGGGCCTACGATCTCACGACCGGCGCCGCCTATGTCGCGACCAGCGCCAGCTCGTTGATGCTCGTCGAAGGCGGCAATGTCGACTTCGCGCGCACCGATGCGGCGCGAGAGCCCACGGCCTTCACCGGCGCGGTAAGTGTCGATCTGCTGCGTGAGCTCGCGTTCGTGCTGGTCACGGCGAAGGCGCCGCAGCCGATACGAACGGCGCTCTCGGTCGTCCCCATTCCCGAGAATCTCCCATTCGACATTCCGGCCGACGGGACGGGCTTCGGCTTCGGCCACAGCGTGTGGATGAGCAGCGCGCAGACGATTCTCGCGTACGAAATTGTAGACGCCGGACGGCAGGTCGCATCGGGCAGCTTTCGATGGCCCGACTCGTACCTCGCCGCGGAGGACCACGCGGACCATCTCCTGCGTGCCCTCGAGGCCGGGCTGGTTCGAGGCCGTGCGCCGGCAAAGCTTCCACCCAGCCTCACAGGCGGTGTTCCAGGCGGTGTGTCGCACCTGGACGGTCCCGGTAGGGACGGCCCTTTCGGGCCGCCCCCCGGACAGAGCCCCGCGAGCGGATTTCCCGCACGAGGCTCCCACCTTCGGTCTACGGGCCAGCGAAACGTCGATCGGGCCAGGGGTGCACGATGCGGGGTGTCGGAAGTGGGTAGAGCGTTTCGAATCGCTTCGTCTTCTCGACGGTCCATCGAGCTCGCTGACTGCGTCGCTGCAACTGGCGCTGCCAGGCGTGTTCGACATTTCGCCGGAAAGACGCGAGCGCTCGAAGATTCGTTGGGACGCCGTAATAGTTGATGTGTCCACGAATCACCGCGCAGAGCCACCGATGTTGAGCCTTCGGCGGATCGTGCATTCGCTGTCGCATTTCCTCACGCAGTCGAGAAAGCTTCGCTGCGCGTTTCTTCCGAGAGGTGCGGCGTAACAGCTGGAATGTACCGTCTCGGCGTGTACCCGAGATGTGTGTAAACCCAAGGAAGTCAAACGTTGCGGGCCGCGTGCGACCGTCGCGTTTGCAGTCCTTGAGAGCGTACCGTCCAAACCGAATCACCCGGGTTTTATCCGGGTGAAGCTCCAGGCCAAACTTCGCGAGACGCTCGGCCATCGCCGTTCGCATCGCTCGTACGTCCTGTTCGTATTGAAAGCCCATCACTTGGTCGTCGGCGTATCGCACGACGTAGACTTCTCCTCGCGCGTGACGCTTTCGCCATTGTTGGACCCACAGGTCGAGCACGTAGTGGAGATAGATATTCGACAGCAAGGGGCAGATTCCGCCCCCTTGTGGCGCTCCTTCCTCCACTACGCGCAGCTCGCCTCCCTCCATGACGCCTGCGTGCAGCCACTTCATCACCAGCCGCACCATGCGTCGATCCGCAATCTTATGCTCGAGAAACTTCTGCATCCACCCGTGATCGATGGTGTCGTAAAACGCACGGATGTCCGCGTCGAGCACCCAACCCACCTTCCTATAAATCGCCGCCGCAAGAGCATCCAGGGCACGGTGTTGCGATCGGCCAGGCCGAAAGCCGTACGAAAACCCGAGAAACTCTTGTTCATAGATGGGCTCCAGGATCATCCGCGCCGCTTGCTGGACGATCTTGTCCTCCAGCGAGGGGATCCCGAGCGGACGCGTGCGACCATCGCCTTTCGGGATGTGCACCCGCCGCACCGGTTGCGGATGATAGCTGCCGCGATGAATACGGTCCTGAAGGTCGTGCAGCCGTACGTCCAACTTCTCGCCGTACTTTTGCCAAGTAATCCCATCGACGCCGGGTGCCACGTTTTTCTTGAGGCGGTTGTAGGCTTCCTCGAGAAGCGGCACCTTGATGTGGCTTAAAAGGTTGGTGAATCGTTCCCCTTTCTTTTCTTTCGCTCGCTGTCCGATCCGCTCCAGGGACGTGAGCGCGCCTGCCCGGTCCTGGGTCCGGGGCGCGTTTCGCGAAGCGAATTTTCCGTTGGTCGCGCACCTTCCCTCCATCGACTCCTCAGGCGTTACCCGCGAGTTCGTCGACTTCTTGCAGGTCGGTACTATGTGCGCGTCCGACTCCTCGAAGGACTGCTGCGGATTGCGGCATTCGCCTTCCCGCCCGTGCCCGTCGCTCACCACTGGCGATGGGCCCCTTCGAGGTCTCCCGGTTTCCGTGCATGAAGCGTGTATGAGCGTGCCGAATTCTTTGACCCCGGAGGGAGCTCGGAGTCCAGGTCCACTTTGTTCGGACTCCTGCCATGGCCATCCGCTCGATCCGACTGCGTTGGCTCCCTCGAACATTGTCGTTGCGAGGCTCGATCACCCGGCTCGTTCACTCGCCCTCCTACGCTTCGCCTCGCGGATCGCCCCACGCTGCGCAAGGATTGGGTTTCCCGAGGGTGGACTCCTCTCGGGGTAGGACTTGATCGACTTGGGATTTTCTCTTCATCTATCTCACCTACTTCTTCATGCCGGCTTTCACCGGCGCACCGGATCCTGACAGGCAGAATGGCGTGGATGCCGATCTCGATCGAGCGTTGTTGCGCCTACGAAACAACACGCAGAACGGCCGCATCGCCCCGTCGCCGACGAGATAAAGCGTCATTGGCTCGCGTTCGTCGGTGGGGCGGTCCTCCCACGGGCTGCCGGCGAACCGACGCGCACCCGCCCCTCGACGGCGTGAGGAAGTCTACGGCATGGACGCTCTCGGAGCGCGTCGGGTGACCGCGCCGGGCATGGGCGGCTCGAGGGCGTCCGAAGCCGCGAAGGGCGAGCCGGACCAGGCGTCGGCCGAGAGCGGTGCGCTGGATCCGGTCCACGCGGTCAAGCGATTGGCCGCGAGCTGCCGGTCCGCGGCGTTGAGCGCGAAAATCCCCGCTCGATGGCCAGTGACCGGACCATCATTGGCCCATTTGACGTGCGCGTCTTCGACGCCGGGATACCGCACCCAGGTGGCGCTGAAGGGATCGGTCCCGCCATAGACGAAGAACATCCTCGTGCCCTCGCTCTTCATCCAATGGATCGCCTGGCGCGTAGTCGTCGGATCGTAAACGGGATTCGAACCCGGCGGCACGAATTCACACCAACTGTACTCGCCGGGGTATCGTAGAAGATCGCGAAGGGGCTCCTCGTCGACGGAATAGTGACCCAATTCGCTGCAAAGTTGATAGGCATAGGGCTTGATGTCGTAAGCGGCGATGGCCTCGTCGCTATGCGCATAGGTGAGCCCTATTTCGTCGACGTATTTCCAGAGCTCGTCGTCCGAGATCGAAGAATCAGGAAACGTCGGGCAATCGACCGCGGGGTTGTCGGCGATGTAGATCTCGTATGCCCAGTTCTTGATCGAGTATTCGATGGCGCGCTGAATCGAAATTTGATTGTAGGTATAACGCGGATGGACCGCCATCCGCTGGCCAATCATGTCGCGGCGCTTCAAGACCTCGCGAAACCAGGCCGTGGTGCGCTGGTGGCAAGCAGGAAAGCGTTGACCGACCGCGCGCAGCCATTCCGGGAATCGATTCGTCGTGAGCTCGGTCTGGACGTTGGCGGCCACCATCGGCACCGTGGCGATCACGTCGTCCGGATAGTATGCACGGTAGTGAATCGACGTCTGTCCGCCCTTGCTGCGGCCGGTGGAGATCCACTTCCCGGTGTAGATCCGCTTCAAGACCGTGGTCAGATGATGGTAGTCGTCGGCGGATTGCTTCTGCGTGAGGTAGCGATAATCGGTCGGCACCGGCAGCGATTCTCCGAAATAGCGATATTCGACCGAAATTTGGTTACCAGTGACAATCGGCGTGACTTCGCTCGCTCTGTCGCCCCAATTGAGTCCGTATCCCCCCGAATACAGCACCATGGGGGTCATGTTCGAGCGGTGCCAAAGGAAGAAACGCTGCTCGAAGGTCGGTCCACCGGAGTTCTCGTGGTCCACCAGCTGTCGGATCTTGACGAGAAACTTGCGTGTCCCTTCGACATAACCGGGTTTGGTCGGATCTTGGGTGAGCTCCTGGACCAACGTAATCTCGGGCTGGGCCTCCAGTTGTTCGATGATATCGCACTCCGCGATGGCGGCGCCGAGAGAAGCTTTTTGCGAGCCCGACTCCGAGACGGTGGAATCGGCGCTGCTGCAGCCCACGGTGGTCAACAGGGAAAGGATGGCGAGTGAGTAAGACGTCGCATTTCGCATGTTGGCGCCGCCACAGCGCACGGAACGTGCCAGGTGCTGCGATTCGCATCGCACGGCTGGCGGCTCAGGCTCGGGGATCATCCGTCAACACTTCGTTGACGATGACCGGTCGAGCGTTCCGCGCTCGCGCGCGGCTCCGGCGGCTGGAGTCTGCAGGACGAGCCTCATGGTAGCATCCTTTGCGGTCTGCAACCGACACCGCCAACGGGTTGGAGCGGACACGGTCACCGCCAATCGTGGCCCGTGCGATGATCACGGCCGGCCCCTCGCGGAGCCCCGTCACCACACTGTGGCTATCGACGGTGGCGACGGAGGGGTCCGAGCTGGTGTAGGTCACGCTCACGGGAGCGCTGGAGAGCTTGTCGGCGTTCAGGGCGAGATCGTCACCGCGGAGCGTGACTTCCGAGGCAGGCATATTGGCCGTGCTGACGCGCTGGTTGAATCCCTTGTCGTAACGGTTCGCGCCGAAGGCGATGTCATCGCCGCCGTTGAACGTGAACAACGGCGCGGTGCTGGTCGCGGGAGGCGCGTCCGTGGCGAGTTTCGGTGACTTGATGCCGCGGGAGGTGTGGGCAGAGCCCGGACGCATGGATTTCATTGCGCTACGGTGAAGGGCGGTTCTCCCCGGCCGGAAACCCTATGATGCGCTGCTCCCAATCGTGCCATTGGTCGAAGGCCTTCATCTGGTCCACCAACTTGGTTTGGACGAGGAGCGCATCGACTTCGGCGCGATTCTGTTGCTTGGGCAATGTATCGTTCGTATTGGCCAGCCACCAGATGGTGGCGGCGGCGAGGGCGGCGTTGCGCTTGGCTTCCTTCGCGTTTACCCGGTCGACGACGTCGGACTGGGCGTGGTAATCGGGCAGATAGGGCGCAGGATCCTGCATCGCCACGAGATTGGGCACGCCGCTGAGCAGGAATGCCCAATTGTCGGTCCCGTCGAGGGCGTCGGCCGGGTGCGCGTCGGCGGCGATCTCCGGGAAGATCGACAGCGCTTTGGTCACCGGGCCGCGGAGCTCCTCCCTCCCATTCAAGAAAAAGCCCGTCGTGTGGCCCGAGCCGATATCGAAGACGAGGGCGGCGGTGTGGTTCGGCATCTCGGCCCGGTGGCGTTCGACATAGCCCGTCGAACCCCTCATGCCTTGCTCTTCGCCCATGAACAGCGCGAAGCGGACGGTGCGCCGTGGCTTGAGCCCGAGCTGATGGAAGGCGCGCGCGACATCGAGCACCAACGCGGAGTTGATGCCATTGTCCTCGGCGCCGGTGCCGAGCCCCCAACTATCGAGGTGCGCGCCGAGCAGCACGACCTCGTCGGGCTTCTCCGAACCGCGGACTTCCCCGATCACATTTTGCGATTCGTAGCTCGGACCGACGCGGTTGATCACTTTGACGCGCAATCGAACTTGCGAGCGTCCCGCCAGCCGTCCGAGGCGCTCCGCGTGCTCGCGTGCAATCATCACCGACGTCAGCGCGAGGGGTGTGCGGCCGATGCTCAACGGGTGTTCGTACAAAAGACCGCGCGGCCGCGTCGACTGAAGGACCAAACCGGCGACGCGAGCCTTTGTGGCCTCGGCAACGATCCCGGGCGAGCGCATGTACTCGGCGAAGAGCTCTTCGAAGGTTTTCGTCTCGTCGGTGTGAATCAGTACGAACGCGCCTTTTGCGCGCGCGCCGAGCTTCGCGAAATCCTCCGCCGTCCCGTGCCCGGCGTCCAGCAACGGGGCCTCCACCGCCGCCGGCATCGACGCCGTCCCCGGCGACGCGACGGTCGGAATCGCGAACGACTCGGGCGCCGTCGCCGTGGCCTCCGCTCGATCGGGCAACCAGAGGAACGGCATGCGGAAGCTTTCCGTGCGCACCTCGTCGACACCGATGGTGCGAAGCTTTTCGGCCGCCCATTTCACTGCGCGCGCGGCCGCCGGGCTCCCCGTGACGCGCCCACCGATGCCGTCGCATAGCTCGCTCAGATCCGCCATCATCGGCGTCTCGCCCTCGAAATGCCGCTTCAAGACGACGCGGGGATCGTTTTCATCGACGGGGGGAGCCGCGGGCTTCGCGTCCGCTTTGGCGTTGGCCGCCAAGCTCTCGGTCGGCACCGTCTTCGGCGGTGTGGTGGACGCGCAGGCGGCGAGCGCCAGGACGGCGAAAATGGCAAGGGTGCGCACGGAACCTTTGTAGTGGCGATGCGCTCGAAGAACAGCGATCGCGTTGCTCAAATCGTCTCGAAATGCACGAGGGCGTGCACGCGCTCGCTGGGCCGGCGTGTCCGCATCGCCATTCCGACTACTCGATAGAGCCTACTCATTCCGTGCGCGACGCGCGTCGACCTCGAAAGCAGCCATCGACGACAGACAGCGTTCAACGCGTGCAGTACGCATGCAATGGCGCGTCGTCGCAATCGTTCCGGCTGACGGAGAAGCGCTGGCGCACCGCCGCTGCGCCGAGCAGTTCGACGCGGCGCAGCGGCAGGACATGGAGTCCTTTCGCGACCGCGATCGCGAAGGCTTCCGCGCGGTTCACCATCCCGACGCGATTGCAGTGTATGCCGGCGGAACGGTGCACCAGGGCATCGATCAAATCATGGCCGATGCCGAGGCAACATTCGCCATTCCGGATTATACGTGGGAATGGACGGAAATGGCGCGCGAAGTCGCGGGCTGCAGCACCGGAAGCATCGTCTACGACACGTATTTCAAGGCACCGTCCATCGGCGCCAACTCCCACCTGCGCATCAGCGTGACGTACACGCGCGAGCATGGCAAGTGGCTCGGTCTCATCGATCAAACCACGCGCCTGGCGAAGTAGTCCCTATGCTCGATCTCGACGACGCGTGGCGTTCTATGCATCATCTCTGCCGGATTTGAACGTTCAAAAAACGGACGTCTTGACGGAAGTAAAATTTCCCACTTCGCCCGTTTTCAGACGCGTGCGACAAAGCGGCCTCACTTGGCTCTGTATGGGTGCAAGAAGGAGGTTGTCCATGTCGAAAGGTGTATTGGTCGTTCTAGCGGTTCTTTTGACGATTTCGGGATGCGGCGTATACGGGTCGAAATCACACTTCATGCAAGAAGGATTGCCGAAGGCGGCATTCGACATGCAGTGCCCGAAGGAACAGCTCGAGGTCACCGAACTCTCAGCGGGATCCATGGGCGTGCGCGGGTGCCAGAAACAGGCACGGTACGAAATCGTCAGTGGCGCAGGGTGGGTGCTCAATTCTGACGAGAGTAGGCAGCAGAAATAGCTTCCCGCGTCGATAGCGGTGCGGCGTCTTGTCGGATCGATCGGCCTCTGCAGGAAGGGCCGTGAGCACGGCTCGTGGTACAAAGAAATAATCCGTTCTTGGTACTTTTCTTTGGCCTAAGCCATATCCATCTCTCGTGTGCAAAAGGAGACACGACGAAGATGAGCTTCAGATCCTTCACGGCGGGCGCCTGCGTGGCTTTCGCATCCATCGCGGCAGCTGGCTGTGCAACCATGCCCCCACGTGCCGAGCCTGCCGTGGCTCGTAGTTCGGGTGAGACCGTCACCACCAACTTCGACCGCGTCATCCCGAACATCCCCGGGAAGTCGCTGATCGCCGTCGAGGTCACGTACGCGCCCGGCGGCACGTCCGCACCGCACCATCACGCGAATTCTTCCTTCATCTATGCCTACGTCGTATCGGGTACCATCCGCAGCCAAGTCGAGGGCGAGCCGGCCCGCGAATTCCACGCCGGAGAGAGTTGGTACGAGCAACCGGGGGCGCATCATCTCGAAGGGCGAAACATGAGCACCACCGAGCCGGCGAAGCTCCTCGCAGTCTTCATCGTCGATACCAACGACAAAGAGCTGACCACCCCGGACAAATAGGAACGCCATGACCACGATGCGAGCCATTCGAGCCCATACGCAAGGTGGGCCGGAAACATTGGTGTTCGAGTACGCCCCCGTACCCGTGGTCGGGCCGCGGGATGCACTCGTCCGCGTGCACGCCGCGGCCATCACCCCCACGGAGTTTCTCTGGCCGGAGACCTGGGCGCACCCTGATGGAACGAGCCGCCTGCCGATCATTCCATCGCACGAGGTGTGCGGCGTCGTGGCGGAGCTCGGCGCGGATACATCCGGATTGGCCATCGGCGACGAGGTCTTCGGACTCACCGCCTTCGACCGTGACGGTGCGGCCGCCGAATACGTGACGGTGGCCGCAGATGCCTTGGCGCGCAAACCGAAGCGACTCGACGTCGCGCAGACAGCCGCCTTACCGCTGTCCGCACTCACCGCATGGCAAGCGCTGCACGAGCACGGCCGCATTCGCAGCGGACAGCATGTGCTGGTGCTCGGCGGGGCCGGTGGGGTCGGCTCCTTCGGCGTCCAGCTCGCGGTGGCTGCCGGCGCCCGGGTGAGTGCAACCTGTTCGGGGAAAGATCGGGACTTCGTTCGGCAGCTGGGGGCCACCACGGTGCTGGACTATGCCTCGGAGCCGGTCGAGCGGCACCTCTCGGATGTGGATCTCGTCCTCGACACCGTTGGACCTCAGGTTGCGCGAGCCGCGATGGCGAGCATGCGCCCCGGCGGTGCGTTCGTGTCCGTGGCGGTGGCCGAGCCGGATCGCGAGGCGGCTCGTCCCGACATCCGCCTGGAATGGTTCATCGTGAAACAAGATCGCGCGGGGCTCACGTCGCTCGCGGAGCTGGCCGATCGCGGTGCGCTCTCCTCGAACGTGGCCGGCATCTACCCCCTTGCCGATGCGCGCTTGGCCTACGAGCAGGGCCTTCGCGGCGGGAATCGAGGCAAGATCGTGCTACAGGTAGTGTAGCGCGCCGGCCCTAGCCCCGCCAAAGTTCCGCACCTATCCTGATCGACAGCGGGCGACCGGGAGGATGTCGGAATGCTTCGGAACGTAATCGGAAAGATCGGCGCGGTCGAAGTGTGTCGGGTGCTGGACAGCACCTTGGTCGGCGAAACGATGCAGCATTGGTTTCCCGACTTCGATCGCGAACTGGTCCGTCCGCACGAGCATTGGCTGTGTCCCACGCACTATGATCCCGAGAGCGGTCATTTCCGGATGCCCGTGCACAGCTGGGTGTTCAAGATGCACGGCAAGACCTTCCTGATCGATACCTGCAACGGCAATCACAAGCAGAGGCCGGGCACGGGTCTTGCTGAGTTTCATATGCTCGACACGAAGTATCTCCAACGACTTGCCGATGTCGGCGTGCGTCCGGATGATGTTGATTTCGTGCTGTGTACCCACCTCCATGTCGACCACGTCGGATGGAATACCATGCTCGAAAATGGTCGGTGGGTCCCGACCTTCCGCAATGCACGCTACATCATGTCGGCAACGGAGTATGAGGCTGCAAAGGCGGAGGCGGTGGATTCGACCAAGCCCGTCTTTCTTCGCCATGTATTCGAGGATTCGATTCACCCCATCGTGGAAGCTGGATTGTCGGACCTTGTCGAAGACAATCACGAGGTGATGCCGGGCCTGCGCCTACGGCCGGCGCCGGGGCACTCGCCGGGACATGTCCGTATCGAACTAAGGTCCACCGACCAAATTGGCGTATTCAGTGGCGACCTGCTCCATTCCCCAGTCCAGGTCCCGTTGTGGCAGTGGAGCAGCGTGGTGTGCTGGGATCGTGCGCTGTCTACGAAAAGCCGGCGGGAATTGCTCGATTTCTGTGCGGCCGAAAATGCCATTCTGCTCGGCGGCCATTTCGAGAACCCGCATGTCGGCAGAATACGTTCCGTTCAGGACAGCTTTCGTATCGATTTCGGATTCTGACCGGGCGCCGAGTTTTGATTTGGGGATGCTCGTCCCGCAAAGCAAGAGGGATATCCAAAAGCACACACAATCCATTGTCTGTCGCCAAATGACGAACGATACGGACAATTTCCGCCAGTGCGTGCGACGAGCATTTTTCCGTCATTCGATACGGCCAAATCGAGCCAGCATAGTCCTCTGCTCCGGACCAAAGCTCTATGAGACTCTCCCCTGGGGTTCTCTCGAGAACGGGAACCGTCGACTGGCCCCCTTTTCGACCAATTCATGAATCGCCATCCGGAAGTCGAAATTGCACTCCGCTTGAGCAATGACATCGTCAACTCGTCGAGCACAATCTGGATCTTGCGCTGCGAAGCCGCGAAATGCGGGCTCGACGATGCAATGCGCCCTTGCCGGACCTGGGCCGCGCATCTACCTCGCTATCCATGGCGATTGTCGCGCACGGCGTCCGACTCGTTGGACGATCCCTCGTTGTTCTATCGGCAGCATTCCTGGCGACCGCGTGCGCGCACGGGCCATCGCCTGCGCCCAAGGCCGAACCCGAGAAGATGGGAAAAGAGGAAGACCGGCTCGGGCCTGGGCAGCACACGGCGATGGTCGACGGGATGCCGATTGTCTACCACGTCCATGGCCAAGGTCCGGTCGTGCTCGCCCATTCGGGCGGACCCGGATGTGGCTGGAGCTATTTGCGAATGCCCGAGGTCGAGCAGTTCGCCACGATCGTTTACATCGAACCGATCGGGACGGGCGCATCCGGCCGGCTCGCCGATCCGGCGCAATACAGTCGCCAACTCGACACGGCCAATGTCGAAGGCTTGCGGGCACACTTGGGAATCCAGAAGATTACGCTGCTGGGACACTCGTACGGAGGTTTCGTCGCGTTGACGTATGCCCTCACGTATCCCGATCACGTGCGCGCGCTCATTCTTTACGACACGGCGCCCATGAGCGGACCGGAACGCCAGAAGGACGTTGTCGCGAACATGGAGTGGTCCCGAAACGAACCGTGGTTTGCCGATGCCAAATCGGCATTCGACGACGAAGACAGGGCCCAATCGGACGAGGAACAGACCAGGATCTTCGCCCGTGCGGTTCCGTTTTATATCGCGAATTGGTCGAAGCGCCGTCACGAGCTGGAAGGTAAGCTTCCGAGCATCCAAATCTTCGTTGAAAGGTCACACCGGCAGAAAGCCGGCGTCCCGCAGGTCGAGGTTCCGAGCCAGCGCCTGGTCGTCCTGCCGAACATCGGGCACCTCGCCCACCTCGAAGCGCCGCAGGAGCATGCGCGCATCATCAAGGATTTTCTCACGCAACTGGAGTGAGGTGCGAACCTACCCTTTGCACCCGCCCGCGGGCGTTTGTGGTTGCGGTTGCGGGGCGGAGTCCTCCGTCGTCCTCGTCCTCACCGGTGCGAATTCGCAAGGACCTACGGTGCCGGTTGGCGAAACCGAATAGCAGAGGGCGCCGCCTGGTGTCGGCGTCACCGAGCCACCTGGCTTCACGTCGACGGTGATTTTGTCCCCCTCGGCCGTTGCGGTCACCGAATATCCGTTGGCGGAAGGTGCAACGTCGATGACCACGTGATCCGCGCTGCCCGTCTGGGTCACCGTATACCGCGCCCTGTCCGTGGTGGCGGTGGTCGCCTGGTCCGCCGCGAAGAGCAAAACCTGGTTTCGCGAGCCCTGCACATGGACACCGACGACATTGCCGGCGCTCACGTTTCCATCGCTCGCCGATAGCCTCACTTGCTCCGGAACGGCGCTCGAGGCCGAAACGACGGTGAGCCACTCCTGATCGCCGGCAAGGTTCGAATGTTCCTCGAGCCGCGTAACGCCGCCCGGCAAGCTTACCGACTGCAAGCTCGCGTCTCGAGGGAGCAGCATGCGGATGCTTCCAGTAATGCCGCCATCTTTGGAAATGTCGAAGCGTTTGGCCATGGCCACACCGGAGGACGGCACCTCCGCGGGCGCGCTCAGGGTGTGAAAGGCCATCCACTGATCCGGGCTACCGGTCACGCTGGTTCGGTCGAAGACGACGAACGTGGAGGGACGGAAGAAGACGAGATCACGCGTGAATGCGCGAAGAAGGGGCGACCGATACATCTGCTCGATTTGCGCTCCCCGCACCCGTACGAAGCCACCCCAGTCCTCGTAGCGCTCGACGTGGGTCTGCGCCTTGTCCGGGGACGCACTCGACTGCCCCGGGTTGTACGGATTGCTCGGATCGGACACGAAGAATGTGTTGTAAAGTGCACGCGATTTTTTGCCCCAACTGTCGTCGTAGACGAAGTTTTCGCCGGCGGTGCCCGCGACGCGAGGAATCCATCCCGTGGCATTCACCAGAACCGGTGTACCGCCGTTGACGACGCTGAGGCTCCCTTGATTGAACATCTGCTCTCCGGAGTCCGGGGCATTGATGTAGGTGCCGCTCGAGAATGCTGCCCACGCGGCATCGCTCTTCCACGATGAACGCATGGCGACTTGGCCGGGGCCTGGCGCGAGGTACGACAATTCCTTGTCCTGATAGGACTTCGCGACGAGTGCAGGGTCCCAATAAAGGAACTTCTCCCACGGCGCTCGATTGTCGGTAACCGCGATGACGTCCGCCGCGAACGCGCGCGCGGTGGCCGCCGACGGATGACCGAGCTCGCCAAGCGCGGTCGCGAGTGCGCTCGCAAGCGACGCCGACGGTGCGGGGTTCGTGCCCGACCGCACCGTGCCCTGATCATCGATTTGATCGAGCGACGGCCAGGTGAAGTACATCCCGTAGTTGGCCTGATCGTGCGCGAGTGGCACATCGAGCATCCAGTCGAGATTCTTCGCCGTCTTCGCCGCCCAGAGGGCGTTGACCATCCCGAGCACCGCGCGCGGTCCGTAGATCCACCCTTCCGGCCAGCCTCCTCCGGCCATCGACCGCACGAACGCGGGCTTGACCAGACTTTCCCACATTTGGCTTACCTCTGCGAAGTAAGTCTCGGCCTTGGGATTGTCTCCTTCGGTGCCCAGCGACGTCGCCAACTTGGTGAGGAAATAGCCGGCGAAGTAATTTCCAATCGGCTGGTTACGAGTGAGCCCAGCGACGTCGTACCAGTCGATCCATACATTCAGCGACGTGATGACGTTCGAACGCGTCGTCTCCGAGAGCGACGGATGGAGCCAATCGTAGCCGATCGCCATTCCGACACCGAAATTGCGTATCCCATAGCCCGAGTCGGTCGATGGTAATTGTCCTCCCAAATCGACAGGGGTCGACATTGCATCGAGCAGGCGTCCGCCTGCGCTCCCATAGGCCTGCTCCGCGGCGACGTCGCTACCGGCGACGACCCGATAGCAGAGACCGAGCGACATGATCGGTGGAAGGTACTCCTCGCCCTGGTACCCTGGTCCGATATTTGGAAAGTTGGGGTATGCGGTGGCGCCCGGTAGATCGATGGATCCCGCAGCGTATCCATCGCATTTTCGTTTGAGCTGCATCCATGCAGGGTCGTTGGCGGCCGCGCGCGCTTTCAGGCGAGCCACCAACGTAGGGGTGAGAAAGAGCCTCGCGGCGGGGCGCGCCACGAGTGCTGCATTGACGTTGCATGTGCTCTCGGTGCTCGCGGGGGCGCCATCGGAAGAGCACCCCGATGCGAAAGTGGCTATTGCGATGCACGCAGACGCAATCAACGACTCCCGGATGTCTTGCATTCGAGTCGAGCTCCTCGTAGATGGCTGCGAGCTGCGAGACGGCGCAATTCGCCCGTCCGCCAGCACCTTGCCCGGAGCAAAATTCCGGGTTCTCGTGCTCGCAGTCGTTGTTCAAGAAGGACCGCACCGACGCGAAGCCGTGAAGCTATCCAACTAGCTTCTACTGTGTGGTATGATGTGTTGAATTCTTACAGCGTTGCAGCGAACTTCTCCAAAAATTCACCTCATGCGTCGCGGCATCGTGAAGCGCAAAACCCGCGTGAATTGCACGCATGCGATGAGGGTACGCAAGGCAGAGCCTTGCCGAGCGACCCGACGCCCGAAACGGCTCAGCAAGTAGTCATGATGGAAGCCCAGGCGAAGATCTGGCGGCGACCTTTGAAGCCCGTCATTCCGGGATCATTCCTCGGAAATGCATGCTCACGTGCACGTGCGCATTCCCCTCTACACCGCCGACGAAATCGAGCTCGGCACGGCCCTCGAAACCGCCTCCGAAGCGATCGTCCGCGCTGGTGAGTGTGATGTTGCCGGTGGCGCCACTGAAATACTGGCCCTGGTAGCGCCCTGGCCATCCCGCGTTTTCGGAGTCCATGGCCGCCAGAGACGCGTCGACATCGTCGGCCCGACGCTTGGAGGCGTTGGCGTTCTTTGGGTTGATCACGTACGTACCGGGCTTGAGAGGCTTCGGAAGCCTGAGGTTCACGTGGTAACTCCCATTGTCGAGCGAGGCGGAGAAGGTGGTCTGTCCGTCCCAGTTCGGGTCGCGGTAGCCCAGCGTCACCAAGCGAGCCACCTGATAGTGCCGCACGTCTGCGCCGTCGAGTGTGACGGTGGTATCGGCCACGCCGACACGTCCGGGCTCACAGACATTGCGCCCCAGCACGCAAATCTCCTGAGATGGATTGTGGCACGCATACGTCTGATCGCACGATTTCGGTTTCACATGTGGCCATACGAGTGCGGCGGCTCCCAGGACGAGAAGCGCGCCGAGCGCCCCACCCAAGACGAGAATCGGCCGCGCGATCCGTCGCGGCGCAAGACCGGTGAGCCCGTGAGGTCCCGTGTGCACGGTCGACGCGAGCGCGCTGGGGGTTGCGGCGGCGTTGGGCGCTTGCATCACCCCCGGGTCGATGATCACGGTGGGTGGCGCAGGAGCAATGGGCGCCGAGGCCCCCCTCGTTGCCGTGGCCTCGAGCGCGGCGAGCAATGCCCCCGCATCGGGATAGCGCTCGGCGGGACGGAGCGCCAACGCGCGCGTCAACACGGCTTCCCAAGGGCCGGAATTCACTCCGCGCCTTGCGGGTGTCGGGCGCTGCGGCGCGAGCACCTGTGCATAGAGCATCGTGGGATCCGACGCATCGTACGGCGGCCGATCGGTGAGCACCTCGGTGAGAATGAGGGCCATGGCATGCACGTCGGTCCATGGCCCGCTCCGCGCGCGCGTGATTTGCTCCGGCGCGGCGTATTGCGGTGAGAAGGCCGCGAACTTTCCTTGCGTGCGCGTCTCGCCCGACGTCGTCACCTCCCCCTCGGCCATGGCCTTCGCGATACCGAAGTCCATCAGACGGGCGCTTGGACCGCGCGGGTGTGGGAGCAACATGATGTTCGCGGGTTTGAGATCCCGATGCGCAATACCGTGCTCGTGCGCAAACGCCACGGCTTCGAGCACGGGGCGCATGAACTCCAGCGCCTCGGCTGGCGTGCGCCCCGCCTTGCCGCGACGTCGCTGGAGCGCGTCCGCGAGTGTCTCTCCGGCGAGCCACTCGAGGGCCATCCACGGCACGCGCTCGCCCGTGGACAACGCGGCAACGCCGAAGTCCAGGATGTTCACGATGTTGGGGTGGCGCAGACGCGCAATGGTCTTGGCCTCGTGCGCGAACATCTCGATCCAGGTTGCGCGGACGGTGTCGTTGAACTCCGGCGGAGTCTTGAGCACTTTGAGCGCAACAGGGACATCGAGCGATAGCTGCGTTGCGGCGTAGATCACACCAAAGCCGCCCTCCGCCACCACGCGCTCGACGCGAAATTTTTCGGCGAGCGTCGTCCCCACGAGCCCGAAGCGATCGAACGTGCCTGGTGCGTTCGGCGCACGATCCTCTAGTGTCATCGCCGCCAGCCTACACGACCGCAGGCCTATCGCCACCCGAAGCCAAGTTGCGTTTTCGCGTCGCGAATATCGGTCTACTGCTTGATTGTCGCGCGGAAGTGCATGCTCACGTGCACGCGCGAGGTCTTGTCCGCACCACCGACGAAATCGATCTCCGCGCGGCCCTCGAAGCCGCCGCCGTAACGATCGTCTGCGGCGGTGAGTGTGACGTTGCCGCCCTCGGGTAGATACCCACCCTCGAAGCGCCCCGGCCACCCGGGCTTGCCAAAGTTCGCCGCGAAGAGCAAAGCCTGGGATTTGTCGGCGCCGACCGTCATGGGATGTTCCAGCGATATCGGGAACGTGCCCACCGTGAGACGCGGCGGAAGGTCAATCCTCACGGTGTACGCATTGTCGATGCCAACCTGAAACATCGTGCGCCCTTGCGTCGACTGGCGGTACATCAGCGTGAACAACCGGGCGACCTGATAGCGCCGCACGCCCGCACCGACGAGCGTCACTGTGGTATCCGCCACGCCCGCATGCGAGGTCTCACAGACGCCTTTGAGCGAACAGATCTGCTGCGATGGCTCGGGACACGTGAACGTCTCGTCGCATGGCCGCGATCGAACATGGTGCACCAGGAACGTCGTGGCTGCCGCGAGCACACCCGCCCCGAGCGCGCCCCCCATGACGAACGCCCACGAGGAGATCCGCCGCGGCGCGGATCCCGTGAACCCACGCGGTCCCGTGGCCACGGCGTCTGCGTCGAGCAGGCTTGGGTCGACGATCACGCTCGGTTCCGTAAGCGACGCCTGCCGTGGAAGCACGGTCGAAAGCCCCATCGCCTCGTCGAGCGCGGCGAGAAATGCGCCCGCATCGGGGTAGCGATCGGCCGGGCGCAGCGCGAGAGCGCGGGTCAACACCGCCTCCCAAGGGCCAACATCGACGCCACGCCGCGCGGGCGTCGGCCGCGACGATGCGAGCACCTGGGGGTAGAGGACGGAGGGATCCGCAGCGCTGTCGTAGGGTCGCTGATCGGTCAGTACCTCCGTGAGGATCAGAGCCAGGGCGTGCACGTCGGTCCACGGTCCCGTGCGCGCTCGCGTGATCTGCTCGGGCGCGGCATACTGCGGAGAGAACACCGCGAACGTCCCCTGCGTGTGCGTCGCGCCCGACGTGGTCACCTCGCCCTCGGCCATGGCCTTCGCGATCCCGAAGTCCATCAAGCGCGCCAGCGGGCCGCGCTTGTGCGCGAGCAACATGATATTTTCAGGTTTGAGGTCGCGGTGCGCTATCCCGTGCTCGTGCGCGAACGCCACGGCTTCGAACACCGGACGCATTAACTGCAGCGCCTCGCCGGGCGAGCGACCGCCTGCCTTGCGGCGCCTCACCCGAAGCGCCCCAGCGAGCGTCTCCCCCGCAAGCCATTCGAGTGCCATCCACGGCGCGTTCCCGCCGGTGGGCAGCGCCACGACGCCATAGTCGAGTATATGCACGATGTGGGGGTGGCGCAGGCGCGCGACCGTCTTGGCCTCGCGCGCGAACATCTCGATCCAGGTTGCGCGGACGGTGTCGTTGAACTCCGGCGGAGTCTTGAGCACTTTGAGCGCGACCGGCAAGTCGAGGGACAACTGCGTCGCGGCGTACACCACGCCAAAGCCTCCCTCGGCCACGACACGCTCCACGCGAAATTTCTCGGCGAGCGTCGTGCCCACGAGCCCGAACCGATCGGGCGTACCCCACGGGCCCGGTGCGTTCCGCGCGCGGTCATCCGGTATCATCGGCGCCAGGGTACACCACCACTGGCCTATCGCCACCCAGCCGGCTTGTCGCGGCGTCGCGACAATTCGTCCGCGCCTATTTTCGGTTACAAGCAGGACTTCATGCTCGCAACGGCAGAAAATCCCACGGTGCGATGGTCCCACGGACCCCGCATCGGCTTTCGCTTCGTCGGCACGTATCTACTTCTCTATACGCTCCCATTCCTGCTCGGGATGATGCCCGGAATTGATTCGTGGTGGTGGGACACGGCGGACAAACCGTGGCTGATGCTGGCTCGGTGGGTGGGCCGCCACATGCTGCATCTGAGGACGGAGGTGACGCCCTTCCACGATGGCAGCGCCGATACGACCTACGGTTACGTAAGGGTCGTTTGCACGCTAGCCGTCTCGATCGGCGTGACGGCCGGATGGTCGTTCTTGGACCGCAGAAGGATGAACAACGCTACGCCTCACGACTGGCTGCACCTCTTGCTGCGATACAACCTCGGCTCCGCGCTGCTCCTGTACGGCATCGTCAAAGTCATCAAGGTCCAGTTTCCATTTCCGCTGGGGCGTCTCGTGCAGACGTTCGGCGAGTCGTCACCAGCGGGACTCCTCTGGTCATTCATGGGATTCTCGACGGCCTACACTTTTTTCGCCGGTGCAGTGGAATTACTCGCGGGTGCGCTCCTCCTTTTTCGGCGCACCACCACCCTCGGAGCGCTCGTCGCCTGTGGCGCTCTGTCCAACGTGGTGATGCTCAATTTCAGTTACGACGTACCGATCAAGCTCTATTCATCGCACTTACTCTTAATAGCCATCTTGCTCCTCGTCCCCGAGCTGACACGGCTCGCCAATGTCTTCTTGCTCAATCGGCCATGCGAGCCCGCAAGGCTCTATGGCCCGAAGTTCGAGCGACCGTGGATGAATGGCACCCTCGTGGCCGTCCAGATGCTCCTGATGGGCGCCATCGTGGTCTCGAATGTCGTGAACTCGGTGGAACGCTACCGCAAACAACATCACGTTGCGAGCTCGGGCCTCTATGGCATCTACGAGGTCGAGACCTTCGTCCGAAACGGAGAGACGATTCCGCCACTGCTCACGGAGCGCACGCGTTGGCGCTGGGTTACCGTCCAAGGAAGCTTGCTATCGATCACGCCCGTCGAGGGTCCGGGCGAGAGGTATTCATCGAAACACGACGAGAAAAAGCAGGAACTGACCCTTTCACGGGCAATGGATCCTGACACCAAATACGTCCTCTCCTATACGAAGACAGACGACGGCCGTTTCACCTTCCGTGGAACCTTGAAAAACGATGCCGTCGTAGCCGAGATGCGGAGGGTGGACGAATCGCGGTTCCTCCTTGTCCATCGAGGCTTTCATTGGATCAACGAGAGTTTTCTCAATAGGTGATACAGCCCGCTCCAGCAGAACCAGAGCTCGCAGGACCAGATGCGTCCATGTTCCCAGCCGACTTTGGCCGCCAATGCCTACTAGCATCGTGGGCACGGGAATGCCGTACCGTATCGATGCCTCTAATCACCATCGCCGCCGCCGCCCCCGTCACCGCCATCGCCGCCGTCACCATCCGAATCACTGTCACCCGAGTCGCCGAAGTCGAATCCCCAACCACCATCACCGCCGCCCGAACTCCCGTCCCCCCGGTCGCGATGGTAATCGGCGGGGTTGAATCGTAGGGGTTCGGGAAAGTTGTCGAAGGTGGGGGGAGCCTTCTGGAGAACTCTCGCCACCGCCTGGAACTCGTATCGATCGAACCACGTTCCGTGCGCGTCGCAGAGGTCGATCTCGATGAGCGTCTGGTCAACCGTAATCCGTCGCAGAGAACCATGACACACGGGACATTTCGGCTCCCGCTTGGGAACCGGATGCGGCACCGACTTTCGCGCCGCAAGGTCCGCGAGCGCGATGGCGTCCATGTCGAGCCGCTCGAACATGCGCCTCGCAAGGTCATTGCCGATCCACACGCCGCCGCAGATGCCGCATCCGTGGAGTGCGCTCGAGCCCTGGGTGCCTTCGTAAAGCGGTCGCCCGGTGCAGTGCGGGCATTCGAGATTTCCTGTCATGGATCGATCGTATGCACGTGCGCGCGTGCGCGGCAAATGGCGGCTCACCTGCGCCGAGACTGTGAGCTGGGATACTCGCAACGTTGCGACGATATCTCGAGATCGACGGGGGTCGCGCCTGGTCAGCGGCCATGTATGCGATCCACGTCTCCTCCTACGCTGCCTCGCTTCCAGAGCCAGACGGCGAGCAGCGAATAGATCATCACCACACTCGGAAAGAAAATTGCGTCGTTGATGGGTTGAAGCGCATCGATGCCCGCGAAGCCGAGCACGCGGACGAAGCGGCGCACCGTATCGATGATCCACGCTGCGAACGCGAGCCGCGCGAAACGCCCACGCTCGGTGCGCATCGCCAGGGTGAAACTTGCATTGGCGACGAGAGTCGCGAGGATGAGTGGAAAGTAAATCGCAGAAACGATCTGGTCCCAGGTTGCGACGCGTTCTATGAGTAGAAGCTTCACCGACTCGACCTGAGTGCTCTGATATTCGGCCGCCCAACGCTGGGTTACAAAAAAGAAATCAATCGACCGATATCCGAGGTCGAAGGCGCCAAAGAGTAGGGCGGCAGCAAAGCCGACGAGCGCGGCGCCCGGCGCGCGCTTGGCACGCTCGAACGCCGTGGCCATGTAGACGCCCAGCATCGCCAAGATGCTGAACATGATCACGACCGCACGAACTCGATCGATGGGCATGTTGCGAATTTCGAGCGCCACCCTCGGAGAGCTCTCCGGCGGGATGAAAAACCAAATTGCCACATGCTGAAACAATTGCGCCGCCACTACGAGCACCGCGCACACGGCGCCCGCGCGGCAGAGCGGCCCGAGCGCCGCCTGATAGCGATCCGTCGAATCGCGCGATGGGCGTGAAACAGCAATCGTCATGATGCCTCCCGTCGAAAAGAGTCGCGCACGTGGAGCGCTCCAACGCGTGCGCGGTCCGACCCTGTCTATTTCGAGGCTGGTTTCGCATTCGCGCGCGCGGTCGAAGCGTTTCCATGAGTGTGACATTCGTCCTTCCTCTCCGCGCGCGCGAGCCGTTTGCAGCTAGTGAGGTATTGGTGCAGGGAGTGGCCATTCGCGGCCCCGCGCGCGACATGAGGGCGCATCTCGCGCCACAGTCATTCGGAGAGCGTGTGTCTGGTGCCGTCGATGATCAGTCGGGCAGGAAGACCATCTCATAACTATCCTGTGCGGCGGCGGCCAATTCCGGTTCAAGGCCCATCATTGGACCGTTGGCCTGAAGCAGTACGTCGCCGTGCAATGCGAGCGAATCCCAGTTTGCGGCCAGCCCCCTGGCGGTTTCGCGGCCGAACAGCTGCGCAACCAGTGCGATGGTGCTCGGATGGACCGTGCCTCCGCCTCCGGACGTGAAGATCTTGTTCTTGGCGTCCACGTGCCAAGTCAGCCGGGGGTTGAGCACGTTGGCACCGAGCTTCGGCAGGCGGCGAGCCAGCGCCACCGGACAAGTGATTGCCTTGCCATCGAGGATACCAGAGCGGAAGAGGACGCCGACACCCGAGCAGTTGGCGGCCACCCAGCGGCCCTCGGCGTGGTGCTTGCGGATCAAATCCAAGATCGCCGGGTTCTGTGAGGCAGGGCCTCCGCCCAGGCCACCCGGCACATAGAGCACATCGAACCGATCCGCGGGGGTAAGAACCCGGTCGGTCTTGATTTCCGTGCCCATATGCGTCGCGACGGGACCCGGCTCGAAGCCGCCAATCGACACGTGCAGCTGCCGGCCTTGCTCCGCGAAGCCCCAGGCCAGAGCCCGCAAGAGTTCCCAGGCCGTCAGCAGGTCCTGCTCGCTGACCCGAGGGAAGGTGAGGAAATGGATGGATTGGATATCGTTCATGATGGCTCGCTCCTATGGAAGGCGCCGCCTTTCGGGCCTTCACCGACAGGAGGAATAGGAGCGTTCACTATTGCCTTCATAGTGACGCAAATGGGTTGTATCCGTTCCAAATAGTGAACACCCTGCCTTACTCGCTCGATGACCTCTATTGGTTCGCCCTGATCGCAGACGCCGGCAGCCTGTCGCGCGCCTCACGTCACTACAATGTCGCCAAGTCGACGCTCTCGCGCCGGCTGGCGCGGCTCGAGGAAACGACGGGGATGACCCTTGTCCAGCGCAACTCGGCGGCCTCCAGCTTGACCGATGCCGGCGCGCAGTTGCTGGAGGAGGCGTGGCCACTGATCCGGCGGCTGGAAATGCATTCGAACGAGTGGATCGGTCGTGAAGCAGACCCGCGCGGGCTGGTCCGGCTTTCGGCTTCGGGAGCTTTCGGACACCTCGTCGTGTTGCCGATCGTGCTCGATTTCATGCGCAGGTACCCGCTCGTCGATGTCGAAATGGAGATGACGGACCGGCGGGTCGACCTCGTCGCCAATGCGATCGACATTGCGGTGCGGATCGGCGCGATGGCGGACTCGGATCTTCTCGCGCGCAAGGTTGCGACCGTACGGCGCATCCTGTGTGCCAGCGCCGATTATGCGAAAGCGCGGGGCCTACCCGCGCATCCAGACGAACTGGAGAACCACGACATCCTCGTCCAGTCTCGGAACGCGGCGACGCTCGAACTGCAATCGAACGGCAAAACGCGCGCGATCACCCTCCGCAGGCGGCTCCTATTGGCTCCTTCCGACGAGTTACTCGTACCGGTGCAGGCAGGCCTCGGCATTGCCCATCTCGGCGAAATCCAATGCGCCCGGCATCTCGGGACCGGCGCGTTGGTGCGTGTCCTGCCGGAGTGGGAAATTCCTGAATTCGAGGTCTATCTCGTCAGCCCGAACCGGCGTTATCGGCCTCCGGCCGTCAGGATGCTCATGGACGAACTCGCGCGACGTATCCCCAGCGTCTGTGAAAGTTTGATATCGAAAAAGGCTGCGCTCAGAAGTACGAAACCCCGATGAGAAACCACCACGCCCCCTCGGAGAATGGGCCCGCGAGGGGAACGTCGCGCCGCGCGAGCAGCGACAGGGACCCGGGGCGCTCGGTCGGCCCCCAGCGGAGGCTGGCCTCGGGGCTCACGCTCAGTCGCGCCTTTTCGTCGTAGTCGGCGAGCTGCGCACCGAGGCCGAAGCCGAGGCCGAGCGGCGAGGTCGCGGGCTGGAACAGGTAGCGGTAGCCCGCGCGGGCCGAAAGCCCCTCCCCGAGGACGGTGCCGCCTTCAACCGCGAAGCGGTGACGCGGCGTTCGCCAGCACCCTCGTTCGTCTTCGTTCCCATCGAGACCGATACTCACGCTCCAAAGGATGGCCGCGCGGGCTCGATCGCGTAGGAGCAGCGCCGGGGACGGGACGATCGCGGCCAGCCCGCGCCAGTAGATGTCTTTGAAAACATCCGCGACCCGACCCATGCCCTGATAGACGTCAGCGTCCGTGATGTGGCCGCCGTGCGGCCGGGGGGGCGGCAGGTAGTCGCTACACGCCGGCCCACTGGGGGTTTGCATCGCGGGCGGCAAGGCCTGTGCGGCCGCACCGCCGGGGAGGAGCGCGGAGATTGCGAGGACGAGGGGCCAGGTGCGCGGGCGGTGCACCGAATTTCGACGGCGAAGGCGCGCCCCCCATTCAGATTTTCTTCGCCGAAGGGGCTTTGCGCACGGCAGCCGGCATGAAGAAGTTGGCTTGCCTGCCCCCGCCGTCGCAGCAGCAATTGCCGCACGGCACGGCAGCTGTACATTGGCGCGATGCCGAAGACGCCCTGGAATGACGACTATGCCGCAGGTGATCTGCCTTGGGATATCGGCCAGCCTGACCCGCGGCTGGTCGAATTCGTCGAGTCCGGAGCCGTTGTGCCGGGACGCGCGCTCGATGTGGGTTGCGGTACGGGCACCGACGCCGTCTGGCTGGCCGAGCGCGGCTTCGACGTGCTCGGCGTCGACATCGCGCCACTCGCCGTGGAGCAGGCGCGTTCGAAGTTGGGGGCTTCGAAGCTGCGCTGCCGGTTCGCGACGTTCGATTTCCTTGCCGACGCGCTGATGGAACCCCCGTTTGACTTCGTGTTCGACCGCGGCTGCTTCCATGGGTTCGAGAAGGTCGAGGAGCGATCGCGATTTGCGGGCCGGGTCGCCGCTTCGCTGACCACGGGCGGGTTGTGGCTCAGCTTGATCCGCAGCACCGAAGGGCCGGCACGCGACCTCGAGACACCGGGCCGTTCCGCGTGCGACGTGGTTTGTGCGATCGAGTCCGGGCTCGAGATCCTGGAACTGCGCTCGATCCCATCCCAGATAGAATCGGCCAGGGCGTGGTTTTGCCTGTCTCGCAAGCGATGATGCGAGGCTATTCGAATAGGCGATCGAGGTCCCACACCGATGCCGAGAAGTCGTCGGAAATGACCACCGCGTGGCGCTGGTCCGTGGTGACGACGCCAAACGTAGGTGACGACGGTAGCCCCAGACGAATGGCTCGCACCGCGCAATCTCGTAGGCGCCAGACGTGGAGTTCCTTGGACGCGACACGGGACTTCGAACGGACGGCCACCAGCGCGTGGTCGGCGCCGAGGGCGACAAAATCAGCTTCGTCCGCCCGTTCCGAGCACTTCTGCCGAGTCTCGAGAGATGGAAGCTCGTAGGGCTGAATCGAGTAACCGTGTTCCTCTCCATCGAATACAGCAGCCCTTTTTGCATCCTCCGAAACCCACGCGGGGCCCCGCCATTCGTCGGCCTTTTTCGTACCTGACACCGAATGCTCTTCCCCGTCGTCCGCGCGCACGTCCATGGTCCAGAGCTTCTCCGAATGCGATGCATGGGCGATATGGGCGCCGGTTTCGGACACGCCCGCCGAATCTGGTCCAAAGAAGCCGTCCCACGGCTCGGACGAGCGGCCCGCCCGCTTGCTATCCACGAGAATCGCACGGCGTGCGCCCGTCCTTAGGTCGATGAGGGACCTTCGTGGAGGCGCAGTCCCATCTAGGTCGCGGTTGTGCTCACGAAGTGCGAGCCAGGTCGTACGCAATCCAGCATACAATTTCGCTCGGAATTCCCCGATCGCCGAAAAGACCTCCTCCGCAGCGCCGCCTTCGAAGCGTCCAGCCCTTACTCGCCGATGGGGACCTTTGCTGCTTTCGCACTGTTCGAGAAAAAAGAGGCTTTCGCGCGTCAGGAGGTTCACGCTGAAATCGCATTCCGATACCCATGGTGCAGGCACGGCAGCACCGTCGATCGAAAAAATATGCTTTCCAGAATATGCGAGCCGCCCGTCGCTCGAAAAGGTCCCCGGCGCAAGCCCGAGGAGTGAAGGATAGAACGCGGGAGAACCCTCCCCCAGCGCTTGCTCGACGGGTGCGCGGTAAAGCCATACACCGGAACGCCCGTCGGCTACCCAAATCGCGAATCCGTCGTTCAAAAACGCGATGGATGCCGCATGGCGTGCAAGCCCCTTCACAGGGCGATCTACCCCGTCATGAAGGTCGATGCCGTGAAGCGTATGCTCACGTTCGTTCGGTCCTTTCGGATGGGCCACGAAGATGGACCGTCCGTCGTTGGCAACGGTTGCACGATCGAAGGAAGGCCGATTCAGCGCGGGGGCGACCTTTGCTCCACGTGCATCGAGCATCGCCAAGGTCGCTCCCGGAGCGGCTTCCTCGGTGGCCGGCTTGGCCCCCAGGGACCAGAGCGTCCATTCTTTCCCCTTTTCACCTCCCACCCGGAGAAGGTCGCGAGGGTCATTCGTTTGATGATTCGGGAAATCCCTACTCCAGAGGCGCGCGCCTGTATTTGAATCATGAATCGATGTACCGGTTCGCGTCCCGATCGCAAAGCGCTGGCCCCGGGGGAAGCTACGAAGCGCCGGCGCTTGTCCCAGAATGGAGACCTCGAGCAAGGCGCGACATCTCGTCCCTTCGCCGTTGCAACGTTCGACGCGTGCCGTCGTAGAACCCCGGCTGACGCACGCGCGCAGCAACTTGTCCGACGCCTCGGCGAAATCGATGGCGCAAACGGAATTCTCGGGGGTTGGCATGGCGCTTACCCGATGGGTTTCGACGTCGAAGAGCTCCGCATTGGCTCCGTCGATCCCAAGGAGTGCCCTGCCGTCGGGCGAAACACGGACATCGTGCCATATGCGTTGCGTCGCTGGGTGACTCTGCTGCTTTTTGGCGAGATCGACGAACGTCGTCCCCCCGCCGTGCAGGTCGACAATCAACACGCGATCGCGATCGATGGCAACGATGCGCGTTCCCCCCGCACTGTGCGGTCCAAGAACGCCCGCACTCGCCGGAAGACCGAACGTGCCGATGCGTGCGGCGTTCGATGGATCGGGAGCTTCCGAGGCGCGACACGGATCCGCGCAGGGCTCGTAGGGGGCCAAAGCCGCCGGCGCGGCAGAAGCCTCGGCCGGCGCATCCTCGACGGGCTTCTTTGCCGAGCGACAGCCCGCCAAAAGGAGAACGACGAAGGCCAAAGGCGCCCACCGCATTGCGATATGAAGGGTCCATCCGAGTCCCATACAGCGTCCAGTACGCTTCACGGCGAAAGCTTCTTCCCGAAAAGCGCGGGGCGGATGGACCTCGCCGCCGTCCAGGGACTGGTCGCGGAGAATGCTCTTTCGATCAGTCGTCGGCCGGGTCGTGCATGAACTTGCGGACGTCTTGCGCACAGCGGCAGGCGACCGCGATCTTTGCGGCCCACGCCAGGGCCGCCTCACGAGAAGGTACGTCGACGATGGCGAAGCCGCCGATGAGCTCCTTGCTCTCCGGAGATGGAACGTCGGTGACCACACCGTCGACGGTCACCACGGCGGGTTCTGCGTCGCCGTCGTCGTATTTCAGGCCGCCAGAAAAGACGAACACGCCGGAGTCCTTGGCCTCCTGGATCACCGCATGGGCGGCCTTGCCCACCTCGGGGAAATCCTCCTCGGGAATGTGGTCCATCGCGCCCCTCTCGAACGAGATCAGGTACTTTGGCATCTCATCTCTCCTTGTCCCCCCGACAGGCTAACAGGAAGCTCGCCCATCGTCTCCGCTTCGAAGCTCGATCTGGGCGATACTCGGCACATGCGCTTACGCACGGCCCTCCTCGCCCTTCTTCTTTCGCTCGTGCATTGCCGCGAGCGTGCCACGCCCTCGGGACCGCCCAGTGCCGAGGATGCCGCTCCCTCGAATAGCGGCACGGCACCCCCGCCCGATCCCGATGCGGGAGGGCCGCTCGTCGTCGCGCCGGTCGCGCGGACGGTCGTTCCATTTGCTCTCCATCGCCCCCCATGGGGAGGCACAGAAAAAAGCATGACGGAGACGACGTCGGCGCAGCCCGTGTACTTGCCGCAATTCTTTCCCGACTGCCGGGATCCCGTGCCTATCTCGCGTTGGACCAAGGCCGGCAAGGCCGGAAGGTCGCTTTGGGATGTAACGGCCTATCGCTGCGCGGGCGAGATCCCCGGACGCGTGCTGCCGTCGTGGGAGAGCGACGGGTCGTTCTTCGTCTATGGCGGGCGCCGCGATGTTGTCATCGAGCTCGACAGCCGCGCCAAAGGTGGGCCAACACCGTCGCAGTGGCGTAGCTACATCGATAAAGCCATTGCGAATCTCCTGCCGTCCACGCCGAAGTTCATGGCTCCCGCACCCACGGCTCCGGTCGATCGCAAGAAGGCCAAGGCCTTCATGGCGAAGCTGCAAAAGGCGGTCGGCGCGTCACTGGCCCTGGAGTGCGCCCATGAGCAAGACGGCGGCAACGAACAGAGAGCGCTCGGCGCCGAGATGGATCGCGTCATCCCTTCCAACCAGGGAAACTTCGAGCAAGTTCTCCACGACGTGCTCATTTGCCGAATATGCTCCCGTGACACCGATCGATGCTCCGCCGCGCTCGAGTCGGTCGAAGCCGCCGATGCATGGGTCGAGAAGTACGCGAAATAGTGAAGATACCGGCGTAATGGCCATTCGACAGCGGTGAGTGTCAGGAAGCGCTGGAACGCACGAGAATATCCCCGCGTGCAACGTGCTTTCGAAGCCCGTGGCGGTAAGCGTCCCCCTCCTGCGCTTCCACGAAGAGCTCCTCGAATCGCGTCGCGTGCACGGTCACACTCGCATTCATCTCCACGCGTGATTCCAGGATGACAGCCTTCGACGTGAGAACCGCATGCACCGCATCGCTCGATACTTCGGCGGCCGCAAGGTAGGAGCTTACTTCCGCGCGGCCATCCGTATCACCCCACTCGCCATCGACATAGATGGGCCCTTTGGGTACCGAGATGATATGGCCATCTTTGGTCCGAATCTCGAACCCCTCCGTCCATCCGCCGCGGTGCAACTGCACGAACTCGTCATGCTCCTCGCCCTCCATGCGGCCGAAAACGACACCATACGCGACGCAGGATACCTGACCGGGTGACACCGTCATTTTTCCAGCGACGACGATGCCCTCGAAACTCGTCACCAGATTCAACTTCGGCGCAGCACTCTTTACTTCCGGGGGCGGCTGAAGTTTTTTGAGACCTATGGCCGCCCCCGCGACACCGGCGGCCAAGAGTAGAAACAACAGCCATTCAGGCATGCCAAAGGGTATCCCACGCACAAAAAGAAAAGGAGAGCGACCTCGGTCTCTCTCCACTTCACACCTTATGCCAGAGATGGGGGCTTGCGGCAAGGCCCCCATCACGATGCACACTCCTGCGCATGATGAAACACGCGGTCGTGATCGTGGGTGGGGGGCCTACCGGATTGATGTTGGCTGCGGAGCTGGCGCTTGCGCGCATCGACGTTGCGGTCGTCGAGAGACGCAAGGACCAATCGGTCACGGGCGCTCGCGCGGGCGGGCTCCATGCGCGCACCATCGAGGTGCTCGACCAACGCGGTGTCGCGGAGCGCTTTCTCTCCGCGGGCACCGTCATGCAGATCACCGGCTTCGCCATGGTCATGCTCGACATTTCCGACTTTCCCACTCGGCATGCCTACGGGCTCGCGCTCGCCCAAGAAGGGATCGAACGCGTGCTCGCGGCGTGGGTCGACGAGCTCGCGGTTCCTATTTACCGCGAGCGCGATGTCATCGACTTCACGCAGGATGACGCGGGGGTGGACGTCCAGCTCTCCGATGGCAGCGCCATACGCGCTCAGTACCTCGTCGGATGCGATGGCGGCCGCAGCATCGTTCGCAAGAAGGCCGGCATCGAGTTTCCCGGATGGGATCCGTCGCTCAGTTACCTGATTGCCGAATGCCAGGCGGCCGAAGAACCCGCATGGGGCATTCGTCGTGACGAACGAGGCGTCAATGGTCTCGCCAAACTGGATGATGGGAAGCGCATGCGCATCCTCGTGAATGGGCCGCCCGTCATCCGGCAAAGTGAGGAGACGCCGACGCTCGACGAGCTTCGCGCTGCGCTCGTCGGGGTCTGGGGGACGGACTTCGGCGTGCACAACGTCACGTTCATCTCGCGGTTCAGCGATATGACTCGGCAGGCGGCGGCCTATCGAGAGAGGCGAGTGCTCTTGGCTGGTGACGCGGCGCACGTGCATTCGCCCGCCGGCGGACAAGGGCTCAACATCGGAGTCCAGGACGCCGTGAACTTGGGATGGAAGCTCGCCCAAGTCGTGAATGGCACATCGCCGGAGAATTTACTCGACACCTACCAGGCCGAGCGGCACCCGATTGGCGCGCGCGTGCTCAAGCTCACCATGGCGCAGACGGCGATCATGCGCGGCGACGAGCGGACTCTGGCCATGCACGAGCGCTTGGCCGAGCTGCTCCAGATGGACGAGCCTCGCCAGCACACCGCCGCGATGATGTCGGGTCTCGGTATCCGCTACGACCTTGGCGAGGGACACCCGCTGCTCGGACGACGCATGCCGGATCTCGATCTCGAGATGGACCACGACGGCAGCTCGAAGCGCGTCTTCACCCTGCTGCACCATGCTCGACCGGTGCTGATCCATTTCGGTGAGCCTGGTGTGCTCGACACCGCTGCTCCGTGGAAGGATCGCGTTCAACGCGTCGGCGCTCGATACACGGGCGCGTGGGAGCTCCCGGCGCTCGGCGCGGTCGATGCCCCCAAGGCGGTGCTGATTCGGCCCGACGGATACGTCGCATGGATCGGAGACAGCACCGGCAAAGGACTTCGCGAGGCCCTCACGAACTGGTTCGGACGGCCCGGCGAGGAGCGAGCCGAGCCTCTCTCGTGAGCAGAGCCCCGGCCAAGATCGCACCGTTATATGCAGTTTACACCTTCTCGGCCACGACCATGCGCTCGCCCAAGGCGCCCGCCGTTTCCTCCGCTGATTCGTCGGAAAAGCGCGCAGCGAATTCGACCCGGTTCTCGTCGCTCAATGCGCGAAACCGCACGCCCTCGAGTAGGCGTGTCGCATGCTCCCGGCGCATCAATCCGAGCTGCGGCTCGCCGCTGCGCGACAAGATCCAGCGGCGCAGATTGCGACGGATGAGCGGCTCGTGGCGGCGCGTCGCAGGCTCGAGGTACGTCATGGCCAATCGGCTCCCGGGCGGGACGAGTTTGGAAAGTTTCGAGAGCGTTTCTTCGACCGCTCGATGCGGCAGGTACATGGTGACGCCTTCCCAAATCACGAACGCGCGCTCGTCCGTGCGCAGCCCGGCGTCGCGCAGGGCGTTTCCCAAATCGTCGTGCGCGAAGTCCACGGGCACGTACCGGAGCGATTCCGCCGGTGATCGCAGCGACGCCGCACGGGCGCGTTTGAACTGCTGCGTGGCCGGATGGTCGACCTCGAAGACGTGCACGCCCTGCAGAAGGTCGAGCCGGTACGCCCGTGCGTCGAGCCCCGCCCCGAGGATCACCAACTGCCGGACACCGAGGCGGTAAGCCTCGCCCCATGCGGTGTCGATGGCGCGCGAGCGCAAAGCGACGGTGTCGATGAGGCCGCGCGATGCGACCCACCACCGCTGCCCCAGGCCCTGCCGACCTTCGAGCAACCACTGCGCGCCCTGCACGACCCGCCCCACGGAGGGCGGCAGCAACTGCGCGGCAAACGGATCGGAGAAGTCGCGAACGCGCGTGACGCCCAACGTATTGAGTGCACGAAAAAAGGCCACGATGGTGGATGTGGTACTTGGTTTTCCTTCAATCATGGTTTCGTATCGTCCGCGCTCGAGGCATTGACCAGCTCGTGAACGTTCTGCAAAAGCGCTTGCAGGTTCACCGGCTTGATCATATGCCGGTTGAACCCCGCTTCAATGGCCATTTGGGCATCTTCCGGATATGCGTAGCCGGTAAGGGCGATGGCCGGGATGGCATGAGCTACGGGCATGGCTCGCAGGCTTCGCATGAACGCGTAGCCGTCTTCGTCGGGCATGCCGATGTCGCTGACGATCGCGTCCGGCGAGAACGATTCGAGCTCACGGCGTCCCTCGGCGGCGGAACTTGCGGCGCGTACGATCGCCCCGCGCGCTTGAAAAGCCTTTCCCATGAGGAGAAGCGAATCAGGTTCGTCATCGACCACGAGGACCCGAACGTTGTCGAGCCTCACGGAAATTTCGACCGTGGTAGGGCGGGATGGCATTGGGATCGGCTGACACCATAACCCAGGATCCGTTTCACCAAAAGTTCGGGTCGCTTGCAACCCGGAGCCCGATGGACACCCACGCTGGAAGCAACCGCTCACCGAAAAAACCATCGCCGACGGTCGCGTCCATCTGAACGTGAGATGAGACATATTGGCGAATTCCCGCTTGAAAGGCTCCGCCCGGCGCGTCGGAGTACGGGTCGCCCGAAAAGACCTCTCCCACGAAGTGGAAACCTCCAGCCACACGAACCTGGGTACCGATGCCCCAGGTGACGAAAACGTGCCGTCCGCCAAGCGTGGAGTCGTGGGTCGTAAACACGCCGAGGTTCTCGTGAACGAGGACGCGGTCACGTTCATCGAGCGATTCCGTGAATGCAACATAGCCAAAGGAATCCCAGCCCCGCACTTGGAGGGGGCCGGTTCCGAGCGGCCCGAACACACCGCCCACGACGGCCACGCCAGGGACGATCGCTCCCGGCTTGGGTTCGAGGGCCAAGGCCTTGATCTGGATGGTGGGCGCGGCCACCGTGAAGTGGTGCGAATCGCTGCCATAAAAGCCGCCCGCCGATAGTTCGAGCGGCTTCAATGGGCCGACGGCGAAGACGGTCCAATGCTGCGGGCCCGCGCCATCGACGCGAAACCAGGTTTCAACCTGCGCGGCGCGCTCGCCAACGACGCGGGCGTCGTCGGTGATGAGCGGACGAATCGCCCAAGCGTCGCCTGGTGCCCACACGGTCGAGAACGAAGCGATGGTCAACAGAAGCCAGGTACCTTGGCGCGAACGGCGAGCGACGCTTCGGGGCATTTTCACCTCGTCACCGTTCGCGGTTATTCGTTACATCGCCTGACACACCTCTACCTCCATGACTTCCCTTTCATGGTCCGCCGCGACGCGCTCGACGGCGGTGCCGGAGGACGATGCAGAAGCCGGCGAGGGCGTTGGCGAACATCAACGCGTTCGTAACCAAAAATACCCAATTGCGCACCAAGAGGCTGTAAGCCGTAAACCCCGCAGATGCGCACAACTGACCAACGAATAGCCACTTCGACACACCTTGACTCGTGTCGTCGTGCCATTGCTTGTAAACCTGTTTGACGCCGGTCAATACCAGGGTGAGTGAACTCCCCCATCCCAGTAATTCGGATACCTCCATCGGCCTATAGGATTTCAATCCGAGCCCGCTCGGGCTTCGGCCTGCGCGACCGCGGCGGGCGAGCGACGTCGTCTGTGGGGCGTGCGACCGCCAGATGGATGACTTCGTATTTTTCTCCCACGCCAGAGGGTGGAGCCTCATTCAAGGCCGCGGTGATCAGCCGCTCCATCATCTGCAACGCCAGCACCCGTGTTGCGCATTTGCAGCGACAGCCGCGCAAGATCGGGCATTCGGCGACGACGTGCCCGTCGTCCTCGTAGTGCAGAACGATGGGCATATTGCGAAGTGTATTCATGACCGGCACCTCTTGCTGGTTGGGCGCAAAGCACACAGGGCGTTCGTCACGTGCTCTTCTTCTTGCTCGCCCTCTTGCTCGACGACTTCTTCTTGCTGCGAGAAGAGCTCTTCTTCTTCGGAACCTTGCCCCCCGCGCGGCGTGCTTCAGAAAGTCCGATTGCCACCGCCTGCTTCTTACTCGTCACTTTCTTCCCGGAGCGACCCGAGCGCAGGGTTCCCGATTTGCGTTCATGCATGGCCTTGGCGACCTTCGAGCCTGCCTTTGAACCGTATTTGCGACCGCTTGATTTCTTCGCCGGCGATTTCTTCGCGGATTTTTTCGTAGCCATACCTTGGGTCGAGCAATTGCCGGGCCACACAGCGACCTCGGGCGCTCATGATTCACCCTTCATGGTCGTGACACTTGCGTAGGGGGCCTGGCAAACGCTCCCATTAGTTGTCCACGCGCAAGCACATGACCGTTCATCGCGGAGAGCACTTGATCGCGATCTGCGCCGCTGAGCGGAACGTCGAGCAGCCTATCCATAGCGAACACCTGCACGTGGTAGACGTGCGGCGGATCGCCCGCGAGCGGGCGCGGCCCGCGGTAGCCTATGGTCCCGCCGGACGTCGTGCCCTGTCGCAAATTTGGCGGATCCAAGAGGACATCCTGCTCCTGTAGACCTTCGCGCAAGCTCGTCGCCGTTGCAGGAATATTCCATGCGATCCAGTGCACATAGGGTTTGGGCGTCGTCGCATCGGGGTCCTCCATGATGAGGACGTACGATTGCGTCCCCACAGGACCCGCGGTCCATGCGACCGGGAAGCTCGCCCCCTGTTCATACTCGGAATGGACCACGGGAATCAGGCCGCCATTCGCGAAGGCCCTCGAGGTCACCGTAAGCGTGGCGGCGGTGGCGGTCTCCGGTCGTTCGATCGCGAGCGGTACTCCCGAACCGCGTGCAGCTTGAGCAAGCATCGGGCCGGCCGGAATGATCGAGGCCGGCTTGCCGTTGGGCATGCCGTTGAACGACAGTCGATAGAGCACGCCGTTTCGATCATCGGTAAATAGAAGAGACCCATCCTTGGCAACTGCGTTTCCGCAAAGCCGTCCGTATTCTCCTTCTCGACCAACGAAGCCGGTGACGAATGGCGTGATGGACCGTGGCCGGCCGTCCTGAAAATGGACTCGCACGATCTCGTAACCGGACGGCGGTTTTCGGTTCCACGAGCCCCGCATCGACACGAACGCGTCGCCGCGGTATTCCGCGGGAAACTGGGGGCCATCGTAAAAGGACATTTGCATGGGAGCTGCGTGGGCCGTGTAACCCAGCACCATCGGGGTACTGACCTTCCGTCGTTCCGCTTTGGAGAGACCACCCGGCGGATCGGCGTGAGGATTGACCTGATTGTTTCCAAAGAAATAGGGCCAACCGTAGTGGTTGCCGCGTTGGATCTCATTCAGTTCTTCCTTCTGCAGATCATCGCCGAGCCAGTCGATGCCGTGATCGAATCCCCAAAGTTCGCCGGTCTGGGGATGCCATCCCCAGCCGATCGTATCGCGCAGGCCCGACGCCCAGATTGCGCGCGACTTGCCGTCGAGCGATGCACGAAGAATGCTCGCGTTCTCCCGATTGGGCTCATTGCACTCGTTGCACGTGGATCCGATGCTCACGTAAAGCATAGCGTCCGGGCCGATCTGGAGCGTGCGCGTATTGTGCTGCCCTGCGTCCGGCAGATCGTGGATGAGCATCTCGAGAGGACCGAACGTCCCGTCGGCCAACACCTCTCCGCGAAAGATCTCGTGCGGCGTCGCGAGATATGCCTTGTTCTCGTAAAGGGCCAGGCCGTGAAGTCCCGAGCGGCTGGCCACACGCACGGGCGCGGCAAGCTGTCCGTCTCCCGCATCCTTGAGCATGAGAACATCGCCTTGTTCGCGACGGGTGATATAAATCGTCCCATTCTTTGCCACGACGATGAGCCTGGCGTTGCCGAGCTTCTCGGCCACTTTCGTTAGCACGAAACCGGCGGGTACCGTGATCTTCGAAACGTCGGGCGCAGGCAGAGGTTCCGGCTTGAAGATATGCCCTGTAATTTCGACGTTGGCCGTCGGTCCCAACGGAGCATTGTCGACCGACGTCAGTCCTCCAGTGCCAGCTTCGAAATCGCTCGGCGACGTGCCCGAATCCGTACACAGCGAAGCGGCGCCGCTTTGCGATGGGGAATCGTCGGCGCAACCAAAGCCACCCACTACCATCGCAAAGAAGCCCAACGTCGGAAAAATCGTTCGCATGGGAGCACCGTCCTCGAAGTCTGCGATTGTGCAAAGCCAAGGACGCCCCACGTAGCCGGCCAAGGGATACGTGAGGCGCAACAGGGCGCAGCGCCAAGGCTGCCTGCGATAAATCGATATACTGCAAGCAAATTGCGAGATAAGTGCAATTTGCTGAATGGCTAGGCCGTGGGGGTCATGGTCCATTCACGCATCGCCTGATCGCCGGGGCGATCGACGTGCACCTTATCATCGACCTTGGTCACCCAACTCATGGGGATATAGTGATGCTGGCCCTTGTCATCCTTGGCGAGCTTGATGGATCCGGTGCCCTCTACGTGATCAACGACGGCGAACTGACCGCCCTTCGAACAGACGACGGGCACGTGCGGCTTGATCTGACTGGGTTGAATCATGGTCACCTCCACACGGCGCGAGCGCACGATCCGTGCCGTCATTTTCGCGCGGGATTCGGTGGTCGGCGTTTGCGGGGGATGCTTGCAGCTTCATCCGCGTTTTCGCCTCATCGGGGCAATTAGTGCCTCATGCTCAGAACGAGAAGGTCGGCACGGCATGCGTATCTGGGCGAAGAATGGCGACGGTCATGGGAGACTCGAGCGTCCACCCGAGAGATCGATAGAGCTCGAGCCCCTCGGACGTGGCCACAAGGGCCCCGCGCGATGCGCCGCGATCCGCGGCGCGCGCGCAGAGCTGCTTCATGACGAAGCTACCCAGCCCTCGTCGGCGGTGTGCAGGATCGGTTACCACTTGGTCCACGACGGCGCTCGCACCGTGCACGACGATTCGGCCGCTTGCGGCGACGCTGCCATCCGTGGCTCGAAGTCGAGCGTCCGTGATGTGCGCGTGCGTCTCAATCTCGATTTCGTAAGGAATCGGCACCTCCGGAGGCGGTGCGCTGTGCAAAGCGACGGCCATCAGAAACTCGGGTTCGGAGATGGCCCAAGAGTCGGGTAATTCGATCTCGTCACGAGAGGCGCATATCTTCAACCAGGTACCCGGCGACGTAGCACGTTGGACGAGAGCACGGAGCATGGCGGGATCGTGCTCCGGCAAGACGTACCGCACCATGTGCCCAGGGCGACCGACATGGATAAAAAAGCCTTCTGGCACTTCCAGCGGGGCCGAGACATCCCGCGAAAGCGCCCAGCCTTCGACCCAGTCCCGGACCAACTCTCGGAGGTGCGCGCGCATCGTTTCAGACACGGAAATACACGTTAGAGCCTGCCGCGTTCAGGTCAACCGCCCTCCGGAAAAGAGGCCGATGTTGCCGAGGGCCAAGTTCACGATTATGCTGCCGCGCAGTCTGCGTCTGCAGAGAGCGTCGAACATGAGCAAGGACACACAGGTCTCCGAGTATCTGGTGCTCTCCCGCGGGCGCTGGGATGAAGACAAATCGCCGCACGAAATACAAGGCGCCATCGATGCATTCTACGCCTGGCATGAGCGCGCCGTTCGCGAAGGTCGGATGCGCGCCGGACAACGGCTTGGCGTCGAACGCAGACTCGTCTCGAAGCAAGGCGTGAACGATGGGCCGTTCGCCGAAACCAAAGAAGTGATCGGCGGCTATTGGTTCATCCTCGCCTCCAGCCTCGAAGAGGCCTGCGCGCTGGCTGCCGAGAACCCTTGCTTGGCCTGCGGCCTGACCTTCGAGGTTCGGCCGATCGAGCTCACGCGGGCCAGCGCGCTCGCCGTCAGCAACGAGACAGCCGTTCGACGCTGAGTCCCCCAGGATTCGAACGAGCCCTCCATCGGGAGGAGAGCGCGCAGACAATCCGATAAGCGAATCTTTGCCGACACGTCGGTGGGATCGGCGGATATTTGCCGATGCGCGCGCGCTCGAATTGCGCGAAATGACGTGTAGGAAACGCATTCCGACACACGGGCAACATCGGCACGAAACATGCGAGTTGCCACGGCGTGAAGCGAGCTCACTGCCTCGTACTTCGATGGCGCTTCTCCCACCGCTCCGCGCCGCCCGCGAGGCATTTGCAGAACCAATTGACGCATCGCTTCCGTCCGACCACCCGCTCGCGGGTTATCGGGCAGGGAGCCGCATTCCCACGTGCAAAGATTCCTCCGTCACGCCCACGAGCCGTCGTACGAGCCCATTCCAATTCGTTCGGGAGACATCACCCATGATCCGCACATGCTCGCTCGCTCATCTGGCCATCATGCTCGCCGCGGCGGCCATCTTCGGCTGCAACTCGGACGATTCGTCGTCGCCACCGCCGTCGTCGCCGCCGCCGCCGCCGCCCCCTCCCCCATCCCAGCCCGCCAAGCCCCTGAAGATCCTCTTCGTGGGGAACAGCTACACCTTCGGCCGGCTCGATCCCGTCATGACATACAATGCCCCCAATGTGCACGATCTGACGGCGAGCTTCGCCGCCGCAAACCCCACGGGAACGAACCCGTGGGAGCCGCATCCGTGGGGCGGGGTCCCGGGAATCTTCAAGGCGATGACGGTGCAGGCGGGTCTCGACTACGACGTCTCGATCTCGACACGCAATGCGGCGTCGCTACGCGGGCACTTCCTCAACACCGCGAACAACGATTGGGACCTACGCGGCAATGTCGCGTCGCAAACTTGGGACATCGTCGTCCTCCAGGAATTGAGCGACGGGCCCCTTCCTCCGGGCAAGGGTAAAAACGCGAATCTTGCATCCTTCAAGGCCTACGCGAATCAATTCGAGCGTTTCATCCACGAAGGCGCCGCGCAAACCTACACCGAGGCGCAGTTGTTTGGCAGTCTGGAAGCCTGTACGGCGGCCCGCCTGTCGGAGGACCAGTGCACCACGAGGCGCACCATTCCGGCAAACCCGAACGCCAGCCCCGCGACCAAGGTTTATCTCACCGAGACCTGGGCCCGGCCCGACATGGTCTTCGCCCACAAGATCACCACCCCGGACAAAAGCTCACCGACGGGATCGCCCATCGTCGACAAATCCAGCAGCGGGGGCGACGCAACCCTTTACTACACGAGCCTCGACGGCATGACCGCCGACCTGCGCGCGAGTGTCGCCGCCGCGGCAGCCGCAAATCCGAAGTTCGTCAGGGTCATCCCGGTTGGCGATGCCTTTCAGCGCGCGGTGGATCAAAACCTCGTCCGGACCGGTGCCTTCTACGATGCCAACGGCGTCTATACCGTCGAGCAGCCGGGCGACCCGGTCAACCTGTGGTGGGTCGACTCCACGCATGCGAGCAAGTACGGCTCGTACCTCGATGCCCTGCTGCAATTCGGGAGCATCACCGGTCGCGATCCGCTCTCGCTCGGCGAGGGAGAGCACGCCGCGCACGAACTTGGCATTGCCCCGAACGTCGCCCTGTCGCTGCAACGCGTAGCGAGCGCGCAGCTCGGCTTTTAGCCGGATGTCATCCAAATCGGATCATCGCCGGAACGCCCGTTTGGGTACGAACTGTGCCTGACCTCCTTCGCGATGCGTCGGCACGACCAAGCGGCGTGCCACGGCGTCGGCGATCTTCGCGCCGTGGTCGCACCGCACGATGTGCAAGCAAAGGTCGAGTCCCGCGGACGTGAGAATTCGACCCTCGTCGACATAGAGCACGTCGGGCTCGACCGTAATCTTTGGATATCGCTCGCGCAGCCGATCGACGTAGCGCCAATGCGTGGTCGCGCGAAGGGTATCCAAAACACCGGCGGCCGCGAGCACGAACGCGCCCGTGCATATCGAAACGAGACGTGCACCGCGGTCCGCCGCACGGCGGATCGCATCGAGGAGGGGCGCCGGTGGAGTCTCCTCGACGTCGCGCCATCCCGCGACGACGATGGTCTGGGCGCGACGTAAATCTCCGATGCCATCGCCGAAGAACTGGCGCGTGCATGCCCCCACGGCGTGGACGTGTGCTTCGAGAACGTGGGCGGCGACGTGCTCGCCGCCGTGTGGCCGCTCCTGAACGAATATGGGCGGGTTACCGTGTGCGGGCTCATTTCCGAATACGAGGATCCCACGGCACGCCCGGGGCCGAACCTGCGCACCTTGCTCGGGCCGAATCAAGTACCGCGAGAACGTCGTGGAGGGTCTCGAACGTGCACCGCAGGGGCTCGCCGACATGCTTTCCGGAAAGAACATCGGCAAGACCCTGGTTCGGGTGTCGGCTCGATGAAATTGCACCCAATGTTTGCGCGGGCAGCGGCGTCTCAACTCCGAACTTGAGATCATGCGCTTCAAGAGAGAAGGATGGCTTCTCGGTGGACACTGCCCGCCGTTGGGTTGCGGTGCTTCCCTTCATCGTGTCGTGCCAAACGGCAACGTCGACGAAGGTGCGCGCCGTTCCGCCGGATAGCATCCATATGGCCGTGCCGCCGGTGTCGCGCGTCCTTCCATTGCCGCCGCGCGGTGAAATGAGGCCGGACACGCTCGGTGATGGCACGCCGGTGTGGGTCGTTCGGGGCCTGGACGATGCCGTCTCGCTCGTCGTGCCGTTTCTCGCCAAACCTTACCCCGCGGGGCTCGCGGTTGTCGTTCCGTGGGTGTCCGATCAGGAGTCTTTCCGGCATAGGTTCGTTTGGAACGCGCACGGTCGCGTTCTCGGTAACGAGGGATGGGGTGACGAGAGATACCAATATTGCTTCGGCGAGAGCGACTGCCCTTCCGTGGCCTCGTTGCCGACGCGCGCACAGGATCTCGACACCTACGCCGCACGCCGGCTCGAAGGATCGCCGGAACGGGTGGAGGTCGGTGAGCGCATACCAGGCCGGCTGCGCGACATTCCGCAGCGGCCGATCGATCGATCACACCGTCGCCGTTCCGTCGTCGCCCAGGGCCTCTGGCCCGAGGAGTGGCCGCGGCTCTCGATCCCCGCCGCGCTCACGCGCCCCGAAGGCACGATGGTCTTCGTCGATGGAGACGTGGAGCTCTCGAGCGGAGATGCCGCGCGAATCTGCTGGCGCGGGTTCGACCGAGACCATCTCTGTCCTCCGGCCTCGCCGCGCATCTACGATATGGACGGACTGCGCTCCCGCGGTCGGCAATCCGTCATGAGGATCCGAGGACCATTCTACGCGCGTCGCTTTCGCGACGGGTTCATTCAAGTCGTTGCACGCACGAACGCCGGCCGGTCCGTCGACGATGTGGCAGGGCCCCACGAGTTGGTCGCGCCGGCAACCCTCGAACTTGCGCCATGGATCTTCGTGGCCGGTGGGGCCCGAATGGTGGACGGCCCGAATCGCGCGATTCCATCCTTGGGTGGCGGAGGGGACGTCACCTTCGGCTTCGCGACCTTCGGACGACCGGAGGCCTACGGTGGTCGCTTCGAAATCCGCCTCGGCCCGTGGGGCGCCATGGAGACGACGCTCGACCGCGTTCGTGGGGAAGGTGGCCTCGCGTTTTCGCTCGGCCAGGTGCGGCACGCACGATGGGGCACCTTCGCCGTACGCGCCGGTGGCGGCCATGGCTCGGACGGCTCGTCGCACCTCGTCGGCGTGTTCACCTGGGGCGTGCGCTACGTGCCCGGGCGCGACGATCCGGAGCACGACGCCCTGAATCCTCGAACCTTCGCGCTCGCCTCGGGTGCACGCCTCTTCGCCGCCGTGCGAACCACCGACGAGCCCGCGCACGCGAGCGAGCTCGTATTCGGCTTGGAGTTCGAGCCCACGTGGTTTCTGCCGCCTTATTCCCTTTTCAAGTGGGGCGGGGTGAACCAAAGGTAGCGTTCAACTCGGCCGCCCCGCGCGGTCGTTCTTTGGATTGGCCATCATTTCATCATCGACACGTCACGCGCACACCTCGCGATTGGCTACCCAACGCACGTGAATCTATCGCCCCACGACCTCTCTCGCTTTGCGTCGGACCGAGGTGTGAGCTTCTGGTTCTCTGGATCCACCGTTCGTGCGAAATCATGAACAGCAAAATGGGTCGCATTCACGCAAATGGTCACTTTGTTGAAATTCATATAGCGCACTGATGCGATTCATTGCATGACCTCGAGATGATTGAATTCAATTACCAACGCGGCAACACCTTATCTAGTTTCGTCCATCGCTCTCCGATTCGCGGTGCGTGGATTCTTGCGCTCGGAACGGCCATGGCCGGCACGGTGGCATGCAGCAGCGATGGCCGTGTAGACGACCGCGATGGGGAGAAGCTCCAGGCGACAGCCTTGGACAACACGTTGCTCGACGAAGCGCTCGGCGCCGCGGGAGCTTCGGGGATCGGTGACCCATACTATCCCGATCTGGGCAATGGCGGTTACGACGTGTCACATTACGATATTCGACTGAAGTACGAGCCCGTGAGCGATCTCCTCGCGGGCACCGCCACGATCACGGCCACCGCCCTGCAGGATCTGTCCAGCTTCAATCTCGACTTTCTACTGAAGGTGAAGTCGGTGCGGGTGAACGGGAGAGACGCGGCCTTCACATCCTCCGCCGGGGAACTCGCCGTGAAGCCCTCCATCGGACTGCGCAAAGGCACCACGATGGTCGTCATCGTGGACTACGAGGACGTTCCTTCCCAGGTTACGTCGAACGTTGCGTGGATCCCTGCGTGGAGAAGGACTGCAGGCGGCGCACTGTCGACGGGCGAACCGTTTACGGCGGAGTGGTGGTTCCCGTGCAACAACCATCCTTTGGACAAGGCAACGTACGACGTCTCCGTCGCCGTGCCCGATGGGTACGAAGCCATATCCAACGGTGTACTCATCGCAAAGAGCCCGCCCGAAGATGGGTGGGTGCGCTGGCAATGGCGCAGCAGCAGGCCGCAAGTCTCTTATGCGACCATCATTGCGATGGGGCAGTACCAGATCGAGACGGGCGTAACGTCGAGCGGCAGACCGTTCGTCAACGCGTACGCCGATGATCTCGGCGCGGACGCCGAGCTGGCGCGAAACCTAGTGAACAAGACGCCTGCCATCATCGACTTCTTCTCCGGCAAGCTCGGCGAATACCCATTCGAGGCGCAGGGCGGCATCGTGGCGCGCGGTAGGTTCGGCATGGAGACGCAGACCCGGCCCACCTACGGCAGCGATCTCTTTGGTATGGGGTATCTCGACTACTTCATCGTCCACGAACTTGCCCATGAGTGGTTCGGGGACTCCGTTTCCCTGATGCGCTGGCGCGACCTTTGGCTGAACGAGGGCTTCGCGACCTACGGGGAGTTTCTTTGGTCCGAGCACGTGGGCGATGGCACGGCGCAGGATGTCGCCGACCACCATTACGATTCCCATCCAGTCGACGATCCGTTCTGGCAGATTCTCCCCGGAGATCCGAGCCCCGGCGGCGACACGCACTTCCACGCTGCCGTGTACCAGCGCGGTGCTATGACGCTCCAGGCGGTGCGCCACGCTGTGGGAGACGAGGCATTCTTCACCATCCTGCGCACGTGGTTGCGGCAGAATCGGTACGGCAACGCCACCACGGACGCGTTCATCGCCTTGTCGGAACGAATCTCGGGCAAGTCCTTGCGTCCGTTGTTCGACACCTGGCTTTACACATCGGGCAGGCCCACCACGCGCCCGTCCGGCACCTCCCCGAAGGTGTCCGCCATAGCGCCGCGCTCGTATGCCGCGATCCTCGGCGTGCACGAGAAACTCGACGCCATTGGCCACGCATCACTCGTCGCGCGCTAGAAAGCGGATCAGAGCGTCGCGCCGGTGCAGCCCGTTTCGCCGTTTTGGATCGAATGGCGTGCGCTCGTGATCGCCGTTCAGGGGCAGGAATGTGTCAAGGCAGGTGCGCGAAGGCTCCGATGCGAACGATCGAGGTCAGCGACATGTTTCACAGGATCCGGTAACCTTGACCGAACGGATCCTATTGTCCCAGCCGAAGTCGGCCAGATTGGCGATGTCTCTTGGCCCCGTAAGGCCAAGGAATCCGCCCTGGCAGTCATTGCGGGCGTAAAACTTGTAATTCCCATCTTTGATTTTCAACGAGGATACCAATCCGGCGGTGGAGCCGAGGTTGTTGCAGCCCGATGCGCCGCCAATGCCCTCATTGGTCCCGCCGTAATTTGTCAAGTCATACGTACGAAACTCCGTCTGCTGAATCGTCACCTCGTCCGACGTGGCGTTCGTGGTGTCTTGTTCCGCCACCTCGGCGCCTTCGCTACAACCGGGAACGATCATCGCAAACACGGCTCCAAGGACGACGCCGAGCGCCTGATTCTTCGCGTTCATCTCTATTCTCCTGACTGGTCACTACCTCGAATGATTCGAAGCGTGGGTCATGTATAGACGACTGAGGCGTTCATTGCCACGGGTCGTGCCATCAAGTTTGCACATTGGCGGCTATTTGGCATTTTGTCGCGCGCGACCGAGCGTAGGAGGATCCGGCTGTAAATCCTTCGTTTACTTTGACCAGGACGTTCACATCGTGTCGTTTTTCCGTCGGCTGACGCTTCGATTCGTTCACATTTGCGTGGACGGCGCAGAGGCCGATCCGGATTCGTATTGTGACTCGCGTTCGGCGGGCTCGAGGTGAATTTGCAGCGTGACGAACACGCTGGTCGGCGGTGCGACGAGAACGTTCGACGAAGGCGGCGGGACCTGAGATTGCTTCTCGAAGTTGGATGTATAGACGTATTGGCTATCGTAATAATGAAGGTTCAACAAGTTGAGTGCACTCACCCCGAGCTCGAACTCGCGCCAAGCTTCGTGACTTCGCCGTGCAGATACATGTCTTCGCGAAGGACCACGCGCGGAGCGTAGGGAACGACCTGCCCCTCTCGGAATCGAGCATCCGAGCTGGTGAACGCCGCGTATGCATAGGTGGCGCTTGCCGTCGCGCCGAAGATGAAAGTGCTGGCACTCATTTCGTCTGATCCATAGGAGCGAACCGCGCCAATTTTACCAAGTGGGCGCCAGGTGGGCGGGCGCCCACTCGTAGAGCGGGGCGAAGTCATTTCGAAGTGGAATACTACGTACATCCCTCCGTCCAACGATTTGGCATGGTCTACCGTGACCCCTGGCATCCCCCGAACACGGACGAGCCCTCGCGGAAATTGTGGGGCGGCGGGCTGATTTTCGCACTTCTCACCGCAGGGATCTGGCTGCTGGTGTTTGCGCTCGCGCCGCGCGGGGGCCATTCCGGAGAGGCCGGCGATCCTTGGACGGTAGCGCCCCCGGACGCCACGGGTCTTTACTACCGCTGCGGGCCGAGACCGGAACCTGAACCTCCGCCATTCCCATTGTCTTGCGAAGAGAACGAGGCTCGGACGGAGATTGACTGCAACAATCCGTTCATCTCCACGAACCTCGTCACGCAGAAGATGCAAAACCCACGTGCACCTGGACGCTGTTTCGTGTGCATGCTGCATTTCGGAAACCGAAACACTCCGAGACTGCTCGAGGGGGACGAACGAATTCGAGTTCCGGCTCAGGTCATCTCCGAGCGTGTCGCAGGATTGGTCCTGGTTCGGTGCACCGTCACGGAAGCGGGACCGCTAACCGGATGCCACTTCATCGCAACGTTGCCATGGGTGGAAGATGGCATTCTGGCAAATCTCTACGCGCGCCGATACAGGCCTATCTCGTATAGGGGCAAGGCGGTGAGCTCTGATTGGACGTTTACCTTTCGCTTTCCGTACGAGCCGTGTGAGCTCGATGCCACGTCCGATCCTTGACACGTGCACCGTTGTCAGCTGGTGTCATTTGAGAGCGTGCAGCGTTCGCGACAGGATGCTTCTCGCGCCGGGTTTTCGTCCCGGTGGGGAGGCACGGCATGTGGCGAACGCTCGTCTTCGTTGGTGTTCTCGTCCTGGCACAGCTCGTTCCGAGGCCGGCGCACGCCGATCTCGCGGCAGAGCGCATTCTGGTCGTCGCGGAATATGCCGAGCACCCGGCCCCCATCGAGTATTACGATTCGGTCCGTGGCTGGATTCCGGTTTGCGTATCGCCTTGTGCCGCCTTGATTGTGCCGACCACGAGGCTTCGCACGCGCTCGAAGAATACGACCACGGAATTTGCCATCGAGGCCCGCGCCGGCGAACGCGTCGACTTGCCCATACGCGATGCCGTCCGGCGCGGTGAGCGTCGGGGGCGCGGACGCGTGCTTGGCATCGTGGGCATCGTTCTGGGAAGCGTGGCCCTCGCGGCATCCGTATTCTTGGCGGTGGCGGCCTCGAACGACGACCTCCGATCCGAAGAAAGCGGTGAGGATTACGTGATCGCCGCAGCAGGCACCTTCTTTGGTGGCGGAGGATTGCTCGCCGGCGGCCTCGTAGAGCTGCTCCTTTCGCGTCGTCCGTCGACGACGTACCAAACGGTGACGCCACGCGCGCCGGTTCCCGCCGCCCCTGAAAGCGTCAAAGACACGACGGTGCGCGTGCCCACCTCCGTCACCGTGCCGCTTCTGAGTGTGAACTTCTAATACGAGGCGGTCCTAAAAGGATCTGCCGTCAATGACCTCGATATCGAGGTTGAGTGCATCCAGGTCGTGAACGCATCCCAAGTTCACCCGGTAATCCCCTAGTCTCGCTTGCCCGGTGTAGTCAGGAGGGAGTGATGCCACTCGGCTGAATGGGGCGATTCCGCACGTGCGGCAAAAGAAGTGGTTCATGCACTTGTCCCCAAACTGGTAGAGCGCCAGATGCTCCTGCCCTTCCACCTCGACCTCCGATGCGCGGATGTAGTTCGAGGACACGACCATGCCCTTGCGGATGCAGATCGAGCAGTTGCATCTGAGCCCGGTGCGGATCTCCTCACCCGTAAACCTGAAGCGAGTCGAGCCGCAGTGGCAACTGGCGCTGTAAGTTCTCGGCGTCTTCATGGCTGCCTCGTTTCCCTTTCCCCGCAGCAGAGTAACCACCAGCTCGCCGCGCGCACCGCCCCTCGTAGCAAACACCAGCCCAAGCGAGGAGGGGCGAAACTCCGTTTGGCGCGACGCGTAGTCCCGGGTACCTGGTAGCTTTCGTCCACCCGAACGAGCCTATGCTCGGCTTTCCACTGGAGGAGTCGTGACTGAACTCTGGCGTTTACCCGCAGCCGAACTTGCCCACCGCATTCGCAGCCGCGAGGTCTCGGCTCGGGAGGCGGCGGACGCCGCGCTCGATCGACTGGACGCGGTCAACGCGAAAATTCATGCCGTCATCGCGCACCGTCCGGAGTGGGTCCGGGCGCAGGCCACCCAGGTGGACGATGCACTGGCCCGAGGCGAGGATCCCGGCCCTCTCGCGGGCGTCCCGGTGACGGTGAAGATCAATGTCGATCAAGCGGGCTTCGCCACCACGAACGGCACGCGGCTGCAGGAAAACCTGATCGCACAAGCGAACAGTCCCGTGGTCGACAACCTCGTTCGAGCCGGCGCCGTGCTGCTCGGCCGGACCAATTCACCGACGTTCGCCTTGCGCTGGTTCACCAGCAATCAAGTCCATGGCAAGACGCTCAATCCCCGGGATCCATCCATCACCCCGGGAGGATCGACCGGAGGTGGGGCGGCCGCGGTGACGGCGGGCATCGGGCACATCGCCCTCGGCACCGACATCGGCGGGTCCCTTCGTTACCCGGCATACGCGTGCGGCGTCCATGGGCTGCGCCCCTCCTTCGGCCGGGTTCCCGCCTTCAACGCATCTTCGCCCGAGCGCCCCATCGGCCCGCAGCTGATGTCCGCCGCCGGCCCCATCGCGCGCACGGTGAACGATCTGCGTATCGCGCTCGCGGCGATGTCCGCGCCCGATCCCCGCGATCCATGGTGGGTGCCCGCGCCCTTGAAGGGGCCGGATCGACCACTGCACGCCGCGCTTTGTCTGCGCCCAGGAGGAATGCAGATTGCCCACGAGGTCGAGGCGGCGCTGAGAGAGGCGGGCCGTCGCTTGGCCGACGCGGGTTGGTCGGTCGAGGAGATCGAGGACACGCCCTTGATTCGCGATGCCGCCGACGTGCAGGAACGACTATGGCTGGGCGACGGGTTCGAAGCCTTCGCCGACGCCGTCGCGCGGGACGGCGATCCTGCCGCACTCGCCATCGTTGCGGCCGTCCGCCCCAGGGTCCAGGCCATGCCCGCCGATGCCGTCAACGGTTCGCTGGTGCGGCGAACCACGTTGACGCGCGAATGGCGCTTGTTCCTAACGCGATATCCGGTCCTCCTGCTTCCGGTTTCGGGGGAATTGCCATTCCCCGACGACCTCGATCTGAAGGGGGAAGAAGGGTTTCGACGCGTGTGGGAGGCTCAGCTCACGATGAGAGCCTTGCCAGCGCTGGGCTTGCCGGGCCTCACCGTATCGACGGGCATGGTCGGCTCCGTTCCGGTCGGTGTGCAGATCGTCGCGGGTCATTTCCGTGAAGATCTGCTGTTTCGTGCGGGCGAGGCCATCGAGGCAGGAGGGACGCCGATCTCGCCCGTCGATCCTGTATGAAAGAGAAGCGGGTCGCCATGCCCGGATAACCGACGATGGAGAGTCAACGAAATGTCCGTTTACGATAAGCTCGAGGAACTTGGCATCACGCTTCCCGCAGCCGGTGCTCCCGCTGCGTCCTACGTCATGAGCGCGCAGACCGGGAAGACCGTCTTGCTGTCAGGTCACATCGCCAAGCGCGATGGTCGCGTCTGGGTTGGAAAGCTCGGCCAGACGATGACGACGGAGGAAGGACAGGCGGCAGCCCGTGCCGTGGCCATCGATCTCATCGCCACCCTTCATGCGCACACCGGCAATCTCGATAAGATCAGCCGCATCGTCAAGGTGATGAGCCTCGTCAACTCCAGCCCCGAGTTCACCGAGCACCATCTCGTCACCAACGGTGCCTCCGAGCTGCTCGCCGCCGTCTTTGGCGAGCGTGGCAAGCATGCCCGCTCGGCCTTCGGCGTCGCGCAGATCCCACTGGGCGCCTGCGTCGAAATCGAACTCACCGCCGAGGTCGAGTCCTAGGCAAAAGCAAGCGACCCGGGAGTGGACCCCCTGGGTCGCTTACTTCCGCTTCGGCGCCGAGGCTCCTCAGTGCAAGTGCATACGGAAGGAGCGGATATTGTTATCCAGGTCGGGGCCGACGTCACCAATCGCGAGTTCGGCGGCGTGGGTTCCCCATCCCACCCAGTACCCGGTGTATTTCGTACCTACGAACGCCGTGATATCGTTGCACGAGTTGAAGCCTTTGAAGGACGAAATTCTCGAGTACCAGTTCGCGCCAACGTCGCTAACGCCGTACCCAGCCGAGTCGCACGGTCCCGCGTTGCCGTAGATGGCTCGTGACTCGCCGCCAAAATATGGGTGTTCGTACCAAATCATCAGAAGGGTGCTCGCGGCAGGATTCAAGGTAAAGTCCTTCTCGTCGGCGACGCACTCGTCGGCGGCGACACGGGACTCCGTTTCACCCGGTTCCAGCTTTTCGAGCACGACACGACAATGTCGACCGGACACCTGGTGGGTCGTATCGGTTTGCAAAGGCAAATCGGCGACGTTCTGTCCTTCTGCGCCCATAGATTCGTCGTTTCCGACGCTCGAGCCGCAGCCAATGAGGCATGTAGAAGCCAGGAACGTCGCCATTGCGAATCGGTAAATCATGATAAGTCTCCTCGAAGTATCCTGAAGTGTCATTTATTAGGATGAGGTGATCACACGGAGACGCATGGACTACGCGCGGCTCCGACGTGGACGTATCAAGCTTGATGCCGACGCAACATTCTTGGGAAATTCGGCGAACAAGGCACCAGCGAATTCACGAGTGTACCGGGGCCAATGGGCTTCGCCGATACAGTGCATGAAATGTTCGCGGTCATCCATGTACCAAACCAAGTATCGCGGGCGGTACGCTCGGTACGTTTGGTACAGGGTCCTAACGAAGAACGAGAGCTCCGCCGGTCGCATCGTTCCCGGCGTTGCACGTTGCAACATGCAACGTCATGGCATGCAACATTTACGGCTATTGTCGCGTCTCGCGCTTTGGCGTGCCCTCGAGTGCGGAGTTGCATCCGATGGGCGGCGGCGGTAGGGCGCCTTCCTTCGCGATGAACGCGTGCGTGCGCCCGTCTGCCGCCTCGGCGTCTCCCGCAATCTGGGCGCGCTCGCTCATGGCCGTGACGGTGCTGGTGAAGCCGCCGAGATTGCCAAGGCTCGAAAGCTGTCGCGTGGCCGAATTCCACACGAAGGCTTCGTCCATACCGCGGTCGTTTTGCGCCGTGCCACCGATCAGGCCATCGTCGCCGATGGCGAATGCACGCGTCGAGGCGCCTCCGAGTGTGCCGAGGTCGGTACCTTGCTGTGCCGCGCCGCCCCCATCGACCGGTTGCCAAACGAACGCGCGCGTGAATCCTTTGTTCGTGACGTAATTGCCCGCAATGGTACCGGCCGCATTCATACTGCGTACGGAAAGCTGTGGAGGCTCCGCAGCGCCAAGGACATTGGAAAGGACGACCATATCGGTACCGTTCGAATGCCACCGGACGGCCACACTCCCATCGACGGTGACGCACGTGCCCGCCACTTGCCGTTGCTTGTCGATGGCGGCGGGCAAGCAGCCGAACGTCCCTTCGGGGATGGGCAACTCGGAAATGGGGTACGAGGGAGATGCCGGGGTCCAGCGTACGCCGACCAATCCCCTCAGGGGCAAGTCACAAACGGCGACGATGGCGGGTGCTTCCTCGTCGGTCATGTCGGTGATGCGGCACGTTGTACCTTTTATCCCTGGCCTTGCAGGGGGTGACGAGTCGGAAGGATCTGGAAGAACGGTGGCCGTTATCGCGCCCGCCGTCCAAATCACCGGATGCACCGTGCCATCCTCGGCCACACTCCCGCCAGCAATGGTCCCGCGTGGATTGACGAGGGTCGCGAAAGACTGCACGTCGGGATACCGCGGATGGAGTCGCTCGGCCGGACCATTCGGCAGCGATGCCCAGCGCACGGCGATGGTCTCGCCTTCATCGCCGAATTCGCACTTCCCAACGGCGACGCCCGCATCGTTGATGGCGGCGACTTCACATGGACGGCCTTGCTCGAGCGGGCGCAGTTCCACGGGTTGCGCACTCGGCGCCCAATACGTCGGCACGAGGGTACCGTCGGAACGTTGGCATTGGCCCACGACGGCGCCGGCTTCGTTGACGCCTTTGGCAACGCAGTCATGATGGTCCAGCAAGCCGATGTCGACCATTCCAAGCGACCCCGTCCCTGAATTGGCCCCGAGCGCCGCCGAGATCCCAACGACATACTTCGCCTTGGCAAACATGAGCTTCCCCCCATCTCAAGCGATGACCGGTCGCGGAAGGTCGTTCCAGGTGGGCTCACGAAGCGGCAGACCAACCGCGACAACGAGGTCCTAGCCCCTTCACGCCGCGCGCAGCACCCGCATGATGTGGCGCACCCGTTCGAGATGCTTGCGGCCCTCGGGAAGATTTCCCGCCATGCAGAGTCCCGTAAACAATAAGACGACCACGTCGCAAACCGCGTCGGGGTCGACGGTGCTCTTCTCCGCTTCCACGTTCTTCTTGATGAGACGCTTCAGCGCTTCGGTGCACGAGGTAATGCTCGAGGCAGGCGGTGAAGAGGGCCTCCTTGCTCTAAGATGCCCATCTCTTGATCGAGACCCCCGAACAGGTTTTCGCGGAATACGCGGCGCCAGTTGCTCCGCGAGTCGCTCAACGTCGTTGCCGCGGCCCAAGCTCTCCTACCGGGAGGTGCCGCTGCCCTTCCGGGCCCCACCGCGGAGATCCATTCGGTTCCTCCGGCATACCGCAGTTGAGCGCTGGGTTGATCGAGTGAGGGCCGTGGCGCCTGGCGCCGCGGCTCGGACGGCGCTTTGCGAAGGTGTCCCCGCAACGATGGCCGCACGCACGCGATGCCGGCGGGCGCCGCGCGGGGCCATGCGCAGAGAATCACAACTGGCTCGCACCGGCGACCTGCGCTAAGTCGCACGGTGGATCCTTTCTGAGGGGAGCAAAGCATGTTCGGGCGCAATGCCGTATTGGGCTTATTGGCGCTATTGGCCCTTGGGTGCACGAACGCCGACATGGCCCGGCCCCGGGTCGACCTGTCGGTGCTCGATGAGGGCATGGCCGGGCCGCGCACGCAGGTGCTGGTGCTGGGCTCGGTGCATCTATCGCAGCTGCCCGAAGGTTTCAAACCGGAGACGCTGGCGCCCGTGATCGACCGGCTGGCCGCCTTCAAGCCCGATATCATCACCATCGAAAAGCTTTCGGGCGAAGCCTGTGATTACATCGCGCGTCATCCATCCATGTATCCGGATGGAATGCCGCGGTACTGTCACGGGACCGCGACGGTGAAAGCCGCCACGGGCCTGGACGTGCCCGCGGCGATCGCCGAGGTGCGCAAGCTGTCGAAGGATTGGCCGGCGAAGCCCGCGCCGGAACAGCGCCGGCGGTTGGCGATGCTGTTCTTGGCCGCCGACGACGATGCGTCGGCCCTGGTGCAATGGCTGCAGCTGCCCGCGGCAGAACGTCGTGCCGGCGACGGCTTGGACGACGCGCTGGTCGCGTCGCTCGAAAAACTCGTGACGCGACGGAACGAAAGCTATCAGATCGCCGCGAGTTTGGCCGCCCGGTTGGGGCTGCAACGCGTATACGCCACGGACGATCACACCGGCGACTACGTCGATGTCGATGCGGCCGAAGATGAGACGCTCTGGAAAACGGTGCAAGCGGCGTGGAAGGCGGCCGAAGCAAAGGCGGCGCCGATACACCAGCAAGAAGAAGCTCTCACCAAGCGCGGCGACATGCTGGCGCTGTACCGCTTCATCAATCGCCCTGACGTGCTGCGTACCGTCATTCAAGCGGACTTCGCCGCCGCATTGCGCGACCCCTCGACGCAGCATTACGGACGGATGTACGTCACCGGCTGGGAAGTGCGTAATCTGCGCATGGTCGCCAACATCCACGCGACCTTCCGAGAGCGGCCCGGCGTGCGGGTGCTGTCGATCGTCGGGCGTGCGCACAAACCCTGGTTCGACGGCCTGCTGGGGCAGATGCAGGGCGTCGATATCGTCGATTTGCAGCAGGTGCTGAAATGATCGCCGTCAGTTCGGGAGCGAAGCCACCATGGCGGCGACGGCCGCGTCCATGGTCACGCGCCCATCGAGGTAGGGCTGCCATTCGCGTTTCAGTATTGCCAGCGATGGGTCGTTCTCACCCTGAAAAAGCCGAGACGCGGGCCGCTCCGCAAACGGTACGTAGGACGGTCCGAATCGATCGCGCGCCAGGTGGCCCGCCGTATAGAAAATAAGGTCATGCCAAAATCGCGGAGGAAGCTTCCGCCCCTGCCCCTTGGCCGATGCCTCGAGTTTCTCCTGCACACGGCCAACGAGGAGGTGCGAAGCTTCGTGGAAGACCATCTCGACTCCGGTATCGCCCGTGAAGTTCGGGTCTTCGCTCGAGAGCGTTATCTGTGCCGCGTGGGGGGGCGTATAGGGAGGCTCCCCCTGCGTGAAGCCACCGAAGGGAGGCACGGCGGGCGTGACTTCGACGTCGATCGAGTCCGTCGGCAACGGCATGCCGAACACGGCGACGAGCCGATTCGCGAACCACGCTCCGTGGGCGGCGAGGAGCGGCCGTATCCCTTCGATGTACGCCCGGTCTTTTCGCTCGTGTTCCGGCCAGAAGTGCGTGCGATAGATCGGCCCCGCCAACAGAAGACTTCTGCGCCATTCTTCGTTCAGATCGGTGGTCGTGGGGGGATTCTGCGATGAACTGACCGCGAGCAGCGCCGGCATCGCACCGACGAAATGGTCAAAAAGGTTGTGCGTCGTGAAGTGCGAGTCGTAATAGGCGATGGCCTCATGCCATTGCGCGGCGTCCGACGGACCGAGGGTGTCGGTCTGCACCACATGACGGTTCTTGAGGCTCTTCGGGCCCTCCCAGAGCGGCCGCGGAACGAGGGCCTCGTGGAGCAATACTTGATTGAGGTTCGCCCAAAAGTCGACGTGGAATCGAAACAACGGCGCCGCCTCGCTCGACGGCGGGGCCGCGCGGCTGTTGGGGGACGACGAATTGCGAGATGTGCACGCGGCGAGCGCAGAGAGCAGCACGACGGCGGAAAAGGACCGTACAGGCGACAGAGTCATGGCTTTGCAAGTTGGGCACGCGTCCCAAGCTGCGTCTTGAACGAATCGGCAGCACGCAACGGATGGTGCGCGCCGCGCGCGAGCCACTGGCGAGGTGTCTCGCCCAACAGGGCTTGGATCTCGCGAACCAAGTGAGGCTGATCGGAGAACCCTGCATGTGCCGCAACCCCTGCCCAACCGAGCGAAGGGCGAACGGTTTGGAGCGCACGGTAAAGACGCAGAATTCGTAGTACCCGTTTGGGTGAGAGCCCGATGACCTCCAGTGCTCGCGCGTGCAACGTTCGCAGGGGCATCCCGAGAGCGTGGGCGGCCGCGGCAACGGAGGACGATTGGGCCATGGCGATGAAGGTCCGATTTCCTCGCCCAGCGCGTGCCTTGCTGCGCACGAGGCCGAGAAGGGCGTCCAGCACGACCTCGGGTTCCGCATCGTGCGCGCGTTCGAGGGCGTTTCCCGATCGGCCCATGACGTCTTCGAGGGGAAAGGCACGGTCCGTGAAAGAGCTCGCGCGCTCACGCATCATGTCGGCGAGAACACCCGGCCGAAGCCGGACGCCGAGGGTGAGTTGCCGACGCGAAACGTCGATATCGACGAAGGTCGATCGCGCGCCAACGACGCTCGCGCGCGCCGTGCCCTCGCGAGTTCGCACCACGATGAGATGTGCACTCGGGTCGGGAACGATGCGCGAGGAGCCATGCGGCGCGAGCTCGTCGCGCAGGACGAAGGAAGACTCGACGATGTCTGCGAGATCGGGTGGCGGCGGCAGAACCCTTGTATGCCAGCGACCAAAGCCACCCTGATCGAGATTCACCACACCTGTCGGCATACTCCCCGGTACGCCATGGCGCAACGTACGCAAAGGAGCCGCTCGACGTTGCCCCTGCTGCGGCGCGATCGGCCGCCCAGAATGGGGCTGTCCAAGGAAGCGCGGATTGACAGCCGGAGTAGGGGTGCCGAAGCTTTGGGGCGGTGAGTACGACGGCCGCCGCGGATCTTCCCGAACCCGAGGACCAGGAGCTCCACGACGACGAGCGTCGCTTGTTCGAAGCCTTACTGGATGAAGTGCGCCGCACGAGATGGTTTCCCGAGCGCGCTCGGTTGGTTCAGCCAACGCTCGTGGAGACGTTGGAGCGTCTGGAACGACGCAACTTTCTGACACGCTTCGAAGACCGAACGATGTGGACGCTCGCCGGGCTAGTGGCCATCCCCGACGAGGACGTTGCACTCGCCAATTTTGCACTTGCCGAGCTTGGACGCATCGGCGCACTGCTTCGATGGGCGGAAGAGCACCACCGGCATTTCGCAGCAACGAACGTTTTGCCCGCGCGACTCACGATGGACGAGGTTTCCGGCGATCTCGGGTGGGCCGATCCGTACGAGCTGATGCGGGCGGTGGCGGCGATCGCCCACGAGAAGGGCAGATTGTCCGCCCTCCGGTTGAATGCCGAGGGCCGCGGTTTCGTCGATGTCGATTTGGGCCAGATCCTGTATCCGTCTTGGCCACTCCGAGGTTGGAACGAGCGAATAGCCTCGGCGGTGTCGAAAGCGTCCGAGACGACGATCTACAGCGGCGGCAGCGAGGTGTGGACCGGCCCATCGCTCGACGAAATCCCCGCGAGCGAAGACGCCGTGCAGGCGCTTCATATCGCGAGGCGACTGGCCATGACGCGGGAGCCGCAACGCTTCACGTCGAGCTGCATCTTCTTCGGTCTCACTGAGCATCCTCGTGCCGGCGTGGAAGGATCCGCGCCACACCTTCTGCGCGAGCACCTGCACCTCCAGTCGGGCGAATCCAATTATCTCGCGGTTCGCGATCGCCTTTTTCCCCATGCAGATCGGGCCCTTTCGAACGAGGCGACGCCGAATATCCGGCCGACGCCGCGCGCCGCTGCCATTCTGCAGCGCGCGCAGGCTGTCGCCAAAGCTACGACACGCGAAAATAGCATTCACCTCCGCCACCTCCTCGCAGCGATCCTCGAAGAGGCAGAGTACGTTCCGTCCTCCCCCTCCGGTCTGGATGACTTGGTGAGCGACCTTCGCCTCGATGTCGTGGAGCTTCGGAAGAAGCTGCTCGCGTGGCTTCCCGGCAACGCTCCGGGCGACGACATGGACGCGTGGCACGTCCTCGACGGAACGAACGACGCGCGGGTCGTCGAAGAAACCGATGCGGAAAGATTCTGGTCCATTCACCGCTCTCCCTTGAGCGATATCGCCACCCGCGAAGACTTACTGGGCTTCTCGCCCTACGTGAACGCGGTCGCGAGCTTTCTGCAACACCCGGATACGAAGCCGCCGCTCACGATGAGCGTCGAGGGAAAGTGGGGCAGCGGAAAGACCTCGTTCATGTTGCAACTCGAGGATGCACTCAAGGCGAAGTCGACGCCCGCGGAGGACACTCCCGTGATCGTCCGCTTCGACGCGTGGCGGCACGCAAAGAGCGAAGAGCTGTGGGCCACCTTCGCCGTGCATTTCCTCGAACAGGTGTCCCGCCAGCAGACCATGTTGCGACGCCTGCGGGGTGACGCCATTCTCTTCTGGCGGCGGATCAAGTGGCGCGAAGCAAGGCTCGAGGTGGGCCGTGCCATCATCGTGGGCATCGTCGCGGTCGTACTCGTCCTGATCTTGTCCCTTTTGGCACATCGTCATTGGAGCGAGCTCGGTCCCGCGCGCCAGCTGGTCACCGGCCATGCGAACAAAACGCTGCTCGACGAAGGCTTGGGTGCCCTCATTCTTTCGGGAGGCGGACTTGGTGCCTTCGCGCTGATACTCGCGACACTCATCCAAGTTAAGACTCTCGCCGGCGGCGTGGTACCGCTCGACGCAAAAAAGCATATCGCTTCACCGGATTATGATCGACGCGCGGCATTTCTCGATCAATTCCATGACGACTTCGCCAAAATCGTCGAGGCTTATGTTGGTCATCGACGCGTCTACGTTTTCGTGGACGATCTGGATCGTTGCGAGGTCCCCACTGCCGTCGATCTGATGCAGGCACTCAACTTGATGACGGCCTGCGCGCCCAAGGTCATTTTCATCATCGGAATGGATCGCCAACGAGTCGCCGCCGGCGTGGCCGCCAAGTATGCTCCCTTGATACCTTATTTGGGCGCCTCCACCGCAGATATTGCCTTCGGGTTCGAATTCCTCGAAAAGTTCATTCAGCTTCCATTGGAACTGCCACGACCCGACGAAGCGGGTACGCGTTGCATGCTGTGGCAAGCCTGGTCGGGCGATCGGATGTGTCCCCTGCCTCCTCCGTCCGGCGAGCTCTCAGGGGTAAACGACTTCGCACCATCGTCGCAACGGAATGAGACTCGCGAGCCGTCCGTGAGCGGGATGGCACGCCGGTCGCCCGCTCCCGTCGCGGCCTCCGCGGAACAAGACGCTTTCAACTCCGCGATATCGACCGACTCTCGACAGGTCCGCGACATCACCTTGGCCGCCGCGCGCGCATTCGACTTCAACCCGCGCAAGGTCAAACAGTTTCTCAATCTGTTCCGTCTGCGCGCGTTCATCGCATGGCAAACGGGCCGGCTCGAGCTCGGAGGATCCGCCCGCGAAGGCCGTATGACCTTGTCCCAACTCGCCGATCAGACGGCCCTCACCCTGCGTTGCCCGATGCGCGACATGGCCGCGCCCGTTGTTGTTGAGACAACGTCCGCTCGATGACATGCGGCATTCTTGGCACTTTAATTGCCGGTTGTAGTTGAGGATTACTGTAGGACACACATCGCTCCCCAACGGGGAGAGCACGCGTTGACACCGCCGTACGCAACACGGATCATGCCAAGATCGGCGAGTATTCCATGTTGTCGTCACCCCACGAGCCCATTCGTCAGAAGGCACGCGCTCGCATCGGAACGATGGTGGGGGAGAAGTATCGAATCGATCGGCTCATTGGTATCGGGGGTATGGCGGCCGTCTATGCGGCGACGCATCGCAATGGATACCCCGTAGCCATCAAATTTCTCCTCGAGCATCTGCTACATGACGCGCAGATCTACCGACTCTTCAGTCGCGAGGCGTACATCGCCAACGCCGTGGAGCATCCTCTCGCCGTTCCCATCCTCGACGATGGGGTCGACGACGACGGATGCGCGTTCCTCATCATGCCGCTGCTCCATGGCACGAGCTTGCAGGCTCGATGGGAGGGCGCCAACAAGCGTTTGCCTCTGATCGAGGTGTCGGCCGTGATGCTGGACGTGCTCGACGTTCTGGCAAGTGCACACGCCAAGGGCATCCTTCATCGCGATATCAAACCAGACAATATTTTCATTACCAACGAGGGTAAGGCTCGCGTTCTCGACTTCGGCATTGCGCGCCGCGCGGATGGGCAAGGGAGCGGGACGCTTACGGGACAACTGGTAGGAACGCCCGCGTTCATGGCGCCCGAACAGGTGATGGGCGATCGAACATCACTCGGATCACCGAGCGATTGCTGGGCGGCGGGTGCGACCATCTTTACGCTGCTAACGGGCAGTCTCGTTCATCCCGCCGAAAGCGCAGGAGCACTCCTGCTCGCGGCAGCCACGCAGCAGGCTCCCTCCGTCGGAGCCGTGAGGCCTGACTTGCCTTCGAGCGTCGTGCGATTCGTCGACAAGGCGCTCGCATTCCGTCCTTCCGACCGTTGGAGTTCGGGGCTTGAAATGCGCGATGGCTTGCAAGCGGCGCTGCACGAAGCCTTGGATGGAGACGTCGCGGACACGCTTGCCCGTGCCCGGGCGGGGCTCGCAGCGGAACTCTCGTCGAACGGCAACCTCGCGGCCACCACGGGTGATCCGAGACCGAATGCGTTCGATCACGAGCTTCGACGGCCGCGGGCGGAGATGGGCCGCGACCGATGGAGCCCTCGTGGAACCCCCGCGACGGGCGCGCAGCGCGCTCGTCGACTGCTCGGGTCCCTCGGGCTTGCGACGCTCGCGATCGTTTCGACCGTGGTCCCATTTGCCATCGCGAATCGCCCGTCGCCCCCAGCTCCGACGAGCCAACCTATGGACGCGGCGCCGGTGGAAATGGCTCGCAGCGATGTTGCGACGACCGACCCCAAAGCGCAGGCCGCATTCGATATGGGCATTCAGCAATGGCACGACGCTTCGCGGTACGCAGCGATCGGGAGCTTCGAGCACGCGCTCGAGATCGATCCACACTTCGCGGCCGCACACCTGTTCCTTGCCGCGATTGACATAGGGGCTTCCGTTTATGACAGACGCACCCACCATCAGGCCGCCACCGAGCAGCGCAATCAACTTAGCGCCAGAGATCGCGCATTGCTCGACGCATTCGGACCGGCCATCGCCATTCCACCCGACTACAAATCGTACCAGGAGCGCCTGCAGCACGTACGGGAACAGTTTCCGTCGGACTGGATCGTCGCGAATTTTCTCTCGCGAGTTTACATTATGAATGGCGAGCTCGCGAGAGCGGACGAGCTCGTAAAACGGCGCTTGGAGGATGACCCGTCGGAGGCACAGGCGTGGCTGCATCAAAGCGCGATTGCGATCCACCTCCGCGATTTCAAGGGGGCCGCAGCATCTCTCGATCAGTGCATCCAGCATTCGACCCATTCGGACTTTTGCCTTCACCGAAAAATGATGAGGGAGCTTGGCAGCGGCCAATGTCGCGAAGCCGAACAACATGCACGAGTGTTGGTGACACTACCCAACGCGAGAGATTTCTGGACCAGTGCCCTTGCCAGCGCGATCGTCGGCCGCGGTGGGTCGATCGATACCGCGCGCGAATTGTTCGACAACAACGCTCGGCATCCCACGGGGCAATACCTCAATCTTTCTATTTTGTCCGGGTCCTTCGATAAGGCTCAACGCAGGTTGGATGCGATCGAATCGAATGCGCGGGACGATGCAAAAGCGCAATATCGTGAATACACGGACGATATCAGGATAGGCGTCCTGATGGAGCTCGGCGAGTATGACAAAGTCAGTCGCCTTGCCCCGAGCTACGCCATGAAATACGACGCTCGACCCACCGGAACCTCGAGCAGAACCAAGATTCACCTTCTGACGTTTCAATATCTGGCGGGAGGGCTCTCGCGAGATGCATTCGGCGAGCATCGAAAGACGTGGCTCTCGGAAGCACGGTCGGACGTGGAGGTCGAAAACCTCGAGCAGTGGATGCTTGCATACGGTGAGTCAGCCAAAACACGAGACGATGCCAACGATGCCCTGCGCATCCTCCCTGAAGATGCAACGGAAGAAGGACTCGATTTTTCAGGCAGGTTCACGGTGGGCCGTGTGTACCTTCTCAGCGGCCATGCCGAAAAGGCCATCCCATTTCTCGATCGTGCGGCGAGCGCTTGCTACGCGGTGATCTTTCCGCTCGAGCATACCAGCGCGAACCTGCACCTCGGATTGGCCCGGGAGCAGATCGGGGATGTGGCCGCCGCGTGCGCTGCGTACGAGGTCGTCCTGAAACGGTGGGGGAAGGAGCCTCGCAGCGTGTCGGCGCGGCGCGCTCGAGAACGATATGGCGCGTTGGGCTGTGCGAAACACGGAGCTTCGCCTACGCCGTGACATTTCCATGACCTGGACGTGCGATGGTGAAGGGGCATGCGCGCACCCTTGGCGTGGCTCCTCTTTGCCCTTGGTGCGGCCATCCCGTCGGTGGCCGTTCTGGTGGTGGCCCTTCGCGCAGCCTCCACCGAAAGCGCCCGCGCGCGCGAGGAACAGCTCGCCGAGCGCGTGGCCACGGCCCAGGCCATCCAGCGCGACGTCGACGCCGCCCTCGCCCGCGCCAAGGAGGCCTTGCGCCGCCTGGAACCGGCCGCCGTCTCCCGGCTCGAGCCGCGGTTGATGGCCGAAAAGCCGGACTTCGCCGACGTCGTGGTGATGGGCGCCGAGGGGCAGCTGCTCGTTCCGAAGCCGATGAGCGACGAGCCCCCTTCCCCTCCCGGGTGCCTCACCGATCGCGCCGAGCTCCTGAAAGGGGACCGCATCGCGGCGCGCGATCGCATCGTGGGAGGCTGCCCGCACCTGAAGAGCGAGCAAGGTCGCTATCTGTGGCCCCTCCTGGCGCTCGAGCGGGTCGCGGAAGGGAGCACGCCGGCGGAGGCCATCGCGAGCTGGATCGACGAGCACGCCACACGCCTCGCGCCGGCGGAGCGCTCGGTGCTGCGCGCGCGGGTGACGCCGCTTCCCGAGGAAGTCCGCGGCGCGATACTCCGGGCGCTCGCCCGGCCGCTCGCCCTTCCCCGCACGCTGGCCGCGCTCCTCACCGAGCCGCGAGGGAGCGACTCCGTCGAGGCGGGGCTGCGGATCCACCGCGGACGCTACCTCGCGCTCGTACGCCCCATGCCCGAGGGCCTCGAGGCCGGCTTCGTCGTCCACGAGGCCTCGATGATCGGCGCGCCCGGAGTGCCTGCCCACTTGGTCCTCGCCCCCGGCGCACGCCGCGACGCCACCGACGTGGCGTTGACCCCGGAGCTCGTCGTTCACGTGGAGCCGAAGGACGGAGCCGCGCTCGACGCGCAAGCCCGCCGCAGTGGCCATCGCATCCTCGCCGTCGGCGTCGCCGGCTTGCTCACCGCAGTGGCGCTGGCGGCCGTCCTCTTTGCCCGAGCGCGCAAGGCGCAGCGCCTGGCCGAGCTGCGCACGGACTTCGTGGCCGCGGTGTCGCACGAGCTGCGTACGCCGCTGGCCTCGGTGCGGATGCTGTCCGAGCTCCTGGAGGCGGGCGACCTCCCGAACGACGAACGGCCCGAGGTGGAGCGCACCCTGGCCGGCGAGGCGCGAAGGCTGTCGGCCACCGTCGAACGCATGCTCCGCTTTGGCGCGCTCGCGCGGGGGCGCCTGTCCGTCCAAAAGTCGCGGATGCGCGCGGCATGCATCCTCGAAGATGCACGGGACCGCTTCCACAAGGCGCACCCGGACAAAGAGATCATCGTGGACGCACCCAAGTCCCTGGAGATGGACGTGGATCCGGCCCTGGTCGGGCTTGCCTTGGACAACCTACTCTCCAACGCCGCCAAGTACGCGGCGGAGGGGCACCCGTACCGGATCGAGGCGCGGCGCGACGGACACCACGCGCTCCTCTCCGTGAGCGACTCCGGCCCGGGGATCGCGGCCTGCGCGCAGCGTCGGATTTTCTCCCCCTTCGAGCGTGCCGACGATCGCCTGTCGCGCGCCACCGAAGGCACCGGCGTCGGACTGTCGCTCGTCCGCGGCGTCGCCCGGGCGCATGGGGGCGACGCGTTCGTGAAGAGCACGGTCGGCGTCGGCTCGACGTTCGTGGTTCGCGTTCCGATGGAGGGCTCGTGATGGCGGTGAGCGAGAACGGAGAGAGGGTGCTCATCGTCGAAGACGACGCGGCGCTACGCCTGGCCATGACCAAAGTGCTGCGTGCCGCGGGCTATCGCGTGGAGGTGGCCAAGACCGGGGACGAGGGGCTCGACATGGCGCTGGCCGATCCGCCCGACGTGGTGCTCCTGGACGTCATGCTTCCTGGGAAAAACGGCTTCGAGGTGCTGGCCGCCCTCCGGCAGCGCGACGCCGATCTGCCCATCGTCCTGATCACCGCCAAAGGGGAAGAAGCGGACAAAGTGCGCGGACTCGAGCTGGGCGCCGACGAGTACGTGGTGAAGCCGGTGGGGGTGGCCGAGCTGCAGGCGCGCGTCGGCGCGGCGCTCCGTCGCAGGCGGCTCCTGGCCAAGAGCGGCCCCGTCGCCGTCGGGGCGCTCACTGTCGACTTCGCCCAGCACGCGGCGACCCGGGAGGGAGCCCCGGTGGAACTGACGGCCCACGAGATGAAGCTCCTCGTCTTCTTTCTCCGCAACGAAGGGGCCCTCCTGCCGCGGGAGCGCATCCTGGCCGCCGTGTGGGGCGCCGACTACTTCGGGACGGATCGCACGGTGGACAACTTCGTCAACCGCCTCCGGGCCAAGGTGGAGAAGGATCCCAAGAACCCCTTGCACCTGGTCACCATCCGCGGCGCGGGCTACCGCTTCTCGCGCACGCCGCAGCGGCCCGAAGGCCGGTGACGAAACGGTGATATGGCGTGGAAATTCCCGAGACCGAGACGGTGCAGAGTGGCGCGCATGGAGGTCACACGATGAATCCGATGGGAACCCGAATCGCCTTCGCGCTCGTGCTGCTCGCGGGCTGCGGAGAGACATCCGCCGCTCCGGGGACAGCACCCGCCCCGGCCAACGTCACGTCCGAAGGTGCGCTGGAGCAGGCGCTGGTCGACGTCGACATCGGCCAAAACCTGGAGACCGCCCGCGAAACCCTGACGACGACGCTGGCCTCCGGCACCGTCTCCAAGGCAGACCGTGTGCGGGCCGATCTTGCGCTGGCCAAGCTCCTGGAATCGACGGACAAGGAGCGCGCCGTCACCCTCTTGGAGGATGCGGCGTCGCTGGATGACGAGGCGGCGCAGAAGCGCCTCTTTCGCCTGCTCGCCGGACGCGACGCGCCTTCCTCCTGGTTGCGCAATACCTGGGATGCGCCACCGCCGGCGAGCGCGTTCGCCTTCGCCCGCTACTTCCCCGCGGCCACGGCGGACAACGAGGTGGACGTCCAGGTCTTGGCCTTCGGCGGAGACGCGCGAACCACCGACACGCTCGGCACGTTCCACGTCGGCGACGCCCTGCGCTCGAGCGCGCTCGATGCGTGCGGCCTGTGCGAGCAGGTGAAGACGAGCATCCGCACCAGCAGCTCGCACATGGAGTTCTGGAGTGCCATCCCTGCCTATGCGGCGAAGCTGGAGAAGGCGCTGGTGGTCCTCTACGTCGACGAAGAGACGATGGTGCCCGAGCGCTACGCCAAGTGGCTGGCGGCCCCCGAAGCCGACATCCGCGCGGCGTTCGCGCGCGGTGAAGGCCTGGTGGCGGTCAAGGAGCGGCCCGGCGCGCCGCCGTTGGTCACGGTGGCCGCTCCGCGCGTGGCGCAGCTTCTCACCGTCGAGGCCACGCTGGCGGCCATGGGCGAGCTGCCCAAGCAGCCGGTCCCGGTGAAGGTCCACGACACGCTCACCAAGAACGAGATCCAGCGAGGGATCCGCGCCAACTTCGGCGCGTTCTGGACGTGCTACGAGGCGCTCGTGACCCGGCGGCCCGAGGCGCGAGGCAAGGCCAACCTCGGCTTCGCCGTCACGGCATCGGGCAAGGTCGAAGACGTGCATGTGACCTTGGACGCCACCTTGGAAGACCCCGAGGTTCGCGCCTGCTTCGAGAAGGCCACCCGCGCCATGCACTACCCAGCATGGTCCAAGAACCCCTCGGCCAAGACCACCGTCCGCTACCCCATCCAGCTCGCGAACGGCCCGGGCGATGGTGGCGGCGGGTAGCGAGATCTACGACGCAAGCGCGACGAGGGACGAGGCGACGTGGCAAAGCCCGCGGAGCTTTCGATCTGCGCGGCCCGCGGTGAACGCGGGGGAGGGTGGCGGCTCGCCCAAGGTGCGCACGCCGCTCTTGGGGGTGGACTTCGCGACGTGCCGGAGATCCAAGCGAGCCTCCGGCAGATGGCCACCCGACGCCTCGAACAGATTGGGCTCGTAGCGCCCCCAGGAGCAGATCACGTCGGTGTCGCGCACGAACGTGCGCCACGCCGCGTGGAGCTCTTCGAGCGAGCCGCCCGCGCGCAGGGTCGCCTCGTCGATGCCCGTGTGCATCGTGGTGCTCGGGGCCAGTTCGCGCTGCGGTGCCACGATGAACGAGAACGTCTCGCCGGTCGAGGGGCGATGCGCCGCCCACATCACGAGCTCGTCGCGGAGCTCCGGGTTCGCGGCGCGCTCGCGGTACGACCACGCGTTGGCCTCTGCGACCACGCAAAGCAGATCCGCCTGTCGCTCCGTCATCACACGCGGCACGCCCATCCGCCGTATGCGCGCTCGTCGCTTCTGGTGACGCGATCCTGCGCCCTGAAAGCGTGCCTCGGCCGCCAGTTGCGAGTCGATCATGGCTCGAAATGGCAGGAGCATTTTCGAGAAGCGCGCGGGATCGCCTTCCAAGGCGGAGAGGACGTGGACGAGCGCTTCGATCGTCGCAACGCACGACTCGTGGGGCTCTTTGCGAATGCGGTATTCGCTCGGACGCGGCGGCGTAAACGCATAGCGCGGGAGGGCGGAGAGCACGGGGTTGGTTTTCACCAACTTCTTCGTCTGCGCCCACGTCCCATCCACGACCACCAAGGTCACCGGACCGGGGGGCGGCTCGCGCATGATATCGATGGCGCCCTCCCCCGGGTAGAGCAGGATCGGCGGGCGCTCGGGATCCGACAAGGCCCGCGCGAGCGCCGGCGAATCGCCCCAATGGGCCCCCACGTGAAGGTCGGAATTTCGGAGGCAGAGGCTGGCCATGCGCGCGGTGCCGATCGCGACGTCGCGCTCGCGCGGGTGCTGGAGAAGCACGAGGCGGGTCTTCGTCTCGATCGGCGTGATATGCGCGCAGTAGCAGACGCTGGCGGGCCGCCGGCACCGGTCGCAAACTTCGCGAGGCACGATCGATTCTTGCATGGAACTCGCTCCATATGCGCACGCGCGCATCCAGAGCGCAATATCGAGCCGAAGCCCTACCCGCTTCTCATTTTTTTTACGGCGTTACCGGCACCGGCGCGGAACGCGCGATCACGCCGCCACCGCGATTTTCAGCGACGACCTGGACCACCTTCACGGCGCGCGGAAGCGGGACGGCGGTATCGAGCCCAGCCCACCTCCCGGAAGCGATCGGCCGCAGGTCGTCCGCCGCGTCGCCTCCGCGCACCACCCATCGCGCCACGCGGGTTGCGCCGTTCCAGATGGCGTGTACGCGAATCGTGCCATCGGCGTTGGTCTGCACGCTCGCGACGGGCGCCGTGTCGGGTTCGCCATTCCATTCCAAGCGATAGGCGCGGTACGTGTCGTAGCCGGTCGGGAGCTTCGCATCGAACACGATGCGACCACGCTCGTCGAATTCGGATACACGCCCGAGTTGCCCCCAGCCGACGAACGTATGGTCCCCGTCGAGCCCCTGCGCATTCCCCTGCGAGGCGGCCGAGAGCTTCTCGGGGTGCTCGAATGCGCGCAGCAACGTCGCGGTGCGCGCCACCCGATCGTGGCGTATCCAGAGGATGCGCGATGCCGGCAAAAGGGGTGTACCGTTCGACTCGTTGTCGAAAATTCGAAGGGTGCGAAAGCCTGCGGCAATCGGGTTGTGCTGATAGGCAAATACCGCATCTTCGTCCAACGACACGTCGCTTCGCTTTCCGCCCAGGCGCAAGAGCACCTTGCCGGAGCGCCGATCGAGTTTGTACACGGTCGACGTGTGACGGGCCGAAATCAGCAGATTGCCGTCTTCGTCGGGGCTGACGGCATTCAGGTGGAAGTAGTCGTACGGCTTGTCCGCCGATGCGGGCGCGGGCTGATTGGTCTCGTCGAGCGGAACGTGATCGAGGCTGTGCCACTCGAAAAGCACGTCCCCGCTCTCGATGTCGATCTCCTGGACGACGCCGTCGATCACCTTGCCGGCCGTCGAACCACCGACCGACGAGAGGTCGCGCGTCACGGCATTGTAAATCGTAATGAGCGCCGTCCCCTGCGGCGTAATGAAAAACTCGTGGGAATCGGCATTCAGGCCATGGCCGGCGCGCACCTTGGCGATGACGTGGTACGAGCGATCGAGAATGTAATTCGTCGTTTCGCCGTGCTGCAGCCCGCCGAATCCTTTGCCTTGCGACCAGGTGAGCACGGGCTCACCGTGGTAACGCTGCGCGCGGAAATCGGTGGCGTATTCGCCATCGGGAAGGGGATTGAACCAAACGACGTGCGCCTCATCGTCGACGATTTCGGGACCGTGCTCGCGCACACCACCACCCGGCGGCGCTAGACCGCGCGCCTTCGGTGCGATGAAAATGAGCCCGCGCGCCGCGCGAGGGGCATGCGTAAGAACGGTCACCTGGGGCGGTCGCAACTCGGGTGTGTCGGAAGCCGCCGCATCTTCCGAATCGGCGTGCGCGCTCGTACCGACGAGTGCGAGTCCGATCACCGAGAGAGGACGAAACAGCCCGAAACGCGCGCCGCGTGAGCGACGCAGAGGACGAGAGAGAGCCATGGTGTGAGACTCCGGGGTAGAACGAAGGCTTGCCCCAACGACGCCGAAATCGTTCGCGGCGCCGTCAGCGGCAGCGTGTACACCGAAGTCGCATCATGGAAAATTCATTATACGAGACACATTGTCTTGTAAAGTGAAATTTTGCCGCTGGTGGAGGAACCAGACAGCCCATCCCTCTTGGGCCGCTGTAGCCTCCACATCACGAACGTCGCCATTCGCACGACGTGAGTCGGTCGCGGTACTCTCCGCGGAAACCATGAACCAAACGCACACTCGAACATGGGCGCGGTTGTCTCTCGTGTTGGCGGCCATCGGCGCGACGGGTGGGTGCTCCACCGAGATGCCGAACAATGACGAGGCCTCGGCGCGTGCGCCATTGGAAACGCGTGGCGACGTGCCGCTGCGGCACGAAGCCTCGAGCCCAGGTCCCCTCGCCCTTGCGTGGAGCGAGGATCTCCGCGCCCCCGTCGTGGAGCACCAGGGTGCGCTGCACGCCCGCATCCGCAATATGCGAGACCACCGCGCCGAAGTCGACATTTTGGCCACGGCGAAGGTTCACGGCCGCACGGTGGAGCGCTATCTCCGTCATACCGTCCTCGATGCCGGAAACACGGAGACGCTGGTCATCGAGCCAAGCGCGCTGCCCATACCGAGCCAGGGGTTCCCCTTCGATGTCCAGCTCGTGGCGCTCGTGAACGAAGAGGGGCGCCAGAAAGTGGTTTACTCCCCGAGCCTGCAAATCGCACGTTCGGCGGACGGCACCCCATCGTTCGTGTCGACGCTCGACTCCTCGGGGCCACTCGCCGCGGAGGCGCGCGATGGCGTCGAAGTGGGCGAACCCATGCTGGTGCAAACGGACCTTCCCGCCACGCAGGCGTTCGAAATGGACGCGTCGCGGGCGGGCACGTCCATGGTCCTGTGCACGAAATGGAGCGGGTCGTTTTCCGACACGCACCTGGGCGAGGACTTCGTGGACGAGGGACACCTCGAGCGCTTGCAGGCCGACGCAAAGCCCCTCGAACACTGGGTTCGCGATCCGCATCCCGCGCGATTCGCCTCGGCGACCGTGTCGGGCACCGGTGGAAAGGTCTGGTCGGGCGCGCTGGATGCCAAGGGGTGCAGCCCGACGATTCGACTGGCACCGGGGACCTACTCTTTTGCCGTTTCGACGAAGCTGGTGTCGGGCAAGACGACGTACGACATCCTCAAGGTCTTCGAACCGACCCCCGGCGTCCCATGCACGCCAACCCGAATCGCCAATCCACCCAAAAACTGGTGCGAGAGCAACGATTCGATTTCGACGTCCTTTACTGTGCCGAGAAACGCTCCCGGTTATCTCCGTGTGAACATCCCTGCGGGCCCCGAATCGCCCGCGACGCGCGTGGCCTCCGTGGCAGGGCAGATGCTCGCCACGGCCGACAGCGGACACCAAGCCAATGACACGTATCCGATCTACGCCAACAGCGGCTGTCCTTACTACAAGGACCCCAACACGGGGGTCGTCTGGTACAATTGGGACGAAGCCTGTGGCGGGCCCACGGCGTATTTCGGATTGAGCCAATCCGCGGATCATCACGACATGACCACGCTGAAATTCGTGATCGCGCACGAGCTGGGTCATCAGCTTCAGATTCATCGCCTGGATTGGGCCTTCACCGGCGGTGGCGACTATCCCCCGTCGGCGTCGGCGCCCGAATCGTGCAAGTGTGATTTCGTGGAAGCGGCCAATCATCTGCATTGTTTGCAATCACGCCACCATTTCTGGACGGCCGAAATCGAGGGCTGGGCGCACTTCATTGCACAACGGACGTTCAACCGGCGCCTGCGCGACGATCCCGTGTTCGCCTACTACAAGGAAGTACGGACGGATGATGGCATCGTTCATCATCCGCCGTTCGTGCTCGATGCGCGACAGCCCGTGACGTGGATCGCCCAACATTGCCCCAAGGCCGCCGAAAGCAGTGAATGGGACCTCCTGACGTTTCTGAGCACCCTCCAAGGTGGCAGCGACGCTCCCCTGCTCGGCCTCACGGAGATCTACGGCATCTACGAGAAGCTCCACGGCCTATCCGCGCCGCAAACATGGACGGGCATGGACCGCGCTGCGCTCTCGTATTTCGGAAACGACGCGAGCCATCCGAAGTACCGGCTCTTCCACGACGCCGGGCACGCGTCGGGCCTCGACGATGCACCATGATCACGAGGCAATCGCCATTTCGCGAGCCGAAGCGCGTACACTTGAACGGAAGTTAATTTGCAAACCTCATCGATCCGAGGCGCCTGATCGGCCCGATCGGGGCGCCATGATCTGCGAGATCATCCGTATGCGGCTTTCGCGGCCATCCGCTCGCGCGATGTCGACGTGCGCAAACGCCATGGGACACGGCACATAAGCTGCACGGGCACGGCGAGGCATTTTCGCTCGTCACCTGGAGGCAACATGCGCCGATCGAAGGCATCCAAGAAAGCATTTTCCTTTGCCGTGCTCACCGCCATGGCGTGTTTGCCCATCGCGGTCGTCGGTCGCGCAGCGCCGGCCGCGCCCTCGGCGCTCGGCAACAATTGGTACGCGGCGGCGCCCTACCTCATGCCCCAGAGCAACAGCCCGCCCGATCCCGTCGCCGTCATGTCGGCAACGGGTTTGAAGGCCTTCCAACTCGCCTTCATTTTGGCGCCCAACGGGGGCGGCTGCTCTCCCACGTGGGATGGCACGTCGGCCGTATCGTCGGATACCGTGGTGGCGGGCGTGGTCTCCAAGATTCGCGCGGCGGGCGGCGACGTCTCGGTCTCCATAGGCGGCTACGGCGGGACCAAGCTCGGTCAGACGTGCGGCGACGCCGCATCGACCGCAGCCGCATACCAACAAGTGATTACCAAATACCAATTGAAGGCCATCGACTTCGACCTCGAAGAGCCCGAATACGAGAACGAGGCGGCCATCGCCAACGAGCTCGGTGCCGCCAAGATCCTCCAGGCCAACAACCCCGGCCTCTTCATCTCCGTGACCATGCCCGGGACCGCGGCCGGCACTGGATGGTTCGGCACGTTGCTCCTCGACAAGGCCAAGTCGATCGGATTCACGCCGAACAACTTTTCCATCATGCCGTTCGACGGTGGCTTCAACGGCGCCTCGAGTCAGGTCTCGGCCCTCGAGAATTTCCATGGGCTGCTCATGAGCCACATGGGCTGGGACAGCGCCACGGCGTACGCGCACGAAGGCTTTTCCGGCATGAATGGCAAGTCCGATGTATCGGAGTATTTCTACCAATCCGATTTCGAGACGGTGCTCAACTATGCGACCGGCCACGGATTGGGACGCTTCACGTTCTGGTCGGTCAACCGCGATCGCCCGTGCGGCTCGTCCTCGGACAATGGTATCTGCAGCAACGTCACGCAGAATGCCTGGGACTTTACCAAGTACAGCGTGCGCTTCGCCGGTGCTACGCCGCCCGTCGACGCCGGGACGCCACCCCCCACGGATGCGGGCGGCGGAGGCATCTGCTCCGCGCCCGCCTGGGCATCCTCGACCCCGTACAACGGCGGCGCCGTCGTTTCGTACAACGGCCACAAATGGACCGCAAAGTGGTGGACACAAAACGACGTCCCCGGCGGCCCCGCCGGCGTCTGGGCCGACAACGGCCCATGCACGTCGTGAGGTGACGCTCCGCTCAGCGCGGAATCGGGCTCGGTCGAATCCAGTGCACGGGCCCCGTGGGGGGGTAGCGGCGCGATTCGCGTTCGACATCGGCGACGGGAACGAGCACGTGCCCGGATGTTGCGAGGGCGAGAGGAAGGCCGACGAAGGACCCTATCGTTTCGCCGCGTGCCAAGTCGAGAACGACGCCCGGCACGAGCGCGGTCTTCCTGTCCACTTCGATGGCGACCCGCTGGCCCCGAAGCGCGAAGTCCGGGGCTCTCGATTCGAGATCGTATGGAAAGCGCCGGCGTTCGCCCTTAGCGTCGTAGGCGATCACGCGCTCGCGGTCGTCGTTGCTGTACGGGTGGCTGTCGAAGAGCCCCCGGTCACCGGCGTGTACGACGAGGCCGAAGCCGGAGGGCCACCGGCCGATCGTGCCGGTGGCCTTGTCGTAGAGGAGGTAGATGTTGTCCCACGTATCGGCATCGCCCAACAGATCGCGAAGTTCGAGTTCGAACCCCACCTCGCTTCGCGTCCCGTCGACGTCGAGTCGTTCGATGGCGGCGCGAACGCGCTCGCCCTTGGGAGCGTCGCCGAGGCAACCGAAGAAGAGCCTTTGGTGCTCCGGGTCGGCTTGCACGATTTGCGCGTGGCACTTGGGAGGAATGAGCGTCCTTTCTGCGCTGCCGTCGCGCAGAACGATGGCGCCACCCCGCCGCAGAACGAGGCGTTGCCCGAAAGCACCGAGCGCGTCTCGTGCATCGGTGGACTGCCATCCATCGACCTTCCGGGCTACCCGCCGAATCGGTCGATCGCCGTCCCAGCCGTACGTCCCATAGACGTTGGGGCGCCCGCGACAGCGACGCGAGGCAAGGGTCGTTCGGGCCTTCGGGAGCTCGATCGCGCCGCTGTCATTCGTATCCGCAACCACCACGTCGAGCCACACGAGCTCCCCGCCGGGGTCGAGGCGCGCGCGCCAAAGTTCCCCTGGGCCGTACGAAACGATGCTCTCGAGTCCAGACGCGAGCTCCCGCACCACCAACTCCGGGCGTCGTGCCGGACCGCGAACGTACGCGAGCCGTCGGCCTCGCTCGTCGAACGAAACGCTGGCCCGGGAACGAAACGGACTCTTTCCATCGTCAACCAGGCCACCGGACAACTCCGTCTCTTGGCCCGCGAATGTATCGAACAGGACGAGTTTTCCTCCCCGCCCGAAGACGACGTACCTCCCCGTGGAATCCGCGCCCGCAAAGGCATCGAGACGATCGCCCTCGCCACCACCAAGGACGAAATAGGGCTCGAGCTCATCGCCACCCATATCTCCATGGTCGGCCATGCCGACTTCGATCGTCCCATCGCCATCGGTGTCGCGGCGCGCTTGGCAAAGCACGACCCAGTGACCATCGGGAGCAACCGCTTCGACGAGGAGCGGATGCGCGGTGCCGATATTCTCGGCCGAGACGGGCGGCGGTTTGACCGAGGATGCCTCGGCATCGAGAGGGACGGGCGCGTCCTGCTTGGTGGATCGTTTCCGGCAGCCCGAGAGCACGACCAGTACGAATACCAAGCAAAAGCTCAACCCCCGAGCAATCCGCCAATTTGAAGTCGGCATAGCAGTGGCGCGGCCCCCTCTCTCTCGAGTTCGTTACATGACATATCGGCCGCCGAACTGTTCCCGAGTTTTTACGAAATCTACGCCCCACTCAACATGAGCAACGATTGCTCGGATTGAGCAGCCCGACGACGACTGCCGCACTGTATCGAGGCCGGCTCGGTCTCTCGCATCACGGGCCAGTGCATGAGATGCACGAGATCGGTTCAATGGCCGTGAGAAATAAGAGTTCCCGGCGGACGTGCCCATGAGCACTTGGCCGGGGCCATGCGACGACGCTCCGTAAAAAATCCTCGATTCCAATTCGAGAAAAAGTCCACTTCCATTTGTTCCAAAATAGATAATTCTCTGTGCTCGATGGGTGGCCATCCCTCGCACGCACGGCGTGTAGCGTGCTCGTGCGTGCGGTCTGTCCATGGATTCGGGAGAACAATCATGAAGAGCATCGGAACGTTGGGAACACTTTTTGGAACGTTGAGCCTCCTTTGCGTGCTGGGGGGCTGCGCGTCCGAGAGCGACGCGGAGGGTGACGACGCCGCCTCGACCCTGCCTTCCGACGCGCAGGAGGTATCGCCCACCGCGACCAAGAGAGTCTCCTTCGTGGACTCGTGCAAACACCCTCATGCCGAAGGTGCGTCGAACGGCGCCGTCGTCTCGGCGAGTGCTTCCAGCTGCCAGCGAAGGAATGGCACGTGGACGGGACCCAAGTCGTGGAGCGGCCAATGCTTCCGCGACCTGGAAAACAACGACGGGAACCTCCGCTGCCGCTGATCTCCATCTTACGGTTGCGCGGGCACCGACGGATCGGTCCCGGCATCTTCTTCGTCGCCGTCCCAGAGGCCATCGCTGTCGCGATCGAGCGCGATGCGAGTGCCCGATCCCCGCGGGACGCAGGTGTACGTTAGCGGTTGTCCATCGGACGTGGCAGCGCGCCGCAGGAGGCTGTCGTCCACCGGGGGAAGGCCGCGATGGTTCGTGGAGAATTGCCCGTTCCCCAAATAGAGAAAGCTCGATGCGCGGCTGCCGACGCGCGTCCTGGCCACGAGATCGCAATCGCCGGCGTCCGCGCGTGCGCGCAGCAGATCGATGCGCGGCGATGCCGTGGCTCGATTTCGCGCCGTGAGCGTGACCTGCTGGCCGACAATCGGCTTCAGATTGGTATCGAACACCAGCTGAAAGGATTCCAGTTGGCGCCGCAGACGGTCGCCCTCCGGCCCCAGGGGGATGCCCGTGGGGTTCTCGGGAGAACGGTTGAACGAGGCATTGCTGATGAAGCGGAAGACCGAATCGAACGATCCCTCGTGGGTGAAGCCGAAACCGCGCACTTGCTCGCCGAGAAATTCGTTGTTGCCGGGATTGATGAATGGCAGTTCGGCCAATCCGAACATGCCCACCTTTTGATAGAGATTCCGCAGGTGCGCCGTTTTGAAGAGCTGCGGGAGGAAGGTGAAGGAGGACCTGCCGTCCGAGCCGAAAAAGCCGGGGGCGCTCGAGCCGGGGTTGGCCTGCGGATCGAGCGTATGGCAGCCCGCGCAGCTGAACCCCTCGAACGACGGCGGACCGGTGAAGAAGTCGCGCCCGGCCTGCTGATCGGCGGTGAGTGAATCGTCCAGCGCCCGAATAGGGTTCGGAGGATAGGTCACTTGGAGCATGAAGTCGCCAAAGGCTTGCATGTCCCCATCCGGAAGGGGCTCGCTGCGGCCGAGCAACGCTTCGAATGCGCCATTGAACTTCTTGAACGCGGCGCCTTCGTCGAACGAACCGCGGTCGGGTTGTGCGCTGCTCATGTCATTGCCCCCCGTGCGATCACCGCGCCAGTGCATCGGCCCCTGGTTGGCCATGCCACGCAGGCTCTGCGTGGTCATCGGCCCCTTCATCGGGTGGAAGTCGGGGTTGATGCCCGGCTCGTTCACGAAGGGGCCCGGATTGCGGAGCACGACCTCGTCAGGATTGCCGAGATCCCAACCGAGGCTATCGAAGTCGCCAAAGACGTGGCAGCTCGCGCACGCTGAATCGCCGTGCGACGACGTCGTGCGTGCGTCGTAAAGGAACTTGCGTCCCTGCACGACGCTCGGCGGCTCGGGATTGAACATGGGAACGTGGGCGATTTCCCGGCGCTGCCGAGGATCCAAGATGGAAATGGAATTATCGAATCGGGTGAGCACGTAAAGGAGCCGCCGCCGCTCGTCCAAAACGAGCCCCGTCGGTCCGCCGCCGCTCACGGAAATCTGGTCCGCCTCGCTTGGAACGAACGTGTCGCTCTCGAGCTCCGCCGTGCGATAGACGCCTACTTTGCTCGAGCCCAGCGCCGACACGTAGAGCATCCCGCCATCCGCGCTCACCGCCATGCTCTGCGGAAAGGCCAGGCTTTTCTCGCTCTCGACGTTGGGCACCGGCGCACAGCACGCGCCGTAGTCGATGTGCTTGTTCAAGTGCCGTGGCGTGACCGACCCCATGCCCAGGACGGTGATGCGGCTCTCGTGGAGGTGCCCGCGCACGCTGCTCCCGGCGAAGGTGCCCGGCCCCTCGAATCGAACTTCGTTGAACGCTTCCGTGTTCGACACATAGACTTTCCCGCTGACGGGGTTCGCCGCCATGTTGAAAAGAATGGTCCCCACACCGGAGAAGGCACCGGGGTGCAGCGCCGGCGGGTTGGCCGTCGCGTCGATGGCAAAGACGTCTCTGTCCGGGAGGGAGAAACGTACGCTCGAATCCCAACTTCGCCCGAGCTCGTCGACCCAATTCGTGCCGTTGTGGCGCACGATCAATCCCGCTTCCGGCCGTGGTATGCCTTGAAAATTCGTATCTGGTGCGGGGAGACCGCCTTTGGCCTCGCCCCCATCGGGGACGAATCCGTCGTTGATGACCTGTGTGCGGTTGCCCGTGTGGAACCCCGCGGCATAGACGGTGGTGCCATCCGAGCTGACGGCGAGGGCGCGCGGCGTGTCGGTGAAGAGATTCAAGATGGTTCGCGGCGTACCGCTCAGCGTATCCCCGGGCCGCGCGGCATCGAAGACCCATACGTCGGCCCTGCCGATGCCCGGCGTGGTGAGCTGTGGATCGTAGGGGGCATTCTGGCCGCGATGCGCTGTGGTGATGAAGGCTTTGGCGCGCCCCGCACCCGCAAATACGATGTCGCGCGGCTCGTCCCCGACGTGAAGCGTGCGCACGACGTGCCCATTTCCCGTCGCATCGAGCGAAACGACGCTCACGCTGTCGGACAAATGGTTGACGACCCATACTTCGCTCTCGGTTCGCGCGGCCACCGCCACCGGCTCGAGGCCCACCGGAATGGATCGACGATGCAGCAATGCATTCTCGCGAACTTCGAAGACCTCTAGACGATTGTCCGGAGTATTGGTCGCAAACAGAAACCGTCCGCTGGGCGACAAAGCCAGCGGCCGAACTTGGCCCGATTCGAAAACCGTGAAATGCGGAGCGGCTCGTGCGGAGGGTGACCAACTCGTGACGCCAAAACAGAGAACGAATTGCCCCAAAAAGGATATCTGACGGCGAAAGCGCATCATGAACACCTCCTCATCGGATAAAAGGCACATTCCCCGCCACCGACGGCAAAGACGGCCATCCGTGTTTCGGTCAGACCATAACATGCGCTCGAGCGCGCGCAATGGACCGCGCGTTGATACAATTTGAAATCTATCGACGTGGATCGCTCTTCCGTATCCGTGGATCATCGACATATTTCGAAATCGAGACGAATACGTCATTGCCCTCGAATCGATGTGCGCGCGACACAAAACGATACATACTCGTGGCATATACGCTGCTTGATGCCGATAGCATGATGCTACGAAATAGATTTTCCAAGCCACGGCTTACGATGCCACGGCTCGTCAACACGCATGCTTTCGTATTCGCCCTGCTCCCCGCCGTCGTGCCGAATTGTGCGCCTTACGATGAAAGCCCCCTGGGATCATTGGACGACGAGCCACGCGATGGAGGTGCTCCGCGGAGGGGCAGCGACAGCGGCGATGTCTCCGATGCAGCGGCCCCCGGGGCGCCCGGCTCGCAAGAGCACTTTGCCTGGTGGTTCAAAAACCTGAATTACAGAAGGCATCCTGCCTTCGCGAAGGTCACCTCCGCACCGTACCCGTCCGCGGTCGCGGGGGGCTCGAGCATCGAGGTGTACGTGACGAAGTCGCTGGCGGACACTTATCTCGGCATTCGCCCCGATCGGACGGGGTCGAATGCGAGCATCCTCCCGCCCACGGTCATCGTGCGGGAGGTCTTCGGCGTGAATGGCCAGCTCACCAAGCTGACCGTGATGGCCAAAGGGCTCGACGGGTACAATCCCGATTTGGGCGATTGGTATTTCGGGGAGTTCGATTCCCGCGGAAATGTTCTTTTGGACTCGAACGGACGCCGACGTGCAGGAAGGTTGGGCGATTGCTACGCGTGCCATCTTCCCCGTAGAGACGACGCCTACCTCTTTGGCGTCCCCGATAGCGCGCGGGCACAATGAGCCCTCTTCGCACTATTTCAATTCATTGCAGCACGCGACACCGTTGGAGCTCTGCGCTAACCTTCTACGCATGGCCGAGTCCATGGCAGCACTGCTGGTCGAAGATGACTTTCGCCTGGCATTCTTCACGGCCGACTACCTACGGCAGCACGATGTGAGCATCACCCACGTGGCCGACGGGGAGGCCGCCGTGGTCGAGGCCACGCGACGCAGCTTCGACGTGGTCGTTCTCGATTTGATGCTGCCCAAGCGCGATGGAATGAGCGTTTGCCGCGTCATCCGCAACATATCGGATGTACCCATCGTGATGGTCACGGCACGCGCGGACGAGGGTGATCGCGTTCTGGGACTGGAGAGCGGCGCCGATGACTACGTCGTGAAGCCCTTTTCGCCGCGGGAGCTCCTCGCACGCATGCGCGCGATCGTACGGCGAGACCGCGGCGCATTGGCACCGAAATCGCGCATCGTTCGCGCCGGCCCACTGGTGCTGCACCCGGCGCGCCGCACGGCCACCCTCGGCGAAAAGCCGCTCGTGCTCACGACGGCGGAGTTCGACCTGTTGCTGGCGTTCGCTCAGCACCCGGCCCGCATCCTGTCGCGCGACCAACTGTTGCGGCTGGCCAAGGGCAGCGACTCCGACACGTTCGACAGGGCCATCGACGTGCAGATCTCACGGCTACGGCAAAAGCTGGCCGCGCACCCGGAGGGGGAATCGCTGATTCGCACGATCCGCGGCGTCGGCTACATGCTCGAAGGTGGCGAGCCCTCGTGCTGAGGACTCTGCGGGGCGGGACCCTCTTCGAGCGGCTCTTCGTTTACGGCGTTTTGGTGGTCTTCGCGAGCTTCTTGAGCGCATTCCTCATCGCCACGAAGACGTTTTTCAGCGTCGGGGAGACCATGGCCAGCATGGCCGCGCGGGTGGTCCCCGAATTGTGCGCCACGGGGAGCGCACCGCCGGGCAAGTTCGATGGGCCTTCGGCAGCGCTCTATCGCGATGATGGCACGCTGAGGGCGGCGCTCGGCGAGCAGATCCCCCCGCCGCTGCCGCGCGGAGACATCGCGCAATTGCACATTCTGGGTTACCACCCCGCGGGGGTCCATATGGCCTTCTTGTGTCGCGAGACCGCGGGCGAATATGTGCTCATCGCGCCACCTCCGTTCCCCTGGAGGCATGCCGGCACGCTCTTCCTCGCCGTCTGCATCGTGGTGGCATTGGGGTCGTCGCTTCCCTTCGCGCGGTCCATCGCGAAACCCATCGAGCAAATCGTCGTCGTTGCGGGTTCGTTTGGCCGAGGCGATTTGTCCGCCCGGGCGAATGGCACGTTCTGCGGGGAGGTCGGCGACCTGGCACGGGCCTTCAACGACATGGCCCTGCGCATCGAGCAGCTCATTTGCGCCGAAAAGGAGCTCCTCGCCAACGTCTCTCACGAGCTTCGCACACCGCTCGCGAGAATTCGGGTCGTCCTGGAGACGGCCCAAGAAGCCCCCGCTCGCGCCCAGGAATTGCTCCATGAGATCGGACGGGATCTCGCGGAGCTCGAAGAGCTCGTCGAGAACGTCATGGCCTCCGCGCGAATGGACGTCGCCTCGACCGAGATGTCCAGCGCACGCTTGCCACTTCGGCTCGAACGCCGCGACCTATGCGCCATCGCCCACGAGAGTGCGCGGCGCTTTCGTCGAATGCACCCTCACCGTCAGCTGGAGCTGGAATCATCACGGGAGCCCGCGTGGGTACGCGCCGACGCCACCCTCATGCGGCGTGTGTTCGACAATATCTTGGAGAATGCATGCAAGTACTCGGACGTCGGCTCGCCCATCCTCATGCGGCTACATACCGATGCAGGGGCGGTTCGTGCCGAGGTCATGGACTCGGGGATCGGGATCGACGCAGAGGATCTCCCCCTCGTCTTCAACGCATTTTTCCGAAGCGATCGCAGTCGCAATCGCGAGACGGGCGGCGCAGGATTGGGGCTTTGCTTGGCCAAGCGCATCGTCGACGCCCACGGAGGCAGCATCGGAATCGACAGCGTTCCCGGAAGGGGGACGACGGTGAGGATTCTACTGAAACCGACGGATGACGTTTCCGCGTTCGCGTAGGTCCTCGTATCTTGGGCCGACGAGTTCGGTCAGGAACCTGTAGAGCCTGCCAGATTGGGGGCTACGGGGTATCGCCGGACGGGTTGAATCGGATTATTGTCGCCGAATGGCTCTTTCCCTACCGAACGTTCTGGACCCCCTCCGTCGTGCCTATGGGTGGTTTCTTTGGGAGTTTCTGAAAGACCATCCCCGAGAGCAGCAGTGGGTGCTCTTCGCATTGCGAAAGAACTACCCGATTTTCTTGGACTATCGCGTGGATTCCAAACCACGGTACGGCTTTGGTAAGCCGCCGCACGCTGCGCTTCAACAGATGCTCGCGCGCCACGACGATGACTATCAGCGATGGCTTTCTCGCTTCGCCGAGTTCGAGAAGAACTTTCGCGAAATCCCGAGGGTCGCGCCCGAGTCGTCGACCGAGCCTCGATGGTTGAATGCGATGCTTCCGGCGCTCGACGGCGTTTCGATCTATGGCTTTCTCGCGGCGACGAATCCGAAGCAATACTTCGAAGTCGGCTCGGGCAACTCGACCAAGTTTGCGGCCCGCGCCATTCGCGACCATGGCCTGCAAACCACCATTACATCGATCGACCCGATGCCTCGCGCGGAGATCGACGGGCTCTGCAACCACATCGTACGCAAGCCGCTCGAAGACTCAGATCTCTCGGTTTTCGACGCCCTCGGCCCCGGCGACGTGCTCTTCGTCGACAATTCCCATCGCGCGTTCATGAACTCGGATGTGACCGTCGTCTTTCTCGAGGTGCTTCCCAGGCTGAAGCCGGGTGTGATTCTGGGTATTCACGATATCGAATTACCCTACGACTACAACCCGAACATCTCCGAACGGTACTATTCCGAACAGTACCTTCTCGCGGCCTACCTCCTCGCGGGCGGCCCCCACGTGAAGCCCATCCTGCCCGCGATGTACGCCTCCAAGACCCCGAGCCTGCACGGCATTTTGTCGGGCGTGTGGAACGCGCCCGAACTGCATGGCCTCGAGACCCACGGCACCAGTTTCTGGCTGGAGATCCAAGCCCCGGCGTGAATCATCGCCGCGCCCGATCGTGTGCGCGGCCCACTCTTGCAGCCTCGGTCACGAAGTTTGGGTGACCGAGCAAGCGGTGACTAGGAACAACGCGTTCCCACCCCCCGTGGATCCGAGTCCGTCGACAGTCCCCCCGCCCGTGAGTATCGTTCGGCGGATATGACCGAGACCGTCGTCCTCGTCGTGATCTTCGCGATGTTCGCCGTACTCTTCATAGCTGGCAGCGTCTTCCATCGAGCGCGCCGGCGCCGCGAGGACGGCGAACGACTCCTTGCAGGGCGCGCAAACCGAATAGAAGTCGCGTTGAAAGCGCGCTTGGCTACGGGGTACCCGGTACTCGTCCTTGGTGCGGTCCTCGGTGCGTGCGCTGCGGTCACGATCATCACCGTGCACGACAAGTGGCACTCGCCAAAAGCACCCGTGGGGTTCGTGCTTTTCGTGGGGGCGGGGATGTCGCTGCTCAACATCGTGTCTCAGCTCCGCCGTCGAGCGGGAACATTGGTTCTGGACGCTGCGCGTGGCACGCTCTCCATCGAGGGGCCGCCTTCACCTCTCGAAATTCCACTCGACGAATCGGTCCAGATTCTGGAGGTCGTCGCGGCACCGAATCGACTAAATCCCATGTTGAGGCAGTGCATGGTGCTTGAATACCAAGGAACCCGAATCGGCTTTTGGTACCCTCTGCGCAGGGAAGAGCCACGACTCGGCCCTCTCGTTCACACCCCTCCAATCGATCTGGCCGCGGACTCCAGCGCGCGGGTGATCCATGAACGGCTACGAATGACCCTGAAACTTTCCTAATGATCGCGCGTCCCGAACCATCTCGACGCCGCGCGGGTGACCTCCTCGGGACGGGGGATCGTGTCGCTCGCCCAGGCGACGAATCCATCGGGACGCACGAGCAGCGCACGGAGGCCAAGGCGGTCCTTGGCGTCATGGGCCACGTACCGGACACGGTCGCCCCAAAGGCCGTCGAGCGCTTGGAGCGACGCCTCGTGGCCGAAGTCCAACAGCAGACCGGTGCCATCTCGGAGCAGTGTGCCGAGCCTCGTGCCGTCTTCGAGCTCGAAGTCCGGGCAGCTGCGGCCCACCAAGGGGTGGTCCTCGCCAAGGTCGTAGCGGAGGGTAGCGCCCCAAACGCGTTCTGCGAAGTAGGTCGCGCCGTCGCGCGTCTCGATGAGATCGCGGACGATGGCTTCGAGCGCGCGGGAATGCTGGCTAGGTCGCATCAACGAGACCTGGGCCCGCGACCAATCGAGGACGCGCGCCCCGATCGGATGCCGCTCCGTGGTGTAGCTGTCGAGCAAGCCATCGGGGGCCTCGCCGCGGATGGTTGCAGCAAGCTTCCAGCCAAGGTTCAGGGCGTCCCCGAATCCGAGGTTCAAACCTTGTCCGCCGAGCGGTGAATGAATGTGCGCGGAGTCGCCCGCCAGCAGCACGCGTCCTTTTCGGTACGTCGTTGCTTGATGCGCGCGATCGGTCCATGTCGACGCGACGTGCAACGCGTCGAGGGTCACGTCCGTGCAGGACACGCGCCGCAAGACCGCTTGCACGTGTTCGCGCGTCATCGGTTCGGTGCGGTGGAATGCGCCACCGTCGAAGTCGGCCATCCCGATGAAGCCTGGCTGCCACTGCGTGTACATACCGGTCGGCGTGTAATGACGGCCCAGAGGGAGTATCGAGGGGTCGGCGATATCGACTTGAATCGAATATCCGGTGAATTCCGGCTCGGTACCGACGAACTCGAAGCCCGCTTGCTTGCGCACCGTGCTGCGGGCGCCGTCGCAACCCACGAGAAAGCGCGCGTGAAAGCGTTGCCCGCCGGCGCGGACGGTGACGTCATCGCTCGAATGCTCGAAGCCTTCGACACCGTGGCCGCGCTGGATCTCGACGCCGAGGGACAGTGCGTGGGCGGAGAGGACGCGCTCGAGTTGCTCCATCTCGCTGCCAAATTGGGTGTCGGCCGGGCCCGGTAATCGGTAGGTCCACCGCGACGAATCGATGTTGCGGTAATCGAACTGAATGCCCGCGAAGTGGCCCGCCGGCCCGCGGAGCGGGGCTCCCGAACCAATCGATCCAGGTCGCGGCTGGCCGGGCGCACCCTCGGCACGAGGTGGCGGGGCCATTCGTTCCAGCAGCCCGCGCCGGTAGAATGCTTCGATGCTTGGGCCCCAGAGTCCGCGCATTCCAAACGGGAGCTGCTTCAGGGGTGAGTGCGGGTCCTCGGATTTCTCGAGTACCAACACGGAGACTTTCGCGAGCCGCAGCTCACAAGCTAGGAACAAGCCGACGGGGCCGGCCCCTGCGATGATGACGTCGTAGACCAAGATGTATCCTCCACGACGGATTTACGCTACGTTTCCTGGCGAGGCCCGCGCGAACGATGTTGCAATCCGGCCAAGTGCTATCGCGATTCGGCCAGGCGCGCGTGCTGGTGCCGATGCACAGCCATCGCGAAGCGCTGCTCATCGTCAGCCTGCGCGGCAACGCGACGATCGGCACGGGCGATCAGGACTGGGAGCTCCCACCGCGATCGATGTTGTGGGTCGCCGGCCACACACCGCACCGCGTGCACACCACGGCCGATCATCACTCGCTCATCTTGTCCTTCCCGCCCGAGCTCGTCGCGCGTGCCACGGGATGGGTCGACGCCTCCGGGTTCGTGCGCGACCTCGTCGAGCGCGTCGGCAAAGCGCCGGATTCGGAGCGCCGCGATCGCCTCACGGCCGTCCTCCTCGACGAGCTTGCCGAGCCGGTTCCGGTCAACGCGCGGCTGCAACGCGTGACCGAGCTCGTCACGCAGCATCCGGCGACGAGTGCGGCCGAGCTCGCACGCGAGGTCGGCCTGTCCGAGCGCACGTTCCGTCGCTGGTTCCGCGCCGACGTCGGCACGAGCTTCACGCGCTGGCACCAGCAACACATCGTCGAGCGCGCGATCCAGCAACTCCACCGCGGCGACAGCGTGAAGTGCGTCGCAGCCGACCTCGGCTACACGAGCGCGAGCGCGTTCATCGCCATGTTCAAGCGACTCACCAACGCCTCGCCGCAGCGATATCTATCTTCCCGATAGTCAACTTCGCGGCTTGCCCGGAACGCACACGGCGGGGACTGGGTCCGCACGCTTGCCGAGCAGGATGTCCGCAGGGCGGTACTCGTCACCGCTCTTCACATACAGCGCACCGGTCTGCGGGTAGGCGCAACCAACGATGTCGTTCTCTTGCCACGTGTCGCCGAAGCGAACGTCGACGGCAAATGCGATGTACTCACGCGCGCTCGCGTCACGGAGCGGCGTGGTTTGGGTCACGCGCACACGGCGTTCGCGCGGAGGGAGTCGGGCGCGGGAGAAGCGGCTTCGCTCCTTCTCCTTCTCGGCCAGGGGCTTCACGAGCGCTTCCTCGACCCGACGCTGCACGGTGGCTGGGAGAGAATCAGCGGCGGACGTGGCCGACGTGAGCAGCGGGACGAGCAACAACCCGAGCACGCAGAAACGATGCCATCTTGAAACCATGAGCCTGCACCATCCTCTTGAAAGACCCGGCCACCCACTCGGCAATTGCGGCGCTGGCAAAGACCGGGCACCAAAGCGCAATGACATACGCGACGTCGGGACTCATTCCCGCCGCGTCGAGGCCGAACAACAACGCGCGCGACGTCACCGCGACGCTCATCTGGGCAAACACGTGCAGCATGGCACGCCGGTGCGCGCCGAGTTCCTTGCGTCGCGCGGCGAGCACGCCCTTCACCATGAACCACGCCACGAGCGCCGCACTGAGAAGAAACCCCGCGCTCACGAGCGGGCCGCCCTTCGCTTCGAACGAAAGGACGACCCCGGACGGAACCAGCGCGAACAGAACCACCGAGCCCGCGATGCGCCCCATCCATCGATGCCATACCGCGCGCCGTTGGATCGCGCGCGTCATGAGCAAGATGCAGAGCGGGAACGAGAGCAGCGCCGCCACGACGTGAACACGCAGCGACGCCAGCCAGAGCGCCTCGAACCGCAAGGGAAGCTTCTCGATCACGAACGGCGGAAGCTCATCCAGATTGAAGTACGCAAGGCTCGACGCGGTGATGAACGCCGCCCCCAGCGCCATCACGGAGAGGACGAGAACGCGGGGGGTCGTGGCACGAATGCGACTCAACACCCATGTACCGACGTCCGCGCGCGGCGAAAGTTCTGTCCGCGTGCAAATTTCTCAGCACCCCGACCCGAGGTCCGCTCGTGCGGTATTCCACGACTCATGTATATGTGCCCGATGCGCGCCACCGTCGTTCTGCTCCTGGCTTGGATGGTCACCGGATGCGCAACGACACCGCGCGGTCCTCTCGCCCCACGCGACGCCGCGCCACGTTCGATGCCGGCCCCCGCGCGCGTGAGCGCACTCTGGGAACAAATGGGAAAGACGATGCCAGGCACATGGTACGCACGCTCCCAGGAAAGGACCGTGACGGAATCGTTCCGTCCCATCTCGAACGGCAGCGCACTGGTCGAGGACTACACATCATCGAGCGGGCGGCCGACGGCGAGCGTCTACCATCCCGATGGGGATTCGTTGCTCGTGACGCACTATTGCGCCCAAGGGAATCAGCCGCGCTTGCGTGTGATGACGATTTCCGACGATGCCACCGCGGCCGTTTTTCGCTTGGTCGACGCCACGAATCTGCGCGAAGGGCAGGCCGTGCTCGTCGAGAAGCGACTACGGTTCCATGCGGACGGCTTCGACCAAACGGAAATCTATCGCAGTCCCGACGGCAAAACCGAAGAGACGATGCTTCGCTTCACACGCGCCAAGTAACGTCGCTCGCGGACAGCCTGCGGGTGCTACCATGGGAGGGCCGCCATGATGCTGTCGATTGGTGCCTTTTCGCGCTGGACCGGCCTATCCATCAAGGCGCTGCGCATGTACGACGCGGGCCGCATCTTGATGCCTGCCGAGGTGGACCGAAAAAGCGGCTACCGCCGTTATCGTCTGGCGCAGATGGCCGATGCGCAGCGCATTCTTGCCCTGCGGCAGATGGGAATGCCTCTGGCCGAACTGCGGCACGGGTGCATCGCTCCCGAGGAGCGCGCGGCACTGTTGGCACTCCGGCGCACCCTCCAAGAGCAAATGGAGACCCTGACGGCGCGGCTGAATGCCGTGGACGACGCGCTCGCGGTCCTGGACACGGGAGGCGCGCCGCCCGTCGTGCTCAAACGCGTTCCGCACGAGCGCGTGGTATCCCACCGCCATCGATTCGCCCACCAGGCCGAGGTCGATGCGCTGTTGGCCGAACTCTGCGCTCGACACCGGCCCGTCATCGCGGGCACCGTGTGGCACGACTGCGGTTCGCGCTCGGGGCAGGTCGATGCCCAGGTGTTTCTCCTGCCGCGAAATGCGCGTCCGCGCGACGGCGCCACCGAGCTTCCAGCAACCTGGAGCGCCTCCTGCCTGGTGGGCCACGACGACTTCGATTCCGCCTACCAAGCCTTGAAACGCTGGCTCCAACGCGCCAACTACCGGCAAGCGGGGCCCTACCGAGAACTCCAATACCGCGATGAAACCGACGCCGCGTGGTTGGAAGTGCAACTTCCCATCGTGCGCGGGTGATCGAGGACCGTGACGGGTGGTTACTTCTTTTGCTCCAGCGGAACGAGATCGAAGTGATCGGCTTGATATTGAAACAGCAGGCAATCTTCGCCTTTGTTGCAGCCGCTGTAGTGCGGAAGCTTCGCAGGTAAATCGTAAAACGAGCCAGCAGGATATTCCACGCGCTTCCCATCGATGACGGCGTAGAACGTTCCTTTAAGCACCACCGTCGGCAAGCTTTGCGAATGGGTGTGGAACGGATTGTCCTTGCCCGCTGGGAATACGACAAACGCTTCATACGGGCCTTTTCCGGTGAGGTTGCCACGGACGTTGGCGTATTTGATGCCGCCCGTACCGGGAATTTCGACCCATTTCAAATCGGCCGTGGGCCAGGAAATGGGCTTGCTCGCGGGCAATGGCGAAGAGAACAAAATGGCGGCGGTGGACAGCAGAATGGCGATTTTCATCGAAGCCCCTTTCGGCGGTTTGGCGCATCGTGGGAAGCGCCGGAACACGACCAAGTATCGGGATTCGGGGCGAACGGCGAAAGTGGCCCGAAAGACATAATGTGATAGGATCGGGCCATGTCGAACGCGGACCGGTCTCCCGAGACGGCGTCCACCGTGGCGGTGGTCGCCTTCGAGGGCATCAGCCCCTTTCACCTGTCCGTGCCTTGCATGGTGTTTGGCGACGACCTGGCAAGGCTGGGCGTGCCGCGTTACCGCCTGCTGATCTGCGGCGAGAAAACGGGCCCGATGGCGACCTTGTCGGGGTTCGATATCGATGTGAAGCACGATCTGTCCGCGATGGCGCACGCCAATACCGTGATCGTCCCGGCATGGCGCGATCCCGACGAACGCCCTCCCGCCGCGTTGCTAAAGGCTCTGCGCAAGGCGCATGCGCGCGGCGCCCGGATCGTTGGCTTGTGCCTGGGGGCTTTCGTCCTGGCCGAAGCCGGTTTGCTGGATGGCCGCACGGCCTCCACCCACTGGGTGTGGGCCGACGACTTTGCTCGCAAATACCCGCACGTCCGGCTGGATCAGAAAGTACTTTACGTGGACGAGGGCGATATCCTGACTTCGGCCGGCACCGCGGCGGCCATCGACTGCTGCCTCCATTTGCTACGCCGTGATCATGGCGCCGATGTCGCGAACCGTATCGCGCGGCGCATGGTCGTGGCACCACACCGCCACGGCGGCCAAGCGCAATACATCGAACAACCCTTGCCGGAAACCGGCGGCAGCGACCAACTCGCCATCACCCTGGACTGGGCCATCGAACATCTCGAGCAGCCGCTGTCGCTGGACATGCTGGCCCGCAAGGCGGCCATGAGCCGGCGCAACTTCACCCGACGCTTCAAGATGAAAACCGGGACCACAGTCTCGCAATGGCTCTTGAACCACCGGCTCTCTTCGGCGCAGCGATTGCTGGAAACCAGCGACAAGGCGATAGACCGCATCGCCGAAATCGTCGGATTCGGCTCCAGCGTGTCGCTGCGACAGCATTTTACGTCGGCGTTTTCGGTCTCTCCTGCGGCCTACCGCAAACAATTCCGGCGCGCGAGGGAGCCCTCGTGCATCGCCAACGTGGAGTCATCACGAAAATTCCAGCATCGGTGATGGCGACACGGAGCCGCGTCGTGCAGAGCACGCATTTATCCTCCTTCGAGGAAAGGCGGAAAATTCGACGCTTGTCTTTCCCAAGAAGACCGTGAGAATGCCGCATCATGGCACACTCTCTCCCGGCTCTGCCTTACGCAATTGATGGATTGGCGCCGCACATCTCCAAGGAAACCTTGGAGTTTCACTACGGCAAACACCATCAAACCTACGTAACCAACCTGAACAATTTGATCCCCGGCACCGAATTCGAGAACGCGTCCCTGGAGGACATCGTCAAGAAGTCGTCCGGCGGCATCTTCAACAACGCCGCACAGGTGTGGAATCACACGTTCTACTGGAACAGCCTCTCGCCGAACGGCGGCGGGGAACCCACCGGCGCATTGGCCGACGCGATCAAGGCCAAATGGGGTTCGTTCAGCGCCTTCAAGGAGGCCCTGACCAAGACGGCCATCGGCACCTTCGGCTCCGGCTGGGCGTGGCTCGTGAAGAAGGCCGACGGCAGCCTCGACGTGGTGTCGACCTCCAACGCCGCGACGCCGCTGACCACCGACGCCAAGCCGTTGCTGACGGTCGACGTGTGGGAGCACGCTTACTACATCGATTACCGCAATGCCCGGCCCAAGTACCTCGAGGCATTTTGGAATTTGGTGAATTGGGAATTTGCTTCGAAGAATTTCCAGGGATAGACGGATGGTCCGAGGAGGTGCCGCCCTGCGACAATCCGTCGCGGAGCGGCACATTCTCGTTGCGCGCACGTGAAGGAAGAATGTCGCCGCCGGGACGTAGGAACGGACATGCTCTTCATGTCCGACAAGCCCGAGAAGACGGCGCCCAAGGTCGAAGCCAAGCTTCGCAAGGATTTCGCGAGCGCGGCTCCCCTGCCCTACGACGTCCTACTCGAAGGCGTCTATCAACCCGGTTCCCTCGGTCAGCTGGCGGGCGATATTGCCAATAGTGTGCTCGCCGACTTCCTCGTGGGCGGGACACGCCCGCTGCATACGATCCGCTTCCATGTCCAGACACCGCGGCCCGTGGAAGTCAAAGTCAACGTCATCAAGGCCCAAGCGGTGTGCATTGGCAGCATACTTTTCAGCACGTTCGTGCGGAAACCCGTCGCCGGCCACGCCCAACTGGAAGACGAAAAGGTCTTCGGAAAGTCCAAGTTGGTCGGAGAACCCGCGGTCGCGGCGAGGTTGAACGACAACAAAATGCTCATTGGCAAGTTGAACAAGTTCGCCCGCAACAAATACCTGGTCGGCAACACGGAGATCCTCTCCAAACGCTTCGTGGATCTTCGTCCCATCGACGGCGGCCATAGCCTGCTCTCCGTAGGGACCATGCCTCGCTCGAAGTGGTTCGGTTTGGCGTCGACCTTCGACGCCTCCGAATTCGTGCAGATTGCCGATCTGGTCGAAGCGAGCCTCTAATCCGTCGTATTCTCGAGAAAGTCACCGAGCCGGCGATGTAGTTCGACGAGCTCGCGCCGGGAGAGCTTCATGACCCGCTTCCAGGCGGAGTCCACCGCCGCATCGGGCGAAGGGGCTGCAGGGTGCGTGCTCTTCGCGAGGGCCTGGGAGAGCGTCTTGGCTTCTCCCGCTTCGACGCGCGCGACCAACGCGGCCTGTTCCTCTTGGGGGCGGTCGACGATGCGCACGGCGTCGGTGATGGTGAGCTTCCCCGCCTGTACCGCCGCCGTCACTTGGGGCGCGGCTTGATCGACGACTTTCTTGGCGCGCTGGACGAGGCTTGGTGAAACGCCGACTTGTGCGGCGGCCTTCGCGCGGGGCCGACGGCCTTCTGTCTCGATCCCCTCGGCTGGATCGCCGGGAGGATTTTCCTTTTGCCCCGGGCTGTCCGCTCCATTGCCGGCCTTCTCCGGGTTGCTCGTCTCGTGGGAGTACAGCTTCTCGATGGCCACGGCCAGTATCGCAAGTTGGCTATCGCGCAGTTGGCGGCGGCGAAGATTGGCCGACGTGACGTAGGCAACCGGATCGGAGCCAAGCCACACCGTGTGCTTCGGTTCGACTTCGGCCATCTGGCAGGCTCGCAATCGATTGCGGCCATCGAGCACCCATTGCTCCCCCAACTTGTCGAGCACGACGATGGGGGTGCGAAGTCCGTTCCTGCGGATGTCGTCCGCAAGTTCGCGAAGTTCGTCCCCTTTCATCAAAGGAAAAAGCTCCGCCGCGGGATGGACTCGAAGGGAGAAAAGATCCATTACCTTCCGTTCTTGCTGTGTGCTCATTCGCGTGCTGCAACCTGATGCCGGCCCCCAGTGCGCGCGCATCATGCCTGGATGCATCCCCATCGCAACCCGTTTCCGATTTCGACGCCTGCTGGGTTCGCGTCGCTGCGCCTTGACGGCGTCCTTCGCTCGGCGATCCCCTCGGATGCAGGCGCGCTCCGATGACTTGGTTGGAGGGCGCGGCGCCATACACGTATGGTCATGCGACGAGCAGCTTGACCCGCGGGCGCGCATGGGCGGGCGCGGAATGTTTGATTCTTTGATGTTGCGTCCAAGCGGTGAGACGGAAATGGATAATCGGAGGGCGTCCAACTGGCATTGGGATTCGTGACCATGTCGCGATAGACTCGCTCCCTCACGAAAGAGGTGCCTCCCATGCGTTCGCGACCGATTCGTCACGGTTCGTCCCTCGCCTCGATGCTCGTGGTGCTCGTGGCGTGTGGCGGTGCGGAGCCCATGCCCGCTGCGACGACGGCGAGCGCCCCCGGAGCGAATGGGTCTTCGACCGCGCCGATGCAAGCCCCCGAGGAGCCCTCCACCGAGAAGCTGACGAGTGACTCGGTGAAGGAGACTCCGGCCGGGGCGACCTTCAAGGCGCCCGCCGGTTGGACATTGAAGACGGCGGGCGCGCGGCGCATGCTCGAAGGGCCCGAATCCGACGTGCACTTCGCCTTCGTCGAGAACAAGGAGACGGGTGCCGAGGCCGCGGTGGCGGCGGCGTGGAAGGAGATCCATCCGGACTTCAAACGGGCCATCGAATTCGTCGCCGACAAGCCGGCCCGCCATGGATGGGAGCAGCACCGCGTTTTCACGTACGAGACGTCGCCGAACGAGAAGCTCGCCATCTCCGCGGTCGCGCGCCGCAACAAGGACACGTGGACGATCGGGCTGCTCGAGGCCAGTGACGCCGGATACGAGCGTCGAGGCGCGGAGGTGCGGGTCATCCGCGACAGCCTTCGGCCGAAAGGGTACGAGCGCGAGTCGTTCAAAGGAAAGACCGCGCACGCACTGGATGCACCGCGGATGGCCGAAATCGCAAAATTCGTCGAACGGGCACGCGAGCAGCTGGGCGTACCAGGAATTGCCATCAGCCTCGTTCAAGACGGAAAGGTCGTTTACGAAGCCGGCTTCGGCATGCGCGAGCTCGGAAGGCCTACGCCGGTGGATGCCGATACGCTCTTCATGATTGCGTCGAACACGAAGGCGCTCTCCACGTTGCTGCTCGCCAAATTGATCGATGAGGGAAAATTCGGCTGGGAAACCCCCGTGAGCACCGTCTACCCGGCGTTCAAGCTGGGCAACGAGGAGACGACCCGCAGTGCGCGGATCAAGCACCTGGTCTGTGCCTGCACCGGCTTGCCGCGGCAGGACGACGAGTGGCAATTCGAGTTCGCCAAGGCCACGGCCGGCAGCTCGATGGCCCTTCTGGGGAGGATGCAACCCACGACCAAGTTCGGCGAGACGTTCCAATACAGCAACATGTTGGCGGCGGCCGCGGGGTTCGTCGGCGGCTATGCCGCGTACCCGAAGCGAGAACTCGGCGCCGCCTACGATGAGGCGATGCGCACACGTGTATTTCAGCCGCTCGGCATGAAAAATACGACGTTCGACTATCCACGCGCGCTGCGTGGCAATCACGCAACGCCCCACGGGGAGAATTTCGACGGCGCACAAGGCATCGTCGACATGCGGCTCAATGAATCGATCTATCCGCTTCGCCCGGCGGGCGCAGGTTGGTCCTCCGCGCACGACCTCACGCGCTACGTGCAAATGGAGCTCGCCCGCGGCACACTGCCGGACGGAACGCGCTACGTCTCGGAGAAGAATCTGATGGCGCGCCGCGAGCCACAAGTCGCCATGGCCGAAAACGTGACGTACGCCATGGGCCTCGTCACCGACACGCGCTTCGGCATTCCATTGATTCACCACGGCGGGAGCATGTACGGCTTCAAGTCGGACATGTTCTGGCTGCCGGAGCATGGAGTCGGCGGCGTCTTCCTCGCAAACGCCGATGCGGGGTGGGTGGCCGTCAAACCCTATTTTCGCAAGCTCGTCGAGCTGCTCTTCGACGGCCGCCCCGAGGCCGACGAGGATCTTGCATTCGCCGCCAAGGAGTACAAGGCGCTGCACGAAAAAGAGCGTTCACGCCGGGTCCTTCCTCCGGCGGCCGACGCCGTGGCGGCCCTCGCCAAGCATTACGTCAGCCCGCAATTGGGCGAGCTCAAGGTCATCTCCAAGGGCAACTCCGTCATCTTCGATATCGGCGAATGGAAGACCGCGGTGGCGACACGCAAGAACGACGACGGCACCACGACCTTCATCGGCATCGATCCCGGTGTCGACGACGAGGGGGCGATGGAGTTTCTCGCCAGCGAACGCGAAGGCAAACGCGCGCTGATTGTCCGTGAAGCGCAGCTCGAATACGTGTTCCTCGAGAAATGACGTTGCGTGTGCTAAAATTTTAGCATACACATAGGTCGAAATGCGAATTTCAGCTTATGGCATGGCGCTGTGTGCGCTCATGGGGTGTGGCGGTACGCGCGGTGGTCCCCCCGTGCACGTGCCGATCTGGCCGGGCGCAGCACCCGATGCGGTACCCGTGCCAGGGCCGGAGAACGCGACGAGCACGGAGACGGAGCCGCTCGTCGCCGGGCGCCCGTGGACCGAGGTGAGGAACGTCGCGCGGCCAACGATGACGGTCTATCCGCCGCGCGGAGCGAATACGGGGGCCGCGGTCGTCGTGTTCCCGGGCGGCGGCTACAAAGCGCTGGCCGTCGACCTCGAGGGCACCGAGGTCTGCGACTGGCTGACGTCCAGGGGAATCACGTGCGTGCTCTTGAAATACCGAGTCCCGTATACGGGCCCGTACGGGCTGGCGAGCTGTCAATGCCACATAACGCCGAAGGTGCCCCGCGCACTCGAGGACGCGCAGCGGACGATCAGCCTCGTGCGCGCCCGCGCCAAGGAATGGCACATCGATCCGCGCAAGATCGGGGTGCTCGGCTTCTCGGCGGGCGGGCACCTCGTGGCCGCGGCGAGTACGCACTTTGCGCAGCGCACCTATGAGGCTCTCGACGCAGCCGACCGGGAGAGCTCCCGCCCCGACTTCGCGATCGTGCTGTATCCAGGACACCTGTGGACCGAGGAGAAGCTCGATTTGAATCCGGATATCGCGACCCGCATTTCGCGCGACACTCCGCCCACATTCCTCGTGCAGGCGGAGGACGATCCGGTCGACGACATCAATCACTCGCTCGTCTATTACATCGCATTGAAGAACGCGGAAGTACCGGTCGAGATGCACCTGTACCCCCACGGCGGGCACGCATTCGGCTTGCGTCGCACGCAACATCGAATCACGGAATGGCCACAGCTCGCGGAGGCGTGGCTGCAGACGATCGGCGTGCTACCTCGGTAGTGCACCGGATGTGCACGGATCCGCATCCAGGTGCGGGAGGCAACGACGGCCATTCGCAGCCGCGGCCGATTGCAGGCCGTTTCGGGTCGAAGCACAATGCGGGGCATGACGACGCCGACGTTCCTTCCGCTGTCCACGTACCGTGAGTACCCCCTCGACGAGATGCGTTCGCGCGCGGCGACGTTCTCGAACGAGATGCAGCGCCGCCGTACTGTGCGCGAATTTTCGAATCGCGCGGTTCCACGCACCATCATCGAAGACTGCCTTCGCGCCGCGGGCACGGCCCCGAGCGGCGCGAACCAGCAGCCGTGGCACTTCGTGGCCGTGCAAGACATCGCGCTGAAGAAGACAATCCGCGAGGCTGCGGAAAAAGAAGAGCACACCTTCTACGACGGCCGCGCACCGCGGGCTTGGCTCGATGCACTCGCGCCGCTCGGCACGAACGAGCACAAGCCATTTCTCGAGATCGCCCCGTGGCTCATTGCCATCTTCGCGCGCAGCTACGGCGTGGCGGACGACGGCTCGAAGGTGAAGCACTATTACGTCCAAGAATCGGTGGGCATCGCAACCGGCCTTCTCATCGCCGCCGTCCACACCGCCGGTCTCGCCAGTTTGACCCACACCCCGAGCCCGATGAACTTCCTCAACAGCCTCCTCGGTCGCCCCTCCCACGAGCGCCCCTTTCTACTCCTCGTCGTGGGCTACCCCGAAGACGGCGCCACCGTACCGGATATCCATCGGCAGCCGCTCGAGTCGATTGCGACGTTCATGTGACTCAAGGGAAGGCCGTCGCGCCTGGCTCCCGGGTTGCAACGCCGATAACATCGCCCGATGAAGTTCAATCCGCTGTTGCTCGTGCCCGGGCTCCTTTGCTGGGTGCTCATTGGAGTGGGCGCCGCGACGGGAAACCGGACGTGGATCGGTCTCGGGACCATCCTCACGATCCTCTCCATCGTCGTCGGCCTGGTCGCCACCGCGCGGCGCTCTTCGGCCAAGCGGGCCGAGGCTGGTCGGATCTGGGCCGGCGGCATGCGCGGGAGGGCGAAGGTCGTCGACATCTCCACGAAAGGGGGCCGCGTCAACGACAATCCAACGATCGACTTCGAGCTCGACGTAACGCCCGAAGGGCAATCGACCTACCGGGCGCAGGTATCGGTCCTCGTGAGCCTACTCGCCATTCCGCGCATTCAACCGGGCTGCGAAATCGAGGTCCGCATCGATCCGCAGGATCGATCGAAGGTCGTGGTCGACGAGAAGCTCACCTACCTCGGTTACAAATCCGGAACACGTGTATAAGCACCGCCAAACGTTCTGCCCTTAGGACAGCCGGCGCGCACGAAGCACGGCGTCGACCCCGGTGCCGGCAATGGACCGCGGACGCTCCTCCGCGACGACCCATTCCCAGTGGCGCGGATCGAGCGCGGCCACCGCGCTTTCGACGGAGACTTGCACCTGGCCGGCGGCGGCCGTGGCGGCTCCGGTCGCCGGATCGATCGGGCGGTGGCCGACCAGGAACAAGGTGCCGCCCACCGCAACGCCCTTCGCCATCCTTCGCACCATTTCGTCCACGGCCCCCGCCGCGTGAACGTACAGGCAGACCACGAGATCGAACGCACCCGGCATTGCGGCCCACGTCGCAAGATCGCCCTCCACCCAGGCGATGCGCTCCGAGACGTCCGCCCCGAGGGCTTCGGCCATCGAGCGACCATGGGCCAGCGCGCTCGCGGAGAAATCGACCGCCGTGACATGCCAGCCATGGGCGGCGAGCCAAAGCGTGTCCGCTCCGTGCCCGCAGCCTGCGTCGAGGGCGCGCCCGGGGTGGAGGTTCCCAACTTCGCCGACGAGGTGCGCATTCGGTGCGCGCTGCGCGACCTTGTCCGCGTGCTCGCGCAGGGTGTTCGACCAGAGTCGTTCCCAGAAGGGCTGATCGTAGATTGGCTTGCTCATTCGGCGGTCTCGTACATCACGTCACTTTTAATGTTACGTGAAGCCGGGAATGTCAAGGCCAAGTCACTTTCACTTGGGTGCGAAGAAATAGACGGGCTGATGCTCGCCTTCGCTGACCGTCACGTAGCCGCTTTTGTCGACGCGGAATGCGATGGCCTCGCCATTTCCCTCTTTCTTGGTGGGGACGACACAATGCGGTTGGAGCATGGCCTGTGCGACCGAAACACCGTCGTCGCGTCGCCAGAACATGGCCGAATCGTCGGTGCGGATGAGGATCGCTTTCCCATCGGGCGAGATGTCGCCGCCGGAGACGGCGCCGCCGATCGGTGTGAACGTGGCGACCTTTTGGGCGGTGACCTTGGAGCCGTTCGTGAACAGCGACGGCACCCGAAAGACATCGGTTGGGCCGCTGTTCTTGGTCACGATGAAGAGGTCTTTGCTCACCGGATCGAGGAGCAGTGCTTCGGCATTGTGCGGTCCGTCGGGGTAGACGATATCGAGGCGTTCCGGCGTCACCGACTTCTTCACAGCTCCACCGGTCAGCGAGATCTCGGGCTCGGGAAATCGGTAAATCGCGACCTTCGATCGGTTCTCGTCGTTGTCGCCAATGTCGCCGACATACACGTACGAGAGGGCCGGGTCGGGCCCCGCGCCCGCGGCAATGTCCTCCCAATCGTTCATGCTGACGCCCGAGAGCTTGACGGTGCCCCTGTCCGCGCCGGCCACCGTGATGGCATAGACTTCAGCGGCATTTCCCGCATCATTGTGGATCCAATAGACTCCCTTGTTCCGCCGACTCGCCGCGATCCCAGATACCTCCTGTGGCTTGTCCGAAGCCACGGAGCCGCTGGAAACGCCGCTGGCGTACGACGGGCACGTGGCACTCACGTCGTCATCCTCGTCCGGTGCTCCGATGGCCTTCTCCCCCGCAGCAACCGTGGACATTTCCGAGTCATTTGGCTCCGAAACGGGCGCGCTGCAGGCGGCCACCGAGATGTATGGTAACGTTACCACAAGTGTGCGTACAAATGTCTTGTAGGTCATTCACCACGCAGGTGCATGACGTATACCGTCGACGGATGCACGCCTTTCCGGAGGTTACGAGACCGCAACGTGGTCACGACGAAGACGTTCATGGATCGACGGATCCACAGACGGAGCCTGCGTGGATCAGAATGACATCGATTCGGAATGGGCGGGCGTTGCACCGCGGGCGGTCCGTATCGACTGGACCGCCTGATTGGATGGGTATTCGCTGAGTCGCGATCATTCGTTGCGGAAGCGTAAATGGGTTAGTGACCTAAGCGAGAAAATCTCGTTACACTCTTTGCCAGTAACGGTCATGGGCTCGACCTCGGTCGAACGGCTCGACGCTGTCCCATGAATATCCCAACAGCGAGGAATATCGAATGAGTGACGACTCCAAGCGGAGGACGACTCCCGGCGCAGTTTCCCGTCGCGGGTTTATTGCCGGAACGGGTTCCATCTTGGCCAGTGCTTCCCTCGGAGGCCGGGCCGTCGCCGCGCCGCGGGCCGCGGACGCTGCTATTTCCAATGGATCGCGCGTGTCGGCGCTGGTGATTGGCTCGGGCTACGGCGGCTCGGTCGCCGCGCTCCGTCTTGCGCAAGCCGGGATCGACGTGCACGTCATCGAAATGGGCATGGCGTGGGATACGCCCGGCGCCGATGGGAAAATCTTCGCCAACACCACCAGCCCGGACGAGCGCTCGTACTGGTTGCGTACCCGAACGAAACAGCCGCTCAGCCACTTCCTCGGCTTTCCCATCGATCGGGCCATTCCGCGTTACACCGGAATCTTGGATGCGGAGGAGTTCGGCGGGATTACCGTTTACCAGGGCCGCGGCGTCGGCGGTGGTTCGCTGGTCAACGGCGGCATGGCCGTGACGCCGAAGCGCGAAAACTTCCGCGCCATCCTCCCCTCGGTGGACCCCAACGAGATGTACGACGTCTACTACCCCCGGGCCAACGCCGAACTCGGCGTTCGCACCATCGATCCGGCCTGGTTCGAGACCGCGGAGTGCTACCACTACGCGCGGGTCGGGCGCAAACAGGCGCAACGCTCCGGGTTCCCCTTCGTCTTCGTGCCCGACGTGTACGATTGGGATTACATGAAGCAGGAGCAAGCCGGCACCGTGCCGAGATCGGCGCTCGGTGGGGAACTGTTGTTCGGCAACAATTACGGTAAGAAGTCGCTGCAGAAGACTTACCTTCCGCAAATCGCCGCGACCGGCCGAGTCACCATCTCGCCGCTGCATCGGGTGACCTCGGTCACACCGGCGAGCGGCGGCGGCTACACGGTCGTGATCGAACAGCTCACGACCACCGGCGCGGTGTCCAGCGCCAAGTCCGTCACCGCCGACACAGTGTTCTTCGCCGCGGGCAGCGTCGGCACGAGCAAGCTGCTGGTGAAGCTCAAGGCCACCGGCGCGCTGCCGAACCTCAACAACGAAATCGGAAAGGGTTGGGGCGACAACGGCAATGTGATGTGCGGGCGGGCAAACCATATCTGGGAGCCGACGGGCTGCCTTCAGTCGAGCATCCCCACCGCCGGCATCGACAACTGGGCTGCGGGCGGAGCGTTCGCAGAGGTTGCGCCGCTGCCGACGGGGATTGAAACGTGGGCTTCGTTCTATCTGGCGATCACGAGAAACCCGAACCGGGCCCAATTCACGTGGAATCCGTCCACCCGACAGGTGGACCTGAATTGGCAGACGGCTTGGAAGCGAGCAGGCATCGAGATGGCGAAATCCATTTTCGACAGGATCAACGCCAAAGAGGGGACGATTTACCGGACCGATCTCTTTGGCATCTACAAGATCTGGGGCGATCATCTGACGTACCATCCCCTCGGGGGCGCGGTGCTGAACAAGGCCACCGACAATTACGGCAGGATCGCCGAGTACCCGGGCCTTTACGTCATCGATGGCGCCCTGATCCCGGGCAACACCAGCGTCAATCCGTTCGTGACCATCACGGCGCTGGCCGAACGGAACATCGAAGAGATCGTGGCCAACGACTTCTGAAGCGTCGTGGACGGATCGACGTCATACGCCATTGCCAAAAAGATCTCCCCTCCGTCGATTTCGGTGACGAAGGCGCATCCCAACCGCCAAATACCGGGGTAGCGAAGCACGCGCGATCAGCGGTTCGACTGCGGAGGGATTGATGATTCGGTATGGATGGACGCCAAAACAACGGGTGTGGGCAACGGCTATCTTGACGGCGGCCGTGGCCGTTGCCGCCACCCATGCGCTGGGATGCAGCGGGGACTCGAGCGTGACCATCCTCGATGCCGGCCCGGGAGGCCCGGCCCCCTTCCCCGATTCGGGTCCTCGTGATGCCGGCGCCGATACGGATACCCCCGATGCAAGGCCCGCCGACGATGCCAGCGTCGCCGAGACGGTCGCCACCCCGGAGTTCAATCCCGCAGAAGGTGATTTTGCGGCCCCGCAGAATGTCGCCATCACCAGCGCCACGGCCGGTGCGACGATTCACTATACGCTCGACGGCAAGACGCCCAGCGCGAGCTCTCCCATCTATGCGTCACCGTTGAGCGTCGCAACGACGACCACGCTGAAGGCCATCGCGCTCAAGCGGGATTCCAAGGACTCGGCGATTCGAACTGGCGCTTATACGATCACCATTCCCCCGCGCACCGTCGAGCCCGTGCTTTTCACGCCGAACGCGGGCAAATATGCAAACGACGTCACCGTCAGCCTGGAGAGCGCCACGCTCTCGGCCACCATTTGTTACACGCTCGACACGTCCTCCCCCGCGTGCACGGCGCAGGCCACATGTTCGAGGGGCAGTCTCGTTTACCATCGGGAAAGCTCCGTCCAGATCACGCGGACCGATCAACGAATCACCGCCATCGCGTGCAAGTCCGGCATGCTCGCCTCGGCGACGACGAGCGCGGACTATTCGCTCACGGCCGCCGCGCCCATCCTTCACCCGGAGCCGGTTCCTGGAAAGGATCCGTCCGAGCCGGTCCTATTGGTCACCGCCACGAGCCGAGGCATCATTCATTACACGCTCGACGGGTCGAATCCCAACTGCACCAGCGGCGCGACGATCCACGAAGGCGGGACAATCCCCGGGGGCGTTTTTACCTCGGATACGACGGTCAAGGCGATGACGTGCAAGGAGCATTACACGCCCAGCGCGGTCGTCGAGGCCACGTACCTCGTGGCCCCCAAGGCCCCGACGCTCACGCCGGGTGGGGGCACGTTCGAATCGGCGCAGATCGTGAATCTCACCGTGCCTGCGGGGGCGACCATCTGTCGAACGGCAGGAGAGAACCCGCCCGATCCTTCGTGCAATGGTGCCGCGTGCACCGGCTCGACGGAGCCCCGCGTCGAGGTGAGCACGACGAATACGACCATCAAGGCCATTGCGTGCAAGGCCGGTACGGCGGCGTCACCGCTGGTCTCGGCGACCTACAAGCTGCAACCCGGTGCACCGACGTTCGATCCCCCCGGGGGCACGGTCGTCACCACCGAGACGCTCGGCGTAAGGCTTTCATCGTCGGGTGCGAGCGATGTGGCGTATACGACGGATGGCTCCGCGCCGAGCTGCAGCGGGACCACGGTTTCGAATGGCGGGAAGATCAACGTCGCGGGAAACACCACGGTCAAGGCGATTGGCTGCAAAGCGAACTTCGAGCCGAGCCTCACCGCGCAAGCCAATTACCCCAAGGCCAATGTGACCGATGCGCCCTTGCCGGCACCGTTTGGCGGACACTACGAGCGAGACCAAGAAATCATCATCCATGGTTTCGACGCCAACCGCGTCTGCTACACGATCAATGGTCCGGATCCGGATTGCACCCCCGCGGCGTGCAGCCGCGGCGAGACCTATGCGGGCCCGTTCATCCTCGGGAAGAATGCGACCATCAAGGCCGTCGCATGCAAGGAGGGGTCGCTCGAATCCGCCATCACGTCGGTGACTTACGAATTCCAAGTCGCCCGCGTGGGCATCGTCATGCCCGACGAGTACGAGGTCGGTACGCCGTTCCGCTACATCTCGGAGACCGCGGCCGACGGAGGTGTGACGTACCATGCCGAATATGGGCCAAATCCCGAGACGCCAACGTGCGCGTCGCCCGTCTCACCCACCGCGCTCGGGGTCACGGAACCGGGGACGCTGAAGGTCGTCGGATGCAAAGAGGGATACGCGCCCTCGGTCGTGGCGAGCCAAGCCTATGTGCCTCGGGTTGCCTCGGCGACGTTCTCGCCCCCCGCGGGCACGTATTCCGATGTTCAAAGCGTGACCATCGACTCGGTGACGCGGAGCACGGCGGGGCTGCCGACCACCCTTTGTTACACGACGGGTCAGGCCGCGCCCAGTTGCGATCCCAGCACGCTGGAGTGCAGCGGCTTCGAACCGGTTCGGGGCGAGGCGCCGCTCACGTTGCAAATCAAGAAGGACACCAAGGTGCGCGTCGTCGCATGCGCACCGCACCCGCACCTCGCCGCCTCGTACGAGTCCAGTGCCGCGTACACGCTGAAGATGGGCGACATCACGTTCAGCCCCCATCCCTCGTCGGGACCGTTCACCGCCGCCATTCCCAAGATTGATATCGCCGTCGAGAATGCCCCGTCCGCGTCGCGCATCTGCTGGTCCGATACGCAGTCGATCCCGGGCGACGACTGCCTCGCAGCGTCCGCCCCGCCGGGCGTGCATTGCGTCGATGACGCGAGCGTCTCGCTCGACAACGGCGGTGCGGGCTTCAGCGCGGACGTCGTCCTGAACGCCGTCGCCTGCAAACCGAGCGAGCCGGGGCTCATTCCCTCGCTGGGCGGTGCGACGTACGACTTCGCCTTGCCCACCCGTTGAGGTGGAGAGGGGGCGCTATTGACAACGTGTCTAATAGCGCTACCCCTCCATGCATGAACGAGATGCGTGTTTCTGGCAGCGGCGGGGCATCCTTGTATGCGCGCACGTGGGGCGATTCCCGACAGCCGGCCATCGTCCTCGTCCATGGCTACCCCGACAACTCCGACGTCTGGTCGCGGGTAATCCCCGATCTGGCGGCGCGCTTTTTCGTCGTGGCGTACGACGTGCGGGGGGCGGGCCGCTCGAGCGCAGGCGCGACGTTCGGCGGCTACGCGTTCGATCACCTCGTGGGCGATCTCCGCGCGGTGATCGAGGCCACGGTCCCCGACGGGCGCAAAATCCATCTCGTCGGGCACGACTGGGGCTCGATCCAAGCCTGGGAAGCCGTCTTCGACGAACGCACGAAGGACCGCATCGCATCGCTCACGACGTTCGGTGCGCCGTGCCTCGATCACGCGGCATGGTGGATCCGCAAGCGTCTGAGCCTTCATCCGAAGAAGCTCGCCGAACTCGCGGGCCAACTTGCCAGCTCCTGGTACGTCTTCGCCTTCCAAGCGCCGTTCCTCGCGCCGCTCGCATGGAAGGGCATCGCCAAGGCGTGGCCATGGCTCCTGCGGCTCGATGGCGCGAAGCACCCCGAGGTGAACCCGACGCAGGCCGAAGATGGGGCGCGGGGCGTGGGGCTCTATCGCTCGAACTTCGCGCCCAAGCTGCTTCACCCGCGCGAGGCGAGAACGGACCTGCCGGTGCAGACGATCACGAGCACGAGCGATCCCTTCGTCTCCCCACGCCTCTACGAGGAGCTTGCGCTGCGCGTGCCCAACCTATGGCGTCGCGACTTGAAGGCGGGCCACTGGACGCCGCTCAGCCATCCCGCCGAGCTCTCGCGCTGGATCGGAGAGCTCGTCGATCACGTCGAGAAAAGGGCCGAGAGCCCCGCGCTCGCGAGCGCGCGGATGCATGCCCGGGCGCGCGCGGCGACGAAAGGGCGCTTCGACGGCCGGCTCGTGCTCGTCACCGGCGCCGGCAGCGGCATCGGTCAGAAGACGGCGCTCGCGTTCGCGAGCCTTGGCGCCACGGTCGTCGCCGTGGATCGCGACGAGGCGACGGCCAAGCGCACCGCGGAGCAGTGCGAGGCATCGGGCGCGCGGGCGCATGCCTATGCCGTCGACGTCGCCGACCGCGCCGCGATGGAGAAGTTCGCGCGCGACGTCATGGAGGAGCACGGCGTGCCCTATGTCGTCGTAAACAATGCGGGCATCGGCCTCGCCGGGCCGTTTCTCGACACGTCGCTCGACGACTTCCAGCGGGTGCTCGACGTCAACCTGTGGGGCGTGATTCACGGGGCGAAACTCTTCGGCGACGAGATGGCGAAGAGCGGGGTCGGCGGCCATATCGTCAACGTGGCCTCGCTCGCCGCGTATGCACCGTCGCGCACGCTCTCGGCGTACTGCACGAGCAAGGCGGCGGTGCTGATGCTCAGCGAGTGCATGCGCGCCGATCTCGCATCCTCGGGCGTGAACGTCACGGCCATCTGCCCGGGCGTGGTGAACACCAACATCACGCGGACGACGCATTTCGTCGGCGAGACCCACGACGGCGAGGCCAAGCGCCGCGCGAAGACGTCGGCGCGCTATGCCTGGCGCAACTTCGGTCCGCAGGGCGTCGCACGCGCCATCGTTCGCGCCTGCGTCGACGGCCGTGCCGTGGTGCCGGTGACCGCCGAGGCCAAAGTGTTCGCCGCGATCGGCCGCATCTCGCCCGACACGCTCCGCCTCGCCGCCCGCATCGACCCCTCGTGACCCGTCGCCGGCTCGATCCCGAAGAGCGCCGCGGTGAGCTCATCGCCGCCGCACTGCGGCTCCTCGCCAAGCGGCCCGCCCGGGTGATCTCGCCGGAGGACGTGACCCACGAGGCCAAGGTCTCTCGCGCCCTCTTCTACCGCTACTTCCCCAGCGTGGAAGAGCTCGAGCTCGCGGCGCTGCGCAATGTCGCCGAACGCCTGCCCTTTCTCCCGCCGCCGGACGCCCCGCTCGGCGAGCAAGTGGCGCAGGCGATCCACGCGTTCTTCGACTTCGCGGCCATGTTGAAAGGGCCGACCATCGCCCTCCTCGGCCCCGCTCCCCGCGCGTCGCCCAAGGCGCACGAGCTCATCGAGGGCGGCCGCGATCGCATCGTCGCGATCATGTGCGCACGCGCGGGGATCGCCAAGCCGAGCCTGCTCGTCGAACTGACGCTGCGATCGTGGACCGGCGTCGTCGATCGCGCGGTGGTGGGTTGGCTCGAGAAGGGCGACGAGGCCATCCCGCGCGCCGAGCTCGAGGCGTGGCTGCTCGAAGAGCTCACGCTGATGCTCGAGCCGGTCATCCGCCGCGAGCATCTCACCATCGCATGGTCGACCCCGCCGCCACGGCGCCGCCCCGCCCGCAGCGCTCACTGACATTCATTGCGCGCAGGGAGCTGGACCATTAGTCTTGTCCGGCAAGGTGGAATCGGTTCGTCGTCGAGTGATGGGTCGCCCGCGTCGTTTTCGGATCCCCCTCGCGGTTGCCGCGGTCCTCGTCATCCATTCGACCATCGTCTGGTACGCGTGGCGTACGACCTCGCGGCGCGCGATGCGCGATGCGGAGACGGCGGGCCGGCAAAGACTGTCGCTGTATGCGAGCTCGATCGAGCGCGCCCTGGACAAGTACCGGCCGTTGCCTGAAATCCTCGCACGGGACAAGGACATCCTCGCGCTCCTGCATTCGCCCTACGACGCGAGCCTCGTCGACTCGGTGAACCGGAGCCTCGAAGCGACGAACGCCGCGACGAACGCCTCTGCGCTCTACGTGCTGAAGCCGGACGGGGTTGCGCTCGCCGCGAGCAATTGGAATCTGGACCTCAGCTTCGTCGGGCGATCGCTCGCGTATCGGCCTTACTACCACCAAGCCATCGCGACGGGGATCGGCCGGTTCTTCGGCGTCGGCACGACCAGCGGATTGCCTGGCTATTTCATGGCCAGCTCGGTGCAGAGCGCGACCAAGCGGATCGGGGTCGTCGTGGTCAAAGTGGATCTCGAGCCGCTCGAGAGGGACTGGACGCGCGCCGAGGAAAGGGTCCTCGTCGCGGACGCGAATGGGGTCGCATTCCTGGCGAGCCGCCCCGAGCTCAAATACGGGTTGATGGCTCCCCTGCCGCGAGACGCGGCGGAGACGATCGCGGCCCAGCATCAATACCCGGCCGACGCCTTGCACGCGATCCACTACAGCATCGAGCGGGAGCTCGCGCAGGATGCGCGCATCGTGCGCCTGCAGACCGGTGCGCGAAACACGCGATTCCTCATGCAGTCGCTCACCATGCCGAGCGACGGTTGGACGATTCATTATCTCTCCGATCTCGCGGCCGTCGATGTTCAAGCGCGGGACAGCGCGATCAAGGCAGGCGGCGGCCTCGTCGCCGCGACGCTTCTCCTCCTTTATCTACGCCAGCGCCGGCTAGCGCTCCGCGCGACGCTCGACTCCCGCGACAAGCTCGAAGCGCAGGTGCACGCGCGGACCGTCGACCTTCGCGCGGAGATCGCCGAGCGACAGAAGGCCGAGAAGATCCTCCGCGAGGCGCACGATGAGCTCGTCCACGCGGGGAAAATGGCCGCGCTCGGGCAAATGTCCGCGGCCATCGCGCACGAGCTCAATCAGCCGCTCACCGCGATGCAGACCTTTCTCGCGAGCACGCGCGTCCTGCTCGAGGAAGGCGACGAGGAGCAGGCCGCGCAGAACCTCGCGCTGCTCGAAGAGCTGGGGCAACGCATGTCGCGCATTACCGGGCAGCTCCGCGGATTCTCGCCGAGGCGCTCGGGCCGCGCCGAACGCGTGGCGCTCGACCTCGCAATCGAGCGCGCGCTGCTCTTGTGCGAGGGGCGCGTCCGTCTCGAACGCGTCGACGTCGACATGCACGTTCCTCCCGGAGCTTCGGTGCTCGCCGAGCGAACCCGCATCGAGCAGATCGTGCTGAACCTCGTGCGCAATGCGCTCGACGCGATGACCAAGAGAGAGGAGCGTCGCCTCTCCATCCATGTGACGGAGAACGGCAAGCGATGCATCATGCGCGTCGGCGACACGGGCGAAGGGATCCTCGAGGAGCACCTGCCGCGGCTCTTCGAGCCGTTCTTCACGACCAAAGCGGACAGTGAGGGGCTGGGCCTGGGGCTCTCGGTCACATATGGTATCGTGCGTGAGCTCGGTGGATCGATCCGGGTCGAATCGACGGTCGGCGTCGGCAGCACGTTCATCGTCGAGCTTCCGCGGTACGAACTTGACACCGTCTAGTGCAAATGGAGCGCATTACCCATGCCTGAACGATGCCGAGTGATTTTCGTCGACGACGAGGCGAGTGTTCGCCTTGCCGTCAAGCAGTGGCTGGGGCTGGTGGGAATCGAGGTCGTCCTGTGCGCCTCGGCGCGCGAGGCGCTGTCGAAGCTGACGAGTGAAGACGCGGTGCTCGTCACCGACGTGAAGATGCCGGAGACGGACGGGATCGAGCTCTTACGGATCGCCGTCCAGCAAGACGCGGATCGACCCGTCGTGCTCCTCACGGGCCACGGCGATATCGCGATGGCCGTCGAGGCGATGCGCAGCGGCGCCTACGACTTCGTCGAGAAGCCCTTCGAGCCCGACCGCCTCGCCGAAACGATACGGCGCGCCTGCGACAAGTGGACCCTCGTGCTCGAGAACCGCCGCCTTCGCGCGCAGCTGCATGGCAAAGTCGGAATCGAATCGCGCATCATCGGCACCTCGCCGGCCATCGACGCGCTCCGGCGCTCGGTCCTCGACTTGGCGAGCACCCACGTCAACGTCGTCATCCGCGGCGAGACCGGGACCGGCAAAGAGCTGGTCGCGCGTTGCCTCCACGATTTCGGCCAGCGCGCCACGCACGCGTTCGTCGCGGTCAACTGCGGCGCCATTCCGGAGACGATGTTCGAAAGCGAATTCTTCGGGCACGAGGTCGGTGCCTTCACGGGCGCGATTGCGCGTCGCCCAGGAAAATTCGAGCACGCGAACGGCGGCACGCTCTTCATGGACGAAGTCGAGAGCATGCCACTCGCCCTCCAGGTGAAGGTGCTCCGCGCCCTGCAAGAGCACGCCATCGAGCGACTTGGCTCGCACAAGAGCATCCCCGTCGACGTGCGTACGGTCTCCGCCGCAAAGGTCGACTTGCTCGACGCGGTGCGCGCGGGGCGTTTCCGCGAAGACCTCTATTACCGCCTCGACGTCGCCGAGCTTCATTTGCCGCCGCTCCGCGAGCGCAAGGAAGATATCCCGCTCTTGTTCGAGTTCATGGCCTCGGAGGCGGCGGCCCTGCACGGGCGCGAGCCGCGTCCGCTGAGCGACGCCGACCTGCGAAGGTTGCTCGCGCACGATTGGCCGGGCAATGTTCGTGAATTGAAAAATGCCGCTGAGCGTCATGCGATCGGAATCGGCGCAGGGGTCGCCACGGTGAGCCCGGCCGCGCCGTCGAGCGCGAAGGCCGTCGATGCGCCGGTGCGCGAATCGCTCTCCGCGCAGGTCGAACAATTCGAGCGCACATGCCTCGAGCGCGCGCTGGAAGCCTGTCGTGGCGATATCAAGGCCACGATGGAGCTCCTCAACCTGCCGCGTCGAACATTGAACGAGAAAATGGCGCGCTACGGCATCGATCGGCGAAAGTTCGCCCGCTGAGCGTCGACGGGCGAGCGAACCTTTGCCGATACGCCCGTGCGATCGGCGGATATTTGCCGAGGCACGCGGGCTCGAATCCCTGGAATCGAGCTGTCTGAGCGCATTTCGACACGCGCGCAAAACCGGCACGAAACATGCGATTCGCGGCCGCCGTGAAGCCAGCGCACCGCCTCGGGCTTGCGATGACTCTTCTCCTGCCGCTTTTCATGGCACGAGAGGCTGCTGCCCAATCCGAAACGAAGAAGGCAACGCCACCTGCCGATCATCCGCTCGCGGGTTATCGGGCGGGTGGATTCTTCCTCCGCGACGAGAAGGATCTCTTCATCCTTTATCCGTCGCTCGATTTGCAGATTGATCATTACAACTACTTCGGCCCCGGCGTCGGGGATACGAACCTCAAGTCGACATTTGCCTTTCGACGCACCCGTCTGACATTCGCCGGCGAGTTCCTCAAGGACTGGACCTTTCGCCTCGAGCTCGAGATGGGAAGGACGGCGCTCGACAATCTGAACGGCCGCGACGAAACGTCGGCCGCCGCGCCGGGTGCGGCACCGACGGCGACGAGCGGCCAATACGCGCCAGCGCAGACCGCGAGGGTGGTGGCCCAACTCGTCGGCGCATGGGTCGGCTACCGGGTCCATCCCGCCCTGAATTTCCGCGTCGGCCAGGCGCTCACGTCGTTCTCGATGGAGAACTCGACGCCACCTCGCTCCTTGCAATTCATGGAGAAGTCGCTGGCGACGCGTGTGCTCGGATCGCAGGTCGCCAATGGAGTCGACCTTCACGGCCTGCTCTGGGGCACCCTCGGTGAGGATATCGTGACATACACCGTCGCGTTCGTGAATGGCGCGGGACCGAACCGCCTGGACACCGATGGGCGCGGGGACTTGATGACCCGCGTCTATGTCCGGCCGCTCTCGACGGTGTCCGGCATCGGCGAGTTGAAGGGCCTCCACTTCGGCGGGAGCTTCTCGTACGGCTCGCGCGATCCGACGTGGACCCACTACGACTACAACGCGATGACCACCCAGGGCAACTATGCCTTCTGGAGACCGAACTATCGAAATTCGCTAATCGGTCGCAATGTTCACGTCGTGCCGGCGAACAATCAAATTGCTGCGGCCGGGGAGCTGCGCGTCCCATTCAGCATTTTCGACCTGATGGCCGAAGTGGTCTATGTCGACAATGGAACGCGCGAGGTCGTCGAGGGCTATCAGAGCCAAAATCCTGCCTATGGCCCCGGCACCTTGGGCTTCGGCCACATGCACGGATTCGGCTACTACCTCCATGGTGGCGTGTGGCTCTTCGGGCCGCGCACGGGCGGTCGCATCGGCGAGACGTTCAAGCCGGCGCGGCTCAATCTCTCGAAGCCCGACTCACCTCACGAGAGTTCGCTCCAGGCGATGGTTCGATGGGAGCAAGTGAGCCTTCGCTACGATGGATATTCCAAGACCTCCGCGGTGACGGCGACGGGCGCGCCCGCGTTCACCGGGGTCGGCCCGTACGACGGGGACATCAAGGTCAATGCGATCTCCGGCGGCCTGAACTACTGGGCCACGAGGCACATTCGCCTGACGGCGCAATGGACGACCTACCTATTCCCCGACTCCGCACCGCCAACGCCCACGCACCCCGGCGGCCCGGTGTGCGACGCCGTGGCCTGTGCCAATCGCGCGCAGGCGCCCGCGCAATCGCTGCCGGGGACGCCGAGCAACGTGCCGCAATCGCAGCTCGAAGCGCGCGACAATGGGCATTCCCTCCACGAGCTGCTGTTCCGTGCGCAGGTGACATTTTGATTCCGGAGAAACGCGCGATGCCCTCCTCGACGAAGAGACGACGGATCGTCGTATCGGTGCTCTCGGCCTTGCTGCCTTCGGGCCTGCTCGCGCTCGGGTGTACGGAGATGACCACGGCGAATCCGTTTCCACCCATCGAGGCCGGCGTGGACGCGACCGAGGCTGCGTCCGACGTGCGCGCGGCGGACGCGGTGAACGAGGCGGATGCCGTGACCGAGGTGGATGCGGGAAATGACGGAGATTCGGGAAATGACGGAGACGCCGGAGATGGTGGAGATGCCGGAGACGCGAACGATGGTCAGTGAAATCCAGCCCGTGAAAAAGCCGTTCTACAAGATCCTCTACGTCCAGGTGCTCTTCGCGATCGCGTGCGGCGTCGCGCTCGGGCACTTCCGCCCCGCGACGGGCATCGACCTGAAAGTCCTCGGCGACGGCTTCATCAAGCTGATCAAGATGATCATCGCGCCCGTGATCTTCTGCACGGTGGTCACCGGCATCGGCGGCATGCGCGACATGCGCAAAGTCGGGCGGGTCGGCGGCAAGGCGATCCTCTACTTCGAGATCGTCTCGACGGTCGCTCTCGGCATCGGCCTGGCCGTTTCGAACCTCCTCAAGCCCGGCGCCGGCTTCAACGTGTCGGTCGCAACGCTCGACACGAAGGAGATCGCCGAGTTTACCGCGAAAGCAAAAACGCAACACACGACGGACTTCATCATGAACATCATCCCCACCACGGTGGTCGATGCGTTCGCAAAGGGGGAAATCCTGCAGGTGCTGCTCTTTGCCATCCTCTTCGGGTTCTCGGTGAGCGCGCTGGGCGACCGCGGCAAGCCCATTCTCACGTTCATCGAGGACCTGTCGAAGGCGATCTTCGGGGTCGTGAACATCATCATGAAGGTCGCGCCCATCGGCGCATTCGGCGCGATGGCCTTCACCATTGGCAAGTACGGCGTCGCGTCGCTCCTCCCGATGGCGAAGTTGATGGGCTCGTTCTACCTCACGTGCATCCTGTTCGTGGTGGTCTTTCTCGGCATGATCGCGCGCCTCACCGGCTTCAGCATTTTGCGGTTCATTGCCTACATCAAAGAAGAGCTGCTCATCGTCCTGGGGACGAGTTCGTCGGAGAGCGCGCTGCCGCTCCTGATGGAGAAGCTCGAATCGCTCGGGTGTTCGAAGTCGGTCGTCGGTCTCGTCGTGCCGACGGGTTACTCGTTCAACTTGGACGGTACGAACATCTACATGACGATGGCGGCGCTCTTCATTGCGCAGGCAACCAATACGGAGCTGACCCTCGGCCAGCAGCTTACGATCCTCGGAGTGGCGATGCTGACGTCGAAGGGCGCCTCGGGCATCACCGGCGCGGGCTTCGTCACGCTCGCGTCGACACTCGCGGTCGTCCCCAGCATTCCGGTCGCCGGGATGGCGCTCATTCTCGGTATCGATCGGTTCATGAGCGAGGCGCGCGCGCTCACGAACATCATCGGAAACGGGGTCGCGACGGTGGTCGTCTCGCGATGGGAGAACGAGCTCGATTCCGAGAAGACGGCGGCGGCGTTGAGTCGTGGTTTCATGGTCACCGCCCCTGCACCGGCGAACACGCTGACTCCATGAAGCCGTCGACCTAGCGGATCAGCGCCTGAACGGCCGCGGAGGGCACCGTTATCACCGTCGTGTGGTAATTCTCGATCAGCGATAGCACCTCCGGGCGCGGTCCCTTGCGCCATTCGTCGCTGCCGTAGAAGGCGCCCTCCAGGGCCTCCCGCCGTTCGAGCGAGGGAAAGGCGCGCATCAGGAAGTACCCTTCGCCGGGCTCGTCCGCCTCGTTGATCAACGATGGTCCAAAATCGACGACCGTGATGCCGTACCGGCGCAACAAGGGCACGGCCTGCTCGCGGAAAATCTGGTGGAACCTCTCCCCGCGGCCCGAGCGCAGCCGGTAGGTGCGAATCTCCAATACGACCGTAGCCTCTTGCTCTGTCATCGTCGTGCTCCCTCGAGGGTCCCTCGGCTATAGGGTCTCGCCGTCCACGCGACAGCCCCTTGCGAACGGTGTAGCATCCTCGCCGCAATCCTGAGCCATGCCCTCTCGATGGAGACGACGATGACCCTTTCGAATTATCTCTTCTTCACGACGACTTGCGAAGAAGCGCTTCGCTTCTACGCCGAGTGCGGGTTTGGAAGCATTACCACCCTCGTTCGCCACGGGGACAACGGAATGCCCGTGCGCACGGAATCGATGCGCGGGAAAATCATGCACGCGCAATTCACCGGTCCAGGGGTCAGCTTCTTCGCATCGGACAACGACGACGCGGAGCCGATGCGGGGCTTTGCCATGATGTTCGTGTTGAACAACAGGGCCCGAACCAAGTTTCTGTTCGCAAGGCTTGCCGAAGGCGGCGTGATCACGACGCCGCTCGGCGTACAGCCCTGGGGTGACTACTATGGTAAGCTCACCGACAAATTCGGTGTCCAATGGATGCTGAATTGCACCACGGAGACATGAATTCGCTCGAACGGGGTTTGCACGCATGACGCTGTTTCCACCGCGTCCGCGTGGGATGAAGGGGCGTGCCAGGGAACTCGCCACGCTCGTGAAGATGGTCTCGGCGGCCGCGCCCACGCGCCTGGCCCTGGTCGGCCCCGGAGGGAGCGGAAAGTCGATGTTGGCGGCCGCCCTTGGGTATGGACTTTTGCATCGCTTTGCGCAGATTCATTGGTTTCGCACGGCGGCGTGGGACTTTCGCACCGTCGCGGAGATGTTGGCCTTGCGCTTCGGCACCCCTCGCGAGCGCGAGGCGTTGGTGCCCGGATTGCGTCGATGGTTGTCGCGCGAAGAGCACTTGATCGTCCTCGACAACCACGAGGACGACCGGGCCATGTCGCGCCTTCTCCAGGAGCTGGCGAACACACGCGCCACCTTCATCCTGACCGCGCGTCGCTGCCTCCTTTCCGGAGTGCTGGTCTATCCCGTGACGGCGCCGCTGGTGACCACCGGGCGAAATGCCTTCCCGCGCGTGGGCGCGCTGACACGTTTGCTCCGATGGAATCCACTGGCGCTCGACATCGCCAACGCCATCGTCGAGACGGGGGCGGCCAGCGTGGCCGAGCTCACCGCATACCTGACGAGCCATGGGGTGGGCGTGGTGGCCGTGATGGAGCACGAGGACGATCTGCCGGAGGTTGCGCTCCTCGTGGGGTGGGCGTGGCAGCATCTCGCCCCCGCCAGCCGGCGCGTCCTCGCGGTGCTCGCATCCGTCGAAGGCGATCACGTCGACAGGGACTCGCTGGCGCGCCTCGCCCGTCTTGGCGCATCCGAGGGTGAGGCCTGCGCACGGGCGCTCGCGGCACTCACCGCGTGGCACTTGGTGCAAGAGCCCTTCTCCGGTCGCTACACCCTTCACGCCGTCGTGCGCCACGCCGTGCGCAAGCGAGCCACCGTACCCCTGCGCCGGGTCTTCGAGCACTACGTCGCCATGTTGGAGCAACACCCCGAGCGCATCGATCTCGAACAGACGCACCTCTTCGCCGCCATGGATTTCGCGCACCGCGAGGGAGACCTGGCCGGCATGCTTCGCATCGAGGAGCTCCTTCTTCACCTCGAAGAGGGCCAGGGCACCTGACACCAACCTGGCACTCGTTCCGCGGCGCGATGGCGTTGGCGATGTCTATCGGTCACGGGGCAAGGGGTGCACGTTGAGGCAGATTTGTCACACGCGTCGGGCTGAAAACGCGCGCATTCGTGAGGCACCGCGCGCACGGACGCTGGCCCGCATCGTGCTTATGCGGCCCTCGGCGAACGAGCCCCGCGATCGCGCGGGGGTCGTTCGACCCGCCTCCAAAACTGCACCGAGTCGGTGCAAATTCGTCGAGGCGTAATCAGCAAAACCGGTATCGCGATAACGCTAATTCAGCAGCGACGATACTTTGGTCTTCAGGGCTTCGATCGTCGACGCATCGCCGCCCTCGTCCCACGGGGCATCTGCATTTGCGCGCGCGGCAGCCGCTTTATCCACGTACTGCTGGCGGCGCGCATCATTCGTCTCACGCTCCGCGGCCCTCTCCCACTGGCGGGCCGCATCGCGCCATGCATGCTCGTAGGCCGCGGAATCTTTTGCACTCTGCGCTTTTTGTTCCGCGGCCTCGGCCTTCGCGACATGCGGATTTCGTCCAAAACTCATACGGTGTACCTCCCCCCGAGGTATACCACTCGAGGTCCGCCCGCCGTCGGGGCCGTAAAGAAAAGTAAGGGGGATGGGGGCGCGCTCGTGTAGCGTGCGGCCGTGCCGACCACATTCTTGAAGGGTGACATCCTCCACGAGGCCTCCGAGGGGACGGGGCCGAGGGCTTTGGCCTTTGGCGCGGACTGCGACGGAACGATGGACACGGGCATCGCGGTCGCCGTTCGTCAGCGATGGCCGGCCTTCGCCGAGGCCTACCGGGCGCACTGCGCCGGCGGTAAGTTCCAGCTCGGTGATGTGTTTGCCTGGCGCCCTGAAGGAGAAAGCCATCTCATCGTCTATGCGATGGGCCTTCAGTCGGCGGGGGCCAAGCCGAAGATCTCCACCTTCGAACGCGCCGCACTCGCCGTCGTATCCCGCACCGAGGCCGATGGCGTGCAGAGGGTGCTCCTGCCCCGCATCGGCGCGGGCAAAAATGGACTGGACTGGGTTCGCGTCAAGCGGATCCTCACCGAGATCAGCCGTGGCAAGGCCGCGAATCTGGTGGTCTACGAGCAGTTCGTTCGCCAAGCACCGCCCACGCCCACCGACGGTTAGCCCGGCCTCGCCCGTCAGAAGGCGCGGACGCGCGTGTCGCGCTTGCCCTGGTCGATGAAGCGAATGGACTTCAACGTCACCCGCGCGTCCGTCTCGACGAGCAGTTCGTCGATGCCGGAATCGAAGGCGTTCTTCGGCACGGCCAAGTCCACCTCGGTCGTCTTCTCCACGTGGACCGATCCGAGGTCGTACCGGCGGAAGAAGCTTCCCGTGCGCAACGTGACGTTCGCGGGGCGGCCTTCGGCGACGAAGGAAAGATGGATGTGGGTCACCCACGGCCAATAAAGTGCGAAGAGACTCCGCATCCTGCGACCCGGCGTGATCCTGGCACCCTGGTCGGTCTTCTCGTACCCGTCCCCGAAATACGCCGCGGGTGGCGACGCGAAGGAAAGGGTGTCGGGCCCCATGGGCGCGAGCGAGCGGTATTGCTTCTGGAAGATCCCGTCGGTGGCAACGGTGTCGAAGACCGCGGGCGAAGCCCGGTATCGCAGCGCAAAAAGGATCGTGGCGGGCAATGTCCACGGATTTCCTATCGACGTGTAAATCGTATTCGTCGTTCCGCGAACGGCGGTCCCGTAAAGGTCAGGGGCGGGAACGGGGCGGTCGTAGGGGACCCCTGCGGTGGGAATGCCCCAGGTGACCAGTACCCATGGAAGCAACGCGACCGTGACGAGAGCTCCCGTGCTCCGCGTCCATTCACGGCGCTCCAGCCAGCGCAGGCACGGCGTCAGGAATGCCGCGGTCGAAAGAAGAAACGGCGCCGCGAGCGATGTTTGGACGCGTCCGCCCGTGGTCGCTGCCCCCGTCCACCCGAGCGCCGACGACGCAATGTAATGATGAAGGCACGTCACGAGGACGAGCCCCGCGAAGAGAAAGCGCGATTTCTTCGGGCGGACGAGGAGGGGCAAGCCGAGGACGGCGAACCACATGAGCGGCGTCCAATACAGAAGACCCGAACGGGCCCCGAACAGCAGGAGGAACGGGTGTGCGTGGGAGAGCTGCACGTAGAGCTTCCCTTGGGGAATGATGAACGGAAAACCGTACAGCTTGAAGTGCACCCAAAACTGCAAGGCCGCGACGCCGAGGAGCGCGCCGCCAAATGCCAGGGTGCGCGCAACGGTGCTCCGTAGCATGCGACGGACGCCACCACGCCGGGCGTGATCGGCCATTGCAGCGGCGAACGCGCACGCAAACAAGATCTCGACGGGGCGCATCAGGAAGGCGAAGCCGCAGGCCGCACCGGCGGCGGCTGCCCACCCAAGGGATGGTGTCTCCCAAAACCGCACGGTGAGAAAAATCGTGAGCGCGACGCCGAGGGCGCTCCACACATGCGAGTAATACCAGACGAACGACCCGTGGACATTGAGCGGCGACGCAAACCCGACCACCAGAACCGCGATGGCACACGTACCCTCATCGAAGAAGCGACGCGCAGCCCGGTAACCAAAGTAGACGACGAGCGTTACCGCAACGATGGAGAGGAGCCCCGTGTAGAAGATCAAAGGGCCGGTGCAGCCCGAATGCCACGACGCGGGTGCTCCCGCCGGTAGCCGAATGACATGTCGGACGATGAACAATACGGGCGCCAGCAGGACGGCGGGCCCGAAGTAAAACGGATTGGCAGGGCGCCCACCTCCTTCGTCGACCCCCATTCCCCATGGATCGCCACACGCGGCGTAATCGTTGCTGAAATCGAGGTCGCCGTCGAACGCCAGGGAGCGGACGAAGATCCAGGAATAGAAGCCATCGCCGTGCACCTGTCCGGCTACCTCGCTGGCGAAATAGCGCCATGCGTGGGCAACGAACACGATGAAGACCGCCAGGAGCCCGAACCGCTTGTCGTCTCGATAGGTCGCGAGAAGGCGTGGCAGGTGGCGTCCCCAGCGGCGCGGCGCCGAGCCAAATACCCGCATCACGATGGATACGAGGAACGGGTGAATGGACGTCGCCATCCCCATCGAGCAAAAAGTTCGACACTCATGGTGCACATGGATGCAGGCATCGGCCTGAGTCCATTTGAAAAAGCGAAGGGCCCAAAATTCCGGCGCGCCCCCCAACCTTCGCGGTTGGGGGGCCGTCACGCCAAGCGCGCCGTTCCGTCAGCAGGCTTCGCAGCAGAAACGAAAGCCTTCTGCGCTGGTGGTGACGTAGCGATTCGGGTGGGCTTCACTTTGCGACGTGAGGTAGTCGGGGTCGCCGGGGCAGGGTATGCGGCAGCAGCCCAATGGTACCTGGGGCTCGCCCGCTGCACCGTTGGGGGTAGCCCCCTCGAGCTCGGAACCTTGATTGGCCGGGCTAGGATCGCCCTGGTCTTGCATCGCGCAGCCGACAACCAGCAAGCATGCGAAAGAGAGAATTCCCAAGATCTTCTTCATGGCAACCTCCATGCGAAATCGACCCGCCGGGCTCTGGTCGCACGATTGCGAAACGCGGAGCGAATCAGGCGATTCGATTTCGTTGTTCGAAGGTTCTTCGACCGGTTGTCCGCACCGGTTCGCGGCGTATCGCCACTATTTGCGGATCAGCCAATAAAAATGGGCGACGCCCAGACTCATTTGCGGCGAAACATTCATAAACAATTGTGCGAACGAACGACGCAATTCGGTCGATATGGAAGGTGGCAACCGACCTGCGCAAGGTACGTTTCGAGCGTGGCCATGCTCCGTCGATGCAAAACGGCGCCCACGTATCCATCGGGCCGGACCAACACGCCGTACCCCGGCGCGAGACCGTAGGCTGCGCGAACGTGCTCCCCTTCGTCCACGAATTCGGCCGACGTCCCGCGCGGTGCGATCGTGTGGACGCGGAGGCCTGGGCGGGGCGGAATCCAGGACTCTCGCTCGTTGCCATAGGTCAGCAACGTCCAATGTGGTCCGCGGAATAGATCGAAGAGACGCCTCGAGGCCCCCGCCGCACTGCGAATGGGCGCGTCCGGCGCGCGCGCTCCGGGGCGAATGGCCTCGTGCGGCTCGTCGGTGCGCAGCGCCAACGAGGACTCGGGGTAGCCCAGGTCGAGTTGCTGCACCTCGCGACCGCGATGCATGGAGCCCCGCTTGGCGGCCTCGAGAAGCGCGCTCGAGAGCCCCAACACCTGCGCCGCGATGGGCCGTCGCTCCTCCTCGTAGGTCGCGAGCAACGTCGTCGGTGCACCGTCGACGACGGCCGCAAGCTTCCAACCAAGGTTGTACGCATCCTGAACGCTCGTATTGAGACCTTGACCTCCCGTGGGCGGGTGGACGTGCGCCGCGTCGCCCACCAGGAGCACCCGGCCATCCTGATAGCGATCGGCGAGCCGCGCATTCATCGTGAAAACGGACGCCCAGCTCACCGAGCGGATCACGACGTCCTGCCGACCCGTGCGTGCCAGGAAGATGGCCGTGAGGCCTTCGGCGGACAGGTCCACGTCCCCCTCGAGCGCCACGGGGGCCTGAAGCTGAAACATGTCGGTTCCGGCCAGCGGGCACGCCGCGATCTGCGTATCGAGCCGTGCGTCGTTGAATCGATGCCACACATCGCGGTCCAGGCCTTCGACGTGGACATCGGCCACGAGCGCGCGAACTCCAAGGGTCTTGCCGGGGAATTCGACGCCGAGGGCGTGGCGAACGAAGCTCCGTCCGCCGTCCGCCCCCACGAGGTAGCGGCATCGAATCGTCTCTTCCTTGCCGGCGTGCGCGACCACGGCGTTCACCCCCTCGGTATCCTGCTGGAACGCTCGGAGCTCGTGACCGAATTCGGGCGAGCCGCCCCATTCGGCGAGCCGCTCACGCATCACGGCTTCCGTCGCGAACTGAGGAACCATCAAGGGCTGTCGATACGGTTCGGCGGCCGTCGGCGGCGAGGCGGGGCCGAGCGGAACGTCGGCGTAGCTTCCATCGTCGCGATACAGACGCTGGGGCGGGTACATGCCGCCCCGTGCGGCGATTCGATCGAGGATTTCCAAGTCTTCGAACACCTCGAGGCTGCGAGGTTGAAGGCCTTTCCCGCGTGCACCTCGAAAGGGCTCGTCCAGCTTCTCGATCAATCGGAACGAGACCCGGCGACGCGCCAGTTCGATGGCCAGCGTCAATCCCGCTGCACCGGCACCGACAATCACGACGTCAACGGGCGAATGGTACGTCTCACATACTGTTTGCATCACAAACAAACGATGGTTTGCGACACAAACAAAGTCAAGTACCATGGGCCCATGAAGGCGGATGACGCAGGACGATCGCGTGGCCGGCACGACTTGGGCTTGTTGGATGGCTTGGTGCAGCTCTCCTTCGCGGTGCATGCCGCGCTCGGGCGGGTCGCCGAGCGGCACGAGCTATCGCTCATCCAGGTGCGCCTGTTGGGGATCCTGCGCGACCGGGAGCCTGGCATGCAGGAGCTCGCCACCTATCTGAACCTCGACAAGTCCAGCATCACGGGGCTCGTGACCCGCGCGGAGGGTCGCGGGCTCGTTCGACGGTTCACCACGCCGGAGGACCGGCGCGCGGTGAATGTCACCCTGACCCCGAAAGGGCGGGAGCTCGCGCAGGTCTTTGCCAAGCAACTCGAACTGGAGCTCGCCGTCCTCGTACAGGACTTGAGTGAGGCGGATCGACGGCGCCTGTCCACCCTTGCAAGCCGCGTCGTCCTCGACGACCTGCACCGTCGTTACCCCGACGGGGTGCTCCCGCCGCGAACGCCGTCGTAGCCGCTTTTCACTCCTCGTGTCGTTCGGCAGGGTTGCCGAGTCGCGCGTTCAGCGCCACCGCTTCCCGAACCAACTCCGGCACCCGCTTGAAGTCGATCTTCGTGTCCTCGCGGATGTCGAAGGTGGCCAGCTCGTATTTGCCACCCGGCTTCAAGCGCGGCTCGATGTCACGCAGGCGTTTGCCGCGCCAGAATCCGAACAACACGCGCGCCTCCTCGGCGCGGATCAACAGCAGCGGACCGTTCGAGAAGCAAACGATGTGTCCCCACTTGATGCGCTCATCGAGCCCCGCGACCGAATGCACCGCAGTGCGCAGACGCACGACCCGATCGCGACGCCAGCCCGATAGCGCCGCCACGTAAGCATCGGGATTCGCAGCCGGGACGACTTTCTTCATGGGCGACATGCGCAGTAGTCTACCGCAACGCAACGGGTACACGACAACCCAACAGCGGGCACGCGAGAACCCAAGCGGCGAATTCGAAAATTGGAATCGCATTTCAATTTAGCAAAGGGCATGTGACGCTCGAGGAAGGATTTCGCGAGCACCGCGTACGAACCCGCATGAGATTGTCTCGACTCGTGTGCCTGGCATCCTCGGCCCTCGTACTCGTCGCGTGCAGCAAGCCATCGGATGCTCCCAAAGAAAGTGCCTCGGCGGCCCCCGTCGTGTCGGCGAAAGCCGCGCCCACCGCGCCGGCGGCGGCGCCTTCGGCAAACGCGGGGGGCACGGTCTATTCGTGCAACCAGCCGAACGAAGGAATGTGTGCGGAATGGAAAGGTCTTTCGTCCGGGGAGGCCGCCGAAGCGAAAGGCAGTTGCAACGACCCGGGCGCCGTATTTTCGACGAAGCCGTGTGGAACGAAGGGTGTGCTGGCAACGTGCGAGCATCCCGGAGAACACGTGACGCTCTTCCTCTCGAAGAATGAAGTCGTCAAGTCCGTAAAGGACGCCAAAGCCATGTGCGACGACGGAAAGTTCACCGCACTCGTGCCCTGAGCGGGGACGTCTGGTATCGTCGTTCATGCTCTCTCGCTGCGCACGCCGCGTGCTCGTGGCCATGTCGCTCGTTCCAGTGGCCCTCGGAGGGTGCGACGACGACGCGAACGTCGACCGCCGTATCCCCGATGGGGGCCCCCTCGATGCAAGCCCGGACGCATGGCCCGACGCGCATCCCGACGCGCGGTCCGACGCCGATCCCGATGCGTCGACGGTGAGCCAACTCGACCGCGAGCGCGATCCGGTCGTCTTCACGGGTGCGGAGGCGGCGCCGCTTCTCGGCAAGCGTCCCGCTTCGCTCGTGGCCTTTGCCTATGGCGCAGAGGGCTGGCGGCAAATCCCGCTGCAAGTGGACGAGCGCGTTCAAGCCGATCTGGGGAAAATCTCGGGCAACTCGAACGCGAACGGCGTCACCGTCAACGTGTACGCGGATCCCGCCACGAGCGTTGGCGCGGATGTCGACCTCGATGTGGACGCCGACGACGAGATCGTGCTCATGGCCTCCGACACGGGGGCTCGCGCCATGGTCACTCAACCCCCTGCAGGGACGGTCGACGGATCGGGCGTCGAGGTCACCGTCCGGGACGCGCTGAACGAGGCACGCACGAGGTACGCTTACCTCTTCGTCCATGACGGTTCACTCGATTCCGCCGCGGGCAAAAAATACGCGACCTACGCCTTCGCGCGCGACAGTTCCACCGTCACGACCGAGGTCTATGCCCAGCATTTCCTCGGGCGCTGGATCTCCGATGAACTCCGGATCAAAGCCGGCACCGGCGTCGACATTCTCGATCGGAACAAGACGTATTTTGCACCGGGACAAGGGTGCGGCGAGAACGAAGAATCGTTCAACTCCTGCGGGGGTCCTTTTCTCGCCAACAAGGATGGCGCCGTCCGCGCCATTCGTGCGTACATGGGCGCGTGCAGTGGGGCGCATACGGAGAGAGATCACGTCTTTTACGCGGCACGCGCAGACATTCGCACCATTCTGCGCGTGCACGCGATTCCCAGCATCATCGACGCGATCGGATATTCGCCGGATGCCAAAGGCATGATGTATTTCAGCAACCGGCTCCCATCGGGCGACGCCATCGATGGGATTCCCGCCGCATCCGCGCCGCAGGGCAAGCCTGAATGGGAACTCGTCACCGGTCCCCAAGGGTCGGTCTCGTGGAGCCTGGCGATCGATACGGACCTCCCGAATCCCGTCGAGAGCTACTACGACGACAACGCTTCGCACAACGAGTGCACCGGAAGCGGGCACGCGTACGGATTGAGCGGCACCTATGTCTCGCAGCAGCTTCCCTGTACGGATCCCGTGACGTGCAAGTCTTCGGCACGTCGGTTGTCCGGCACGCGCATCGCCTACTTCGGTGCGCCGGGATGGACGGCGTCCGATGCCGCGAAGCTCGACGCACTCGCGAAAAGACCACTGACCGCAACGTGCGCGAGTATCACCTTTTGATCGCGTGGACCACATCGATGAAACGCGTGCAACGCGGCGGAGAATACGGCGCCCTTGGCTTGGAGGCCTTCCTCGAGCCCAAGACCATCGTGTCAGCTTGAAGCGGAGGCGCCGTGGAGGCAAATAGCCCGTACCTCGGCGTCTTCGACCACGCGCTGTCGATCGGCGAGCGCTTGAAAGCGGGCAAAGGTCTCTTCTTCCTTGCTCGCGGTGACCTCGATGCCGAGCGCACGCACACGCGCCAAGAATCCGGCGCGCCCCGACAATTTCCCGAGCACGATCTCCGTTCCACGCGTATTGCCGACCATCTTCGGATCAATCCATTCGAATGTCTCACGCTTCTTGATCACCCCATTTTGGTGAATTCCGGATGCGTGGCGAAACGCGTTCCTGCCCACCAGCGCTTTGTTCGGCGCCACCGGCATGCCGCTCCGATCGGCCACGAGTTGCGAGAGCGCCGAGATCTTCGTGGTGTCGACGTCCACGCGCACCCCCAGCGATGGCCCGTGGAGCGCCAGCGCGACGACCACCTCTTCGAGCGCCGTATTGCCCGCGCGCTCCCCAATACCGTTTACGGTCAGCTCCACCTGGCGCGCCCCGGCTCGGATCGCCTCGAGGGTGTTCGCCGTCGAGAGGCCCAGATCGTCCTGGCCGTGAAAACTCATGCACACGGCGTCGAGCTCGGGAACGCGCGCGCGCAAGTCGACCATCATCGCGTGGAGCTGGTGAGGCAGGATGTAGCCGACGGTGTCGGGAAGGTTGATGGTCCTGGCGCCGGCCGCAATCGCGGCCCGGACGATCTCCGCGAGAAAGTCCGGATCGGCGCGCGTGGCGTCCATCGCGGAGAACTCGACGTCGGCCACGTGCGTTCGCGCGCGGCGAATCATGGCCTCGGCGAGCGCCTTCACGTCGTCCCGCTTCTTGCGCAATTGATGTTCGAGCTGCATGTCGCTCGCGTTCAAGAAGATGTGGATGCGCGGCGATGCAGCCCCCTTCAAGGCCTCGCCCGCCGCATCGACGTCTTCGGCCACCGCGCGTGAAAGCGCGCAAATGGCGGCTCCACGTACCTCTTTGGCCACCGCCTTCACATTGGCGAATTCGGCGGCGCTCGCCGCGGGGAAGCCCGCTTCGATCACGTCGATGCGCATGGCCTCGAGCGCGCGCGCAATCTCGAGCTTGTCGGACAGCGTAAAATTGACGCCGGCGGACTGCTCGCCGTCGCGCAATGTCGTATCCAGAATCACAATCTTGTCGTTCATTTCGGGCTCCGTGGGTTCGAGAGCCGGAAAAGCCGAAAGAGCGACGGAGGCGTGTCCTCCTGAATGCGAAATCCCTCTTCCAGCCGCTCCGGCGGAAGAGGTCGTCGACTCGCTGTTTCTTACCGCCGAGTGACGCTCTCTCCCGCCTCGCGAAGAAGCGCGAGCGAGAGAAGGGTCTCGGGAAGAAGGACGAGCGTGGACATCGCGATACGGGAGACCTTGAACCATGTCACTGCGATCGTCAAGGCCCTGCGGCACAGGATGGCCCAACGGCGCGCCGTGGTGGGGGAATGAGGTCGCGCACGAATCACACGATTCATCGATGGCGTGGAGCGTGCACGATACGCGTGGCATGCGTGAACTCATTCGATTGAGGCGGCAGATTTTTGCAGCGATATCGTCAGGTAGTTTGCTGGCGAGCATGAGCGGGTTCTCGGGTTGCGGTGACGCAGTGGACCTCCGACAGCAAGAGCCGCCGCCGCAGACGGAGAGCGCCTGCTCCGCCACCGTTCGCTCGCGCGTCCCGCACAAAGAATGCATCGGGGAACAATCCGTCCACGCGCGCGCCGATGCCGGCGTCATGGCGAATGGTTGCCCGGCGATCGACGCCGTGCAAGATGGCTGCTGCAACCCCGCCGTCGAATTCGCGGAGATCAGCTCCGACCGCTGTTGCTACTGGTTCTGTACGGGATCGTGCTGCGGCCGCCCGTTCGTCGTCGACGGCCGCGAACGGGTCGCGACCACCGAAGAACGCCGCGATTGGCAAAAAGGACGCGCGGTGCGCAGCGTGGCCAGCACACTCGATGCCGCGACGCGGGGCGCGCTCGCCGACGCATGGGCACGCGATGCGCTCATGGAGCATGCATCCATTGCCTCCTTTGCGCGATTTACCCTGCAGCTGCTCGCGGTGGGCGCGCCCGCTCCGTTCCTGCAAGCGGCCCAGCGCTCCGCGCTCGACGAAGTGAACCACGCGCGCGCCTGCTTCGCACTGGCCTCGCGGTTCGCCGGGCGTGCCATCGGCCCTGGTCCCTTGCCGATGAACCACGCCGTGGACGACATCACCCTGGAACGTGCCGCCGCAAGCGCCGCCGTCGAAGGGTGCATCGGCGAAACCACGGCCGCCATCGTCGCCCAGGCGCGGCTCCGTGAGGCGCGCGACCTCGAGGTGCGCGCGGTGCTGGAAACCATCGTGCGCGATGAGACGGCGCACGCGCTATTGGCTTGGCGATTCGTGACGTGGGCCATTTCCGTCGGCGGGGAAAGCACCCGAAAGGCCGTTGCCGCCGCCATCCAGAGTGCACTCGCATCCCACGACGCGTGCGCTCGGCCATCCTCGAACGACGCGGCCCCCTTGCGCGAGTACGGCCACATTTCCGCCTCCGAAACGGGCGCGCTCGCCGAATGCGCACGCCGCGACATCCTCGCACCCGCATTTGCTGCGCTTCTACGTCGAGCCTAGGCGAAATTCGGGAGGATTCCGCCTTCAGCTTTTGCGTGCCGTATTCGGAGCAAAAGGTTCGGGAAGTACGGAATCGAAGCCAATGGCATCCGGCATACGACTCTCGATGCACGCGAGCGCGGTCTCGGCGGTGTAATTGCCCGATACGAGGATCGGGTCGGAAAAGGCCGCGCGAAAACGCCTGGCCGCGATTCGATCGGGAATCGGGCATACGATGTGCGTATACGCGATCTCTTGATCGCTCAATGCAGAGAGAACGGCCGTAAACAATTCCGAGGGGTCGTTGATGTCGGACCCGTAGGGCGACAATCGAACCCCGATGCGCGTGGTGCCCCACACGTTGGCCAAGGCCTCGATGACCTCGGCGAGAAAATGAATGCGGTTGTCGATGCTGCCGCCATAACGATCGGTGCGATGGTTCACGCCCTCGCGAAGAAATTGTTCCGGCAAACTGCCGCTCGTCGCGTCGAGTTCGATACCGTCGAAACCTGCGGACAGGGCCTTGTTCGCCGAAGCCGCATAATCGGCCATGGCGGAGTCGATGCCGGCGCCATCGACCGTCGCCGTGAACGACGGGTTTGCACCACCCGGGTGGACGAGACGCAACACGATGAGGCCGCCCCGCTCATGGACGGTGTCGGTGGTCCGCCGCCATGTTTCGATGGCGTCGCCGGTCGCGACGGGCTCACTGACGACGAGCCCGCCCAAACTGCTCACGGCGGCATAATCGCGTGGCGAGAGCACCACCACCCGATGTGCGAGCTGGAGATCGCCCATATTCAAGCCGGAAAATAGCTTCGACATGGCCAGGAGTTCCTGAGCAACATCATGGGACACGGGTCGGCGTTTGCCCGTTAATGCGCCTAAATTTTGCGTTTACCGGACGTTACGGAACCCAACCTGTCACTTTTACTTCCTGTAAGCCCGCGTGGCCCGCACCATACACATAGGGTCAGACACACGCCGTCGTGGTCAGTGACGGCGGGGCTCGTAGTAGCGATCGGCGCGGCGGAGAATCGTCCGGGCCATCCCCACGGAGCCCGATGTGAGGGCTTCTCGCTCGTACGCCGCGAGGTTCGACCATTCTTCGCGCAGGAAATCGATATCGGACATGGCTTCCCGGTGACGGAGCTCGGGCTCCTCCGCGGCCAGCGCCGCGAGCCATGTCAGGCATCGGGTCTCGAGCGTCTCCGGATCGAGGGCTTCCACGGCATCGAGGGCGGCGGGGATGTCCTTCCGCGGATCCCCCGTCGGGTCGCTGGGCAGCCACAAGGCCATCAGCCCCGCATGGCGCTCGTTCATGAGCTCCTCCAGGGAAACGGCGGCCGGCGGCTCGCCAAACGAGATCACGGGGGGAAGAGGCGCAACACCGATGTAGCGAAACTCCGCCAGCGCGTCCCAGTGCCGTAGCACCACGGGCATGCAAGCTCGCAGCGTGCGGAGATGGTACCGGGATGCACGGTCCCCCAGCGTGAGCGCCATGGCGCCCCAACATGTGTCGCTCACGGCAAGGTCGAACGCTTCTTCGACCTGCTCCCGCTCCGGCCGTTCCAATGCCTCCTGGATGGCAAGTCGAAGACCGTGCACGAGGTAAAGCCGATACGCTGGGTAGCTGGATGCCAGCAGATCCACCGCATCGTCGACGACCATCGGGGATCCCGGAGGGGCGGCGAGCAACTCGTTTTCGGTAAGGATCTCGCGCGAGTCACGCGAACGGAGCGGATCGACGAAGCTCCCGGTCCGGGCGTAGCGATTGGCGAGAAGCAGGGTCGTCTCGCCGAGGAGGCGCGATGCCCGGCGATCGGGGCGCCACATGAACGCGGGGAACTGGAGGTGGCTGTCCTGCCGGCGCACGGTACTGTAGCAAGGCTACATCGAATTTCGCCGATCGCCACCGGGCTTCGCGCGGTGTCTACCGAGATCCATTCCTTCCCAGAGGCGCCGATCGCGCCTCGCGTCTCAGCCCCCGCGGCACGAAGAGGTTCCCGAGCGTCGAACGATCAGCTGCTTCCACGCCAACAAGGATCCATCGGCCATCTGACGAGTCTGGAACCGATAGGCCGGGTCCATGGCGGTGCCGCCTTCCTCGTTGTTCCGCCTGCCGCCGCGGGGTCCTCGCTCATCGTAGACGGGCTGCTTCATGATGTCGTCATTGAGCGCATCATCGAAATAAAACTGCGTCGTAAGAGACTCGGTGTTGCCGATTCGGACGATGCCGTGAATATGAATCGTCCGCAGCGTGTACCAACCGGGATAGCAGGTATCGAGGTAAATGCGCCCGTTCGCATCGCTGCTCTGCGTGCCGCGAAACCACGAGCTGCGCATCGCTTCCGCGACCCGATCCGGATTGCAGATGCTCAAGTTCCACTCGCTTTCATGCCCCGCCGCGCCGCGGTTGCCCGAATAGAGCCCGTCGGCCGATGTATGCCATATATCGAGGCTGGCACCCGAAATGGGATTGCACGATTCATCGGTGACGAGAAAAACGAGGCGAACCGGAAGCCCCGGTTTCCCGTCGCTCACGTCCTTGAGGCGGCGCGTTGGCGCGTAGCAAGGTCCCAGCTGGTCCCGACATGAAAGGATGCACGGGGTGCCCGTACCACCCGCGAACGGATCCGGTGTCGGACCTTGCATGGCCGCCGTTCCTCCGGTCGCCCACTCGGTCGCGAGGCGCGCGTCGTTTGCATCCCTCGTGTCGGCGACGTCCGATGCCTCACATCCAAGCAAGACCCTGGTGAACGGTGCGATCGCAAGCGTCGAACCCATTCGGTGAATCATCTGCCGTCGTGAAAGCACGTGCGCCGACGTGCGGTATCCCGTTTTCTTGGACATGGCGGAGTACTCCTTGTTGACGTTGGCCAACCGGCCGAATGTCCCGCATGAGGCCCTCGCAGCCGTGCGCCATGCTGCGCCGAACTGCAAGCCACTCACCGCAAGCCAAGTAACTGTTGCACGTCCCGAACGGAGCGTTTTCCAAAATCGTTCGCTACCGAATCATTTTCGAAAATCGGTCGTATACGCGCCACCCACACACCGCGTGCAGTAAATATTATGGCCGCGTGGCCATATCCGCGCTCTGGAGCAAACCGACGGCGAGATGCCGAAACGCATCGACGGCCTTTGCCAATACGGCGTGAGGATCGTCGGCTGCGGCAATCCATAACGACGCATTGAGCGCCGCCCCATTGAGAAGCCGGGCGGCCGCTTCCGCATCCACGGGCCGGACCGTTCCCTCGTCGATGAGCGCTTGGATCGTTTGCGTCGTCGTGCGAAGGCACGCCGTCTGGTTCGGCCATCGCGATGGATCGCCAAGCACGGCCGGCCCGTCGAGCAGCATGATGCGCTGGATCTCCGGCTCCAACGCCATCTCGATGTACGCGATGCTCTCGTCGAGCAATGCGAGCCACGGCGTCTGTGCCCGCTCCCGCACCGCACGCAATCGAACCCCCATCTCGGCGTCCATCTGATCGATCACGGCCTGGAGCAGGCCCTTCTTATCGCCGAAGTTGTGGTACAGCGCGCCCCGCGTCAGCCCTGCTTCCGCGGTCAGATCGTCCATGGACGCGGCCGCATAGCCTTTGGCCGCGAACGCTTTCCGAGCGGCTTCGATGAGCTTCGCCCGGGTCTCCTCCACCATCTGCGCGCGTCGTCTGGCGGCCACGTCCATCTCCTCCAAATTGACATACGGCCCGTATGCCAATTGACATACGAAGCGTATGTCTTACTACCGACATACGAAGCGTATGCCAAAAGGAGCGAGAATTCATGGCCAAACGTGATGCAGTCTTCCCTTCCGGTCGTCAGGCTCTCTACGAAATGCATCGCTATTCGGCGGCGATCCGCTCGGGCGACTTTCTGTTCGTCTCGGGCCAGGTGGGCAGCCGCGAGGACGGTTCGCCGGAGCCCGTCTTCGAAAAGCAGGTCCAGCTTGCCTTCGACAACCTCGCCGCCGTGCTGAAGGCCGCCGGTTGCACCTTCGACGACGTCGTGGACGTGACGACCTTCCACACCGATCCGAAAGCGCAGTTGGAGACGGTCCTGGCCGTTCGACAAAAGGCGATCGGGGACCCGCCTTATCCGAACTGGACCGCGGTCGGCGTAACTTGGCTCGCGGGCTTCGACTTCGAAATCAAAGTCATCGCGCGCCTTCCCCCGTCGACCTGAGCGCTAAGTAGCTCTTCCCGCGAGCAGTTTTACGCAACAGTGTAGGGTGCCAGGGTACCCCTAAGGGTGCTACTGACATCTTAGGGGCTAGGGGAGGAGCCGACAACCCGATGGACTGGGCGGAACTCGCGCCGAGAACGATCTTCGCGGATCGCTTCATTGTTGAGGGCGTCGCCGGCAGAGGGGGCATGGGCGTCGTGTATCGCGCGCGCGATCGCGAATGCGATGGGGCCACGGTGGCGCTCAAGGTGCTCCCGCCGTTCGGGAACCGTCATCACTTTCGCGAGCGATTCTACCGGGAAGCGTACATGCTCTCGCAGCTGCAGCATCCCGGCATCGTCGCGTACATCGATCACGGCGTCACGTGCACGGAGCTTCCCTTTCTGGCGATGGAGTGGCTCGACGGAGAAGATCTAAGCGATCGCCTCGACCACGACGGCCTCTCGCTGGTCGATACCCTCCGTCTTCTCTCCGGTGTGGCCGATGCGCTTTCGGCGGCGCATCGGCGGGGCTTCGTGCACCGTGACCTCAAGCCCGAGAACATCTTCCTCCGTCATGGACGCCCCGATGCGCCAACGTTGCTCGACTTTGGTGTGGCGCGGCTCGTGCGGTCCGAGCTGACGGCGGCAGGGCTCGCCGTTGGAACTCCGCTTTATATGGCGCCCGAGCAAGCACGCGGCGAACCGGACGTCGGGCCAACCGCCGACGTGTTCGCATTTGGGTGCGTGATGTACAAATGCCTGACCGGACGAACGCCCTTTGCGGACGGACATCCGACGGTCGTCGTGGCGAGCATCCTCATGGACGACTTTCCACCGCTGCACACGCTCAGGCCCGACCTTCCGGAGAGCCTGGGCCTGCTGCTCCAACGCTTGCTCGCCAAAGACCCTGCACGGCGACCCAAGGATGCCAACGCGCTGCTCGAGGAGCTTCGTGCCCTGGGCTCTCTTTCGGACACTCCGGCGCCCGGAAAAATCATGCGCGCGTTGGGTACGGGGTCTCCTTCCGACGAGCAACAGTTGGTGAGCGTCATCCTGGTGGTCGACGAGGAGGTGACCGAGTTTCCGTCGCCCGACGCATCGCTCAAGAGGACCAGCCGAAGAGCGCAACGGCAGGTCCTCGGCGACGTGCTGCGAACACGCTTCGACGCTCGGGTCGAGGTTCTCCTCGACGGGTCGATGATCGTGACCTTGGCACAAACGGAGCGCATGACCGCCACCGATCAGGCCGTGCAGGCCGCTCGGTGCGCGCTCTTTCTGAGCGAACAGCTCGCCTCACCGCGCGTGGTGATCACGACGGGGCGAGGCGTCGTCGTCGGGGAGCACCTGCCCAGCGGAGAAGTTCTCGAACGCGCCAATCGGCTCCTGCTTCACGGCACGGCGAGCGGCATTCGGCTGGACGATACGACCGCGCATCTGCTCGATGCCCGTTTTCAAAAGAGGCGAACGAACTTCGGCTTCTTCGTCTTGGACTCCGAGCTGGCCATCGACGACGCACGCCCGCTGCTCGGCAAGCCCACCCCGTTCGTCGGCCGCGACCGCGAGCTGCCGCAACTACAGCTGCTCCTCGCCGAATGCTGTGAGGACTCGGTCGCGCGCCTCGCCGTGCTGATCGCGCCACCGGGAGTGGGAAAGTCGCGCCTGCGTCACGAGTTCGTCCGCCGCGTGCAGCAAGGACGCGAGGTCGACGTTTGGTTCGGACGAAGCGATCCGACCCGCGCAGGGAGACCCTATGGCCTGCTGGCCGATGCGCTGCGGCACCTCGTCGACCTCCGCGACGGCGAAGATACCTTCGTCCAGCAGCGCAAGCTCGAAGAAGCCGTGCGGCGCCATGTCCCGGCGACCGAAGCCCGATTCGTCACCGAGTTTCTCGGCGAACTCTGCGGAGTGCCGTTTCCCTCGGCGACGAGCGTCAAGCTGCGGCACGCGCGAACGGAGCCGCGCACCATGGTCGCGCAGGTGACCGCCGCCCTCATCGCGTTCTTGCGCGCGGAGTGCAGCGCCCGCCCCGTGCTGCTCGTCCTCGAAGATCTGCATTGGGGAGACGCGCTCACCGTGCGCCTGATCGACGCCTCGTTGCGCGAGTGCCACGACCAGCCCTTGATGGTCCTCGCCCTGGCACGACCCGAGATCGAGGAGCTTTATCCGAAGCTTTGGCTCGAGCGCAAACGGCAGGTTTTCTGGCTCGACGGGTTGAGCCATCGGGCGAGCAAGCAGCTCATTGCCGCCGCCCTCGGGCCCAACGTGGCCCCCGAGATCGTGACGAGGATCGTCGAACAGGCCGCAGGCAACGCGCTCTTTTTGGAAGAGTTGATCCGGTTCGTCGCGGAGGGTCGATCCGATGTGATGCCGGATACCGTGCTGGCCATGTTGCAGGCGAGGCTGCGGCGCCTCGAACCGGAGTTGCGACGGATCCTCCGGGCGGCAAGCGTCTACGGTGACACGTTCTGGCGCGGTGGCGTTCTCGCCTTGCTGGACCATCGCGTGTCCCCCGACCGCCTCGACGAGCGGCTGGACGAGCTGGTTCATTGCGAGCTCATTACGAGAAATGCCACGAGCCGGGTTCTCGGCGATACCGAATATGCATTTCGCCACGCGCTCGTGCGCGAGGCGGCGCACAGCATGCTGACCGACGAAGACCGAGAGGCCTGGCATCGCGCGGCGGCCGAGTTCCTCGAGTCGATGGGCGAAAGCGATGCCCACGTCCTCGCCGAGCATTATGCCTTGGGCGGCGACAAGGACCGGGCGGCGGTGCTCTATGCACGCGCCGCCGCGGACGCGCTCAACCACGCGAACTTGCGCGGGGTCACCTCCCTCGCCGAGCGCGGAATCGGGTGCGGTGCGACCGGGAATCTCCGGGGGATCCTCCGCTCCGTCCAGGCGCGGGTGGCCATGTTGGAAGGCGACTATGGCAAAGGGCGGGAGCTCGTGTCCGAGGCGCTGTCGCTGCTCCCGCGGGGTGGGATCGACTGGTGCTACGCCGTGGGGACCATGGCCTTCGGGGCGGCGCCCTCGCCGGTCAACCACCAGGAGATCTTGCTCTGGGGCGACGTGCTGCGGGCGACCGATCCCGAGCCCGGCGCCGCCGGTGCGTACATCGACTCGTTGCGCATTCTGGTGAACATCCTGAGCTTCTTCGGGCGTCATGCGGAGGTGCAGACCTGCTTGACCCGAATGGACTGGGTCGCCAACGTCAGCGGCAACCTCAGTGCCCGAGGCTCGTGGGAACTCTCGCGCGCGCTGTCGGGTTGGTACCTTTCCCGCGATCCTTGGTCGGCCTGGGTGGCGGCCGCCCGCGCGGAGAGCATCTTCGAAACACTGAACTACCCACGGCTCCTCGCGAACGCGCGGATCTATGGGGGCCTGTTGCTCACCCACCTCGGCGACGTCGACGGGGGAGAAGAAAAGCTGCGCACCGCCCGCGCAGAAGCCGTCCAGGACGGCGATACGTGGACCAGCGGCATGGCCACGTGCCAGCTTGCGATGACCTTGGCCGACAAAGACGACGGCGCTTCGCGCGAGGAAGCCGAGCAGCTCCTCTGGACGTTCTTGAACGACCGCACGGGCGACCACCACTTGAAGGGATTCGCCAAGGCCATCCTGGCGCACATTCTTCTGGACCGAGGTGCCCTCGATGCGGCCGAACAGCACGTGCGGCACGCGCTCGAGACGCTCACCAGCATCGTGGTGCTGCGTCCGTACGCCGAAGCCGCGCGGTTGAACATCTTGCTCCACGGCGGCAGGCTTGCGGAGGCGCGTGAGCGCGCGGGCGCGGAACTGGCCTGGCTCGAGCAGTGCGGGGGTGCGGGCTTCGTCGAGGGGCGGCTTCGGCTGGCCGTGTTCGAGGCTTATGCCTCGTCCGGAGACCCGCGCGCGCGGAGCATTCTCGATGGCGCGATCGAACAAATCCTATGCCGCGCCGAGGCCATCCCGGATCTGGCCATGCGAAAACGCTTCGTCGAACACAATGCCATCAACCAGCGCACCCTCGAGAAGGGATCGCTCGGCCCCCTTCCACCGAGTTCACTCGCCCGTCACCGACTCGCGCGCGCGGTCACCGCACGACCCGACGAGACTACACACTGTGACCGAACGTCTGTCGCACGAAGTAGCGTGTCATCGCGTTCGAAAGCTTGATGAAGTCGACCGGTTTGATCGCGATTTCGGCCCCTCCGGCGCGAAACAGTTCCTCGCGCGGATAGAGTTGACCGTAGGCCGTGACGAAGATCACAGGCGTGAGAAGAACGGGGACGTCGAGTGCGTAGCTGGGGAGGCTCGCCCGATCGAGCTTGCCGCGGATCAACTTCACCAGCGCGATGCCGTCGAGCTGGGAGCGTTTGAGCTGGATATCCATCAAGATCACCCCGAGCCGTTCACCATCGCGCTTCAAACAGTCGCACGCTTGCTCGTCGTTTTCGGCTTCGAGCAGCTCGTAGCGCTCCTCCAGAAGCAATCGCGCGGCCGCCAGGTTGCTGGCGTCGTCGTCCACGTAGAGCACGCACGGTCGCCGCGCGCTTTCAGGCCCGCTCTGCACGTTTCACCTCCTCGATGCACGGTAGCCGCACGTAGAATGTCGATCCGCGTCCCGGCGTGCTCTCGACCCAAATCTCGCCACCATGGAGGTGGACGATCTCTCGGCAGATGGCCAAGCCGAGCCCCGCCCCTCCGGCATGCCGCGTGTTGGTACCGTCCACTTGATAAAAGCTTTCGAAGATCTTCTCTTGCTCGTGATGGGCAATGCCAATCCCCTCGTCGTGGACGGTGAAGAGCGCAAAGCCTTCGCGATCGTGCTGCACCCCCACGACGACGGTGCTTCCCTCGCCGGAGAATTTGATGGCATTGTCCACGAGGTTGATGAGCACTTGCTGGAGCCGCCCGTAGTCCGCGCGGAGCCTGGGCACCAAGCCCTCCGGGTGCAGCGTCACGCGAACCTTTCGCTTTTCCCCGAGGCCGCGCATCTTGTCGACGACCTCCCGGGCAGCGTCCTGGGCGTCGAGCTCGATGGGGTCGATCCGCATCCGCTCGGCATCGAGCCGGCTCATGTCGAGGAGATCTTCGACGAGACCGATGAGCTGCTCGCCATTGCTCTGGACCACGCGGAGGTAGCCAACGGCGTCGTCGCGCCGGCCGCGATAGAGGCAGATGCTCCTTTTCGAGAAGGAGCCCTGGGCGGCGCACGAAGGGCAGCTCGGCGGGGCCTCGCTCTCGTCCTTTGCGCGGGCGAGGACGAGATCACACGCGGTGCAGGCCCACTCCGTGCGCTCCGAGAGGCGGGCGGCCAGACCATTGGGAATGTTCACGATCGCGTTGAGCGGTGTGCGGAGCTCGTGCGACGTATTGGCGAGAAACTTCGTCTTGAGCCGCGCACTCTCACGCGCAGCCTGGAGGGCGACGGTCAGCTTTTCGTTGTTCTCTTTGAGCTCGGAGTACAATCGCGCATTGTCGAGCGAGATGGCCGCTTGCGCAGCGAGCACCTGAAGGACCCGCACGCGTGACACGGTGAAGGCGTTGGTCGTCTGGTTGTTCTCCAAATAGAGGATGCCGACGAGCACTCCGCCCCGCATCACCGGGACGCACAGCACCGATTTCGGTGCGCGGCGCCGGAGGGTCTCGTCGCGCCCGAACGTCGGATCCGAGGCGGCGTCATGGAGCACGCGCGACTCGCCCGTACGCGCCACGTAATGGACCACGGCGGGCACCAGCTCCGGACACTCGGCGAGCGGCATTGGGCGAATTTCCACCTCCCCGAAGGCCCGCGCGCGACCGACGACGGACAGCGTCTTGTCCTGGGCGAGCACCAGGACGGCCGTCTCCGCACCGGCGGAAGCGAGGCACATCTCGAGGAGTGCGCCGAAGACCCGCTCGAGCTCCACTTCGCTGGAGATCGCCTGGGACGCCTTGGCGATGGCCATCAAATCGACCGACTCGTCCAGATTCCCGGAGCTGCTCCACGCCGGGGAACGCGAGGGACGACTGTCTCGTCCTCGCATCGCCTGCGGCTCGTGCGAATCGATGCGATCGAGCTGCATCACTTTGCGCTTCGCGCCCCAAGCCCGGTACCCATCCCGCGCGGCGGCGATGTAGGAGAGGCCCATCTCGTGCTGACCGGACTCGATGAGAAGCTTGCCCGCGAGCTCGCACGCGAGTGCGGCGTATTGGCGAAACCCCTGCTTGTTCGCGGATCGGCTCGCCCCATCGAGCAATGTCAACGCGCGCCAGGGATCGCCGGCCACACGCGCGGCAGCGGCTTCGAGGATCGCGTGCATGTGGCGGAAGTTTGCCGGCGACGACTTGGCCCAACGCGCAAGCTTCGCGCGGCACATCTCGATGTGCGCCGCGGAGACCGGATCGCCGGCGCCGCCGGTATCGAGGAGGCAAAGCCCATAAAAGAGTGTGTGCACCGCGCTGGTGATGAGCCCCCTCACGAAGGTCAGGAGCTCCTCGGCCTTTCGGCACCACACGAGGGCGAGGTCCACCTTGCCATGCACGTACAAGGCTTGTGCGAGACCGACGTAGAGGCAGGTGATTTGAGTCTTCTTCGATTCATTCTTCTTCAACCACGCGGGCACATCCGTCTCGCCGATGGCGAACGTGACATCCGAATCGGTCTCGCCGAGCAGGTTGAGAACCGGAAAGAGGATCGGCTCGACGAACGTGGAGCCTACGGCGTTCCGCGTTCGTGAATAGAAGAGGAGATCTTCGTAACTCTCGTCTTTGACTTTTGCGAGAGGCTCCCCCGAGTGAAAGACCAGCATAGTTTTGAACTGGAGGTTGTAGCCCGCCCACTGCAGCTCTCCGGCGTCGAGCCCCGCGCGATAGCCTTCGTCGAAGAAGGTCATGCTGGCCTGCACATGCTCCACCCAAGGCACGATGAACGCGCCCACGTTGACTCCGTTTTTGCATATCTGCGCCGAATGGCCACCCCGCTTGGCGAGCTGCCACGCGAGCATGCCGTACTCATAACCGGTGCGGAAATCGCCTCTCCCGTAGACGAGAAGCATGCCGAACGATGAATACGCCGTCGCCGACTCCGGGCAATGGCCATAGGTGATCGACAGGTTGGCCAGCTTCGCGTTGAAGACGGCGTGGAGCGCCTGGTTCGACATGTACGCCGCCGGAAGCATTCCCACGAGCAAGCGCAACGCCGCAATGACCGTAGGTTCCGTCATGGCCGGCAGATCGATGAGCTCGGAAATGGCCCTCCCCGCCATGTGCCGCTCGATGCTGGCCATTTCGGCGTCGAGGAACACGACGAGATTCCCATCCTCGGGGATGGAGATGCCCAGCGCACGCAAGCCGGCAAAGCCCCAGCGAAAGACATTTTCGAATTTCATTTCGAGCGTAAACTGCCAGACGAGAAGCCTGCACACGTCGGCGCGCTCGATGGGCGTGCGTGCGTGCTCCATCAGGTCCAGGCTCATTTTTTCGGATACTTCGAAATGCCCGAGCAAGTATTCGATCTCCGCGTACTCGATGCGCATCGCCATATTGGCGTCGTGCTCATCTTCCCATGAACCGATGCACGCGAGGCCCACTCGATAATACGAACTGGCCGCGCCATACGCGTTGGCGCGCTTCGCAAGCCGTCCGGCCAACAGATTGAGCCGCGCCAGAGTGCTCTGCTCGTCGGAGGTGACCAGCTCGCGCGCCGTGTTCAGGTGGTCGGCCGTTGCAAAAATATGATCCATCGGCTCGTCGCCGTCCGCTTGTTGGAGGAGCCTCCGGCCGATTCGAAGGTGCGACCGCTGCCGGGACTCCACGTCCTCCGAGTCGTAGGCCGCTTGTTGGACACGGTCGTGCAGGAAGCGGAATTGGCGATGGACGAGGGTTGGAGCGACGTCGTTCGCCGTCGTCTCCAGGCCGGAGGTCGGGAGAACGAAGCCCGCATTCAGTGCGGGCAACAGCTGCGCGTACGTCGCCTCCTCGGAAACGTCACAAATCCACGCCAGCGTGCGAAGGTCGAACTGATTGCCAATGCAGGCCGCGAGATGAACGGTATGAAGGCATTCCGGTGACAGCGACGAGAGGCGCCGGGCCAGGAGGTCGCCGACGTTCTCCGTCACGCTTCGCTCGCGAATGGCCTCGGGTCGCCAGGTGAAGTGGCGCGCATGCGGGTCGAAGATGAGTACCCCGTCCGCATGCAACGCATGAAGGAATTGATTCACGAAGAAGGGATTCCCGTCCGTCTTCTGCTGGAGCAGCTCGACGAGAGGCTCAACGTCGTGCGCGCTTCGATGCAGCACATCGGCGCAGAGCTGCGCCAGGTCCGGGAGGGTGAGTGGTGCGAGTGCGATGTCCTCGAAGACGTGTTGCTGCGCCCTCCGGCCCTCCAGAAATCGCTTGAGCGGGTGGGCGGCGTCGACTTCGTTGTCTCGGTAGGTCCCGATGACCAGAAGATTGCGACGCTCGTCGCCCGGCACGAAGATCGCCATCAACCGCAGGGAGGCGGAGTCGATCCACTGGAGGTCGTCGATGAAGAGGACGAGCGGGTGCTCGGGCCGGCAGAGAACATCGAGGAACTTTCCGAAGAGCAGATTGAAGCGATTCTGCGTTTCGATGAGGCCGAGCTCCGGCACGTCGGGCTGCGGCCCGAGGAGGCGTTCGAGCTCTGGGATGACGTCGAAGAGCGCGCGCGCCTTCTCGCCGAGCGCGCCGAGAATGTCGCGTCGCCATTGGGCGAGGCACGGCTCCGGCTCGCACAGAAGCTGCTGGACGAGTTCGTGGAATGCCTCGGTGATGGCCGCATACGGAACACTCCGCCGCAATTGATCGAATTTGCCGGAAATGAAATAACCGCGGCGGTGGCTGACCGACACCTGGAATTCGCGGATGAGCGAGGTTTTTCCGACTCCCGAATAACCCGAAACGAGCACGAGCTCGCACGGCCCGTTGACCGTGCGTTCGAACGCGGCGGCCAGGCGCGCGAGCTCCCAGCCGCGCCCATAGAGTTTGTGCGGCATGGAAAAGGCGTGGAGGACGTCGTCACGCCCCAGCTCGAAGTGGGAAACGCGATCCGTCGATCCGAGTGCGAGGCAGCGCTCGAGATCCGCGTGGACGCCAATGGCGCTCCGGTATCGGTCCTCGGGATTCTTCTCGAGCAGCTTCATGACGACGTCGGAGAGCGCGCGCGGGATTTTCGAATCCACCTCCGCGGGAGGCTTCGGACGCCGCGCCAAGTGGGCATGGACCCATTCGAGCGTGTCGCTGCCCGTGAAGGGTGCGCGCAGGGTGAGCAGCTCGTAGAGGGTGACCCCCAGCGAATACAAATCGGTCCGATGATCGATGGAGCGATTCATGCGCCCCGTCTGCTCGGGCGAAACGTAGGCCAGTGTGAACTCGCGCCGCAGTGGCTCCCGCTGGCTTGCCTCGGTGGACACCGGCGTGACGAGCGACGTGCTGGCCCCAAAGTCGATGAGCTTGGCCTCGCCCGATTCGGGGCAATAAACGATGTTGGCTGGCTTGATGTCGTTGTGAACGATCTGCGCGGCATGGATCGCGGCCAGCGCCGAGCAGATTTGCAGGGCGATTCGAAGAGTCTGCTCGGTGGAAAGCGGCTGTCGTGCCGCGAATCGGTCGAGGGACGTTGCCCCGAAGTCCTCGAGCACGAGAAACGTCGTCCCTTCCTCGGCACGCAGCTCGTGGGCCCGTATGACATGCGAGGAACGGACGCTCTGAAGCGTTTCAAACTCGTGGCGGTAGCGAGCGCGGTATTCGCGGCACACGCTCGCGCCCTGGAGGACTTTTAGAACGACGCTTTCGGCGGAGGAGGATGCGAAAGGCGTTGCGGTCCGGCGCGCGCGACAGACGGACGAACGTGCATTTTCGGAGAGAACCTCCTCGATGGCGAATCCTTCGTACATCATCCCCCGCGGAGCATTGGGCCCGAGGCGTGCATCCTCACAGAGCCTGGAGCCCAGCGCGACCAACATAAGGCGCCTTTTGAAACCCAGCAATGATTGCCGCTCGGTCCGGCGGCTGCTCGAAGCGCGACCGCCACGTTCGGGAGACCGCGCCACAAGTGTTACTCCCCCCCGTCGGAGCTCCGATGCCAAACTACCTCGCAACCCACATTGGGAGGTCTTCAAGCCATGACGACATCGAACGAGAATGGACGAAAAGGCGAACAGCCTGCCATGCGCACACCCGCGATCGTGTCCCAGCAGGCATGGGAGGAGGCGCGCCAGCAGCTGCTCGTGAAGGAAAAGGCCCTGACCCGCGCGCGGGATGCCCTGGCCGCCGAGCGCCGGCGAATGCCCTGGATGCCCGTGGAGAAAGCCTATGCCTTCGAGGGACCTGCGGGCAACGTTAGCCTGCGCGACCTGTTCGACGGCCGGCGCCAGCTGATCGTTTACCGCGCCTTCTTGGAACCGGGAGTTTTCGGCTGGCCCGAGCACGCCTGCCGGGGTTGCTCCATGGTGGCCGACCAGGTCGCCCATGTCGCCCATCTGAACGCGCGCGACACGACGCTCGTCTTCGTCTCGCGTGCACCGCAAGCAGACATTGCGCGGGTGAAGGCGCGGATGGGCTGGGATATGCCATGGTTCACCATCACGGACAGCTTCGACGCCGACTTCGGCGTGGACGAGTGGCACGGCACGAACGTGTTCTACCGCGACGGTGATCGCGTGTTCCGCACCTACTTCATCAACAACCGCGGCGATGAGCAGATGGGCGGCACGTGGAACTACCTCGATATCACGCCGCTCGGCCGCCAAGAGGCTTGGGAGGACTCGCCCGAAGGCTATCCTCAGACTCCGACCTACAAATGGTGGAATTGGCACGATAGCTACGTCGCAAACGCAGCGCCCGACCAGAAATGGGTCGAAATCTCGGACGCCGGAGAAGCCGCGTTCCGGAACCAGCCGACGAATACGAAGGCATGACCGAGGGCCTCTACGTGGGGCGCCCTCCGACCCGACAGACATCGACGCCCGACGCACGAACCACGAGCGTTTTCCAGGCCAACAGCGAGCCGTCGGCCATCTGTTGGCTCTGGAATACGTAGTCGGGGAGATCCACGGGGCCGATTCGAGCGCCCACGATGTCCGTCGCGTTGGTGGAGTTGCGTGCGCCACGGGCATTGTAGAGCGGCTGCGTGGCCACGATTTGGTCGTTGAGCGCGTCGTCGAAATAGAGCTGTACGATGTTCGATTCGACGTTCCCGGTACGGACAATCGCATGAAGGTGAATGGTCCGACGATCGTACCATCCGGGAAAACAGCTATTGAAATTGGCACGCCCCGATGAATTGGTTCGCTGCAGGCCACGGAACCACGTGCTGGCGAGCGCACGGGCATCGCCGTGGACGCACCCCTCCTTTTTGCCCTCGCCGTGCGGATCTCTGTCGATGCCCTCTCCCGAATAGATGCCCTCCGCGGAGGCATGCCAGACGTCGACGATGGCATCCGGGATCGGCCGGCACCGTTCATCGATCACGAGAAAGGCAAACCGCGTCGGTAGCCCGGGCTGCCCCTCGCTGATGTCCTCGCGCTCGCTCGTCACGGGCGAGTAGCACGGCCCCACATTTTGATTGCACGTCAACTTGCACGCTGCCCCCAGACCGGTGTTGAACGGGTCCGGATAATCGCCTTTCATGACGGCCGTCCCTCCACTGGCCCACCCGCTCGATCCATCCCACGGGCCGCCCTCGGAAGCACATCCGGTCAACCACCTCGCAAACGGCGCGATCGCCAGGGTCGATCCGACCATGCGGAGCGCTTGCCTACGCGTTACGTCGCGCTGCAATGCAGCGTATTTGGAATCGCTGGGCATCATTCCTCCTTCCACGATGCAACACTCGAATTGGGCCCTTGCGCCACCAACTTTCACGCAAGCCGTATTTCAATCTCGACGGCTCGACTGAATTCGATTGAACTTATCGAGTTTTGATAGCACGCCCCCGAACCGTGTCATTAAGATTGATAAACGCCGTAGCTTAATTTCGATACGTATCCGCCTATATCCCAATCACGTTCGGACCGTTGGCGGAGCGCCCCACTCGATCGTTCGGTGAGGCATTCGACGGCTATCGCGTCGGCGCCCCGCGCTTTTCTTCATGGATCGCGCCGAATCCATATTTCATGTTGGTCATTCGACAAAGATCATCGCGTCGGGCTCCCCGATCGTAGCCAGTCGGATAGGCGCATGGCGTGTCCCGCACCTCGTTGGTATACGTGGACGATGGGACTTGGCCTTCACGTGCTGGGACGATGGCGTCAGGAGAATGTGCAGCCCGAGCTGCTCGAACGGTGGTTTCGGCGTCATTGCGGAAGCGCCTTGCTCGAGGCTCGAATTCTCGACGGTGATGACGAGAGCACGCTGTTCGTATCCATCCATCCCGCGGCGGAAGACGTCGAGGTCATGGTCTCGAACGACGGGCGTGTCGTGGTCTCCGCCAAGACCTCGACGGTCGGGCCTGGATACCACCAATACCTGGCCAGCCTCCTGCACCGACTGGGCAACGACCAAGGGATCGATTGGGCGGCGCCCGGCGAGAACGAAGGCACCGGTGACGAGACGGGCTACTTCGAAACGGGCGACCGCGGTGCGCTCGAGCGTGAAATGCTCGCTTGGCTGCGCCGCCTCGCCAACGCCTTGCTCGAGCACCTCGCGGATTCCTCGGTGTCCAATCTTCAGGTTGGAATGGCGGTCGGCCATAGCTATGCGTGCGAGGGGGCCATCATGACGCCCTTGGGACCTCGCTCGCGCGAATGGATCCAGCGGGTTTCGAGCGACCCCACGCAAGGAATCGACCTCTTCCCATGGTGGCCCGAGGGGCTGGGCGCCAATTATTACCTCGGCATGGCGCTGGTCCGGATGTGGACGGACATTCGATGGCGGCCGCCGGTGAGCGAATCCGAAACGGCAACGTTGCGCGAAACCCTCGGATGGCTCGAGGCGGCGCGGCAATTCGATTCCCAGCTCGAATACCCCATGGCCGAGTGGCGCGAGATCGCCTCGGCGCTGGGTGAGCGCGTCACGCTCCCGGTGCCCGATGGCACCCCTCCGGCCGCGATCGGCTATCGCCGACGGCCCACGTGGGTGGCCATCACCGAGGGTTGGTCGATTCAGATACCGGGCGAGTTCGCGGAAGCCTGGGACGACGGCACATGGACAGCCTGGGACGACACGGCAGGCATTTGGTTTTCGAGCTACGCCTTCGAAGGCGCCGGGCGACCGTGCATGGAGGTCTTGGACGACGCACTCACCAACGCGCCCGCCCTTCGTTCGGAGATCATCGAGCGACAGTCCGAGCACCTCGCGGGCCGCGCCGGCGTCGGCCCCGCGAACGCCCATTCCTCGACGTGGTTCTTGACCGGCGTGCTCGCGCACTCTGCCGGATTCTCCATTTGCACGATTGAATTCGAGGGCCCCGCCCGCAAGGCGTGGGCGGTGGAGATTTGGCAGTCGATCCGCTGGGTGGACTCTACGTAGACCGACGGTGGCGCGCTACCGTCGCAGCGTCGTTTCCAGCACGAGCAAGTTCGACTCGCCGGGTTTCTCCCCGTCATCGGGCACTGCAAGCATGCGAAGGCGCTTGCCGGAAACGACGTCGAGGTGCACGGCATTGTAGGTCACCGTTCGCCCTGCAGGGGAGAGCGTCGCGATGGGCACCTCGTGGCGAACGTACCCGGTGGCCGTGTCCACGACCGAGAGCCCGCCCATGCTGAATACCTTGTCCGGGCCAATCGGGTATTCCGCAACGCCCGCGCAGATCATACCGCCGGCGCCGACGGTGATGCAGCTCTGACCATCGAAGAAGTGGCTCGCATTGGCGACGCTTTCCGTCCGTATCGAGGGTGAGAAGTTCGCGCGATCCCCAGGTTGCCGCGTGCAAGAGTCCTCTCTCGCGGTCGAGGTTCTCCAAGATTTCCACGCTGGACAGCACGAGCCGGTCGCCCACGCGCGTGACGCCTTGCGGGTGATGTACGGGGAACTCCAGCGGATAGCGCGCAACCAGTTCCCACTTGGTGGCGCGGTCCAGGCTCTGCACGGCAGGCAGTACGACCTCGATATCGTCGTTCACTTGCTCGAAGTTGCTCATCACATTGCTCCTCGAACGAAGGATCGCAGGCCGGCCCGGAGAGCCGGCTCGCGGGTGGGTGCGCGGATCATGAGAAAATAGCGTCCCGCATAGGTCAGCTCGCCGCCCAACTCGGCGTGCAGCGACTGCGGGGTAAATCGTCGTCGAAAAATGCGATACCGTGATGGCTCGTCACGTCGTACACGGGAGCACGACGCTGGTAATACGTTTCGCGGACGAGATCTCGAAGGACCACGACTCACCCCCTCGCCGAACGAGAGCAAGTCGTGCGCCTGAGTCAGCGCGCATCCACGGAAGACGGGCCGGACGGCGTGCGGCGCCACGACCCGTGCGCTCAGCGCACGGAATCGGCGATTTGCGAGGGGGTGGCTCCAAAGATGCGGCGCACGCAGCGGGCCATGTGGCTCGGATTGGCAAAACCTGCCTCCGCCGCAATGGCAATCATGTTCTTTCGCCCGCTCAGCAAGAGCGTGCGCGCCCGTTCGGCACGGCGCTCGAGGACGAAGCGATGAACCGGCAAACCCATGGATTGCTTGAACAGCAATTTGAAGTGCGACAGGCTGAATCCTGCTATCGCCGCAAGCTCGGCCAGCGTGAGGTCTTCGTCGAGGTGCGCCTCGATGTAGTCGATGACCTTGCGCAATCGCCATGCGGGCAATACGCGGTTCGATTTGGACGCGGAATCCCCATGGCGCGATCGCAAACCGAGCAATCGTGCCGCAAGCGCGGTGGCCAAGCTGTCCGCAAACACGCGGCCACCCGGATACGCGTCGTGATCTTCGGAATGCAGCATCCATCCCAGGCACTCGATTTGGGGATCGCGCACTTGGTGCAAGGCCGCGAGTTCCGCGCCGCGTGACCCCAGGCCCATCGCCTCCGCGGTTTCCCCGAGGAGCGACGGCGTCATTCGAATGAGCAGTGCACGCGACGGCTGCGCGAACGTCCAGCGGTGGGCCGCACCTGCGGGCACCACGGAGAAGTGGCCCTGGATCTGAAGACCGCGACGGTCGCGACCGTCCATGCGGCACGTCACGTCGACCGGGTTTCCCAGGTGCAGATCGAGAACGGCGTGATCGTCCAGCGGTGGCTCGACCAGCCCGGAGGGCACGGGCACCGTGAGAATCTCGAGGAGCGGTGCACGCGCGGAGCTTCCGGTCATCGCACCATTGTAAGGGACCGAAGGACGGAGCTGGGATCGGTTCGTTCCCTATCGTGAAATATCGATTTTATTCCGAGCGAGCTGGTAGGGTGCTGCCCCCCCATGCACCGCACGGTATCTCGGTTCCTGCTGCTTTCGGCCCTATGCGCCGCGTCCGCGACCTGCAGCACCGGCGCTTCGACGGAGGGTCCAAACGCCGCCGACGCCTCTGTCGACGGCGGCGACGCCGTGGGCGCCGACGCGACCGGCGGTGGGCCCGGCGCCAGCTCCGACGCAGGTTCCAGCGCGCCGGCTCGCATCGGTTATGCGTTGGGGGCGAGCGCCGCGAGCTCACCCGCGGAGCTCGACGCTCTGATGGCGCACTACGAAACGCTGGGCGTCGATGCGCTGTGGGCCGTCGCGGCGATGGAGTCGCTTTGCAGCACCGCGACGTGCGACTTCACCCCGCTCGATCGCGTGATTGCGCGCGCCCGCGCCCGCGGATGGCCCGTCGATCTCCAGGTTCACGGCACGCCGAACTGGATCAGCTCGGCGGGGTTGTGGCACGGCCCTGCGACGGACACGGAGGTCCGTCAGTGGACGGAGTTGTTCCACCAGCTCGTCGCGCACTACGGGACCGATATTGCCTATTACGAACTTTGGAACGAGCCCGATGACGCGGCGTTCTGGGCCCCGTCACCGTCGCCGCGTGACTACGCGCGCCTCCTTCATTCCGTCTACCTCGACGCGAAGGCCGTCAATCCCGCCGTGCAGATCGTCGCCCCCAACACGGGGCGTGCGGCGCTGGGCTACCTGGATGCGATGTACGACGCGCTCGCGGCCTATCCCGACGCCGCGGCTCGGCACTTCTTCTTCGACGTGCTCGGCATGCATCCGTACGCGGGCGACGGCGGCGGTGGTTTCGATCCGTCCGACGCACCGGGTAGCCACGACATCACCACCCCACTGGGTGTTTCGGGGTGGGCCTTTCTCGACTACCGCCGGATGCACGACCAGGTGATCAAGCGCGAAGGCCGCGCCAAGGATTTGGTGTTCGGTGAGTTCGGCTACTCCACGTCGAGCGGCGCCTGGTTCTCCGTGCCGGAGGCGACGCGCGCACGCTACGTCGCAAGTGCCTACCGCCTCGCACGTCAGGATGGTTACATCCGTTCGCTCGCGATCTACGCGCACGGCACGGGCGATGGCTTCGAGATTCACGGCACCGCGACGGAGACGTCCATCGCCACCGTCGCGAAGGAACCCTGACGCGAAGCCGGATCAACGCCGTTCGGCCGCGAGCACCGCGGCGACGAGCAGTGCGGCCGTCGCCAATTCGCCCGCGGCGGAGCCCCGGCTTCCCACGAGCACGGCGCCGAGGACGAGCACGGCGCCGACGACGCGGGGCATGGGGGAGCCAATGCCCAATACCCATCGAAACAGGGCGGCCCCCAAAAGGAACAACGCGACGCCGCCGGCCACGAGCCAAGCCGAAAACGCTGGGGTTCGCGCCATCAGGTCGTTCACCGACAGGCGCGTTCCAGCGGCGACCGCAACCACGCCGCCGATCATCAGAAGATGGGCAAGCCCGTAACCCGCCACGGCGCCTACCACTTTCCTCCCCGGTGAAGCTCGTTCGAAAGCGTGCGCGGCGCGCTCGTCCTCGTCGACGAAATAGAGCCACCACATGCAAGCCGTCAGCGCCAAACCCGCGAGCACCCCCAAAACCAGGGCAACGTCGACGGCTTTGTGTTGCGCCGCAATGCCCACGCTGAGCAGCGACTCCCCGAGCACGATGAGGATCATCAGCCCGTGCCGCTCGGCAAAGTGCGCGGCGCGGAGGCCGAAGCCCAATCCTGCGCGCCCCAAGAGCGGTGTTGCAATTTGCACCGCGAGGGCTCCGCCCCAGAGCCACGCATCGGCATTCCCATGTGCCCATCCCCCCATCAGGACGAGGGACGCGCTGGTGATGTTCCACACCGCGAGGCGGTAAACGGACCTCCGGGGCGCCCGATCGGGGGCGAGCCAAAAGCCAGCAAGGTGCACGAAGGTGATGAGCATGTACCCCATTCCGAAGACGATCCCGTCGTCGTCGAAGGCGCGAGGCACCGCCAATGCGCACAGGAAAAACCCTGCCATTCCCAGCAGGAGCAGGCAGCGCCGTGGCCACGTGGTCGGTGGCGTCGCATTGGTCATCCAGGCGTAGCCACCGTACATCCAGAAGATCGCCGAGAGCTCGACCGCCGCGCGCGCGACGCCGCCTGCGTCCGGTGTATTCATCAGCACGGTGGCGACCTGCGTAATCGTCAATGCGAACACCAGGTCGAAGAAGAGTTCCAGCGCGGAAACGCGCGCCTGCGTCGCGTCGCCGTTGCCCGGCGTGGGCACCTCCCTGGGTCCGGTCGGAATCATCGTGGTCGAGGCCATGCTAGTAACTTCGGGCAGGAACACCATGACCGATGCCCTCCAACGACTTTCATGGGACGATTTGCGCATCATCAAAGCCATTGGCGAGGGCGGCGGCCTCGCCGCGGCGGCAACGGCGCTCGGGGTAAACCACTCCACGATCTCGCGACGGCTCGCCGTGGTGGAGGAAACCGTGGGCGTGGTTCTGTTCGACCGGCGTCGCAGAGGCTACGTTCCCACGGGGCCAGGGACCGACATGATCGCCCTGGCGGATCGCATCGAGAATGACATTCTCCACGTGGTCCGGCGCATTTCGGGCCATGCGCAAGGCCACAAAGGAGACCTGCGCGTCACCACCAGCGACGCGCTGCTCTTGGATTTTCTCACGCCGATCATCGCGGATTTCCGCACCCGCAATCCCGAAATTCGGATCGACATGATCGTGGGGAATCAAGCGCTGAATCTGGCGCGCGGGGATTCGGATATCGCGTTTCGGGCGACGCTCCTTCCCCAAGAAAACCTTTTCGGGCGCAAGCTCGCCACCGTGGCCTGGGCCATCTACGGACGAAGGATCGATTACGTGGGCGCATCACCCAGTCGCCAGGAACTCTATCAACGCCAATGGGTATCGTACGGTAAGGGATTGTCCGGCCTCAAAGCGTACGAGTTCGTCAACGAGCACGTGCCGCGCGAAAAGGTCACGTACCGAAGCGATTCGGTGGCCGGGGTCGCCTCGGCGATCGCGGCCGGCATGGGCGTTGGATTTCTGCCCTGCATGCACGGCGATCTGGTCCCCGGCCTGCTACGCGTGAGCCCCGTCGAGCCGGAAATCTTCGATGAACTGTGGGTTCTGACCCATCCCGATATCCGCAAGTCCGGACGGGTTTATGCCTTCATGAGCCACTGCGCGGAGGCCATTGCCAAGCAACGTGGCTTCATCGAGGGCAAGGAAATGCGCAATTTCGCATAGTCGGTTCCGCGGGAATGCACGCTTCCCGGGCCGCGGTGCGCTCCTAGGATCCCCGGCGTTGCACCATAACCCGGAGAGACACTCATGAGCATCAAAGCCATCGCCAAGCCCGCCAAGAGCCTTCTCAGCCCGAAGGACCACGCCTTGATTCTAATCGACCATCAATCGCAGATGGCCTTCAACATCAAGTCGATCGATATCACTAACCTGCGGACGAACGCGGGAATCCTCGCCCACGCGGCGGAGGGGTTCAAGGTGCCGACCATCCTGACGACGATTTCGAAGGACACCTTCGCCGGCCCGGTGTTCGATGAAATCACCGCGGCTTTCCCAGGCGTGAAGGTCGTTGACCGCACCACGTCGAATGCCTGGGAAGACGAGAATTTCATCGCGCGCGTCAATGCCATCGGCAAGGACCGCCTCGTGATCGCCGGCCTGTGGACCTCGGTGTGCTGCAATGGCCCCGTCGTGTCGGCGCTGGAGCAGGGCTACGAAGTTTACGTGGTGACCGATGCGTGCGGCGACGCCACGCCGGAAGCCCATGAACGCGCGGTCGAGCGCATGATCCAGGCGGGCGCACGTCCCATCACGGCGCTCACCTATCTCCTCGAACTGCAGCGCGACTGGGCTCGTCAGGAGACCTACGGGCTCACCACCGGTATTGCGATGAAGTTCGGCGGGGCCTTCGGCATCGGCATCCAGTACGCCCACGCGATGTTCGCCGTCCACAAATAGGCGATTCGCGCGTTCCAAAGCCCCGCCGGTGCCATGAAGCACGGGCGGGGCTCTCGACAGTGGAACGGGTGTTTCGAACGAATTTTCTACCGCATCAGCGACACTTGATGCCGGCGCTCGCGCGCGCGACCTTCACGTCGACGATGTCCGCCACGGTGACCCGCAGCGCGGCCGCGTCGATGGATCCGCCGTCGGCGCTCTTTTCCTGATCGTTGATGGCGATGCGCACGATGCCGAGATCGATGATCTGGTTCGGGTCCGTGGAGACCCGGATGGGCTTCCCGTTGATGCGCAGGTTGAGGATCTTCACATCGGCCGAGGAGCGCGGTTTGCCGTCGTCACACCAGGCCCGCGCGTCTTCCTCCACGGCATCGATGAGGATCCCGTGCTCGAGCAGGCCGCCTTTGCCGAAGAGGTCCGAAACGAGATCGGTCACGCCGAGGTCACTGAGGATCTGCCGCAGGTCCACGGAGACGGTTCCGCCGTTTCCATCCTCGCCGAGAACGTCCCCGAGAAGGCCGCCCACCGGAGCGTCACGGAAGAGCGCCGCATTCGCCACCGCAGCGCGCGAGGTGGTCTTGCCCTTCGAGCCTTCGGTCGAGGCGTTCGCCACACCGGCCTTCACCAGGTTGCCCGCGTTGAGCGTCACCAGGCTGGCCGTTTGCTGATCACCATTCTTTCCAAGCGGCTTCGTGTCCGACACGAAGACGGTATCGTCGTAGTCTCCGAGCCCGTTGGGCTTACCCACTTTGACGGTCGCCGCAACCGCGCGGCCCGAGTACGATTTGCAGTGGCAGCCGTCTGCATCCGCTGCAGGATCTTGCTGTGCTGCGGGATCGCCGAGCAGGTTGTCGCTGGACGAATTGCCCGCGTCTCCTGAAGCACAACCCATCACGCCAAGCGTGGCTGCAAAGAGTCCGAGCATGCCCGTACGAATCAAATTCGAGTTAATCATCGTATTCTCCCCCTGACCTTCGCTTGCTCTCTATCAAGCGCACGTCTTCGCTCACTCTGATGCAAGGTACGAGAGCGTCGCATCGACCAATGCGAAAAGACATTCGCTCTGAGCTGGCTTTTTCCTCAGCGCTTCAAGCGCCCACGCGCGATGTTCGATAACCATCGACGCTTGGCGTTGTGTTTTTGTGAAGGTCGTCCGCAAACGCGTTCAAAACGCGATTGTCCTGCCAGACAAATCACCGACGCACGATCGCCAGAGGATTGTGTTTCGCAGCAATCAAAGCACGCGGGGAACCGGCGCCGAGCTTCTTCAATAGACGTCGAAGGGTGCTCGCGTCCTGATATCCAATTTTCGCGGCCACCTCGTCGACGCTCCAGCGAGTCGTTTGGAGCAGGGCCTGGGCGCGTCGCAGTTTGACGCTCAGCACGAGTGCCATGGTGCTCTGGCCGGTCACGCGCCGGACGTGGCGCGACAGCGTCCGCTCCGTCATCCCGAGACGGGAGGCCAACTCCGCGACGCTCGGAGGATGGGGAAAGTGCGATTCGATGGCCGACGTGATGCGCGCAATCAATGCATCGCCATTGGCAAGTAGCTCCGGGGCCACGTACTTCGCCTGCGCCTGTCGGCCATCGAGCAACAGGGAGCGCGCCAGGAGATCGACCAAAGGTGCGCCGCATCGCTCTCGGAGAAGGTGCAACATGAGATCCGTCTGCGCGAAGGCCGCCCCGGCGGTGAGGATGGGCCCATCGGCACAAACCATGGCGTGGGCGTCGACGAGGCATTGCGCGTCCATCTCCGCGAGCAACCCTGCGAGCCACCACGTGGTGGTGGCCCGGCGGCCGGCCAAGACCCCCGCGCCGGGTAGAAGGAAAACCGCCGTGCACGCCGCCGCGACGCGCCCTCCGCGCGCAACGTGACGGGCGATCGCTTTCGAGAGCGCCATCGCGTCCGGCCGTGCGAGACGCTCGCGCACGGCCACGGCGGTCGTGGTGGCGAGGCCGGGGATGATCCATGTCGTTCGGTCTTTGCGCGCCATGGTGCGCAGACGCGACGTTTGGATGCCCACGCCGGAGGAGAGCTCGACGTATCCCCCATGGACGGAGCAAACGTCGAATGGCAATGAGCCGGCTCCCAGCGCACACGCCGTCCGGAGCATGTCGAGGGTTGCGGCAACGCCCGTGGCAAAGGCGCCCTCCATGACGACGATGGTAAAAGCCATGATGTCCGATTATGCTCGAAAAAGGTCTTTTTCGCCACTGGAGGCACGAACCGCCCCTTGCTACCGATAGGCGCAGAAGGGAATTACGACCATGCGCCATCTCGATGAGGACGATCCGCTCACGGATTTCGGGCATCGCACCGTCACCCTGCTGGGCGAGACGCGAAAGGTTTACACCGCCGGCTCCGGCCCCGCAGTCATCGTCATGGCCGAGATGCCAGGAATCAGTCCGCGCGTGGCACGCTTCGCCCGCTGGGTGCGGGATGCGGGCCTCACCGTGTGGATGCCGAGCCTCTTCGGCCGCGACGGTGCCGTGCCCACGGCGAAGGAAGGGCGCAGCGTCTTGGAGCGCGCATGCATCCGCAAAGAATTTCGGGCGTTCGCGGCCAACGAATCGAGCCCCATCACGGCGTGGCTGCGGGCCCTGGCGGCGCAGGCCCACGCGGAATGCGGGGGCCCGGGGGTGGGCGCGATTGGCATGTGTTTCACGGGCAACTTTGCCTTGTCGATGATGCTGGAACCGTCGGTGCTGGCGCCCGTGCTGTCGCAACCGTCGCTGCCCCTCGACGACCCTGCCGGCGTGGAGATCGCGCCCGAAGAACTCGAGCAGGTGAGGCAGCGACTGGTGCGCGACGATCTCACCGTCCTCGCCTATCGCTTCGAGGGCGATGCCTTCTGCCGCGCGGAGCGCTTCGCCGCCTACCAACGCGCGCTGGGCGACCGCTTCCTCGCACGCGTGCTACCCGACAGCGCCGCGGGCCCGAAGTCCAATCGCCCCGATGACTTCTTCACCTTCATCCCCACGCCCCACAGCGTCCTGACCGTCCACCTCGTCGACGAGGCGGGCCATCCCACCTCCCGCGCGCGGGATGAAGTGCTGGCCTTCTTCCGCCAGCGACTCGTCGTTTCGCCGTAGCGCACCGGGCTCGGCCGATGCAACGAGCGGTCGTGCGAGCTCGGTGTTTTCACATCCCGATTAACGGGCTTTAACGTCGTTTACGGGCACAACATCTCCTCCATTCGAGTCGAACACCGCCGTGGAGCGGCGGGCCGTTCGCTCGCTCGAGATAGGGAGATAGTTCATGAGCAGTATTCGCATTGCCGTCGTTGCATCCCTGCTTGCCTTGGGCGCTTCGTGCTCGAACAGCACGAAGGCCGATTCGCCACCTCCCGCATCGCAGAAGACCGTGGTCCTCGTGCACGGTGCCTTTGCCGACGGCTCGTCGTGGAACAACGTCATCCCGTTGCTCCAGGCCAAAGGGCTCCATGTCGTGGCCATTCAGAATCCGCTCACGTCGCTGTCCGACGACGCCCAATGCGCGAAGCGCGCAATCGATGGGCAGTCCGGGCCGGTCATCCTCGTGGGGCATTCTTGGGGCGGTTCGGTGATCACCGAAGCCGGCAACAACGACAAGGTCAAAGCGCTGGTGTACGTGGCGGCGTTTGCGCCGTCGGCCGGTCAATCGACCTTGGATACGACCAAGGATTTTCCGCCCGCACCGGGACTCGCCAGCTTGAAGGTGGACGCCTTCGGGTTTGGCAGCTTGCCGCCCGAAACCGTGAGAAATCACTTTGCCCCCGACGTGACGCCCGATGTGGCCAATCTCATTGCCACCACGCAAGGGCCTATTCGCGTCTCCGGCTTCGACGAGAAGGTCACCACGCCCGCGTGGTCCAGCAAACCGAGCTGGTACGTGGTCGCCACGAATGACCATATGATTCAGCCGGATCAAGAGCGCGCCATGGGCAAGAAGATCAACGCACGCGTCACCGAGATCGCCTCGAGCCACGTGCCCATGGTGTCGCACCCGCAAGAGGTGGCCAACGTCATCCTCGCGGCCGCCGACAGCGTCGACTAGCGCGTCATCGGCAAAGTAAAGGGGGGCCGCGAAGGCACCGGCGCGAGCACGCGTCAGGAGGTGTCATTTGTCGCCCCTGCCCGCCGCGCGGTACCACCAACTCATGATTGCAGCGGGCAAAAAGAAGGCCTTCTTTCGTCACACCCTCGCGAACCTGGCACGTGCGGTGCTCGTGCTGTCGTGCATCGGGGCCGCGTCGCGCACGGCCCGGGCCGAGGGGGGCGTGGGCCAGCCGTCCCCCGCACCGGCGGGGACCATGAGCAACCCCATCATCGTGCAGCTTCATCCGGAAACGGGGGGTATCCCGACCACGGTCGCGCTGAGCGGGCCTCGCATCCTGGACGACTGGGAGGAGGGTCAGCCGATCCCGAATGGCTATCACACGGAGACGAGGGTTCGCCGTGGACTGATCATTGGCGGCGCCGTGCCTTTCGGCGTCTTCTATGTCTTTTCCTTGATGGCCGCCTCGATCAGCCAGGATACCGACGAGAGGAAGAGCACGTCCGCACTCTTCCTCCCCGCAGTGGGACCGTTCATCCAGGCGGCCCAGACGGATTCGTCGACCGGAACCTTCTTCTGCGTCCTCGACGGCATCGTGCAAACGGGCGGCCTTGCGATGCTGATCAGCGGCATTGCATCGCCCAAAACCGTTCTGGTCCGCAACGATCTCGGATTCAAAATGGAATTGCGCCCAATCGCGACCAACACCGGCATGGGCCTCGGACTGGGCGGCAGCTTCTAATTTCTACGCGGCGGCGCACGCGAGACGGGCAATTCGCTCGGCGGCCCCCGCACGCACCAGAGCCCGGCCATTGGCCCCCATTTCCGCGATGACGCCGCGCCGGTGAAGCTCGCGCAGCCGCTCGCCCACGCGATGGGGTGGCGCGCAGATCCCGGCGCCCCCGCGACAGACATAGGCCTCGTTCAATTTCTCGTTTCCCGGAATGGCATTGACGACGATCATGGGCCTGCCCGCGGCGAGCGTCTCGGACACCGTAAGGCCTCCCGCTTTGCCAACGACGATATGCGCCTCTTGCACGCGGCGCGACATATCGTTTTCGAACCCCACGACCTCGGCATTCAGGTGCATGCGGGAAACGTCGCGCGAAATCGCGTCGCGCACGTGCGCCGAGGATCCACAGACCACGGTAAGGTGAACGTCGCGCATTCCGTCGAAGGAGCGCACGATCCGGCGCAGGGGGCCCACGCCGAAGCCGCCGCTGGTGACCAGAACGCGGAGCGGCTCCCCGCGCTCGGGCTCCCGCAGGGGCTCGATGCGCTCGAAGGCCGCGCGCACCGGAATGCCGGTCACCGCAATGCGATCGTGATGGATGCCGTGGCCCTCGAGCTCGTGGGCGGCCTCCGGGCATGCGACGGCAAAGCCATCGACGCCCTCCTCGGCCCAGCATGCGTGCGATGTGTAGTCGGTCACCACGCCGAAGAGCGGCATGGTCAAACGCCCCCGCCGCCGCGCGTGCCCGAGCACGACCAAGGGCAGATGATGCGTCGCCACCATCGCGCGCGGCGCCAGTGCGTCGATGGCGCGAATCAATGCGCCAAAGGCAATACGATCCAACGTGTGGCGCAACGGTTCGAAGCATCCTCCGCGCTGATTCGCCGCGAAATAGGCTGCACCGTAGAGGCAAGGGAGGGAATTTTGCCCCGTGAGGTGTGCCTGCAAATACGCGTCTCCAACGGCGCGGGGGGCGAAGTCGAACAGGCTCAACACCTCGACGGAGATGCCGCGGGCGCGCGCGGCATCGGCCAAGGCCAGGGCGGCGGATTTGTGGCCTCCGCCTACCGGGCTAAAGACAACGGCGAGTTCGGTCTTCATGGCTGCGGTCATGCATGCAGCAATCGCCGGGCCCGGCGCATTCCACCTAAGCCACGGGATGATCGATGCGCGAATGCCGCTCCCAGAAGATTGAACAGGGAGGGGGGAGGCGGGGAGGGATACGGCACAAGTCCCACCGCGCACCGAGGCTGGTTTGGGTTTTCACTTGGCTCGCGAAGCCAACTGAAAACAAAAAAAAAGCCTTGGCACTCGGTGGGTTCGCGTTGTTTCCCTACGCGCCGAGTGCGCACCGAACTTCGCGCTACCGATCGCGCGCCTTCACCCATTGGGATAACCTACGTTTTCACGGAGGCGAACTTGTCGAATCGCATCACGATGCCCGTGGCCGTCCACCTGATTCTCACCCGCGGAGACGAGGTCCTGTTGCTCCGCCGCTTCCAAACGGGCTACGAGGATGGCCATTACAGTGTCCCCGCGGGACATCTGGACGGGGACGAGGAGGTCGTCACGGCGGCGATTCGCGAAGCGCGAGAAGAATGTAGCATCGTCGTCGAACCGGCGGACGTACGGGTGATCGGTGTGATGCACCGCAAATCGACGGACGAGCGCATCGACTTTTTCGTTCGGGTGGCGCGGTGGACGGGGGACGTGCGCAACGGCGAGCCTCACAAGTGCGATGAATTGGCGTGGTACCCGATCCATCGACTGCCGGAAAACGTCATTCCCTACGTGCGGCGCGCGCTGGAGCATCCGCAAGCGGGGATCTGGTTCGAGAGCGTCGGCTTCACGTGATTCCTTGTGCTCGAATCCGTTTCTCCGCGCGGACCATCGATTCGAAAAAGCGGCTTACCTTGGGCGAACGAAAGCGCGTCGGGGGAAACAGCGCGTGGATGCCGCCGCTTCGCAGCTTCCAATCCGGAAGCACCCGTACGAGCCGCCCGGCGGCCAGATCGGCGCTGACCAGGTAGTCCGGAAGGACCGTGGTCCCTGCGCCCGCGAGCACGGCCACGTGCGCCGCCGGCGTGGCATCGACCGTGATGCGCGCACGCGTCCGCACCGTGCGCCGTCCGTGCTCGGGGTGTGTGAAGCGCCACACATTCGGCTCGGGCAGCGATCCGTTCGCGACGAAGGGCAGCAAGCCGATATCTTCCGGCTCGCTCCCGCGCCCGAGCAGCATGGCCGTCTTGGGCGTGCACACCAAGTATTGCTCCATGGTCCCGATCCGGCGCATGACGTGGCTCGAATCGCGGGGCCATCCCACGCGAATCGCCAGATCGACGGTCTGAACGTCCACCAGGCGATCGCCGAGCATCAACTCCACGTCGCAGTGCGGATAGGTGCGGGTGAACTCCGCCGCGACGGGAGCGACCACCGACGTGCCGTAGTCGAAGGGCGCGGTCACCCGGAGCTTCCCGCGCGGCTCCGCGACCCCCTGGGCGAGCTCGTCGAAAGCTTCCGCTGATTCGCGCAAGATCACCGTGCACCGAGCATGAAGAGCCCGCCCCGCCTCGGTGGGAACGACCTTGCGGGTGGTGCGCACGAGGAGCGTCGTCCCCACCTCCCGCTCCAGCCTGGCAACCTGCTGGCTCACCACCGCCTTCGTGATCCCGAGGCGCTCGGCCGCGCGGGTGAACGAGCTTGCTTCGACCACGTAGGCGAAATACGCGAGTCGGTTCAAATTCAACGGATCGCGGGAGGCCGTGCGCATTGTTTGCCTTTGGCAAACAGTCTGTATGAACTCGGTGCCTACTGCAAACAGGGGGTGGTCGCTAACAAGTACCGACCATGAAGAACGGAACGCGCCCGCCCCTGCGGCTGACGCTCATTTACGACCCCCTCTGCGGATGGTGCTACGGCGCGACGCCGTCCCTGCGGCGTTTGGCCCAGGAGGCGGGGGTGACGATGGACCTCGCCCCCTCCGGATTGTTCGCGGGCTCGGGCGTACGGCCGATGGATGACCATTTCGCCGAGCACGCGTGGGCGAACGATCAGCGGATTGCCGCGCTGACCGAGCAGGTCTTCTCGGTCCGCTACCGCGAACGCGTTTTGGCCGATCGCAGCTCGTCGCTCGACTCGGGGCCTGCGGTCATGGCGTTGACGGCCGTTCGGCAAACGGCGCCCGAGGGCGAGCTCGCGGCGCTCGAGGCCATCCAGTCCGCGCGCTACGTCGGCGGAAGGGATGTGACCAATTACGATGTGCTCGCTGAGATCCTGCACGAGGTCGGGCTCGGCGTGGCGGCCGCGGGCGTGGCGATGCGGGCGCCGGATCTCCTGGATGCGGCCATCGCGCGCATGGTCGAGGGCCGGAAGCTTCTTCGCGCGGTCGCCGCGCACGGCGTCCCCACGCTCATCCTGCGCGAGCGCGCGGAGCTTCGCGTGATTTCGAGCAGCCTTCTCTACGGGCGCGTCGAGGACTTGCTTCACCATGTCCGCTCCGCCACGAACCGCTCCAACTAGGAGCGTGCTAACCCTTGCACATGCTCGTCTCGAGAACCCCGCGCGCGCTCATGGTCCTTTCACTCGTCGCCGTTGGCTACGCGGGCTGCGCGCCCACCCCGCCGCCGAAAACCGCGTCTCCCCGCGGTGAACAGTGCATCTATGGGGCGAGCGAACCCGCCAAGTGGACCTTCATCGACGATACCTGCGGCTGCCCCAAGGGCAACGCCTTGTGCGCGTACGAAGCGAGCGTGATGCGTTGCCTCAGCGACGCCGATGAAACGGCGACGTACGGCTGCGCGAAGCTCCCCCCCGTCGCCAAAGGCAAGTCGGACATGGGTCGCATCTGGAAGCGCCTCGATCTCGCGGCGCTGAAGCTCCCCGCGGGCACCGTCAAAAAGATTCACGCTTGCATCGAAGTCGAGAACCGCAAGCCCGAGAACAACAGCTGCCCGGTCGCGACGGCGCAACCCATCTTCCCGCACTTCTTGTCCTCCTGTACCGCGGAGCTCTTGGCGCAGGAAACGTCGGCACCGCACCCGCCGAACGCGAGCCCCGAGCGCGCCCGCCCGGTCATTCTCGCCTTGGACAACTGCGACGGCGACGACTGTTGCCTGTCGCCCAACGCGAACCCGTGAACGGGGGGCCTTACTCGGCCGCGTGAATGTCGTAGGCCTTGTCGTCGTAGACGAAGAACACGCAGTCGGCACCGGCGGCGCATTGACCCCAGTGGATGGCGCGGCTCGGGTAATAGAGGTAATCGCCGGCGCCAACCTGGTGGGCGCCGCTCCCCTCGACATTCCAAATCATGGTTCCCGAGACGCCCACCACGTGTTCGGGACTCGTGTGCCAGTGTCGGTCGAAAGGGGTACCTGCTTTGAAACGAAACAGCGTTTCGGCAGCACCGGTTTTGGGATCGCCCCGGGTGACCCACCCTTCGCATCCAGGTAGGCCCTCGCACGGTGTGCCGCTCTCCGTATGGATGGAGTGGTAGACGACCGGATCGGGCGATGTGGGCGATTCCGCGTCGGAATCGGAGCATGCCAGGAAGGCAACGGCGAGCACCGCCATGGGAAAAGAATACTGCGTAAAGGGCATTTGATGTCGAGTCCTTTGTGAGAGTCCCCTGGCATGTAGCCTCTATTTCCTGCTTGCGGCAGTCCCGCGCGGACACCACATTGTTGCTCTATAGGAACAATGAAATGATCGCCGTCGACGAATTGCCCTCGCTGGCCCTCTTTGCGAGGGTCGTCCATCACCGCTCGTTCTCAGCGGCCGCCGCGGAGGCGGGCCTTGCCAAGTCGGTGGTGAGCCGGCGGGTTGCGCGGCTCGAGAAGGCGCTGGGGGTGCGTCTCTTGCGCCGTTCGACGCGCACGCTCTCGGTGACGGACGAGGGGCTGCGCGTGTACGAGCACGCCGCGGCCTTGGTGGCCGCGGCCACGGCGGCGACGCAGTCCATCGGTCAAAGCACGAAGCGCGTGCAAGGGGTGCTGCGGGTCAATGCCCCGGTGACGTTTGCGCAGATGCACCTGGCCGACGCCGTCGCCGCGTTCCTCGCGGCGTATCCGGAGGTGGAGCTGCACCTTTCGACGGACAACCGCACCGTCGACGTGGTCGAAGACGGTTTCGACGTGGTGGTGCGCATCGGGCAACTGCGCGACTCGGATCTCTACGCCCGCAAGCTCGCGAGCGATCGGCTCGTGGTGTGCGGCTCCCCCGAGTACCTCGCGCGGGCGGGTGAACCCACGTCGCCCGACGAGCTTCTGCAACACAATTGCCTGCACTACGACGTGGTGGCGCGCACGGCCGAGTGGCGCTTTCGCGGCCCCCGAGGTGCCGTGGTCGTGCCGGTGCGCGGCAACTTCGTCACGACCGACGGCACGGTGCTCTGCCGGGCAGCGCGTGCGGGTCTCGGACTCGCCGTCGCGCCGTCGTTCATGATCGCGCACGACCTCGCCGGAGGGCGCCTGCGCACCGTGCTCGATGATTGGCCGGCCAGCCCCGTCGGCATCCATGCCCTCGTGGCCCACCGAACGGGTTTGCCCCCACGGGTACGCGCCTTCATCGATTTTCTCGCGCGCCGATTTGCTCAGGGAATCCCCAAGGCCGTTTTCAAATCGTCGAAGGTGCCCGTCCGGCCGTGAACGCCGGCAAGCGTCCCCACGTCGATGCGCTGCCGAACGATGGCGTCGTAGAGCTCGCGCGTCCAGGAAGTCTTGTATGGCGGATAGGGCGGGCTAAAGAGATCCGCTTCGAAAAGGAGACGCTCCTTGGGCAGATGCACCGCGATCATGTCGGCCGCGTGGGTATTGGCAATCGGGTAGAGCACCAGCGGGAACCGGGCATCGGGTAGCGCCAGGGGTGCATTCGGAGGAACCGTCAGGAACTTCGCCCGAACGGGGGCCGAGCTCATGGCATCGGGCACGATGGTCGACGGGGCCGCGAAGACGCGCTCGAAGAAGTCGCGCGTGAGCTGCGAGACCACGATGGTGGCGCCGAGTGCCGCAAAGCGGCGCAGCCCTCCCGCGTGATCTTCATGCCAATGGGTGGCAATCACATGGGTAATGGGTTTTCCGGGGTATTTCGCGTGCACGTACCGAAGGAGAGCCTCGCTGCGCGCCTCGTAGAGGGGTGCCTCGGCGAGAACGATGCCGTTCGAGCGCTCGATGAGCATCGTGTTGTGCGTGGTGCCGGTGAGCAGCTCGACGCCGGCCGCGAGGGGGACGGAGCCAATCTCCTCTTGCACACCGTCCCCTTCGTTGCGAAATCCGAACGAGGCATACTGCTGATGCGTCTGGTGGCTGCGAAGGGCACGCTCGGCCGCCGCAGGATCGTGCACGGGCGGAGTCCCCGGCAGGTCGAAGAGCGCGGCCGGAAACTCGACATTGGTTTCGAGCTTCGTCCGCGTTTCCTGGTAGACGATCGCGCCGTCCTCGAGCAAACGCACTTCGGCGGGGATGCGGAATCCGCCAACGGTCTTCCACCCCGCGAAGGTGATCTCCAGGCCGATGTCCCGCGTCAGGTGGTTGTTCTCTTTGGTCCTCAAGGAAACGAGCTCGCGATCGCGCCATCGAATGTGGAACGACAGGGGATGCACCGCATCGTCGAGCGCGAGATCGACGAACAGCTCGCCGTGCTCGATCGACGCCCCGCGCAGCTTCACCGTTCTTCCCTCGCGCTGGGCGTCGCGGACGAGAAGGTGCGGATGCAGAAGCCGTTGCTCGCGACGTGCCGCCGCCGCACCGTCGGAGGGCAAATGGCCGGGGGGCTGGCCGACGCCTTCGTTGCCGTCGATGCGTCCGAGCGGACCGACGAGGGTCAAGGAAAAGGCCTGCGGGGGCATGGCACCGAGCGCGGTGAGCTGGCGGGAAACATCGAGCCGGCTTCGGTCGCCCGTGACATCCCACTGACCCTTGGCCGTGAAGTCGTTGACGTGGAGCGGATTCTTACCCGGCAAAAGGGCTTCGGTCGGGAAGTACCGCGAGCCCGTCGCCTCGTAGCGAAAGCTCGTCAGCGAGGCGAGCGGCGGCCTCTCGGTCAGGGTGCTCTCGAGGAACCGCCAGGCCGCAGCCCCGTCGCGCAGCGCCTCGACGCTCGCCGCGGGAATGCCTGGCTCGGGTGCCGTGCCGTTCGAGCTGCACGCCGCGAGGACGGCGAGCGAGAAGATGAGTGAGGAATAGGTAAAACGCGCGCAAAAGCGATTCATGCCATGGCTCCGTACGGGTGAAAGCGCGGATGTAGCGCTGCCCACCCATGGGCGGGAGATCCGTGCCGACACCAGACTGTTGCTCTCGAAGAACGAAGCGCGCGTGCGCGGATCTCGAACGAGTGCGTGCCACGCCAACCGGTGCGATGTGCGCCAGAAGCGATTCGCGTGACGGAAGCCTCGCGCTTCTCCCAATCGAAGAAGGGGGCCGCCTTCTGGCCCCGGTGGAGAGAGAGAAACATGATTTCTCATGTACGAAAAGCAAGTGTGCGTCTTCCGGCAACCGCGGGGCTCATGATCCTCGCAAGCCTCACGGCATGCGCGGGCTCGGCCGAAGAGTCAAAGCTCGATGGCGTGAGCGGTGGGATGCTCAGCGCCGGAACGCTGTGCACCGGCAGCTTTACCGTGACCCAAGCGTCGGATTTTGCGCCCCTCGCGGGCTGCAACGAGATCTCGGGCTCCCTCACCATCCGCGGCGGCAGCGCGGTGGACGATCTGGGGCCGCTCGCGGCGCTCCGGGCCGTCGGCGGGGATCTGATCGTCGACGGAAACACGTTGCTCACGTCGCTGCACGGTTTGGACGCTCTCGAGACCGTGGGGGGCGCCCTCACCATCCAGAACAATGCCGTCGTCGAATGGATCGGCCCCAGCCATCTCACCAAGGTCGGTGGACTTAAGATCTCCGGAGAACGGAAGCTCGAGCACATCGGGGGATTCCAGGCGCTCGAAGAAATCCAGAACAACTTCATCCTCGAACATACGCCTCGATTGTCGGCCTTCGACAAGCTTCCGGCCCTGACCACCGTTCGAGGTTACGTGTGGATCGAGGGGGACTCGGACGATCTGGGCACGTTCCGCGACTTTTCCGCGTTCGACAACGTGAGCACGCTGGGCGAGTTGCGCCTCCGAGACACGCGATTGCAGCGCGTGTCCTTCCCCCGGGTCACGGCGATCCGCGGCTCCGTCTATCTATGGCGGTGCCTCTCCCTCCGGACGCTGGACCTCGGGGGTGTCGAGACCGCCGGGGCCGTGACCCTCGACCAGGTATCGTTGTCGACGCTCGAAGGCCTGCGGAACCTGACCTCGGCAGGGCACCTCACCATCGCACGATCCTTCCTCCTGCGGGATCTTCGCGGCCTCGAGCATCTCACGACGATGACCGGCCACCTCACCCTCGAGAACACCGCGCTGACCTCCCTCACGGGGCTCGAAAATCTGTCCAAGGTGCGCGCCTTGAACGTCACCGACAACGACGACCTTCCGAATCTGCACGGCCTCGATGCGCTCGTGTCGGAGGCTGGAATATGGATCTCCGGCAACAAAGAACTGACCGAGATTGGCAGTTTGAACGCATCGACCCAGATGGAGGTCGTCAACGTTCGCGAGAATCCCAAGTTGACGCAACTCAACGCGCTGCACGGCCTGAAGTCGGTCCAATTCGTGATGGTCGAGAAAAACGATGCCCTCACGTCGCTGGGAGCCTTCGAATCTTTGGAGACGGTGAACGGTGATGTGTCGTTGGATTTCTATGCGGCCAACCATTTGACCAGGCTCGACACGTTCACGTCGCTCCGCGAGGTGAACGGCAATCTGAGCATCAGCAGCTCCGCCCTGACATCCATCGACGAGCTGCATTCGTTGAGCCAGATCGGGGGCAATCTTTCCCTGTATGCGCCGTCGCTCACCAGCCTTGCGCCACTGAGCTCCGTGACCACCTTGGGCGGTTATCTGAGCGTTCGGCACTGCGATGCCCTCACCGACTTGACCGGGCTCGATGCCCTGCAGTCCGTGGGTGGTGGGCTCACCATCGAAGACAACGCCAACCTCGCCAGCATCACCGCGCTCGCGCAGCTCACGACCGTCGGCGGCAATTTCAACATCGGATACAACAAGAAGCTGCGCAGCATGACGGCGCTGGCACAGCTCACGACGGTCGGGGGCGACTACTTTACGGTCTGGGCCAATTCGTTGCTTCCCCAGTGCCAGGCGCAGAACCTCGACGCGCAGCTTCGTGCGCACGGGTTCTCAGGCACGACCCAGATTCGGTACAACGACGAATCTGGGACCTGCAACTGACGTCAGCGGATCCAGACCGATTTCGCGTTGGTGAAGGAGCGAACGCCCTCGATGCCCAGCTCGCGGCCGAACCCGGAGTCCTTGATGCCGCCGAACGGAAGCCGCGGATCGCTCTTGACCATGCCATTGACGAAGACGGCGCCGACCCGAAGCTGCGCGGCAACGCCGTCGAGCTCCTTGGCATTGCCGCCCCACACCGCGGCCGAAAGACCGTAGACGGTGTCGTTCGCCGCCTCGACGGCCGCCGCCGTGTCCTTCACGCGCGTGACGATGGCCACGGGGCCAAAGAGCTCTTCCCGGAATGCCGCGGCGTTGGGCGGCACGTCCGCGATCAGGGTCGGGGGGTAGTACGCGCCCGCTCCATCCGGCACCGCGCCCCCGAGGAGCAGCCGGCCGCCCGAGGCCACCGCCGCCTCCACCTGCTGGTGCAGCCGCTCGCGCTGCGCGCGGCTCACCATCGGCCCGAGATCCGTGGTCTCCGCCATCGGATTGCCCAGGCGCAGCTTGCCCATGTTCTCGCGAAGCAACGCGACGAACCGATCGTATGCGCTGTCGACGACGATGAACCGCGTCGCCGAAATGCACGTCTGCCCGGCGTTCATCGTCCGGGACTTCACGCCCACCTGCGCCGCCTCCTCCAGGTTGGCGTCGCCGAGGACGACGAAGGCGCCGTTGCCCCCGAGCTCGAGCACCACCGGCTTGAGCGCCTGCCCCGCCGCCGCCGCAAAGGACCGGCCCGCGCGCGTGCTTCCCGTGAGGGTGCCCGCGGCGATGCGGCGATCGTTCAAGATCCCCGGCAGCTGATCGATGTCCGCGAACAGGTTCTGCACCAGCCCGGCGGGCAGGTCCGCATCGCGGAACACCGCCTCCAGCGCCAGCGCGCATTGCGGGACGCTCGGCGCATGTTTGATCACCAGCCCATTGCCAGCCATGAGCGCGCCCGAGGCGAGGCGCACAGCCTGCCAGTAGGGGAAATTCCAGGGCATGATCGCGAGCAGCACGCCCAGCGGCTCGTAGTGGACCGCGCTTCGGGACGCGTCGCTCTCGACGATGCGTGGCGCGAGAAACGCTTCCGCTTGCGAGGCGTAGTACTCACAGGCGAGCGCGCACTTCATCGCCTCGGCGACACCTTCCGCGAGGGGCTTTCCCATTTCGCGCGCCGCATGCTTGGCCAAGTCGCCCGAGCGGGCCTTGAGCAAGGCCGCCACGCTGCGAACGCCGTCGGCCCGCTCGCGCACCGAACGCTGCGCCCATTGCCCTTGAGCATGGTCGGCCCGTCCGAGAATCTGCTCGATCTCCGCGGCGCCCGCGAGGGGAAAGGTTCCCAGTACTTCTCCGCTTGTCGGGTCGATGGAACGAAACGGCGTCTCTTTCATGAGCTCTCTCCCTGAGCTCCACTCTCGCACGGAAACGCTTCTGCATCGCGGTCTCTTTGCCGCGCGAGGGCTTCTGGAAGCTCAGCGGCCGTCGATGTCCCTTCGAACCGCGCGCGCGGTTCGAAGGCGCCGCAGGAGAAGAAGGCTGAGCGCGCTCAACACGCTCCACACGGCCGTGAGCACCGAACTGTCCGAACGGGAAGGAGGCACCGCGCAGCCCCCGCCCTCGATGGATAAGTTGTCGGCACACGTGGTCATGTAGCCGTGCGCGGGCGTGGGATCGCACGTGCTGGCACGCACGAGGCCATCGCCGGTGCCGTGGTTTTGGTCGGGCTTGTACACGTTGCAGATGCCCGTGGAGTCGTCGGGCGAAAGGTCGCGCATCCCGACACCGAAGTACGTCGCGTACATCGTGGCGTCGGCCACCGTCGAGTGCGCAAAGCCGAGGAAGTGCCCTGCTTCGTGCGTGGCGATGCTGAGAAGGTCGACCGCGCCGGCGGGCGGAGCGTCGCTGACCGAAAGCGGCTTTGACTGCGCGCCATTGATTTCCATGTCGGCGCCCGAAATCTCCCCGGTGTCCGTGTCGTAGCGCACCGTCGTGAGCCCGAGGGTGGCGCTCGGATCGAGATGGGTCCACCCCGAATCGCGAAAGATGATGACGTTCTGGTTGGGGGCATCGTCGTTGAACTCGACCTTGTTGCACTCGACGGCCCCCAGGTAGCTCACGTCCATGCTCACCCGCCCCACCGGCGTCCCGTTCAGCGAGCACGTGGTGGCCGTCCACGTCCCGAACGCGCGCTTGAACACGCGTTCCGCGTCGCTCAGGGAGACTTGCCGGCTCGCGTTCTTCTGCAGGCTGAATCCGACACAGGCGTTTCGCCAGAAAAGCGGTTTGCCGTAAGGGCAGCAGGCGTTCTGCTCCTGCTCCTTCCAGCTCGAGCATCGATTCGTTTGGTCCGAGTCACCGGGTTCCCGGCCGGTCATCGTGCGACAGAAGCCATGCGCGCTCGGGGCGGCTCCCAGGACCATCCCCGCCGCCGCCAAGAAAAGAAAGGTTGCCTTGAAGGTCATGAAGTGGGCCCGTAAAACCCGCGTGAAAGAGAGCCCGGTGGGCTCGGTGATGTCGATGAGATGCCCGCGTATTCCAATTTGATTCTGGGCGACGCTCGAGCTGAATTCGATGAAAGAAAACCGGATGAGCAAAATTCTTTATTACGACTAAGCCGGATACGGCGCTTGTCGCCCATCCGACGGCGCTTCTAGCATCCGCGCCATGGCCATTCCCACCGAACCAATCGGAAGTATTCCGCGACCGCAGCGTTTGATCGATGCGGTCCAGAAGAAGTCCCCCGCCGACGTCCTCGAACCGTTGTTCGACGAAGCCGTGCGCGACACCCTCCGCGGTTTCGAGAAGACCGGCTCGCTGGTCCTCACCGATGGAGAGCAGTGCAAACCGAGTTTCGTGACCTATCCGATCGCGGGACTTGCGGGCTTGTCGGACGGCGGAATCACCATCCCATTCGCGGACGGGCATCAGCGCCAATTGCCGCAGATCGCGCGCGGACCGTTCCGTTATCGAGTGTACGCCGACGGATACCTCGCCCGCGCACGCAAGCACACCAAGCTGCCGGTCAAGCAAGCGGTGATCTCGCCGTCGGCGATCAGTCTGCTGTACCCCGCCGAGGGCATCGCCGATTACTCGCGCGAGAAATTTCTAGGCGATGTCGTCCGCGAGGCGGAGACGGACATCCGCCGTTGCCTCGCCGCGGGCGCGGACAGTGTGCAGATCGACTTCACCGAGGGGCGTCTATCGCTCAAGTTGGATCCCTCGGGCCAGTTGCTCGAGGATTTCGTGGCGATCAACAACGAGGTGCTGGGGAAGTTCACCGAAGCGGAGCGTGCGCGCATCGGTGTGCACACGTGTCCGGGCGGTGACCACGACTCGACCCACAGCCTCGACGTCGATTACGCGGAGCTGTTGCCGCGGTTGTTCCAGCACCGCGTGGGACGCTTCTACCTGCAGCTCGCCAGCGAGGCCGATCCCAATCGTGTGCTCCAACTGGTGGCCCAGCACCTGCCACCGGGGGCCCGGGTCTTCGTCGGGGTGACCGATCCGATCGATCCCCGCGTCGAGTCCCCCGAGGAGGTGCGCGATCGCGTGCTGGCGGCGGCGCGCCACATCCCGGTCAATCAGCTCGGTACGTGCGACGACTGCGGCTTCGCGCCATTCGGCGACGACGTGTCCACGTCGCGTGAGCTCGCATTTGCCAAGATCACGGCGCGCGTTCGCGGCACGGCCCTGGCTGCGAAGGAGCTCGGCGTGTGAGTTCGGACGTGGGCGGCGATGGCCCCCGCTTCGGGGTGGAGGAAGAGTTCCTGGTCGTGGATCCGGAAACCCGGGCGGTCGTGCCCGGATCCGAGGCGGCACTGCGGCAGGCACGGGATCGGCTCGGCGCTCGCGTTGGCGGGGAGATTACGAAGTTCCAAGTGGAGAGTCGGACCGATCCGTGCCGCACTCTCGAGGAGCTCTACACGCAATTGGCCGAGGCGCGCGCCGTGCTTGCGACCTCGGCCGCCCATGCCGGACTGCGGATCGTAGCCTCGGGTTCGCCGGTGCTCGGAAACGTCGTTTCACCACCTCTCACCGAGGGAGCCCGGCAAGCCCGCGGCGATGCCACCTTTCGGGGGCTGCACGACGAAGCGAGCATCTGCGCCGTGCAGGTGCACGTGGAGCTACCCGATCGCGAGCGAGCCTTGATGGTGAGCAACCACCTGCGGCCCTACCTTCCGCGGCTGATCGCGCTCACGGCCAACTCGCCGTACTGGGCCGAGCACGATACCGGGTACGCCAGCTGGCGCACGATGACCTGGCACCGATGGCCGGTGGCCGGTCCGCCTCCGTATTTCACCTCGGCGAAGCACTACGACGCGATCATCGCCACGCTGCAGGAGACGGGCGCCTTGGTCGACGCGGGCACGATCTTCTGGGACATCCGCCCGTCGGTGCACCTGCCGACGCTCGAACTCCGCGTCTCCGACGTGCCGATCACCGCCGAGGAATCCGCCCTGTTCGCCGCCTTGGTTCGGGCCCTCGTGCTGGCCTCTCTCCCAGCCGTGGACGCGGGCGAGCGCGGACCGATCATCCCGCCCGAAATGATGCGCGTCGCCTACTGGCGCGCCGCCCGCGATGGGATGGCAGGCCACGGCGTCGAGCTCTCCACCGGACACCTGGTCCCCGCCGCGACGCTCGCGCAGGGCATGCTCCAGGTGGCTCGGCCCTTCCTGGCAGAGCACGGAGATCTCGACCGCGTTGCGGGCTGGCTGCGCCGCGTGATCGAGGGTGGCGACGGCGCCACGCGACAACGGCGGATGGCCGCGCGCTCCGGCCGGCTCATCGACGTGGTGGACGATTTGATCGCCCGCACCGCACCGGAGAGTCGGGGCCAAGCAAAAAGCCTTTAGCTCCCGAGCTCGCGGTGGAAGAAGTCGCGCAGAGGCGCGACGTGCCGGTCAGGGCGCCGCCATTCGGCGAGCAGATCTTCCAGCAAGTGGCACTCGGCCGTGAGCTCACCGCGTCGATAGCGCCGGACCACCGGGTGGATGAAGGCACTCTCCTGGGCACGCTCTGGGGTCGGATGCCGCTCGATGGCGAAAACATCGCCATACGCACGGCGCCCCCATCGCAAGGTGACCGTGTACAGATGCGGCGCGTGCGCGAAGCGGGACACGGCATAGTCCTCGGGCAAGTCGGCATAACATCGCATCTGCCCCGTTGCCTCGTCGAGCACCAGCGCGTCGCAGAGGTATTCGAACTGTGTCCACAGCGCGGAGCTCCAGTTCACTCGGTCCAGCACGTGCGAGGTGAGTCTCTCGGACGCGGCCGGCACCTGGTCGTAGGTCAGCGGGGCGCCCTCGTAGCGCTCGCGCAGCAGGGAGGTGAGCGTGCGCAGGTTGTAGCGGAATCCGTCGATGAAGGCCGACGAAGCGCGCTTGAAGTCGCGGGCTTGGGCCATGGTGCCGGCGAAGTAGAGGCCGTCGACGTTGGTCGACTGCCAATCCGTGCGGACCGCCGGCAACCTCCCGCCGTGCACCAGCTCCGGGGTGCACTCCGGGGCGAAGATGGATGTGTTCATCCGGAAGCCCGTGCAGCGGATCACCACGTCGTAGGCAAGCGTCGCGCGCTCGCCGTCGGCATGGGTGTAGGTGATGTCCGCCTCGAAATGGTCGCCGAACCGGCGTATCTCGTCGATGGTGCAATCGAGGACCGAGTGCAACGTCTTGAACTGATAGCTGTCCAGGAACGCCCCGAACTGGCCACGCACATCCCCCGGGTGCTTGGTGTTCCACGCCAGACGCAGCGGTCGCGGGCTGGCGAGATGGATCATCGACGCTTCGCCGAGAAGGGCATTCGCCGTCTCGAACGCGGAGTTTCCCTTGCCGATGATGAGCACCCTCCGATCGGCATACGTGGACGGGGCGGTCGTCATGGTCTCGTAACCAACAGCGTGCTCGATGCCGCGAATGGCCGGAACGAACGGCTTGCCCCAGCCGATGGCCGCGATGAGGCAGCGTCCTAGAAGGGGGCCGTCGGCAGTGTGCACGAGGAAGCCGCTCCCCTCGCGCTCGAGTCGCTGCACCGCCGTGCCGTAGCGCACCGCGAGCTTGTGAAACCGCTGAAACGCGGCGAGGTAGCGCACCAGATCGTCGGCGCGCGGGAAGTAATCGCGGCTGAATTCCGGGAACCGCAATCCCGGCGAATCGTGGAGCAGCGAATTCCAATCCCATCGCAGCCGTATCTCGGGATCGGCGCTGCGCGTGTGCACCTTGTTGAGCGAAATCAACGTGCGATGGCGCGGAAATTCCCGAAAGAAACTCCCCGGTGCGGTCTCGCGTTCCAGCGTCACGTAGTCCGCGCCCGCCTGCTGCAGGTAATAACTCAGCTGCAAACCGGCGGGCCCCGCCCCAACGATGATGTAGTCGTAGGTTCGCATCGACAATCGACTACGGGTTCATTCGATACACGCCCTTCAGGGCGTCCACGTGCTCGGTCCACACCTTGCGGTAGCGCGCGTCGTCCAGGATCGGCTTTCGAATCATCTTGGTGCAGTGTTCCATCTGCTCGGTCGTGCTGCTCGGCTTACTGTACAGATTCAGGGCGAGGCGCGAAAAGTCGCGCACCATGAAGTCGAAGATCTGGTCGACCAGTTCGCCCTCGATGGCGTAGAGGCGCGCGTTCTCCAGAATCAATTGGGCGTAGACGACCAGCGCGAAGAGTTCCCCTCCGGCTAGTAGAAAATCGACATCTTTGAGCTGTGATTCGCTCGGGGGTGCCGCCGCCAGCATCGCTTTGAAGAGCGACGCCTGCTCGGCAAAGAGGCGCACGTTCGGCTGCTCGAACCCGACGAATGCGCGGGTGTAGTCGTGAAATCGAATTTTGCTCAGCCCCTTGGCCGGCCCTTGATGAAACAGAAAATCGTCGTGGACGGCCTGGTCGCGCCGCGGAACGTCGGGAAGCTCGGCAGGGAAAAAGAAATAGCTGGGCATGAACTTCACGATCAGCGCAATGTTCACGTGCACCGTACCTTCCAGCTTCGGTAGCGCGCGAATGTCGATGGCCGCCTGGCCGAAATAGGTACTCTTCTCGAAGCCTTTGGCGGCGATCACGTCCCAGAGCAAGTCGATGACCGCTTCACCCTGCGTGGTCACCTTCATCTTCACCATGGGATTGTACAAAAGGTAGCGTCGGTCCTCGGCGGACGCCGAACGCATGTAGTCGGCCGCGCGCAAGGCGAACAGTTTCATGGCCACGAGCCGGGCATAGGCGTCCACGAACATCTGTTTGACGTGCGGGAAGTCGGTCACGTGCATGCCATACAGGCGGCGATGGGCCGCGTGATCGATGGCCTCGTAAAATGCGTGCGTGCAAATCCCGATGGACGCCCAACCGAGATTGTATTTCCCGATGTTGACCGTGTTGAGCGCGGCGTTCCACGCCTCCTGGCCCTTTTCCAGAATATCGTCCTCTCCGACGGGGTAATCGTGGAGCGCGTATTCGGCCACGTAGTTCTGGCTGGAAACGACGTTTCGAATGCACTCGAACGCCTTGTGCTGGGAGTCGGCGGCAAAGAAGACGTAGTCCCCCGTGTCGAGCTTTCCGAACGTCGACACGAGGGCCGCCTGGTTGGCATTGCCGATGTAGTACTTGCGGCCATTCGCCACGTAGCGCCCATTCGCGGCCGGCGTGAGGTTCATGTCGGTGGAATAGATATCGGCGCCGTGCTCCTTCTCCGAGAGCCCGAAGGCGAAAATCCCGCCCGCCTCGAGCATGGCGGCGGCACGGCGCTTGAGCGGTTCGTTCGTGCTCATCCAAATGGGGCCCAGCCCCAGCACCGAAACTTGCCACGTGTACCAATACTGCAGTCCGTAGAATCCGAGTATCTCGGCGAATTCGCAAATGCGCCAGGTGTCCCAGCGGGCGTCGGGTGCGCCGTACCCCGCGGGGGTGCACATGGTGGCGAAGATCTTCTTCTCTTTGACGAAACCGAGAAAATCCGAATACCAGACACGCGCATAGTAATCGTCCAGGAGCTTCTGCTTCCCCTTGTTCTCGAAGAACGCGATGGTGTCGACCATCACCTCCTTCGAACGCGCATCGTGGTACGAACGACTGTGGTGCTTCGGGTCGAGTAGGATCATGGGCCCCCTCCAAGCCGACCTACCTTCGCGCGATTGCCCGTGCGCTGCAACCCGCGCGGCGGGCGTTGTGCCTCAGCTCCGTTTGCTCGTGGGCAGGCCGTCGGGGAAGCGATCGGGCACGAGATTCAGTTGCACACCGTGCTCCAGAAGCGCTTTTGCGCCCGCCAGCAAGAACGAAAAGCCCTCGGTCGAGTCCACGAGCAATTTGGCTATCTCGGCGGGGCTGCCGCGGAATCCGGAATTGGTGATGCGGACGAAGGTCGTGCCGTCCGGGCGTGCGGTAAAGACCCACTCGACATCCGTGGGGTAACCATAGCCGGACCATTCGACGACGATTCGCTCGTTGGGCTCGATCACCTTGACCTTGGCCGTGCTCGAGAAGTCGTACCACTGCCAATCCCACTGCACCGTCTTGCCCGCCTCGAGCTTGCCGCTCCCGTGGCTGAACCAGATTTTGCTGGTGATGGCCGGATCGACGAAGGCCTCGAACACCTTGGCCACCGGGCTCCGAATCAGCATCTCGGCCCTGGCGGCCAGCTCTTGAGAACTCATGGTTTTCTCCTCTGGTTTACTGCAACCTTTTGGTTGCACGTGATGTAGCAACCGCCCCGCCGAGCCGCAACCATTTAGTTGCACTTCAGCTCGCACTCCTCCACGATGCGGACATGGCGGAGTTCGACGGCAAGGTGGCTCTGGTTTCCGGCGGAATGAGCGGCATCGGGCGGGCCACCGTGGATCTGCTGCTCGACCGGGGTGCGTCGGTCGCCCTGTGCGGGATCGACCCACGGGAAACGGAACGGGTCGCCGCGGAGTTGGCGGGGAAGGCAGGGACGCGTGCCCTGGCCCGCACCGCGGACGTGACCCAGGAGTCCGAGGTCGCCGATCTGATCGCGGCCACCGTGGAACGCTTCGGCAGGTTGGACGCCGTGGTCATGGCCGCAGGTGTGCAGACCTATGGAACGGCCGCCGACACCGCGGCCGCGGATTGGGAGCGCACCTTCGCGGTGAACGTCACGGGGGCGTTTCTCGTGGTCAAACACGCGCTCCCGCACTTGCGGGCCAGCGGCCGTGGTGCCATCGTGGCCGTCTCGTCGGTGCAGGCGTTCGTATGCCAGAGCGCGGTCGCCGCCTACTCGGCGACCAAAGGCGCGATCAACGCGTTCATCCGCACGGTGGCGCTCGACGAGGCCCGGCACGGTGTCCGCGCCAACACGGTCTGCCCCGGATCGGTCGACACACCGATGCTTCGTGCGAGTGCCCGGCGATTCAGCGACGGCTCTCCTCAAGGCGAGCAAGCGATGATCACACAATGGGGATCGGCGCACCCGCTTGGACGAATCGCGCGGCCCTCCGAAGTGGCCGAGGTGATCGCGTTTCTGGCCAGCGAGCGCGCCAGCTTCGTCACGGGGACCAGCCTGCCCGTGGACGGTGGCCTGTTGTGCACCGTCGGCGTCGCGTTGCCGGATTGACGAGCGCCTTGCCGGAGGCGGCGAACCGTGAGCACCTGGGGAGATGCACGACGCCCCCGCGCGACACGATCCCGCTCCTACAGGGACCGCGCCGAAGAGCCCCGTTCTGGCCATCATCGGCGCGTCGTCCGGCAACTTGGTCGAGTGGTTCGACTTCTACACGTATTCGTTCACGGCGATCTATTTCGCCTCCGCGTTCTTTCCCTCGGGCGATCCGACGACCGAGTTGCTCAACACGGCCGGCGTTTTCGCCGTGGGCTTCTTCATGCGGCCGCTTGGCGGGTGGTTGTTCGGCCGCCTGGCCGACAAACTCGGGCGGCGCACCTCGATGATGGTGTCGGTCCTGATGATGTGCTTCGGCTCCCTCATGGTGGCCTGTTTGCCGACCTACGCCACCGTCGGCAAGCTCGCACCCGCGCTCTTGCTCGTGGCCCGGTTGATTCAAGGGCTGTCGGTGGGCGGCGAGTACGGCACGAGTGCCACCTACATGAGCGAGGTGGCGGTGGCCGGCAAACGGGGGTTCTACGCGTCGTTCCAATACGTCACCCTCATTGGCGGGCAGCTGCTCGCGGTGTTGGCGCTGGTCATCCTCCAGCAGCTCCTTTCGGCCGACGAGCTCAAGGCCTGGGGCTGGCGCATCCCCTTCGTGCTCGGTGCGCTCGGCGCCGTGGTCGCATTGTTCCTGCGCCGCTCGCTGGTGGAAACGAGCAGCGCCGAAACGCGCCACGACGAGAAGGCCGGCACGTTGCGTGGGGTGCTGCAACACCCGCGGGCGCTGCTCATCGTGCTCGGGTACACGGCGGGCGGCTCGCTGGTCTTCTACACGTACTCCACGTACATGCAGAAGTACCTGGTCAACACGGCGCACCTGGCGCGCGAGACGGCGAGCCAAGTCATGACCGCCGTTCTCTTTTGCTACATGCTCATGCAGCCCGCGTTCGGTGCCCTCTCCGACCGCATCGGCCGGCGTGCATCGATGCTCTGTTTCGGCGTGTTCACCACCTTGGGCACCGTGCCGCTGCTCACCGCCCTCGGCCAAGTGCAGTCGCCGATGGCTGCATTCGCGTTGCTACTGCTCGCCCTGGCGGGGGTAAGCTTCTACACATCGATCAGCGGGCTGGTGAAAGCGGAAATGTTCCCGCCCGAAATCCGCGCCCTGGCCGTGGGCCTCTCGTACGCCATCGGCAATGCCGCATTTGGCGGGACGGCCGAATATGTGGCCCTGCGGTTCAAAGCCCACGGCCTCGAGCGAGGGTACTTTTGGTATGTCACCGTCCTCGCCGCCGTCGCGCTCCTCGCATCGTGGGCCATGCCCGATCCGCGCAAACACGGTTACCTCCGCGACGAAGCCGCGCCCCCGGGCAAAGGCGCACCCGCCCCGTCCGCGGTGGAGAACGTGGACGGTTAGAGGCCTCCGACACCTGCAAGAAAGCAGTACGCGGCAAAGGTTCACCGCGATACGCGCTCCGGGCTCGGCGAAGGTCCGCGGCTCGCCGGCACGCGTTAACGTGACCGCGTGGGGGCGCGCACCGCCACGGGCGGGGAGGGGGGCGGGGTGTCCGGGACTGTCCGGGACAGGCGAACGGCTGTCCGGGACAGGGGCGCGGTACGGGTCCGAGGCCTTTTTCGACGGGATGCGGATTGGCACTGCGTTGGCAATGCGGCGGGTCAGACCTTGGAGTGCGGAGCTCCGGATGCCGCCCTCGCAAGGTCGCGGATTTGAATGATGGGTTGCCACAAGGTACGAGTGGGAGGCAACAGCCCTCCACGTGCCCGTTGACGCGCGGAGCCACCCCTACGGGGGTCCAGCCAGCGGGAACACCACGTAGAGCGGTGACGGGAGGCGCTGCGGGCGCGGACCGGTAGCCGACATCCACGTTGGGGAAGCAGCGCAAAAACTGCTCGCATCTACCGGAACCTCTTACCCCTCATTTTTATCTGGCAGCGAGAAGGCCAGAAGAAGAACGTCTGAGGTTGCGCGGAACGCGCGATCACGCCCCCGTTTGTCCCCCCCCTCCCCCACTCCGGCATGAGCTCCACGTTCACTGCCCATAAAGAAGCGATTGCCACCCGTTCTCTGGTCGCGCCCCAACCGTCCGGCTGTGGGAATCGCCGTCCTGCGGGCGGACGGTCCGTTCGGGATAACCGGACGTCTCAATACGAGAACCGCGTACCAACGCGGATGGCACATGCGTTGCTCGGGGACGCGATTCGATGGACATTCCTCGCGTCCCACGCGCGGCCCGCCGCCAATGGCTCCTTCCGCTTCTCGGCTTGGTCATCGTGCTGCTCGTCACGGTCTCCGTGGGCCGGCTCAAGGCGGCGGCGCCGACCCTCGACCGGTCCGCGTTGTGGCTCGGCACCGTGAAGCGGGGGCCGATGCTGCGGCACGTGAAGGGCAATGGTCGCCTCGTGCCCGAGCAGACGCAATGGATCACCACCGAGACCGCCGGTCGCGTCGAGCGGATCTCCGGCCGGCCGGGGATGGCCGTGCAACCCGACACGCCGCTGATGGAGCTCACCAACGCCGACCTGATGCTGCAGGCGCTCCAGGCGGAGCGTGAAGTGGCCAGCGCCGAGGCCGACCTTCTCCAGATGAGCAGCCGACTGCGCACGCAGCAACTCAAGGAGCGCGGGGCGTTGGCCACGCTCGTCGCCGAGCGGATCGATGCCGAGCACCGCGCCCATGCGTACACGAACGGCGCGGGCGAGGTCTTCACGGAGCTGGACGTCCACCGGATGCAAGCGCGCGCCACCGAGCTCACCTCGCGCGTCGAGATGGCGAAAGAACAAATCGACGTCGTGGCCCAGAGCCTTCGCGATGAAATTGCGGCACAACGGAACCAAATCGGCCGCCGCCGCGAAGTCGCCGCATTCCGAAAGCAGCAGGTGGCCGCCATGCACGTGCGCGCCGGAGGGAGCGGCGTGCTGCAGGAGATCCCTGTCGAACTCGGGCAATGGGTCGTCCCCGGCACCGTCCTCGCGAAGGTGGTGCAGCCCGAGCGGCTGAAAGCCGAAATCCGCGTGTCCGAGGTGCAGGCGAAAGATTTGATCGTCGGGCAGCACGCCGAGGTGGACACGCGCAACGGCATCGTGGCCGGCCACGTCGCGCACATCGCCACCGCGGCCCATCAGGGAACGGTGACCGTGGAGATCGCGCTCGACGGCGATCTGCCGAAGGGCGCACGCCCCGATCTCAACGTGGAGGGGACCATCGAATTGGAACGACTGAACGACGTCTTGTTCGTGGAGCGCCCCGCCGGCTCGGAGACGGACGGCCCTTCGACGATCTTCCGGATGACGGCCGGGCAAGCGGAAAGGATCCGCGTCGTCCTGGGGAGAAGCTCGGTCAGCACCATCGAGGTGCGCGAAGGGCTCCGCGAAGGCGACGAGGTGGTGCTGAGTGACATGGCACGATGGGACAGTGTGGACCGGGTCAACGTTCGATGAATGGCACCATGCACGATTTACGCTTTGCATTTCGACAATTGGTCAAAGCCCCGGGCTTCACCCTGGCCGTTCTGCTGACCCTCGCGGGCGGCATCGGTGCCTGCGTGGCGATCTTCTCGGTCGTCAGTGGGGTGCTCCTGCGCCCGCTGCCCTACCCCGAGTCCGACCGCCTCGTGGTGATTCGAGAAACGAACCCGCCACGTTTTCCGGAGTTCCGCCCATCGGCGGCGCATTACTTCGAATGGCAAGAAGCGACGACGCAGTTCGAACAGCTGGTGGCGGTCCGCGCGGGCTCGCGAAGTCTGACGGGCAGCGCTGAACCCATACGCGTTCGCACCCTCGGCGTGACGCCCAACTACTTCACGGCGCTGCGCACACCCCCCGAGCGAGGGCGCGGCTTTGCCGCCGACGACGCGCTTCGGGGCAACGACGGCGTGGTCGTGCTCAGCCATGGGCTCTGGCAGCGCAGGTTCGGCGGACGGCCCGACATCCTCGAGCAGACCATCCAGCTCGATGAGCATGCGTTCCGCGTCATCGGCGTGATGCCCGAGGCCTTCGAGTCCGGCGACCGCAGCGAAGTGTTCACGCCGCTCGTCTGGCCCGAAGGGGCGGCGCACGATCATGTCTCGCGCATCGCCGACGTCTTCGGCCGCCTCCGGCCGTCCGCCTCCCTGGAGAGCGCCCAGCGCGAGGTGGCGCGCCTCTCCGAGCAGATGGCCGAGCAAAACCCGGACAGCAAGGGCTGGGGCGTGAAGCTCGTTCCCATGCTGGAGTTCCGCGTGAAGGGCGTCCGGGCCATTCTGATCTCCCTGCTGGGCGCGGTCGCGTTCCTGCTCCTCATTGCGTGCACCAACGTGGCGAACCTCCTGCTCGCACGCGCCACCACGCGCACCAAGGAGATCGCCACCCGCACCGCGCTGGGTGCGAGCCGAGGGCGCATCGTTCGTCAGCTCCTCGTGGAAGCCATCGTGCTCGCCGGGCTCGGGGGCCTGCTCGGTCTCCTCGTGGCGCATTGGGGCGTCGGCGTCCTCACGTCGCTCGCCCCCGACGACTTCCCGCGCCGGAGCGAGGTGGCCTTCGACCTCCGCACGGTGGCCTTCGCGCTCGCGCTCAGCCTGCTCACGGGGCTGATCTTCGGGCTCGCCCCGGCGATCCAGACGGCACGCGTGGACGTGAACGAGCTGCTGAAGGGCGGCGGACGAGGCGCAAGCGCCACGCGTCGTTCCCGAACCTGGCGCGGCACCGTGGTCGTCGTCCAGGTGGCGGTTACCCTGATGCTCCTCGTCGGCGCGGGGCTCCTGATGCGCACCTTTGCCGAGTTGGAGAAGGTGAATCCGGGGTTCGAGCCTCGAGGAGCCCTGGCCGTTCGCGTCTCCCTGCCCAAGGAGCGCTTCGCCACGCACGAGCAACGCGTGGTGTTCACCGAACGGATCGCACACCGCCTCGCCGCCCTGCCCGGTGTCCGCGCCGTGGGCGCCTCGCAGTTCGTCCCGTTCACGCCCGGGGGCGATTACACCTACTTCCGGACCGACGCCCAATCCGCAACCCGCACCGCCGAACTCCCGGCCACGAGCACCTTCTACATCAGCCCCGATTACTTCAAGGCGATGCACATCCCCGTGATCCACGGCCGCCCCTTCGAGAGCTTCGACACCGCGAACGCGGCCCACGTGGCCATCATCAACGAGACGATGGCCAAGACCCACTTCGGTGGCAACGCCCTCGGCAAGCGGATCACCGGCGTCCCCAACGAAGACTGGCGCGAGATCGTCGGCGTCGTCGGGGACGTGAAGCAGGAACTCGACGGCGCGGCGGAGATGCAGCTCTACGAACCCTTCACGCAGATCTCCGCGGGCGTCGCCGTATTCGTAATTCGGCACGACGACGCCACCGTCCGGCCCGACGCCGTGCGAAGTGTGATTTACGAGATCGACAAGAACCAGTCCGTCGACAGCCTGAAGCCACTCCCGGATTGGGTCGCCGAATCCATCTCCGGCCAGCGCTTCGCCATGCTGCTGTTCGGCGTCTTCTCCGGGGCGGCGCTCCTCCTGTCCGTCGTCGGCGTGTACGGCGTGACGGGCTACGCGGTCACGCAGCGCGAAAGGGAATTCTCGATACGATCCGCGCTGGGCGCGCAGACCCGCGACATCGTGCGATTGGTCTTGCTCCAGAGCGGCAAGCTCATCGCCGTCGGCGTCGCCACGGGCCTCGTGGGGGCGTTCGCGCTCGCGCGGCTTTTGGATCCGTTCTTGTTCGGCATCAGCCGCTACGATCCGTTGACCTACGGCGGGATCGTGCTGCTGTTGATCGTCGTCGGCGGCGTGGCCGCGCTCGTTCCTGCCCTGCGAGCCCGGCGCGTCGACCTGATGTCCGTCCTGCGGGCCGAGTAGCGGTATAGTGCCACGTACGGCCATGAAGATTCTGCTCGCAGACGATGAGCCCGACGTCCTCGCAGCACTGCGGCTCCTGGTCAAGGCCGAGGGGTTCGAGGTGGTCACCGCCTCGTCGCCCGAAGCGATCGTCGCCTGCGCCGAGGCCACGCCGCTCGACGTTGCGCTCATCGATCTGAACTACACGCGGGACACGACCTCGGGAACGGAGGGGCTCGATGTGCTCACGCGGCTGCGCGCCATCGACCCGACCTTGCCCGTGGTGGTGATGACCGCGTATGGCCGGATCGAAGGCGCGGTCGAAGCCATGCGCCGCGGGGCGCGCGATTACGTGCAGAAGCCGTGGGAGAACACACGCCTCGTCGCCACCTTGCGGACGCAAGCGGAGCTCGCGCGGGCCCTGCGCGACGCGCAGAAGCTCGAACGCGAGAACACGGCCTTCCGCCGGGGGGAGCTCCCGACGATGATCGCCGAGTCGCGCGCGATGCAGCCGGTGATGCGCCTGATCGAACGGATCGGGCCCTCCGACGCGAACGTCCTGGTCACCGGAGAACACGGCACGGGCAAGGACGTCGTCGCCCGATGGCTGCATGGTGCCTCGAAGCGCAGCAAGGCGCCCTTCGTGCCGGTCAATGCCGGGGGCCTGGCCGACGGCGTCTTCGAGAGTGAGCTGTTCGGCCACGTGAAGGGCGCCTTCACGGACGCCAAGGCCGACCGGGTCGGGGCCTTCGAGCTCGCGGATCAGGGCACACTGTTCCTCGACGAGATCGCGAACATGCCGCCCACGCAGCAGGCCAAGCTTCTGCGCGTGCTGCAGACCGGGGAGTTTCAACCGGTGGGCTCGTCCAAGGTGCGCAAGGTCGAGATGCGCGTCGTGTCGGCCACCAACGCGACCATCGCCGACGAGGTGGCCGCGGGTCGCTTTCGCGAGGACTTGCTGTATCGGCTCAACACCGTCGAAATTCAGCTCCCACCGCTGCGGGAGCGCCCCGAGGACATTCCGCTTTTGGCGTCGCACTTTCTCCGCGAGCACGCCGGCCGCTACGGATTGCCCGTCACGCGCTTCGACGTCGATTGCGTGGAGCTGCTTCGCGGACACGCCTGGCCGGGAAACGTGCGGGAGCTCCGCCACGCCGTGGAGCGCGCGGTGCTCATGGCCGAAGGCGACACCGTGCGGGCGGACGATTTCGCGCTCAAGCCGAAGCCGGTGGACAACGAGCGCAAGTTGGAGGACATGACGCTCGAGGCCGCGGAGAAGGTCCTCGCGGAGCGCGCCCTCGCCCGGGCCAATGGGAACGTGGCGGAGGCGGCGCGCGCACTCGGCCTCAGTCGCAGCGCTCTCTACCGCCGTCTGGCGTACTTCGGACTTCGTGGCGGCGCGTGAAGCTCCCGCACGACGCACGCATCTCGCTCACGGCATTTCTGGGCGCGCTTCCAGGGGCGGCCGTCGCACTCGCCTTTCTGGCGTGGAGCCCCGCGTCCGTCGACCTGCGCATCGCCTTGGCGCTCCTCATCGTCGTCGCGTGGGTGGGGGCTGCACTCGCCGTGCGCGCGCGTGTGATGCGACCGCTGCGGACCATGACCAATCTGGTCGAGGCCATCCGCGTCGGAGACTTCTCCCTGCGCGGCACGGGTGCGCGCGGGGGCAATCCGCTGGGTGAACTCATGCTCGAGATCAATGCGCTCGGCGACAACCTGCGCGAGGGGCGCTTGGCCGCGCTCGAGGCGGACGCGCTGGTCCGCATCGTCCTCGAGCAGGTGGACGTGGCCATCTTCGCCTTCGACGGCGCGAACCAATTGCGCCTCGTCAACCGCGCTGGCGCGCTCCTACTGGGTGCCGCGACCGAGGAGCTGCTCGGGCGCTCCGCGACGAAACTCGGCATCGCGCACTGGCTGCGCGCACCGAACGCCTCCCGCATCGAGGAGCCGCGCTCGGGCGGTACCTGGCAGATCCGCAAGAGCGTCTTTCGGCGCGGCGGCATTCCGCACGAGCTCCTGGTCCTCACCGATGTGAAACGTGTCGTGCGCGAGGAGGAACGCCAGGCCTTCGAGCGGCTCGTGCGCGTCTTGAGCCACGAGATCAACAATTCGCTGGCGCCCATTCAGTCGATTGCCCACAGCCAGCGCGCCCTTCTCGCCCGCGCACCGCGGCCGGCCGACTGGGAAGACGACGTCGCGAGCGGCCTCGAGGTCATCGCGCGCCGGGCGGAAGGCCTCGGGCGATTCCTGACGGCGTACGCGCAGATGGCCCAGCTTCCCCCGCCGCGGCGCGATCCCGTCGATGTCGCCGCGCTCGTGCAGCGCGTGGCGGAGCTGGAGACCCGCCTGCCCTTGCGCATCGCGCGCGGGCCGGACGTGACCATCGCGGGAGACGCCGATCAGCTCGAGCAGCTTCTCATCAACCTGGTTCGCAACGCCGTGGACGCCGCGGCGGAGACGCGCGGCGAGGTCGCCATCCGCTGGGATCTCGACGAGGTGCACGTCATCCTCGCGATCGCCGACGACGGCCGCGGCCTGGCCAGCAACGCGAATCTCTTCGTACCATTCTTTACGACAAAGCGCGGCGGCACGGGCATCGGCCTCGCACTGTCGCGCCAGATCGCAGAGGCGCACGGCGGAGAGCTCACCCTGACGAATCGCACGGACGCCACGGGATGCATCGCGCGACTGCATCTGCCACGCGGCCAGGCGGAGGGGTTCAATCGGGAATGACGAAGGCCACACTCTCGTCCGGCCCGTGCACGTAGAGCGGGCTGCCCGAGAGCCGTTCGGTCTTCACGTAAATGCTGAAGACGGGCACGCAGCCATCGCCCGTCTTCACCGCGACGCCGGGCAGGTGGTGGTAGAGCACCTTGTGGTGCTGCACCTTCGGAATGGTGGTGTCTTGGCTGTCGACGGTCGTATCGCAAACGCTGCCGTCCGACTTGAACTGCGTCACGACGAGCTGCGTCCGTGCCTTCGAGCCGGTGTCGGTCGAACTGGACGGGCATGGGGCTCCTTCGTCCGCGCGACAACTGGTGAGACCGATGTCGCCAAAGGCGGTGATCCGGGTGGTCCCAGCCGGTGCTTGCCAGAGCTTGCCCGCGACGTCCGGCAGGGTTGCCGTGCCCGGAACGACGGGCGTCCACGCGGGCGTGCCCTGGACCGCAATCGTCTGCCGCGCGGTTTCGCCCTGCGCCCCGCCGCTCACCGAGCGGACGACCTCGACGAAGCCGGAGAGAACGGTGACGCGACCGGCCGCGCCCAAGGAACGCATCCACGCCGAAAGCGTGCACGTGTACGTGCCGGCGCGAGGGGCCGTGAACAGGAGGCGGGTCGTGATGGGGGCAACGTCGTACGCCCCGCCGGGGATATCGATGTTCTCTCCGTGCACGAAGCGCTGCACCACCGCACCCGCGCTGTCGCGGCAGGTCACGTCGTTGTCGACCAGCGTGTGGATCGTGGCCTTACCAAAGCGCAGGTTGCTCGTGATGTACCTCGCGCTGCCCGCGGCCATGGTCACCGTCACGGCGGCCAAATTGATCTGCCGCATGGGATCGCTCGAGGCGGGCGAACGGAACTCTTGGTTCGCCGCAACATCGTCGCGAAGTACATCGGCCACAGCCGCCGCTTCGAGCGAATCGGTGTCCTTCTCGCCAGCCTCGGTGTCGTTCGCGCCCGCGCAAGCCACCGCACCGATGCATGCCAAACCGACGATTGCCGACAACTTCAACATGTCACCCATCGAATCTTCCTCCACGTGTCCTGGTTCCTTCCGGGAGACGGAGCACGAGGCGTACCGTCACCGTGAAGAAGGAACGACGCGGAGTTTTCGGACGTTTCCTCGCCGATGAACGCGCGCAACGGAGGACGCTAGGATCCAGGGTGACCGCCGCCAGCATCCCACGATGATCGGGAAGCGCACGGTCTCGGCTAGGAGTCTTTCACTCCCGGCATCGCTTCTAGGGTGCGGACGGACCGACGTCGGCCGTGGTCAGTGGACGCCGGCTGCTTCCGCCCTCGACGAATTCGTCCGCGCCCACGTCCATGGCGCCCGACCGCGGTTGGAGATCGAAGTCCAAGGTAACCTGGGAGTACGATCCTTGCGCCGTGCCGACGGCCGGCCCCGTGCCGGAGGCAAGCCGGTAAAGCCCATTGGCATCGGCCTCGAGCTGGGGGTTCACCAGACGGTATCCACTGGCACCGCCCGCGCTGCCGCCCCATAGGATGTTCCCCTGCCAGTGCAGGTTGGAGGCCTTGCCAACACGGACCAAACTGCCCGACCCGCTGCCTTGAAGAATGTTGTTCGCAAAGGTGCAGTCGTCGGGACCATACGGATCATTCCCAGGTCCGATATCCAACAGGATCCCCGAGCCGACTACGGTGTTGAAGGCAATCAACGCCCGGTCCACCCTCGCGTGTTCCGTGCCACTGGCCGTGTCGTCTTTCAACTCCCCCGAGCCCACGATGATCTGCCCGCTGCCACCCTGGATCAGGTTGTTGACGATGACATGATCGTTTTCGTAGAGGCGGATCCCCGAGCTTCCCCCTAACTCGATATTCCCTTCCACCCGATTGCGATTCCCATGCCGGAGCACGATGGATCCCTTGCTGTTGCGAAGCGTATTGTAGCGAACGACGTTGTCCGACGACTTCACCGAGATGGCCTCGCTGTCGCCATTGGCCTTCTCGAGAAGGTTGTGTTCCACCGTTGCGCCGGCCGACACGTGCTGCCGATCGCTGAGCCCGAGTCGGATCGACTCTCCGCCGTTCGTACCGCCGAACGTGTGATTGTAGAAGTAGTTGTGGTGGACCTTTACCCCCTTGGCCATGTCGTCCGTGAGTCCGCTGATCTGAAGAAACACCCCCTCGGTCGACTTGTTTTGAAAGGTGTTGTGATCCACCTCGGTGTCGTTTGCCGTCACCGTCAGCCAATTCTTCGTCGACCCGGAAATTTGGACGGTGTTGCGACTGAATCGGACGTGGTTTGTCTTCGACGAAATGCTCACCGGCGCTGACGTGGTGACTCGAAATCCGGAGATGGTCACATAGCTCAACGTGCCGAACTCGAACAACGCCGACCCTGTGAGCTCCGCCCCCCCGACGTTCTGTGCGGCCACGGTAATCGGTTGGGTCGCCGTGCCGGATCGGGAGAACCGAATCGGAGAACTCAGCGTGTAGCTACCGTTGGCCAGCTCGATCCGATCCCCGGGCGCGGCCGCATCGAGCGCAGCCTGCAACTTGGCAATCGAGGAAACCGGGATCACGCGAGCCGCGCTTTCCCTGGTTGAATCGGATGACGTGACACCGGTGTCAAGCGGCGAGCCATCTTCACCAGACGACTCCGCCGCACACCCCGATGCGAACGCGAGGCTTCCAACCAGCGCGACGACGGGAACGAGGAGACCTTCACCTCGAAGCGATTGGCTCATGGGTCTTTGTTTAGACATAGCAAAGTGGCACACGCAACAAATACCGACGTGCTGCAACGCAGCATTTCGCACTTATTCGCAAATTGCCTAAATGGAATTTTGAAACAAGGAATCGTTCGGAATCCGAGGTACGAGGATTCGCGGGTTTGCCACCTTTCGGAGACCGGCCCCGCGATTCCGTCTTCCAACAACGTGTCGCCGGAGCACCCGGTCGGTGCGCTCCGCAAAAGCCCGCCGGAGCGCCGCTCTCGGCGCGATCCGTCGGTGAGGAAATGGCACACAACCGGTGTCCCGCCGCGGCCGATTTGTTGGGTGAGACCCATGGCAAATTCATTTTTCTTGACGGGAGAACGCCGCCTCCGGCTTGGATTTCGTCTCGCACTCGCGCTCGCGGCCTTCTTCCTCGCTGCGCTTTTCGCCGCTGGCGCAAGGACCGGCTTGCGCGCAGTCGGTACCCCTCCCGCCGTCGCAATGTTGCTGGCCGCATCCCTCTGGATCGGCGCCCATCTGGGGCTCACGATCCTACTTCGGCATCGTGTCGATCGCCGGCCATGGGGTGGAATGGCCTTGCCGCCGCTCGCGAACGGGAGAACGCCGCTTCTCATTGGACTCGCCTTCGGCACGGCGCTGCTCTTCCTGGTCGCCGGCATCCAGCTCGGCGCGGGGTGGATCGAGCTCACGCGCTCGGGCGAATCGGGCATGGCCGCCGGCGTGGCCGCCGGCCTCGCCGGATCCATCGCCGTCGGCTTCAGCGAAGAACTTCTCTTTCGCGGATACATCTTGCAGAACCTGGGCGAGGAAATGCCTTTCTGGGCTGCAACCCTCGTCGCGGGCGTCGCGTTCGCGGTGCTGCACATGTTCGTCGGCGGCTTCGGGCTCGGATTCATTCTGAGTGCCGTCACCATGGGCGCGTTCTTCAGCATCACGCGCATTCTGTCAGGTTCGCTGTGGTTCGCGATTGGCACGCATGCGGCGTGGGATTGGGCGCAGGCCTATCTCGTCGGTTTGGGCGCCGTGAACCATCCCGCGCAAGACCATTCCCTGCTTCACGTCACCCAACACGGCCCAACATGGATGGTGGGCGAGGCGCCATCCATCGAAGGAGGCCTGCTGTTCACCCTGATCTTCCTGGCGGCGACGGCGGGCGCATGCGCCTACGCTTCCCTCCGGCGCAGGCAACTGGGATGGCACGCCCCCCTTCGCGCCGAGGGCCAGGGTAACGTCGTCGAGCGCGCAGCTTTCACGGATCCGGCTTAGGCAAACGTTCGCGCAAACGTTTGCCTTCCGTCCGGAAAGTTGGCACCGATTGCCTCGTGTCGAGCAACTTGGAAGTTGCGATATTCGAAATAAAGGCTGTCCCGAAATACGATTTTTGGCCGGCGTGCGCGCTCTTCGGATTCGGCGTGCTATAGAAACGCGAACCAATACGGAGTTGCTCATGCAAAGGGTGCTGACGTTCCTCGCCGTCATCGCGTGCATCGGAATATCCCGTTTTGCGTCCGGACAGGCTGCGCCGGGCTATTACGACGAGACGTACCGCCCGCAATACCATTTTTCGGCGGAGACGAGTTGGATCAATGATCCGAATGGGCTCGTCCACTACCAGGGTGAATACCACCTGTTCTACCAGTACCACCCGCTTGGCATCGCGTGGGGGCCCATGCACTGGGGACATGCGGTCAGTCCGGACATGGTCCAATGGACGCATCTTCCGATTGCGCTTTATCCGGATGCGCTGGGCGACATCTGGTCGGGCAGCGCCGTGGTGGACGAGAACAACACGAGCGGCTTTTTCACCCACACCGGGGGAAGTGGCTTGGTGGCGCTCTTCACGCACGCCAACGCCCCACAGCACCCGCAACAGCAAAGCGTCGCCTACAGCACCGATCGAGGGCGCACCTGGACCAAGTATCCCGGCAACCCGGTCATTCCGAACCCCGGCGTCGCTGATTTTCGCGATCCCAAAGTCTTCTGGCACGCACCCACGGCCCGATGGGTCATGGTCGTCGCCGGCGGGCAGCTTCGCATCTACTCGTCCCCCAACCTCACGAACTGGACGCTCGAGAGCATCGCGCCAACGATCGACACCGAGTGTCCAGACTTGTTCGAATTGGCCGTCGATGGCGGCGCGACGAAGAAATGGGTGCTCTCCAAGAGCGGGCGCGAGTACCTCGTCGGGCGCTTCGATGGGAGAACCTTCACGCCGGAGGGCGGCCCCTACCCGGTGGACTACGGGCCCGATTTCTACGCGGCCCAATCGTGGAGCCATATGCCGGACGGGCGCCGGGTGTGGATCGGCTGGATGCGCGGAGACGCCGGCTCGAAGCAGACGGTGTTCATGGGGAGGATGAGCCTACCTCGTGAGCTCACCCTTCGAACCTTCCCGGAGGGCGTCCGCATGGTTCAAGCCCCGATCGCGGAGCTCCAAGGCCATCGTGCCGCGGGGACCGCCCGGGGCACGACCATCCTGCGTTCCGGCACGCGCACGGTATCCGGCCTCGGTGGCGATTCGTTCGAGATCCGGGCGGAGTTCCAAGCCAATGCGAGCACCGCGTCCGAGTTCGGGCTGCGGGTGCGCATGGGCAACGGGCAATACACCACCGTCGGATACCGTCGGACGGCCGCACGCCTCTTCGTCGACAAAGACCACGGCGGGGGCGGATACACGGGTGTTCACGAGGCCCCCCTGGTCCCCGACGGCAATGGCCGAATCGTCATGCATCTCTACGTGGACCGATCGTCTCTCGAAGTCTTCGGCAACGACGGCAAGGTCACCCTGACGGAGTTGAGCTATCCCGATCGCGACAGCGTCGGGCTCGAGCTCTATTCCGTCGGCGGTGACGCGACGTTGAACGCGCTCCAATTTTTTCGAATGAAAAAGGTATGGGGGCCCAGTCCATTCATCACGGGCCTCTCCGGCTGGAGGGACGTCAAGGGCGATTGGGGCGACACGATGTACGGCCGGCAAGGCCGCTCTGGCGGCGATGGCTTCAGCCTTTCTTCGACCACGGGCGGCGATTTCACCTACGAAGGCAACATTCGCGTGTTGGGCGGCTACGCCGGGGCCCTGGTGTTCCGTTCCGACAGCGAGGGCGCGAACGCCTACATTGCCAACATCGATGTTGGCAACCAGGGCGTGAAGCTCTTCAAGTTGGTCCGCGGCGCATTCACCGATTTGGGCTGGTTCCCCACCGCGCTCCAGTACAACACAACGTACCACCTCAAGGTGGTCGCCCGCGGCGCCAACATCAAAGTATACCTCGGCAACAACTTGGTCCATGACCTGAACGATTCGTCCCACACCAGCGGCTACTTCGGTCTCAACGTCTTCAACGGCACCGCCGCCGTGCAGAACGTCGTGACGGCACCTTGACGCGTTTAGACGCGAAGCAACGGCTGCTTCGTGTACTCGGAAGGCACCGACGTGATCGGCTCGTCCAACTTCGCATCGGCCTTGCGACGGCCCACCGCGCGAACGTAACCAAGATGGTTCCCGCGGTCGGCCTCCAGGGCTTCGATCTCCGCGCGATTCTCCGGGCACACGGTCCTCTGCCAATCGAGCCAGACCTGCCAGCCGTCCGGCATCGTGTCGGCCATCTCGATATCGACGATGCCCGTCCGCTCCCAGTGCCGTTGCCACCACCCGGCCGAATGAAGGCACGCCATGCTCGGCTCCCACCAACTTCGAAGAGCTTCCGGTACACGGCCCTCGAATTCGCGCACGAGCCCAACGCTGGCCATGCCTATCGGGCCGCCCGGTTTCACGAACCGGGCAAGGTAGCTCAGGTAGAGATCGTCGGTGCCGTAGTACAGAAACGAATCGATGCTCACGATGGCATCGAAGAACTGCGTGGCAAAGGGTAGCGACCGCGCGTCCGCGTGGATCGGGAACACGCCATCGCCGACCCCGGCGTCTCGAATCCGCGAGAGCCTCTCGGACGCTCCGAACCACAGATCCGTCGCCCAAACCTGCACGCCAAATTCGCGATGCAGAAAGATGGACGACGCCCCTCTTCCGCAGCCCAGATCCAGCACGCGCATACCCGGTCGAAGGCGCAGCGCCCCGGCCAGCCACTCCGTCAGCCAAAGGGAGTTGGCACCGCCACTGATACCGGCCATGACCCAATCGGGATGATACGCCGACGCACGGGGAAACCGCTCCGAAAGCAAACGTGTGTCCGTAGCCATGCGCTACTTAAGTAGCATGCACTCAGCACGGTGGCGGTCAGAAGGCATGCATCGCGCGCTTTGATATCGCTCAACCCCACCCTTCCGCCGCCATGAGATCGAGAACCAGCGACGACCAGGCAAAGTCTTTGGCGCCGTGGCCGGTGGCGTCGCGCGGATCGTAGAATTCGCGCATTCCCGACTTGGCCACCATGTCCACGGTGCGCAACGCCAGGGTGCGGGCGACGTCGGCGTAGCCGTGGGTGCGCAGTCCCCAATACAGGTACCAATTCGTATTGATCCACGTCGGACCGCGAAAGATGGCATTCACCGTGAACCCCGGATCGAACGATGGCTCGGTCGCCGCGACGGAGGGCAGAGGGTATTCGAGCCAGAATTCGTTCCCGTCGAGGAGATGATCCTCGACCAGGCGTCGCGCAAGGGAGCGCGGCAAATCGGTCAGGATCAAGGGAAAGAGGCTCGAGATGGTGAGCGTACGGACCATGCGCCCGTCGCGGCCGTGGCGATCGAAAAACGCGCCGGTCTTTTCGTCCCAATGGGTCTCGATCAAGGCGGCGGTGACCCGATCGGCACGCCGGTCCCATTTTTTGGGCACTTCCACCCCGAAACCCGCGGCGCGGCATAGCCGCGCCAGAGCGCGCAAGGAATTCCCGTAGATGCTGTTGACCAAGACGTCCCGCCAGGCGAAGGAGGCATTCCGCGCGAGGAATCCGACCTTCGTCCGGTGTGACGCGTATTCTGCATGCAAACGGCGCAAGGACCGCTCGTAGGCTGCGAACGCGGCTTGTGGAGCGGCCCGGTCGACTTCGGTGAGCACATCGTATTTCGGGCTGCCATCCAGTCCCGATTCGTCGGGTTGGAGGATCGTCAGAAGACCGCTGTGTTCCGGATCGCGGTCCGCGGCCAGCCAATCGAAGAAGTCCATGACCCGTGGGAGCACGCGCGCCAGCCACGCCTCGTCGCCGGTGGCCGACCACACGTGCTCGACGGCGCGGACAATCGCGGGAGGTTGAATGGTGGTGGTCGTGCGTCCTTCCGACAGGGGGTCCAAGGCGATGACCCAGTTCTTTTCGGCGGAAGCCCGATGTTCGTCGTCCCAAAGAACGATATGCCCACAGAACCCGTCCGCGCGCTGCGCGGCCAGCCAGCAATCGAGCTCCATTTTGGCGAGGCTCGGGTCGACGTGGGTGAGTGCAATGGCGTGAAACGCACTATCCCACGCCCATTGGAAGGGATAATTCGCGGGGGCGGGGCATACGAAGGAATACGAATGCCGGCTCCTTGGACACGAGCCGGTGCGCCGGTTGTTCTCGAGCACCGCGCGAGCCAGCTTCCGAGCTACGTCCGCCTGCTGCATCGATCACGCATAAAGCCACTCCGCGACGGACGAAAGCCAAAAGACTGCCCCCTCGACAATGGCGTCCGAAGACGTCGCCGCGCAACCGGACATCGAAGCTTTCGCTAGCCGATCGCGCCGCAAACATCTGTATTTGGTCCAGCATCGCATCTCGAATCGGGGCGCGGCGTTGGGCAGGCCTCGCGCAACGTCGAGCCAATTCTGCCCATGGTGCTGGGCGCGTGGTGGCCCTTCGCGCGACAAAAGCCTGCGTGGAAACGATGGCACTGCGCGTGCTTGGGCTTCGGCTTCAACCTACGAACCCCCCACGGGAGGTGCACATGCAGCGACGGATCCTTGCAGGAATTCTTATCTTGGTAGCTACCGGTTGCGCGCGCGGATCCAGCGACGACGCGACGCGGGAAGGCGCGAACGGCGGCGGCGAGATCGACCGAGGATGGCCAGGAGATCCATCTGGGAACACTCCGGGCTCGGCGGAACAAGCGACGACGAAGCCCACCACCAAGAGCCTTGCGGAGCTCGGCATCGTGCCGTTCGACGTCGACCGGAACGATCTGGCGGGCCCCGACAGCCACGAAGCCATGTATGGGAAGCTGCCCGAGATCGTCGCCGTTCCAGGTGAGACGTTCGTCGATGTCGCCGTTCGCTCGACCGATACCGCCAGCGGGCCCAAAACGGTGGTCGTTCGGCTCGAGCCGAACGCCGAGGGCGTATGGGGAATCACCCGTCGCTTCGAAGTCAAATCGCTGGGCAACCTGCTCGGCTTCGCCCGCTCGGCGGACGGCCATTACTTCTATGCCACGGGGTCGAACGATCCCGACGTGACGAAGACCTTTCCCGCCCCCAAGCAGCACCGCTCGAACGTGGTGCGCGTGGTCCGGTTCGACGCAGATGGCCACACGTCGTTCGACGTCGATTTGGATATGGCGCGGGCGGCGGCGAACGCCGATGCGGAGCCCATCGTCTCCCCCGGCACGGCATCGAGTGCACGCCTCGCGGTCGCCGGCAACGTGGTCGCCCTCGTGCATGGCAATGCCACGGAGCCGGACGGAAATGGAACGCGCCATCAAAAGGCCTTGTCGACCTTTCTCGATGCCGGCACGGGCGCCATTCGCAACGTCTCGAGCCTCTGGGTCAGTCACTCGTTCGATCAACGATACGTGGCGGACGGTTCGGACCTTTACGAAGTCCACCTGGGCGATGCCTACCCCCGCGCCACCGTTCTGACCCGCGTGCACGACGGCGCGTCGGGCCCCGAACAGCAGGTGTATCGCATCAAGGGGGCGACCGGCGACAACAACACGTTCACGCGACTCGGCGGGCTGGCGCGCATCGATGCGGGTCCGGCGGCGGGGGGCTTCTTGACCTTGGTGGCCACCGAACGCACCGCCGCGACGAGCTCACGGATCAACGGCTCGCGCGATCTCGGGTTGGTTCGGCTCACGTCGGCGCTCGCCAACGGCTCCTCGGCGAGCGTGGTCGACCCGAACTTCGGCACCGCGTCCACGGTCGAATCGGGCGGCGAGCAAGTGACCAATCGCCTGCACTTCTTGACCGATTACCACACGAGCTCTCCGGGCAAGACGCACGCAGAGCGTCCAAAGCTGGTGCCAATTGGCGGAGGGGAATTCATCGTCCTCTTCGAGCAGTGGACCATCTCCGGCACGCAGCAGTCGTTCAAGGGAACGTTCGCCCTTCGCATCGACGGAAACGGCGCCATCCAAGCCGCGGCCAAACAGGTGTCGCAGCACCATCTGCCGCGCGGCGACGACGCCTTCGCCTACGGTGGCGGCGCGGCGTGGATCACCGGCAACGAGACGACGCGCGCCCTGACACTCCACCGTGTTTCGCGCGATCTCGGGATCACCGAACACGACGTGCAGTAAGATCGGAGCATTGACGGCAGGCGGGCCCTTCGTAGTTGCCCAACCAGCCCGCTACGGAACACGGCGCCGCGAAAAAACGCGGCGCCGTGCGCGCCAAGAGGCCGCGCTTGCTCGCACCCACGGCATGGTCGGAGCTCCGACGGAGGGACGCGCGTTGAATACCAGCGCGCACCAATTCAACGTCATCCTCTGGCGTGACGCAAACATCGTGGGCATGATCAAAGCCTCTTCAAGCAACGAACGTTTGCAACGCAGCAACTGAACGAACCAGGGGGATCGTCGAAGATGAAGCATGTGACCGTCGAGAATCTCGTTTGTGAAGCGTATCGATTGCTTGGGGATCTCGAAGACGTGGTGTCGTCGTCTCGACGAATCGGATACGGGGCGACCAACGAGCAAGCTTCGACCCTCGAAGACATGCAGCACCACCTCGTGCGCATCAAGGCCGCGCTTGGCAGGATGGAAGCGACGACCCCGCTCCATCGTGGCGGTCGCGACGAAGCCGTGTCCGAACCCATGGACACGCAAACGGCTGCCCTCGCGGACATCGGTCACGGGCTTTCCGACGTGCGCACGGCGCTCCGCAGGATTCAAGGCACGCTTCAGGGCGACGCATCCGGCAAGGCCGAGCAGTGAGCCGCTGTCCGGCGAACTCGCTCAGAAGGTGAAGGCCATGCCGAGGCTGGCCGGCGCATAGTAGCTGGTGGACGAGCCACCGCTTCGTGCGAGCGAGTACGCCGGAACATCGACGCGGGCGATGGCGGCGAGATGCGCGCTATGCATCCGCAGGATCTCGAGGCCCAATTCTGCATAGGCTCCGATGCCATTGTTGCTCTCGACGCCGTTGCCCGTGAGCCACGTCCACGCGATGCCGCCGCCGAGGAACGGACTTACCTCGGCCGACGTCAGGTAATAGCGACCGCCGATGTGCATGGCGTCGTACATCATCTTGTTCGAGTCCTGCGTCTTGCCTGCAAAACGCGCCCCGGCACCGATGGCGAAATCCGCCGTTTCGTAATGAAGCGTGAAATCGACTCCCGGGGCCACACTCTTCATATTGGGTGATACCGCGAAGAGCCCCAGCGCGAAGTGCATCGAGCCCTGCTTTCGCTTGGCGTTCTTCGTTTCTTCGTTGGTCAAACCCCCGAGGCGTTCCGTCTGGTCCACGGATTTTCCGCGAAGCAGGGCCTCGGAGATGCGCGGGGCCGCCGTGGCAACCTCCTCGATGCCCGAAAGCTTCATCTGCCGCTGATCGCGCGCCCCGCGAACATCCGCATCGAGCGTCAAGATCACCGCGGACCCGAGCTTGCCCAACCCTACTTGGTATACGCCACCGGCAGCGGGCCCGCCGCGCTGGACCTCCGCGCAAACGAGCTTCGCCGCCGTGCGCGCGTCCCCTTCGTCGATGCCCTCGTGGTCACCGAGCTCGCAACGCCAGGCTGTCGCTTCTTGCGCATGCGCCATCGTCGAAGGGAAACCGACAACCGCGCCAAGGAGCAAGAAGCCAAGGAATGCATCTTTCATGGGGCCCGCCATTGCGCAATGGCCATGCCATGATTGCAAATCGCTCGAAAAGGGGTCTGCTTCTGGCCGCCCGCGCGGCACCGGCCACGACGTTTGCGTCATGGCCCTGTAACCGGGCGATGACGGGGCGCATCGGGCGATGGCCAATGATTATGGGTGGCCGGTGAACCACGCGAGCACCGCATCCGGCGCTTCGGAGATCCACTCGTGACCATCGCCCGGGTGAACGATGAGGCGATTTTCGATACCGGCGGCGTTCAATCGGTCGCGGTAGCGTTCCGCCGTCGACAGAGGAACGGTGCCGTCGCTGCTCCCATGCAAAAGGAGCGTGGGCGGGTGGCTCGGATCGAGCGTTGGGATGACGCATAGCGGGCCGGCGCACGTCGCGTACGAACCGGATTGCACCCCGAGGGCCGCGAACCGCCCCGGATAGGCGATGCCCATGCGGCTCGTCATGTAACCGCCGCTGGAAATGCCGGTGGCGTACATGCGCGTGCCGCGCAACGGCCCGAACTTCCCCGCATCGATCGCGTCGAAAATAGCCAGCATGAGCCGATGATCGCCGGAGGCCGTCCAGGCATTGGCAAACAGCGGGTTGTTCGTATCCCAGAAGGTGAGCCCCTCCCCGCGCGCCTCCGGCGCAAGGACCGCGAAGCCATGGTCGAGCAATCGCTTCACGACCTGCGTCTGGTAATAGGCGCCAAACGGCAATCCCTTCGACGCCTGCCACGTCAGCGACGCACTGAAGAGCGAGCCTTGGAACATCACGACGGTGGGCCACCCTCCCGCCGGCGCCGTTCCGAGCGGTACTTGCCAATGGACATCGCGAAGGTTGATCGTATCCGTATTGTGAGGACAGCGCACCTCCACCGCCGACTCGGTGCATCGCGACGATAGGGCGGCCGTGTTGGCCGATTCGGACAATCCCACCGTGGGATCCGCGCCCTCCACCGCGCACGCACCAAGAAGAACGGTGAGCAGAATGGACGTCAGCGGGGTCGCAAAGGATGGATGGTTCATACATGCACCTCCGTGGTTCGAGCGCGCTTCACGCTCCGAGGATCCGAAGATGGACGATGACCCGCGTCCGCGCTTGTACGAGGGGGCTATGCCTCGCAAATAGTCTCACGTCAGGATGAAATTTCTCCAGCTAACCCGCGTCACTCCACCAACGTGACGAGCGGCTTTCCTTTTTCGACGATGTACGTGGCGAGTTCGCTCCCATGGTCATGGCCGACGTTTCGCGCGGCGTGCACCGTTCCGGCCGGGATGAAGAGGACCTCGCCGGCGTGGAGCGTCACCGGCGATTTCCCATCGATTTCATATTCCAACGAGCCTTCGAGAACATAGATGACCTCTTCGCCCGGATGCGTGTGCCGGCCGAAGCCCGCCCCCGGCTCGAAGCCCACGCGCACTTGAATGGCTTCGCGTCCCGGGACGCTGATATCGTTTCGCTGCAACTCGGTTCGTGTGATTCCCGTCGGCCGGGCATGCGCGGCATGCAGTGCCAAAACGCTTCCACCGATCACCACTGCTGCTGCCAACATGGCTCGCATCGTCTTCATCCAAGTCGTGCTCCTATCGAGTTCGAACGTTCGCAAAAGTTACTTACCGGACTGCTCCCGAACCATGTAATCGGCATACCACTCGGGCCAATGGTCATCGCGGTGACCGAGTGTCTTCTCGTACTCACCATGGGCAGCCTCGGCGCGCCGGAATGCGCTGGCGAGATCCGCCGGCGAGGCGAAGGTCGTCGCGTCGCCCGCCACGCGTCCGGGCAAGCGCGAGGTGATTTCCTGGAACACCCAGCCGTTGCCGTCCGGATCGCGGAACGAAGCGAAGGAACGGTAGCTGCGGTGCTCGGGATCGGGGCCACGAACGCGGATGCGCCCGAACAGGTAGGGCTCGTCCTTGCCTGCGTACGAGTCGCCGGCGTGGTGGAACGCCTCGCTCACGTCGACGCCGCGCGCGAGCAGATCCTTGCGCGTGGCCTCGAGGTCGGAGACGATCAGGTACAGCCCCTGGGCCGAACCGGGAGCGGCCGGGGTCACGTTCTTGCCGAAGATGACCGAGGCCCCGGAGCCGGGCGGCGTGAATTGGATCACGCGGAAGTCGTCGCCGGTGGCAAAGTCCGCGTCGAGCCGCCATCCGAGGCCCGCGTAGAAGGCCTTCGCGCGATCCACGTCCGAAACGGGGATGACGACGATCTCGAGCTTCATGTCCGCCAGCCGCGCCTTCGAAGTGTCATTTGCAGTTGTCATGGTTGTCCTCCTCGATGCACCGGGAGTACGCACGCCGGTGCCGCGTGTTTCACTCAATTCGACCGACGCAGCGATCGGAACGCGGCGCGAAGCTCCGCGCTGAAGAGCTCCGGCTGCTCCCACGCTGCGAAATGACCGCCTTTGTCCACCTCGTTGAAATAAATGAGGTTGCGATAAGCCCGCTGGGTCCAGCTCTTGGGGGCTCGGTAAATCTCACCTGGAAACACGGTCACCCCGACGGGGATGACGATTTCCTCCGTCTTCTGTGCCGCGGCACTCAAGATGCCACTTTTATTTTCCCAGTAAAGGCGCGCAGAAGATGCCGCGGTATTCGTCAGCCAATAGAGCGTGATGTCATTCAGGATTTCGTCTTTGCTGAGCCAGCGCAGGGGCTCGCCGTCGTTGTAGTCCGCCATCCACGCCGCGAGTCCGGCCGGCGAGTCCGTCAACGCGTAGCCCACGGTTTGTGGACGCGTGGCCATCATGACGGAGTACCCGCGTCGCTTCTTGTAGAAGTCACTGACAGCGTCGAACGCGGCTTTTTCGGCATCCGACAATCCGGGCGGCGCCGGCTCACCGCCGTTGATGGCTTTCTGGACATCCGCCGGGACCGTCGCAGGGAGGTTCACGTGGATGCCCACGAGCCCCGCGGGATTCTGACGCGCCATCGCGCTGGTGATGGGCGCTCCCCAGTCGCCGCCCTGCCCCACGTAGCGGGTGTAGCCGAGACGCTCCATCAGCTGCACCCAAGCCCGCGCAATGCGCTCGGGATCCCAGCCGGTACCCATGGGCTTGCCGGAGAAGCCGAAGCCGGGAATCGAAGGGATGACCACGTCGAAAGCGTCCTCGGCCCGTCCGCCGTGGGCGGTGGGATCGGTCAGCGGTTCGATGACCTGCCGAAGCTCCACGAGCGACCCTGGCCAACCGTGGGTGAGGATCAGCGGCAACGCGTGCGGGTGGCGCGAGCGGACGTGAAGGAAGTGGATGTCGAGGCCATCGATGGTCGTCACGAACTGCGGAAAGGCATTGAGCTTGGCCTCGATCGTGCGCCAGTCGTACTCCGTTCCCCAATAGCGCACGAGCTCCTGGAGCTTCGCACGCTGCACACCTTGGGACCCATCGGCCACCGTCTCCGGGTCGGGCCAACGGGTCGCCAGCACGCGCCGGCGGAGGTCGCTCAGGTCGTCTTGGGGAACGTGGATGCGGAACGGACGGATCGCCTGTTCGCCCGCGTTCGCCTCCGGTGCGGCTTCAATGCGGCCTCCGCTTCCACAACCGGCAGCGGCAAGGAAGAGAGCGAACAGTACGGTAAGGGGCCCCCGAATCGCGTTCGATCGCATCGTATGCGATACATCTGCTTCCGACATTGGCCGTTGTCAACCACCCCCCGAGCGCGCTCGATGATACCGTCCTTGCCATGAGGCCCGGCAAAGGGAGTTGGTTCGGTGCATTGGCCGGCGCATTGGCCATCTCGGGATGTGCCGATTCGGGCACCGCCTCGGCGGTGCGCTCGGAGTCCATGGCGCTTTCGACGGGCACGTCGTTTCTGAACCACGCGGCACTCCTTGGTCCCGTGGGGGACCCGGACTGGTTCGAACGCAACATCCCCTTTTTCGAGGCCCCCGACGAGGCCATCCAGCGCGTTTATTACTATCGATGGCAAAGCTACGAACAGCACCTCGTGTACACGGGGGCCCAATACGGCTTTCTCTCGAACGAGTTTCTGACACCCGTATTCTACGGTGCCCCGTACGGTGGCATCAACGCGGCCGCCGGGCACCACATCCGCGAAGGACGGTGGCTTCGCGATCCGCGGTACGCCAAGGACATCATCGACTATTGGCTCAATGGGCCGGGGATCTTTCCCAAACCAAAGGACGAATCGGTCAATCCGAACACGACGGATTGGGCGCATGAATACAGCTTTTGGGCGGCCAGCGCGGTGTGGGATCACTACCTCGTCACGGGAGATACCGCCTTTGCACTGGGCGAGTTGGCGCCGTTGGTGGCGCAATACCGCGGCTGGGATCCGCAATTCAATGCGGTGCTCGGCCTGTATTGGCAAGTACCCGTGTGGGACGCCACGGAGCTCTCGGCGTCCTCGTACGAATCGAGCGATCCGTACCATGGCGGCGCGGGGTACCGGCCCACGCTCAATGCGTACCAATACGGGGACGCGCGCGCCATCGCCAAGATGGCGCGGCTCGCCGGGGATTCGGCGCTGGCCCGCGATTTCGACGCCCGGGGCTCCGCGCTGCAGGGTGCCTTGCAAACGCGTTTGTGGGACCCGAAACGCCAATTCTTCTATGGCATCGCGCGGGACGACAATCCGACGGGGGCGTTCACCTCGTCGCGCGAGGCCATGGGTTTCATTCCATGGATGTTCGACATGCCGCCCGCATCGGATTCCATCGCCTTCCGGCAACTGCTCGATCCCAATGGATTCGCCGCACCCTACGGCCCCACCACCACCGAGCGGCGAAGCCGCTGGTTCATGCACCAGGCCAACGACGGATGTTGCCGCTGGGATGGCCCTTCTTGGCCCTTCGCGACCTCGCAAATCTTGACCGCGGTGGAGAACCTGCTGCTCGATTATCCACCCCAGGGGGACATTTCGGCCAGCGACTACGTCGCGCTGCTTCACACGTATGCGGCGACGCAATTCAAAAATGGCACGCCCTATGTCGCCGAAGCCCACCAGCCGGATACGAACCAATGGATGTACGACGCGCACGCCCATAGCGAGGATTACAATCATTCCACGTACACCGACAACGTCATCTCCGGGCTGATCGGCCTCCGCGGGCGCGCCGACGATCGCGTGACGGTCGCGCCCCTGGCGCCCGCGGGCTGGGACTATTTCGCGCTGGAGAATGCGCCATACCACGGGCACCTGCTGACGATCTTGTGGGACCGCGCGGGCACCCGCTACGGCGTGGGCGCGGGGTTGCACGTGTATGTCGACGGCGTGGAACGCGCGCGGCAGGGCACCACGAACGCGGTCGCCGTGGACGTCGGGCCTGCGGTGATTCCGCCCGACGAGACGCGGGTGAACCTCGCGGCCAACGGGCAGCGTTTCGCCCATGGCGTGCAGCCGTTCGCGTCGTACACGTCACCGTACGACGACGTGTGGCGGGCCATCGACGGCATCGTGTACCGCCAAGGCATTCCGCAGAATAGCCGCTGGACCAGCTATGCGAGCCCGAATGCGGAGGACCATTTCGGCATCGACTTCCAGCGCCAGGTCGTGATGGACCGTGTGGCCCTCTATTTTTACGACGACGCGGGCGGTGTGCGCGTTCCCTCCCGTTACGATCTCCAATATTGGAGCAACGGCGCCTGGCTCTCGGTACCGAATCAAACGCGCTCTCCGTCGTCGCCGGCGGCCAATGCGCGGAATGGGATCACCTTTCCGGCGCTGACCACGTCCAAGCTTCGCATCGTGGCCCCCAACCGAGGTGCTAACGTGGGCTGGGGGCTAAGTGACGTCGAAGCGTGGGGCGAGCCTATTTTTCACGTGGTGAACGTGCATAGCGGCAAATTGCTGGCGGTGGAAAATGCAGCGCAGACCGCCGGCGCCCAGGTCCAGCAGTACCACGACAACGGGACGCGCGACCATTTGTGGAGGTTCGTCCGCGCGCCAGGTGGGCAGTTCAAAATCGTGAACGAACATAGCCACCTGGTGCTCGGGATCCGGCAGGCCTCCATGGAGGACAGCGCGGGCGCAGTCCAGTGGAGCGACGACGGCGGTCCCGATCATGTGTGGCGGCTGATCGACACCGGGGGCGGGCGATTCAAGATCAAGAACTCGCACAGTGGCAAGCTGTTGGCGGTATCCGGGATGTCCACAGCGGACAGTGCGAACGTCGTACAATTCGCCGACAATGGCACCGCCGATCATTTGTGGACGTTGCAGGCTACGCAGTATTGACTATTTGCAGCTTGCTCCAGGCTTCGAATAGAGGAGTGTCTGCGCCTTGGTTTCGGCGTCGACCTGGTAGACGCAATTCACCTTGGGATTGGCCTTCAACTGGGGGAACTCGATGCGGTCCCACGTCGAATTGTCGCGCTTGTCGGGTCCCGCGAAGAAGTACGCGTTGCCGCTCGCCTTCCCCGCGTAAATGCGGGATTCGGTGCGCCACCAATCTTTCGTCGTGGGATCGTTGGGATTCCAGGTCGCGGAACAGATGCCCTGATCCTTGATCCTGCCCTCGAGCGTGTTGCGGCCATTGGCCCGTGCCCAGGCTTCGGCAGCTTCCTTGACGCCCGATCCATCGTTGAAGCGCCCGGACCAGAAGACCGCGCCATCGGGGTCCGAGGTGATCTTGCCGCCGGTGCTGGCGGGGCGGTCCGGCTTTCCACCGTTCTTCGCGCAGGGATCCGGAGGAGGCTTCTTCGCGTTTCCAGGATCGCCTTTGGACTTCCCAGGGTCTCCCTTCGAGCTTCCGGGATTGCCCTTGGAGTTTCCAGGGTCTCCTTTGGAGTTCCCGGGGTCTCCCTTCGAGCTTCCGGGATTGCCTTTCGCGCTTCCGGGATCTCCCTTTCCCGGTCCGCCTTTGCCGCCCTTACCGCCCTTGCCTCCTTTGCCCCACTTGCCCGGTTTGCCTCCGGGCGCTCCAGGTCCCCCGAAGTCGTCCCGCATGCACTGGTTGTGGACCCAGACGCCGCTGCGACCGACGAAGAACGTATGGTCGACCTCGACCTCGAGGTTGTAGACCATCGCCTCCTGCGCGATGGGCACGACGTTGGCCACGTGGACTTCGCGACCGTGGCGATCCAACGAGGCTTCGTGGGCACGCAGGTCTTCGGCCGCAACCCACCCACGGTCGAGCGTAAAATACGGGTGCTCGGGGGTGGACCGAATGCGTTCGCGTTCCCCGTCGACGGTAACCCACGCCACCTCGACCAACGAAGGTGCCGCACGTGCGAACGTGCGCGCGATGCGGCGCGCAGAGACCACATCGTCCGACTCGCCGCGCGCGAACACCCAATCGCCGACCGCAAGGCTCTCGATGGGGCGTTCGCCCGACGGGGTCGCCACCATCGTGCCCGCAACGAAGCATTGTCCCTCGACGTGGCACGCCTCGTCGGCGACGGGAGCGCCGTCGTCTCCGTCGCCGAGGGCTTGGCCGAAAGCCACCAACCATAATGTGGCCACGACGAGGAACACGTATTTGAACCTGGAACGATCGCGTCGGCGCGAGTCTTGCCGAAAGGCGTCCATTTTCACCCCATTTTCCTGCGACGCAAACGTTTAGCTCAAGGAGCGAGCCCGCGCCGGATCAAAATGAGTACGTGGGGATGGAGAGTATGGTTTCGCGCGTACCTCGATGGCCAATCGCGCGGGTCATGAACGGCATTCCGACCATGCCCGCGCCCGAGTTCAACGGAACGCTCAGTAGAACGTGGCTGTCGGATCGAAGCTGTCGGGCCAATCCGCCGGAGGGGGTGCGTGGATGCGCGGGGCGACGAGTAGCGCCGGATCCTCGGCGGGCGCGAGAACCGCGCGCGCGGAAACCGAAGTTGCCCCGAGATCCACGATGGGCAGGCGCAACGCGGACGCGGCGAGATCGACGTCGATGGTGGCGCCCGTGGTTTGCGGGGCGGTCAAATCTCGGTCGCTGGCCACGAGGACGAGCCCCAGCACGTGCCCCGCGTCGATGACCGCATCGTCCACGTCCAGCGGCACCACGACGTCGTACCAGGTGCTCGAATTCAGCGAGCTCGGGTTCCGAAGCGAATCACGGTGCGCCGCGTCCAACCAGCCGCGGGTGATCACGCCGTAGTCGGTATTCGCGACATCGAGCTTCGTGTCCGTGTAGCACGCGTCGTCACCGGAGGACGATTCACCCCAGCACGACGACGTGGTCAGGTTGACAATCCCGTCGGTTCCCGAGCGGTAGCTGAGATTCCGGCTGGCGCTCCCATAGTCGACGAGGCGCGCGGTGAGTTCGCTCGTCGGCTTGTTCGAGCGAATTCGCAACTTCACCTGGGCCGCGCCGGACATCCGAATCGCCCTCGAGAGCTTCTGGCTCAAAAAGACGAGACGGCCGTTCTTGGCCGTGTTCGGGCTCGACGTGGCGCTCGCCTCGGTCAACGACGGAACATCGGTAAAGGTCCGCAGCGGGGCGTCCGTGCTGGAGGGAAGCCCCCCGAGGGTGCCCGTCTGCCCATCGCCGATGCCCAAGGGGAGCGATTCCGTGTGCACGCCCTGCGCGGGCCATACCGCGTCGTCGACCCACGTGCCGGGCGCGCGTTCGACGGCGGCCATCGGCTCCTGCATGATTCCGTTGTCCAGGCCCAAAAGCCAATGATCGAACCAGCGATGCAGGGTGTTGACCCATTCCGTGCGCCGAAAATCGAACGGATCCACGTGGGCCACCTGCGGCAGCCAGATCTTGCGCGGTACGTTTCTGGCTGCGAGCGCGCTCCACCAGGGACCGAATTGATGGGGGGTCACGTTCCAGTCGTTGAGACCGTGGACGACGAAAACGCTCGCGCGAACTTTGGATACGTCGGGAATGTAGTCGCGCGCCGCGTAGAAGTCGTTGTAGTTGCCGGTCGCATCCTCCTGGCCCGTTCGGAGGGCCCGCGTTTGGGCGTCGCACACGCCCGAGGGGCGGCCGCTCATGCTCGTGGCCAAACCGCTCATTCGATTGGAGCCACGGAGGGTGCCGTTCGCGCGAACGTAAACGTACCAGCTGCTGATCGCGGCGATGGGTACGATGGTCGTCAGGCCTTCCACACCGGTGGCCGCAACACCGTTGGCGATGGTGCCGTCCCATGATTTTCCAATCATGCCGACTTTGCCCGTCGTCCAGTCGGCCACGACCGCCGTGCCGTTCGACCGGCGGGCCGTCGCGCGCCCGTTGAGCCAATCGATGACCGCCTTCGTGGCAAGGATTTCCTCTTTGCCGCCCACGTCGAGGCAGCCGGTCGAGCGATTGGTACCCGCCAGATCGACGCCGATGAAGGCATATCCGCGCGGCACGAAGTAATTATCATAATACAATGGCATCTTTCGAATGACGCCGGACGAGTCGTACGCTTTCAGCTCCGCCTCATTTCCGCGTCCTCGATTGCTGTAATACGGTGATGCCTCGAGGATGACGGGGACCTTGGTGGTATCACCCGCGGGGAGCCGAGGCCGCACGATGTCCACGGCCACCTTGTCGGGCTTGCCGTCGCCGTCGTTGTCCAGCGTCGTTTCGACCCACACGGCTTCGCGAATGGCGTCGGCGTACGAGTAAACGGGCGTGCTTTCGAGTGCCTGCGCGCGCGAAACGGACGGATCGTCCGTCGCCGCTCCGGAGCATGCCGCGAGAACGAGTCCCGTTCCCGTCAGGGCAGCCAGGCGTGCGCCGCGCACTGCAACGATACCGCTTTTCAGATGAGTCATGTTTGCGACCTCGGTGGATGGATCGCCCCTCTTGCGGAGTAGGCTGCGCTAGGTGCACACTCCGCAAGGGCTACCGCGGGGCGCTTGAAGCACACACCCGCAGGACCACTCATCCGGAATCAGCGTCCGTGACGTAGCACCCTCTCGAGGCGGGCGCAACGGCTCGAGCGCCCTTCCCACCAAGAACGTATCGCGATCGGCTTTGGCCTTGGCTCTTCCTACTTCGACCCCTCCCCGGACACCGCGGCGCTCCACTTGAACACCACGTTGCCGGTCGGGTCCGTGTACTTGTAGGATGCAACCGTCTTGACCATGTCCGACGTCGGGTATCGAAAGTGGGGCGCGTCCGCCGTTGCCGCCTCGACGATGACGCGCGCAATGTCGTCGCTCGATTGCGCATCTGCCGCGTAACGCGCCTCCACGGCGCCCATGTATGCCCTGAGCATCGGCGCGTAGGGATCGTTCGGCGGGGTGGTTTGCCGCCCCGATGTCTCGAGCACGTTGGCCACGAACTCGGTATTGACCGGCCCGGGTTCGATGAGCGAAAGGTGCACCCCGAACGCCCGTGCCATGGGCACCAGGCTCTCCATCAGCCCTTCAACGGCAAACTTGGCCGCGCAGTATGCGTCGTTGAAGGGCTGTCCCAGGAGACCGCCGATGCTCGATACGGTGATGATGCGCCCGGAGCGCGCCGCGCGCATGGGAGGAAATACCGCTTTCGTCGTGCGGACCACGCCGAAGAAGTTCACGTCCATCATGCGCTCGAACTCGGAGAGCGGAGTCTGCTCCATCGTGCCCAAGAAGCCCGCGCCCGCGTTGTTCACCAGGACGTCGATCTTCCCATAGCGGGTGAAGATCTCGGAAACGAGCACATCGACCGAGGTCGTCACGGAGACGTCCAGGACACGGATGTCGAGCGAAACCCCTTCGCGCGCAGCGCGCTCGCGCAAGGGGCCCGCCCTCTTCACGTCCCGCAGCGTGGCGATGACCGTGAACCCGGCGCGCGCGAGCGCCACGGCCGACGACAATCCGATTCCAGACGACGTCCCCGTCACCAACGCAATCTTGGGCATGAGTTCTCCGAAGCGATCTTACGAGGAGCGGCCGCCGAGGGCGGAATTGATGAACTTCACACCGGCCTTGAGGCGGTCGAGGATCGCCTTCGTGCTCTCATCCTTGTTCCCCGTGGGTACGAAGAGAACATCGTAGCGGAAGGCGCTCTTTTCATTTCCTCGTGCTTCGAGGTGAATCCTTCCTCGATAACGGCTGACCGGGAACGAACCTTTCAGGATTTCGTACTCCAAGGTGCGGCTGTCGTCGTTCTTGGAAATCAGCCGTTCCACGATCGAGTATCCCGCCTTGAAGCGAATCTCTCGAAGGTACGGGTCCTTCGTATCGACCTTGACGGATTGCGCATCGAGCACCCAGCTGATGTCGTTCCAATTGCTGATGACGGACCAGAGCCGATCGGCAGGGACGAACACTTCCTCCGCCAATTGCGCGGTTTGATATCCGTGCTTCTGCTGGATGTACTCCTCCAGCCGCGGCAAGCGCTCGAGGATCAGCGGGTCGACGTGCGAGAAAATTTGAGAGGCGGCCTCCGGCTTCTGCAATACCATCTTCAGCTCGAGCGTCACCAAGGTGTTGCCCGGCGAGTCCGTCTCCGTGATGGGGAGGAAGGCCAGCTTCGCGCTGTAGCGCTTGAACACCTGTGTCTCGCCCGGGACGATGATGGTCCACACGTATTGGTGATCATCCTGCTCGACGAGCTTCTCGAGCACCTGTTGGCCGTTCCAGTCGAACTCGATGGTGGATCCCACACCGTCGCCCGTTCCCGGCACGAGCTTCACCGGCGAAGCCGTTTCCTGGGACGAGTGTATGAACTGCTGGAGTTCCAGATAACTCTTGGTGATGTGAGGCCACACTTCTTGGATCGGATAAGGGAAGACACGACTCGTAAACCGCGTGAACTCTTGGTTGATGCCGTTCAATTTACCGACAAAAACGCCCGATTCGCTGCCAGTTGCGTTCATTCGTAGTCTCCGTTGTTTGAAGTCGCTCGATTCGACGATGGCGCAAGCGAAGCTACGAAATGTCGGCACATCATCGACATTTCAATATTCCATCCAAAGAATACGACTTATGGCCTATGGAATGATGGAGCGTCGTCAGCAGGCCAGCGGGCCGCGCGGTTGCGGTGTCGAATTCCAAATACGACCCGATGTCTTTTCGTCAGCTCCAGCCGCATGCCCCTCTTCACGGCATCATACATCGACCGTGATGCTGACGCTCTACTCCAACGGCTCGACGGCGCAAGAAATTTAACAACTGACGACACACAGTTGCCGCAAGAACGATTTCGACCTGAGTGGGTATCGCCATACCCGCCCTTCTTCCGTACGTGACGACTCGGTTGTGATCACGTTTCGTCGTGCGAAGGCTCGTTCATCGTTGCGGTGCGGTGGTCTTTGCCAACCACGTCTCGACGGCAACTGCGTTTTCGGCGTTGGCGCGGCCGGCGCGCCGGTAGCCGCCGGCAGCATCCGTGGCAAGGCGTCGGGCGCGATCGCGATCCCCGCCCGTCTGCCACAGAACGCGCGCAAGGGCGAAGTCGACGGTGGCACGATCGGCTGGGCGCGGCGGAATGGCCTCGCCCGCGAGAAGCTTTTCGGCGCGCTCGAGGGCCGCGAGCGCCTCCGGGAATCGGCCGAGCTGCTCGTTCGCTTCGCCGATGCACGCGAGGGCGTCCGCGATGAACGGCGCTCCGACGCCCGACCGGCGCTCGTTGGCCTCGAGCACTTGGGTACAGAGTTGCAGGGACTCGCGCTCCCGGTGCAGGGTGCGCAGAAGCCGTCCCAGCCGGACAGCAAGGCGGATCGTCTTCGGGTGGCTAGGCCCCGACATCCGTCGACTGGCGGCAAGCGCTTCCTCGTAGATCGTGCGCGCCGTCTCCAGATGCCCGAGCGCCTCTTCGGCGCGGCCGATGCCCGTAAGCCGGACGGGTAGATTTGGCTCGTTCGGCGAAGCCATGGCATACGCGCGACGATAGAGAGGCAATGCCACGTCGGGTTGACCGTCTGCCATATAGGCCGTCCCCAAGGTCGAGAGGGCATACGCCCGATCCTTGTCCTCGAGGGTCGAGGACTGCTCGATGATCTTCATGGTGCGCTGCCCCACCGCTTGCACGCCCGCGCTGTCCCCTTGCTCGCCCAGCAATTGCGTCAGCAGCGCCAGCGTTTCCACGAGGGGCGGGTAATCCGAACCAAATAGCGCCTCGGTTTCGGTCAGGGCCAATTGAATATGTGCGGTTGCTTTGTCGGTTTGGTTGAGAAACTGTTCGGCAATTGCCAAATTTTGATAAATCTCGACACGAAACACGTTGTGAGCCGCGTAGACATGCCGTGACATCTCCAATGCGGCATTCAGATGCTCGGTCGCCCGCTGATATTTTCCTGCACGCGATGCGACGATACCGAGAGCGAACAAAAGCTCGACATGCGCCGGCCCTTGGGCATCGAACCGCTCCACCGTCGCCTCGACGAAGGGGAGCAGGGGCTCGACCTCGCTCGGACGCCCTTGGCTGTTGCCAATCACACGAACCATTTGAATCCAAAGCAAGGGCAGCAACCGTTCTTGGCCACTCGCTTCGGCATCGGCGAGTGCCTGCACGAGGCTGGCCTCGGATGCTTCGTATTCGGCGGCCGTTTCCTGCAGGAGGCTAAGGCGGTAAAGCGCTTCTGCGGCGAACCCTCGATCGGGCAGATGCCGGGCCAGTTCGAGGGCTTCTTGCGCCGCAGCTTTTCCCGGCGCGACCTTGTGGGCATCGTTGAGCGCCCGGCTCTGGGCAAGGAGATCACGAATGCGATCCACGGTATCGGGGCTCGCTCCTTCGTGATGGGGTGTCGGCATGAGCGCGAGCGTCGTGGGATTCGTGCACGCCGAGAGCGAACCGAGTTGAAGGAGGACATCGTACGCATGGACACGCACGTCCCGATCGCCGTCGGCCAGTACATCGGTCACCGCGCGCAACTCCCGGCGACGTTCGTCGAGGCACGACGAAGATCGCTGGGACATCTCGTGGTCTTGGGCATGCCACCATTCCGCACGCCGACAGAGGTCGACGCTCGTGCGTTGCCATTGGTTGGCGTACGCATCGATGGATGCCGAGACCCCTTTCCAGAGCTCGTGCCCAAAGGCTTGGCCATCGCCAACGAACACGCTCTCGACCTTCTCCCTTCGCGGGGGGTCCCAGATCCCGGCGACCGCGTGCGTCGCCGCAAGATCACAATGCTGCGCCCGATGGCGCTGGAGTGCCGGCACCCCCGTGAGTCCCGCCGCCAGACATGCCACGGCGCCGATGCCCATCCCGCGCCATCGCCGTCGCCGCGGAACACTGGCCAGCGCGTCGAGCAGGTGCTCGAGCGACGGATACCGATTCGCGGGATCGCGGGAGAGACTGCGGCGCAGCACACGCAAATAGCCAGGATCCGTCCGCCGGCCAGGATCGGCCACTTGCCCGGCGCAGAGCGCCAGCATGGATATCTTCCCGCTCGTGTCGAGAAAGGGGTGATGACCGAACAACGCTTCGTACACCACGCACGCAAAGCTGAATTGGTCGCTGCGCGCATCGGTGTGCAATCCCAGGTATTGCTCCGGCGCCATGTACGCCGGCGTCCCGAGGAATGCGCCCGTCTCGGTGACGCGGCAATCCAACATCGACGGCGACGCCGACGGCGGCACCGATACGTGGTCTTGGACCTCGTGCGCGTGCACGGAGCGCGCAAGCCCAAAATCGACGACCTTGGCGCGTTGCTCGCGATCGACGAGCACGTTCTCGGGCTTGAAATCGCGATGCACCAGACCGGCATCGTGCGCCGCGGCAAGCCCGCGGCCCGCCTGCTCGAGGAGGCGCAACAGACCCCGCGGCTCGTCCCCGGCGCGGCGCATCACGGAGCGCAAGGATCTGCCGTCAATCACCTCCATGGCAAAGAAGACCTGTTCGCCAACCTCACCGACATCGAAAATGCTGACGACATTGGGATGGACCACCTGCGCCAAGGCTTGCGCCTCGCGCAGCAGCCGCGGTTGTGGCGACTCCTCGTCCGTCGTGCTTGGTCGGACGCGCAGTAGCTTGAGCGCGACACTGCGATTGAGTTTCGGATCGTAGGCGCGGTACACGCTGCCCATTCCGCCCGTGCCGATCAAATCGATCACGAGGTAGCGACCAACGTACGTTCCCGGCTGAATCTCGGACGTATCGCGCCACGGCTGGCGCTCCTCCGATTCTTCCTGCGAAGGGCGCGGCATACGGGGTGACGCTGCTCCGGTTGTCACGAAAAATCAAGGCGATATGTTAATGCTCCATGCGCACCGGTCGATGTCAGTGCGGAAACGTACGTTACGAAAGTGAAGGAGCTCCCCTGGGGCTCTATATTTGCCATTGTCGCGAATGTCGCAAACAATCGGCCTCGGCGTTCGGAATGTCCCTTCAGGTTCCACGCGCGGGCTTCCGATTGACGCGCGGGACTCCAAAATGGTGGACCCGCAAAACCGACAGCGGTGGCAGGCTCCAATGCGCATTCTGCGCCGACTGCGGTTCTCGCCTATGGCATCAGCCGGAAGGCCCATCGGAGACCATGACCCTCAAGGGCGGCTCGCTGGACGAGCCCCCGGACGCGGCGGCCGCCATTCACATCTGGGTTTCGCGCAAGCTCCCAGGCATCGTCATTCCCGAGGGCGCCCTTCAGTTCCCCGAAGAACCGGACTGACGGCTCGACACGCGCGAGGTCTACTACTTCGGAAAATTGGCCCACTTGGGGTCGTCGTCGAGCATGGCGCCGACCCATGCATAAAACGCGGGGGAGGTATCGTTCGCGATGCCGACGTGCAACGTGCCCGGAATGTAATAGTAGCGCGCGGCGGGCCACGAGGAGGCGATCTTCCGGCCCAGCTCTTCGAGCAGCGCGTTGAAGACCGCGCCGGAAAGGTTCATGAAGCCGGCGATGACGCTGTCGAAGGTGTAGGAGATGAGCGCGAATCGATTCGGGCCTTTGGAATACTTCGTGGCTAGAAAATCGAAATAGCCGGGGACTTCCTTGCACGCGGGGCAATCGGGGGGAAGTTGCACGTTCCAATTCGCCCTCACCGTTTCCCAGATTCCGGGTGCCGGCTGGATCATCGGACCGGAATCATCGATTCCGTCGACGCGCACCTTGGGGAATCGTTGCTGCACGCGGTCGAAGTTGAAGACGGTTCCGAAACCGCCGGCGCTGACGCCCGCCAGGATCAACCGCTTCATGCCTGGCCAGGTGGAGGCCGCGTAGTCGAGGGCCTTGCCCACGTTGTCGTAACCGACGTGGTGCGCGGTCTTGGTCACGCCGTCGTAGTCGTACGAAATGACATTGCTTCCCGCGTGATCGTCGCCGGTGCAATAGGGCACGTAGACCATGCTCCGCCCAGAAAGCGGATTGTTTCCCAGCGGAATGGTTTGAATCAGCAGCGCCTGCGAGTCGGATTCGAAGCTACGTTTCGTGTAGCCCGAATCCATATAGGTCGCTTCCTTGAGCCCGTAACAGGTCTCGCCATCCCAGCACGCTCCACCGCCCGCCATGTAGAAGATGAGCTCGGGCGATTCCGGCTCCACGTAGACGCCAATGCCCGTGGGCTGGCCATTTCCGCACTTCGACCCCGGGATATCGACCCAGGTCCATGTCCGGGCAGGGACACCCGACGGGGGTGAAGGCGGCGGAGCATCGGCGCCAGGGTCCACCCGATCCACCCGGTCGGAGCCGGACGACGCGCTGCTGCATGCGGGAATCGACGGCGCGAGCAGCGCGAGCCCAAAGGCCGCGAGCCACGGGAAGGTGCCGTGAGATGCCATGATCCATGCTCCTTTGGCAAAAATGCGACACTTGCCCAGCCTGCAGCCTCTCGATGCGAGGGCATTGGCTGACCGCCGTAAACGACGTGACGGACGAATCTTGATACGTGAGCCCTGGCATCGTCGAGCCCTGTCGACACCGGGTTTGCCGGATTCGCATTCCCGGTCCGAACGATAGCCTTCAGCTCGGTCGATTGGAGCTCAGCGGTTTCAGCGGATGAAACCTGGCCGAACCTTAGCGGATGATCCCGCCGCGGGCGCGGCAGGTATCGCGAAGGCGGTAGAAGTTATTCAGATAGTCCGTGTGCACGGCGCGCCCCATGACGCGGACCAGCGTTTCATCCGCCTGGCGCAGGGCCGAATAGGCGTAGTTGTGGCTGCCGGTGAACACCCGCGGCACGATGTCGTCGTCGTACGCGCCATCGACGAGCATGTATTTGGAGTGCACGCGCACGTCGATGCCGGGGCCGACGTGGAAGTTGCACCGGGTCAATTGGGGCCCGCCGGCGGCGCGCAGTTCGTTCAACGAAGCGTCGCTCGCTTCGGAGAACACCACATCGACCCAGCAGCCTGCCTTGCTCAATTGCGTGAGTTTGCGGGCCACCACGGAGCGATTGAAGGCCCACATGGCCACGCGCACATCCGTCTGCCGTGTCACGCCGTTGTCGTTGTACCGGCACGAGGTGACGCTCTGCAATGCGTTGTAGACCGTGTCCGAGGCTGCGTCGTCCAAGGGCTGACCGGAGCGCTCGTGCCGCGGGAAGAAGTGCACTTTGTAGTCGGTCCCGGTGGGCGTCGCCCAATAATAATCATTGTTGCCACCCGAGGTGCGTCGGTAACGTCGCAAATCTTCGAAATAGGTACGAAAGGCACCGTACGTCCCCGCATCGCTCCACGTGAGCATATTGTTGTACGACTCGTTGGTGTCCCAAAGTCCCATGTTCGAGGAGCCTTGGAAGACCACGTTGGAGACGACCCCGCTGGAGAGTGCCACCTTGGAAAAGAGGGCAAACTTGTTGTGGTTGTACGCGTAGCTTTTGCTGCCATCGGACCATGTCACCACGCGCGTGCCGATGCAGCCTCGCTTGGGGCCATTCGGGAATTGGTCGTTGCACGTGACCACGTACGAGGGCTTCGAGTCGTCGCCCCCGAGCACGTTCGCCAGCCGGGTATGGGCGGCGTTTCCCGTATTGCCCAGATCCAGAATGACCTTGACCCGAACACCGCGCGCGTGCGCGGCCAACAGCCGCGCCCCGAGATCCGGATCGTCCGCCGTGTCGTCCGTATCGGGTGGGTCCCACCCGAAGAAGGACATTTGAATTTCTTCCCCTGCGGGGACGCGATCGATCAATCGGGCAAATTGAATGAAGATTGCATTTTGGGCGGCCTTGGTGCCAATGGGGTCGTTGAAGACGGCCTTGTTCATCACCGGATCGGGCTCCGCCTCCAATGCACTCGCCTCCGCGAACGCATTGTCGTTCGCGTCGAGGCTCGCCTCGGGCGCGCACCCCAACGACCCCACCATGAAACCAAGCATCCACCGGATTCGACACGTTCGTACGAACATGGGCCACCTCCGTGCCGCTCACCACGCGAGCTGCGCCCACTGTACGAAGTCCGAGTCCGCTTGGAAGGATCACGGGGGATCCAGAATGCGCGATGTACCGTACCAACGCCGCTCGGGTGTACCAATGGAAGGCGGTCTTCGTGGTACATCGCGCAGTGGCTTTGCGAGCAGAATCACCCTTTGTTCGGAGAAACCACACCTCGCGCGCATGGCATGGGACTTGAGTACACCGCGGAGGCTGGCCATCGACGCATTCCTCCTTCGACGAAGGACATCTCCATGAACCTGGATAAAACCAAGTTGCGCATCGGTTTGGGCATTTTGTTCGGCGCCACGGCGCTGGGGGTGCTGATCTCGTCGAACCGCAGCGCCACGGCCGCCGAACCGGCGCCGGACCCGAACGACTTCGCCGCGCGTGGCTGCACGCTCGCGTGGCAAGCACACGATGTCGGGCGGGATATCAACCTATGGCGGTGCGGTTCGCAGGTGCACGCGCAAATCGCCAGTGCTCGAAAGGGTGATACGGTCTGGCTATCGCAGACCCCCGAACAGAAATCCACCGTTCGAGACGGCTGGACGTTCGCGAACACACAAGACAGTTTCTCGCCCCCCGAGTTGGGCGTTCGTGCATGCGGGCGCGTCGTCGGGCGCAACGTCGTTTGCAATTGATGGAGGGCTCACGCGCGCTCGGCGAGTCGAGCTTCGAGCCGTGCGCGTCGATCGCGGATGGATGGATACCCGCGGCCCATTTCCCAGCGGGCGCGGGCTCCGCGGTCGAGCAAGGCTGAAAGGGCGGTTCGCCACTCGGGTTGCCGATGCTTGTCCAGCTCCCGCTGGGCGGCGGCCTCCACGTCGTCGGGGCCGTGGGCCATGTCCAGATCGCCGTAGTCTTCGGCGACCTTTCGCAACACGTCGAACAGCCGCAAGCATGCCCGCCCGTCGTAGCCCACCTCGAGGCATCGCTCGAAGGCCCACGCATCGGCGTCGATTTCCTGCTCGCGCGACGTGGCGAGGCGCACCGCGGCCACGGCGAGGAAGGAGGCCACTTGGGCCACGGGGAGGTGCTTCGCCCAGCGCAACGCCGGCACGAGCTGCTTCGTGTGGCCGAGCCGGTGGTGCGCGAGCTCGTGCGCGAAGAGAAAGGCCACGGCATCTTCGGGCATGGCTTCTTCGATGAGGCGCCGGCCAACGTAAATGTATCGCCCGGGAACGGCGAAGGCCGTTCGCTGCTCGGACCAGAACACCACGGGTCGCTTGCGGATGCTCGCAGGATCGGCGGCTTGCAGACGTGTGGCCACGCGTTCGCAAAGCTCGGGCGCCCAGCCGCTCTTCTCGACGACGACCTGTTCGTCCATCCAGGCCAAGAGCTCGTCGCCCAGCGCATCGCTCTCGTCCGACAGCTCACTGTCACGCCGGGCTGCGAGCCACGCTTGGAAGTCGAGTTTGACGTCGTCCATGCGTATTTTTAGCACGTTCTACGGAGCGCGCATCGCATCACCACAAGGCAACCTTGGGGGCCGCCCCCACGAGAACGGCCAGGCGGTCCGCCTCCGAGAAGGCCCCACCGAGGACGATGGCCGAGAGATCCAGCATCTCGCCGACGTGCCACGCGATCCCGGCGGCGGCGGTGATGTCGTGGGGATCGCGGCTCGTGTAATACACACCGCCGATCTCGCCCAGCAGGGACCATGCGCCACGCCGGTCGAGTGCGATGTCCACATCGAGGCCGCCCACGAAACTCGTCGGGCGTCCTGTGTGAACGCTCTCGCCCGGATCGAGGATGAACCCGACGTTCAGGACCACGTGGTAACGCTCGCGCGACACCCCGAAGAGCCCGAGGGCGCCGTAGCCGATCCCGTGCGCGTCCATGATGGGGATGCGCGGTCCCAGTTGAAGTCCGATGGCGTAGGCATTCGGCCCGCGGCCGTCTTCGCGGGAATCCCACACACCGAGCTTGACGCAGGTCCAGAGCGCTTCGCTCGCCACGGTCCGCGAGCTTTCCGCAAAGTGATCCACACTGAACGCGCCGTCGATGTCGAGTTCCACGTTGGGCAGGATCCCGAGGTCCAACTCGAAGTCGGGCAGCAGCATGCGATTGCCGCCCGGCCCATCGCCGAACGCCGGTCCGATCTGCACATCGAGCTCCGCCATCCCGGTGTCCTCGAGCTCGAGATCCGTCGGCTCGAAGCGCGGCCGGGTGGGACGCGCCTCCGCCCGCGGGGCCATGGCAAGGGTGATGCTCATCGCCGCGAGGACGCGACCTCTCATCTCCTTTCCAGTAGCATGGACCGCGGTCACGCGGGGATGGTCAACCCTCGCTGCACGGCAGGCCGTGCAAGGCCACGTTCCAGCCATGCGCCCACACGGGGGAACGTGTCGAATTCGACCAAGCTCCCCGCGCCGTAGAAGCCAATCAGGTTGCGCACCCAGCCGAGCGTGGCCACATCGGCGATGGTGTACTGCTCGCCCATGATCCACGGGCGGTCTCGGAGCTGCGTTTCAAGCACACCGAGCAGGCGTTTCGACTCGGTGGTGTAGCGCTCGAGCGGACGCTTGTCCTCGATCTGCCGGCCGGCGAATTTGTGAAAGAAGCCCACCTGCCCGAACATCGGCCCGATGGCCGCCATCTGAAAGAAGACCCATTGCAGGGTTTCGTAGCGGGCCGCCGGATCGGCGGGCAGGAGCTTGCCGGTCTTCTCGGCCAGGTACACCAGAATGGCCCCCGACTCGAAGAGGGCGAGCGGCTTACCCCCCGGCCCATTCGGATCGATAATGGCCGGGATCTTCCCATTGGGGTTCAAGGAAAGAAACTCGGGGGTCCAGCTTTCGTTCTTGCTGATCACGACCGAGTGCGCTTCGTAAGGCAGCCCAATCTCCTCCAGCATGATGGAGACTTTGACCCCATTGGGGGTCGTGCAGGAATAGAGTTGCAACCGATCTTCGTGCTGGGCAGGCCAGCGGGCAGTAATCGGGAAAGCGGACAAGCTCGACATTGGGGAGGCTCCCATGGTGAAAAAACGTCCCATCATGCCATGGGCACCGCGAAGAGTCCCGCCCTTCTCAGCCTCGCACGAAGGTCGCTCCCACCCGGCGCGAGCCGCGCAGGTAGAGGATCCAAAGAGCACTCCACGCCAACGTCGTAAAGACGGCGCCCGCGCTCGCCGTCGCCTGCGGCCGTTCGACCAGCCACGTTTGGACCGCGACTGCCTCGAGAATGGCATACGCGATCGCTATCAATAGGTATACCGTGCAATGAAATGGGAATACCCGCCTCTTGGTGAAGAACAAGCCCGCGAGCAGGACCGCATAGATCGTAAGTCCCAATGCCGCAATCTGCTCGACCACGATGACGACGGCGAGGCCCGGGCGGTAGGTGTGAAGCCCCACGGTGGTGAGCGAGCGCCATACCGCCAACGAAAATACGGTATGAAGGTCGAATACGGACCGTACGAAGAGGATGAAGGGCGCAACGGCAACCTGCAGGCCCAGGAGCACCAGCAAGCCACCGACGGGCATCGGCCGTAGGCCGCGTTTCGTGCGCTTGCTCCGACCTTGGGACGGGCGATAGACGCGGACGGCCCCCGCAATGGCAAGCGCGGTGGAGACGAGCACCACCGCGAAGACACCCCAATTGAAGCCATCCGCCGGCGGCGTGCGGTACGTGATGGACCGTGCGACGATCTGCTGCACGCGGTCGATCTTCTCCGCGTGCACCTTCGCGTCCTTCGGCTCCACCTCGGGGGCATACGTCGTGAGATCATATTGATAATACAGCGCACGGTTCGCGTACGTGGGCTCAAACACGAGCTCCATGGCGGGGCTGGTCACGGTTTCCGTCGCGGCCATGTCGGACGTCAAATCGAACGGAAGCTCGAGTTCCACGACGTGACGCACGCGAAGCGGGTACGGAACGGCCAAGGGCACCTTTCGATCCTCCGCCGGCCGCGCCAGCGAACGCTCGATGGAGCGCGCGAACACGCTGGCAATGTGGCGACCTTCGTTCGCCTGCCACACCCAGAAGTTCGGTATCGTGAAATGGGCGGTCACGGTGATGACATTGCGCGCGCGATCGTCGACCTGCTCGAGCGGCTCCCTCTCGCCAATCGCTGGATAGTCCGCTTTGTAGAGCTCCAAGTATCCCTTGGTGAGTTGCTCCGGCGTTTGCGTGCGAAACGTACCCCGCATCGCATCGGCCATGGCGCCCTCGTAGCGGCGCTCGGAATCGAGGCGCGCCGCATCGGACGAACCGGGCGAGGGCACCACGATGTGATCGCGGATCCACGGCGAGGGATCGCTGGGCGTTCCGTTCGTCACCGCCTCGAGATCGGTGCTTTTGGCATCCAAAATGAGCACGCGCTCGAAGGGCGTGTCACGCAGGCGCTCGAGCGCACCGCCTTGGAGGGTCGCCGTGGGATCGACCCAATAGATGACGCCGTCCGGCTTCTCGACGCGAACGATGACGTGATCGAACGCCGCCGGGCTCGGTGCCCACGCATCGAGGACGTGCCCGTGCGTGGTATGGACCAGCGCCGGACGCGCTCGAAATCCCGTTCCCGCCTCTTGCAAAAGCGCAACGAGCAGCGCCGTCTTGTCTTTGCAATCCCCATATCGCCGCTGGAAGACGACGTCGGGGTCGGCGGGTTTTCGACGCCCGAGGCCAACCTCGATCCCCAAATAGCGGACTTCGTCCTGCACGAAACGAATGGTTCGCGCCAAAAACTCGTCCGCAGACCCGCTTTCGCGCAGGGTCTTCGCCGCCCAATCGTGCAGCCGAGGACTCGAGCGGACGCGAAAGAGCTCGGTGCCCCATTCCGCGACTTGCTGCCATGTTTCGTATTCCGATATTTGCACCCAGGGATACAGGTCGTACCAAGAAGGCACCCCGGTTTCGGCCGGTTGGGCCTTCGTTCCCGGCAGGTTCCAGACGTACTCGTCATCGTTGCCGACCGCACGCGGCTCGGCGACGGGCACTTCGTTCCCAGGAGGGCCGTGCATGGCAATGGCCACGCGCCGCCCGTGGGGCATCACCAGGCGCACGTACAGGCGATCGATGGGCTCGGGCGCGCCGAGCATCATCGTGTCCGCATAGCGCCCGCCCAAGGTCGGATCGGCGCCTTCCAAGGTGTAGGCATATTCGACGACGTCGCCCACCCGCAGGTCGGTCAGAAAAACGATGGCCGAGTTTCGCCCGTCGTAAACATGATCGTCCAGGCCTCGCTCCCTTTGGATGATCTTGACGGCATCGCGGGTCAGGCGATTGAGCACCTCCGAACCGCGCCGCACCACGATCGAGTGCAGCAGAAGCCGTTGAAAGCTGGCGTCGAACTCGATGGAAACCTGCGAGTTGCTCTGCAACCCCGCCTCGTTGGTAATGACGCGTGCCCAATGCCAATACGACTCCAGGGCACGCTCGTGAATGCGAACCTGATGATCGTACAGCAGATAGCGACTGCCATTCGGCGAGGCGGGCGCAGGACCCAGGCCGCCGATTTCCACGGGAACGACGGTGCGCCACGAGGGGGCGGGCTGCAGCGCCCATGATGCCGCACCGCGCGCATCGCACGCGAGCAGAAGCACGACGCACGCGAAGACCAGCCCATGGAGGAGACGAACACCTGAACCGAAGGTTCGATTGGGGGCCACGATGTTCGGTCCATCGACCGGTGCTCCTCCAAGGTTGCGTCCCTTCCAGTAGCTTGGTCGCGGGTCGAGATGTGAAGGTCACACGGGCGTCGTCGGTCGTTCGGGCGACGGCGCAGGTTTTCGGGATCTGCTAGACGTCGGGCCGTGCCTCTCGTGGTGACCCCTCGCCGCGTCGCGGTGGCAACGTTGGTGAGCATTCTGGCGGCGGCCGGTACCGCGGCGGCGGCCGATCCGGCGGGCACCATCCGCAAAGGCGCAGCGCCGGCGGAGACGGCCGCCGCGTACGCGCGCACCGGCGCAGCGCTCTTCGCGAAAGGTGCCGTCGAACGGAGCCAAGAGGCTTTTCTCCGAGCCGCCCTGGTGGATCCCGACTTTCCCTTGCCTCCGCATTCGCCCGCCACGGTCATGCGCGCTGCCGATGCCGCCCGGGCGCAGGCGGATTGGCTCGGCCGATTCGTGATCACCGCCGGGATTTCGCGCCCCGTCGATGCCCAACGCCCCCTCGCGATCGCATGCACCGTGGTGGCCCCCGTCGCGGATGTCGCCAAGAGCATTCACCTCTCGGTGGAACACCCGGATTCGTCGATTCGATTCGAGCGAACGAGCCCCGCCGGCGGCAAGGTCTCCTTCGAGGTTCCCGCCGCCATCGTGCTCGCGCCGGCCGTCGTGGTGACCCTCTCGTTGCTCGACGGCGAGGGCCATCACCTGGCGGATCTCGAGCAACGCGTCGAGGTCCAAACGGCGCCGAAAGCGCCCCCCGGCGACACCGCCGCGGAGTCCGAGCCTGCACCATCTCCGCCCCCGGAGAATGCGGCCCCGCCCTCCGAGGAGGGCGCCTCCGAAGCACCGAAAAGCAACGTTTTCGACCTCCATGGGACGATTCGCAACCTTTCGGCGGCGATCCATCCCCTGCAAAGCCAGGAGCACACCCGCCCAGAAGGTTCGACCCTGGCGCAGCTTCGCGTGATGGGCAAAGTGCATGCGAGCGAATCGCTCACGTTCGAGTCCCATGTCGTCCAAGGATTCGGATTTTCCACGACACCGACCGCGGTCGCGAACCTCGGGCCCTTCGGCCCGCAACGCTACCGGGCATTGAACCTCACCGGCGTGTGGGCTTCATCCGACCAGGCGGCCGCCGCGGTGTTCGTGGATCGATTGAGCATGAAGCTGGCCCTCCCGTGGTTCGATGTGACGGTCGGACGCCAGCCCATCAACTTTTCGAAGGCCTATTTCTGGAGCCCGCTCGATCTGTTTCTTCCCTTCAGCCCGCGAACCATCGATCGGGAATACAAAGGTGGCATCGATGCCCTCCGCGTCGATGTTCCCCTCGGTGAGGCATCGGGCATCAATGTGGTGGCAGCACCCGGGTCCCAGCTGCGGTTCGACCCCGCCACGGCAACCCTCGTGACCCCGTCGTTCGCGGAGGTCGATCTGGATGCATCCGCGGCCATCGTCCGGGGTTTTACCAACGTGCGCGGGTTCGACTTCTCGCTTCAAGGAGGCAGCATCGTCGGCGGCTGGCACGTGGGAGGAGGCGTCGCCGGCGAGATCTTGGGCATCGGGGTGCGTGCGGAGGCCGCGTACTTCGTATCGCGGGACACTTCGACCCTCGCGCTGCCTGCCGCGGGTGGGGCTCCGCCGACGGCCATTCGCATTTTTACCGATCATCCGGATTTCGTACTGGGCTTCGAGCGACGATTCGAGAGTTCGCTCTACCTTAGTTTCGAATATTTCTACAATGGCGCGGTGCCAGGCAATGGCGACTACCTGACCCCGACGATCCAATCGACCCTCGGAGGCGTGACCAACCTCTCACGGCACCTCGTGGGAGGTGTCGTCACCTACGACATTCGGCCGACGCTCATCGGCAAATTGAGCAGCGTCGTCGGAATCGCCTCGGCCCCGTCGGTCCTCATCGGCCCCTCTATCGATTGGTCCATCACCGAGAATGTGGACCTCACCGGGGGCGCGCTGATTTCAATTGGGGCTCATCCAGATTATTCGCGCGGACCGGCGCCCGTTCTCCAAAGTGAATTTGGCTCTTACCCAAATGTCTACTTCCTTCAGTTCAAATGTTATTTCTGACACTGGACGAATTGACATACGAATTGGAGTGCCCATATCGGATATATGGGACTACGCTCTGCCTTGTCGACCCTCCTTCGTGATGTGGACCGCATGCGTGCCGAGACCATCGGCGCGCGCCCCTCGGCGACGCGCGTGGTTCGCGTCGCCAAAAACGATAGCGCGCCCACGCCCACGCCCATGACCCTCGGCGCACGCGTGGTGGTGGTCGCGGACGTCGTGCGCGAGACCGACGATGCCGTGAGTTTGGTCCTGCGCGATCCGAGTGGGGCGCCCTTCGTATTTTCGCCCGGGCAGTTCTTGACCTTGATCGTGGAGGTGGCGGGCGAGCGGCTCCGGCGTTCCTATTCGATTTCGTCGTCGGCGGACGTGACCGATACGGCGACGGTCACGGTAAAGCGGGTGGCAGGCGGGAAGGTCTCGGGACACCTCGTCGAGCGCGCACAGGCCGGGATGCACATCGAGGTGCTCGGGCCCGCGGGTGCCTTTACACCGTCGTCGCACGCGCTGGTGCTGTTCGCGGGCGGGAGCGGGATCACGCCGATGATGAGCATCGCCCGGACGACGCTCGCCCGCGATCCCGAGGCGCGGATCGCCCTCATTTATGGGAGCCGGAGCGCACGCGACATCATTTTCAAGGAGGCCCTCGACGCGCTGGTGCGCGAGCACGCGCCGCGGCTGGTGGTGCGCCATGTCCTGGGCGAGGCACTCGATCGAACGGTCGCTGCACGCGAACTCGATGCGCTCGGCGGCGAGCATGCCGGGCGCCCCGAGACCGAGTACTTCATGTGCGGCCCCGAGCCGATGATGCAGGAGGTGCGCCTGGCGCTCGGCGCCCGCGGTGTTCCCGACGCGGCGGTGCGCGAGGAGAAGTTCACCCCGGCGCGCCCCCTTCGCGTCGCGCCGGCCAACGACGCTCCGCGCGCGGAGAACACCGTGCAGCTCCGCGTGCGGCGCGAAGGGACCGATCCCGCGATCGAGGTTCGAATCCCCACCAACGTGCCGATCCTCCAGGCCGCACTCGCGGCAGGTGTCGAGCTCCCGTATTCGTGCACGGAAGGAGGGTGTGGCGCGTGCCGTGTCCATGTGGACGACCCCTCGACGATCGACATGGACGTGGCCAACTGCCTGTCGTCGAAGGAGATCCGGGAGGGGTACATCCTCACGTGCGTCTCGCGGGCACGCGGCAATGTGGAGTTGCAGGTGGAGTGACATGACCGGTCAGGCCACCCTGCCCAGGAAATCCTGGAGCACGGTGGCCATGCCTCGCGGGTTGTCGAGCATCACGGAGTGACCTGCGTCCGGCACCACCGCGTGACAGCCTTTTTTGAGGACGCGCGTCATTCGCTGCGCGGTGTGCTCGGAGAGGACCACGGATTCAGCACCGCGCACGATGAGCGTCGGCTGCTGGATCGTCTCGAGCAGCGCCCACCGAGCATCTTGCGACGCGGTCTCCTCGAAGGCGAACATCGCCCGACGGAACGCGGGATCGAGCTTCGACTCGAACCCTCCGTCGGGCCCCGTGCGTAGCCCATTCGCGGCAAGGATGGTCAGCGCCAGCGCGTCCGCGAGCGGGTAAATCGTCTCGAGCCATTCGCGGTATTCGGCGCGCGAGGTGTAGACCGCCGGCATCCGGTCGGTGAGCCCGCGCACCAGGCGCATGCCCGATGGACGGATCTCGGGGCCGACGTCGATGAGCACGAGCCCGGCAACCCGCGACGCATGCTCGCGGGCAAGCCGCGCCACGATGTCACCGCCGAACGAGTGGCCGACGAGGATGCAGCGCTCGATCGCGAGCGCGTCCAAGATGGCCCGCACGTCCTCGGCGATGGCCGCTCGGTCGTAGCACGCGGTGGGATCCCACTCCGAGTCGCCGTGGCCTCGGAAGTCGATGGCCACGATGCGCCTCTCCGGAAGGTTCACCACCATGCGGTCCCAGGCGAACGCGGACAGACCGAAGCCGTGGCACAGGACCAGCGGAGCACCGCTCGTCCCCGTGACGCGTGCGTGGAGGAGGAGGCCATCGTCGCCCCAGAGGTATTCGCGCCACCAATTCGATTCGGCGCTCATCGCACGCCCGCAGCCTTCACCATCGCGGACTCGAGGATGGCGCGCCCGAGGGTGGCCGCATCCCCGTGCCGATCCTGGAGGGACAGATCGGCATGCACGATCCGCCGCCCCTCAACGGTGGCCACCTCGCGAACCATCGCGTGCGACGTGAGCTCCTGCCCCGGAACGTCGAACCCTACGTACTTGGCCTCGAGACGGCGGAGCTCCGCCGACGGGCCGGCGCAAAGCATCATGTGCTGGGCGAAGAACGCCATCTTCAAGAGCCCCGGCGCGATGACGTCCGGGAAGCCAGCCCGCGCGGCGTAGCGGCTATCGTAGTGCAATGGATTGAAGTCGCCCGAAGCCCCCGCATACTGGACGAATTGCATCGTGCTCAGTGGCGCCTTCGTGAACGGCGGCAACCGGTCCCCGGTTCGCAAGCTCGCGAGATCCACCTCGGCACCGGCCGGCACCTCCCCCCGCGCACGCGTGACACCGTGCGGGACGAAGCGCGGCACGGCAGCGAGGGGCGGCGCCGGCTCGCGGGAGGCTTCGCCCAGGCTTCCCGCGCAGACCCCCTCGAAATCGACGATGAACCGCACCGTCACCGCCCCGACCCGCGCCCCACGCGCATCCGCGTAGCGCACCTCGAGCCCGAGCTCCACGAGCGGCCCGCGTTGCGCGACCCGCGTGAACGATGCGGTCGTCGTGATCGCCTCGCCGATCACCGGGGCTCGATCGAACGTGAACGAGTTCTCCGCGTTGATGAGGTGATCGTCCCCGCCCGCGGGAAGGGGCGGCCGCTCGTACGGAAGCGACGCCAGGAACGTCGATGGAACGCGCAGCTGCCCATCGACATCGAGAAGAATCGGATCGCCCACCGCCTCGGCAAACCGCGTGACCGCGCCCCGCTCCACGAGGCTCGTGATCGGCGCACACGGCCGCGCGAGCAGCTGCTGGAGCTCGGACACGAGCGTGGTCATCGCAAGGTCGCCCCGCCGTCGGCCCGCAAGATCTGACCGCACATCCAATCGAGCTGCCCGCTGGCGAGGCTGGCCACGACGGACGCGATCTCGTCGGCGCCGCCGAGCCGTCCACCCGGCGTGGCCGCGACCGCATCCGCCGCAAGCTTCTCCCAATCGGGAAAGGCGCGAAGTGCGTCGGTGTCGACGAGGCCTCCGGACACGGCATTGACGGTGATGCCGCGCGGCCGGAGGTCGACGGCAAGGTAGCGAATCAGGCTCTCCAGTGCGGCTTTCGAGGGTCCGACGACGCCGTAATTGGGCACGACCCGCGAGCCGCCCACGCTCGACAGCGCGACGATCTTGCTGCCCGGCCCCATGAGCGGAAGCGCGCCTTTGACGAGCCACAAGAGGGCGCAGACGTTGACCTTGAAGGCGAGCTCGATCTGGTTTGGGCGGATGTCGAGCAGCGGCTTGAACGTCCCGATCGCCGCGTTGTGAACGAGCACGTCGAGCCTCGACAGGTGACCCAGGGAACGCATCATCGCCGCCACTTCGTCGGGCTCCCCGACATTGGCGCAGGCCACCCAACCGCGACGGCCTTCCTTCTCGACCAGCGCCAGGGTCTGCTTGGCCGCATCCTCGTTGCGCAGGTAATTGATGACGACGTCGAACCCGTCGCGCGCCAGGCGCACCGCGATGCTCCTCCCGATGCCGCGCGAGGCGCCGGTCACGAGCGCGACTTTGTCGCCGCTCATTGAATGCCCCCGGTGACCCGCACGATCTCCCCCGTGACGTAGGACGCCGCATCGGACAGGAGAAACGCGACCACGTTGGCAATCTCCGACGTGGCCCCGAACCGCCGCAGCGGGATCCTCTGGCGGGGGTCGATGTCCTTCATGACCTCACGGGCCATCTCGGTCTCGATGTACCCCGGGGCCACGGCATTGACGCGGATCCTCTTCGGCGCGAGCTCGATTGCGAGCGCTTTGGTGAAGGCATCGACCCCGCCCTTCGACGCCGCGTAGTTGACGTGCCCTTTGCTTCCGACCGAGCTCGCGATCGAGGAAAGGTTGACGATCGACGCCGCGCCGGACGAACGCCCCATCATGATGGGGAGCATGGCGCGGGTGCACGCGTAGATGCCCTTCAAGTTGACGCGGAGAACCTCGTCCCAATCTTCCTCCTCGAGCTCGAGCAGGAGTTGGTCGCGGATGACCCCCGCGTTGTTGACCAGGTAATCGAGGCCGTCGAGCTCCTTCTCTATTTTCGTGGCGAGGTCGCTCATCTCCTTGACCGTCGCCACATCGCCTTGGTGCGCGATCCCGCGTCCGCCGAGCTTCTCGATCTCGGCCACGACCGCGTCGGCCTGGGCGCGCTGCGTGCTGTAGTTGACCACCACCGTTGCGCCGCGTCGCGCCAGCTCGAGGCAGCATGCACGGCCAATCCCGCGCGAGCCGCCGGTCACGAGCGCCACGCGATCCTTCATTGTCTTCTCCATCGTGTCTTCTCCTGTGGTCAGTGCGGCGCTTGAATGCGTTGCCAACCCTTTTGCAGCCAACCGCCGTCGGCGGCGATGCGGCCGATGGGCAACTTCGGGTCGGCGGATACGAGGCGCGCGATGAGGCGTGCGATCTCCTCGGGCTCGCCGAAACGCTGCATGGGGATCGCACCGCGGTAGGCGTCGAGCTCGTGGGCGAAGTGGTCGTGAAGCATGCGCGTGTCGATGAGGCCGGGCACCAGGTTGATGCACCGCAGGCCCTGCGCCGCGTAAAGGGCGCCGATGGCCTCGAAAAAGGCGTCGGCCGCCGCCTTGCTCGCGCCGTAGTGGCCATGCGACTTGTAACCGATGGCCCCGAGCGGAGCGGAGATCGTGCTCACGTTGACGACGGTGCCGCCGGGGAGGAGTAGCTCACGAAAGGCCTTGAACACGCGGATGACGCCGATCGCATTGACCGCCCAAACCGCGTCCCACTCCTTCTCCTCCATATCGATGAAGAAGCGGTACCCATCGCCGAAGGTGCCGGCGTTGGCGATGAGGGCATCGAGGCGCGGCATATTTCGTCCTTGCTGCGCGCCGACGAATTCCGCGTGCGCGGCGTGGATCGATTCGGCGCTGCCCGTGTCGAGCTTCAGGGCACGCGCCTGGCCACCGCGGCGGAGGATCGTCTCGACGACCGCCTCGGCGGCCGCCTGGCCGTGATGATAGGTCAGCCACACCTCGTGGCTCTCGCCGAGCCGGATCGCGCAGGCGCGGCCGATGCCCGAGCTGCCCCCGGTCACCAGGGCCACGGGACGCGGGGCGGCCGATGTCATGGTCCCTTTCGCTCCAGCAGGTCCGAGGCGGCGCGGGCCAGGCGCGCGCACGTGTCGTAGTCGGGGAGCGCCTCGTTGGAGAACTTGATGGCGTACTTGCGCTCGATCGCCGAGACGACATTGAGGAACGCGAGGGAGTCGACCCCCGCTTCGGCGAAGAAATGCTGATCGTCGCTCGCGAGCTCGACACCGAGGTACAGCTTGATCGACTCGCGAATGGTCTGGGATAGGTCAGCCAACTGAGTCATGTCGTCCCTCCGCATCCATGTCCTGGTTCAACGCGTATTCCGGGTGCGAAAGCAGCACGGCGAGGGCATAGTCCGCCGCGACCTCCTGGCCCGTGGTGCTGGGCATCGCGAGCTCCGACTCCACGACCAGCACCGGGTCGCGCGCCTTGACGAGCCATCGTTGGGCAATCCGCCACGCGGCGGCCAGCCCATCGCGCGAGGCCAGGCTCAACGCCGGGCCCCGAAGCTTGTACAGGGTGAGCACGCAGCTGGCCGCGACGTGGGGCACGAGCGAGAGCGCGACGGTGCTCGGCGACAGGTCGCCAAAGGAGACGACCCGACCGGTGTCCGCGTCGAGCAGATTGGCGGGCCGCCCGTCCCAGCGCGTGGCGAGCACGAAGCCGCAACGCCGAAGCGCGTCGGGCTGATGGCGGATCGGTCCAAGCGCGCGATGCACGGCCTCGACGAGGATGCGCACCTTGCGTTCCCGCCGGAGCATCGGGCTCAGGGCGGGTGCCTCGCCGCCTTCCACCGCCCGCGCGGCGAGATCCGCGAAGGGCGATCCCTCGGGCAGGGTCCCGGCCATGCCGACGCAGAGCACCCGGGGCGTCATGACGGAACCCGCTTGAAGAGCGTCGAGCAGATATGCCCGCTCATCGCGATGGTGTTGTTCAATGCGCTCTCCAGGCGATGCGAGGTCGTCGCGCCCGATTTGGCCAGCGCCGGCGGCATCCAGCGCCGCTCGAGCGACAAGATGGTGGCGATCGCTTCGACGACGCCGGCGCCGCCGATGCTATGCCCGATCAATGGCTTCACCGAGTACACCGTGGGACCTGGTTCGCCGAACGTACGCGCGATGGCGTGGACCTCGGCGTCGTCGACGAGCGCGCTCCCGGTCGCACCCGCGTTGACGCAGTCGACGTCCGACGGGCGCAGGGCCGCCGACGCGATCGCGCGTTCCATGGCCTCGCGGACGGCGGTCCCCTCGGGATCGAGCTTGCCCAATCCGGTGATGTCGTTGGCCACGCCGTAACCGGCCATCTCCGCCAGCGGCCGTGCCCCTCGCGCCTCGGCGCGATCCGCATTCTCGAGCAGAAGCAACCCCGCGCCATCACCGAGGACGGTACCGTCGTGGTCCGAGGCAAACGGCCGGCAGCCGGTTTGCGAGAGCATGCGGAGCGACTCGAACTCGACGAGGAGTTCGTCGTGGAGCAGATCCATCCCGCCGACGAGGGCCCAGTCGCAAAAGCCCGCGGCAATCCAATCGAAGCCCAGGCCGATGGCCATGTTGGAGGCCGTGCATCCCGTGAGCACGCTGCCGCCTTCCTCGGCCCCCAGGCGGTCCTGAAGCCACGCGCACCAGCGATCGACCCGCCACTCTCGGCTCGCCGTCTTGTCTTCGTGGGCATCCCCGTCGAAGTGATTGGAAAAAAAGACGGCCCCGCGGCCGCGTCGTCGGAGCTCGGACTCGCTGATGCCTGCGCTGTTCAAGGTCTCGGTGAGGATGCGCGCCATGGCCCAGCGGCACGTCGAACCGGCCCCGCGACGCTCGATGTCCTCGATGACCGCATCGGGCATCGGTGCGCTGAGCGTCGGTGCCCCCGAAAGCGAGAACCGCGGAGACTGGCGGATCGCACACTGGTCGCCCACGATGCCCTGCCAAAAGCGATCGACGCCGGCCCCGTAGGGCGTCACGACCCCCATGCCGGTCACCGCTATTTTTCGCCCGCTGACCATGCTCACGCGCGCCCCAACACCAAGACGGCGTTCTGCCCACCGAGGCCGCGCGCGATGTGGAGCCCCGCGTGGAATCGCCCCTTCAACGGCTGCTCGGTCACGAAGCCCAGGCTCGGATCCACGGCCGGATCGTCGAGGTTGTGGATCGGTGGAACCTGCCCATGCTGCATCATGAGCAACCCGAAGATCGACTCGACGACGCCGGTCGCCGCCCCGAGATGGCCCGAGAGAGGCTTGGTCGCCGTGAGTGGCGTCGTTCGAAGCGCCCCGCCCGCGACGCGTGCGATCCCCTTGGCCTCGGAGGCGTCGCCATGCACGCTGGCGCTGCCATCGGCCACGATGAAGTCCACGCGATCCGCGGCCAGGTTCGCATCGGCCAGCGCATCGCCGATCGCCGTCGTGAGTCCCGTGCCGTCCGAAACGCCTTCGAAGACATCGACCACGTACGTCGCCTGCCCGAATCCGAGCACCCGGCCATGAACGCGCGCCCCGCGGCGACGTGCGCCTTCCGCGCTCTCGAGGATCACCGCCCCGGCGCCTTCGCCGGGCATGAAGCCCGATCGCGCGCGGTCGAAGGGGCGCATCGCCGAGCCGACGCGCTCCGTGTCCTTGCACAAGAGGCCGAGGCTGTTGTACGCGACCACGGCGAGCGGATCGGAGAGCGAGTCCACGCCCACCACCATGATGGCATCGGCATAGCCATGCCGCACGATCCACGCCGCTTCGCCGAGCGCCTGGCTCGACGCCACGGCCGACTTCACGTAGTTGCTATTCGGGCCCATGAGCTGATGGGCTACCGAGATGTAGCAGAGCGCGTTGTTCGAGAGCGACGTGAGCGCGACGTAGGGATCGACGTTGTCGAGCCCCGTGCGCGCGAAGGCCCCGATGTCGAGGTGCCCTCGCTCGTCGATGGCATGCGTGAGCCCTGGAAGGAACGCCTCCGGACGCATCTCCGACTCACCGCTCCCCGTGTAGATCCCGAACCGCGTGGGCTCGTAGGCCGTGGAGCCTTCGAGCCCCGCATCCGCCCATGCCCGGCGCGCCGCCGCCAGCGAGAAGACGGTCGCGCGATTGGTCATGCGCAGGATCTTTCGCTGCTTCACGTGCTCGACGGGATCGAAGTCCTCGACCGCGCTCCCGCCTTGCCCCAAAGGCTCCAAGGTCCGGACGGCGGACTTCGAATCGACGAGCCGCCCCCAGACCGACTCGGCATCGTGCCCGAGCGGGGTGGCCAGTCCTATTCCGGTTATCACCACATCGTGCTTGTTCACGTGCCCTGCTTTCATCCGGTGTACGCCTCGAGAACGAGTGCGCAGTTGTGTCCCCCGAATCCAAACGCGTTGCTGAGCGCGACCCGTGTTTCTCGCCGCCGACTCGTGTTCGGGACGTAGTCGAGATCGCACTGGGGATCGGGGTTGTGAAGGTTGATCGTGGGCGGGATGATTCCCTCCCGGATCGTGTAAATCGTGGCAATCGCCTCGAGCGCGCCCGCGGCGGTGATCGAGTGGCCGGTCATCGACTTGTTCGACGAGATGGGAACGTCACGGGCGCGCGCGCCCAGCAAACGGCGGATCGCCTGCGTCTCCACCACGTCGTTTTGCTGGGTGGCCGTCCCGTGGGCATTGATGTAATCGACGTCCGCGCCGGAGCGCCGCGCATCGCGCAAGGCCACGTCCATGGCGCGGTGCTGCGGGATGCCCTCGTCGGGCATGTCGGTGATCCGAAAGGCCGAGCCGGTGACCCCGTAGCCGGTCACCTCGGCGAGGGGAATCGCTCCGCGCGCCTGCGCCTGCTCGAGCGGCTCGAGGATGACGGCCCCGGCCCCCTCTGCCATGACGAAGCCCGATCGCTTCGCGTCGAAGGGCCGGCTGGCGGCGGCACTCGCCTCGGAGGAGAGCGCCGCAAGTTTGTAATACAGCGACAGGCCCACCAAGTTCGTCCAGCTGCATGCGCCGAGGCTCACGGCCACGTCGAGCACCCCCGCGCGGATGCGATGGAACGCTTCGCCGATCGCCATGCCGCCCGACGCGCACGCACCGTCGATGACCTGCGCCCCGCGCATCCGGCTGGCGATGCCGATGCGGCGCGCCACCAACGTGGCCATTCCGCCGAGCCGCATGCGGCGCTGGGTGAGGAGGCTCGGGGCGCGCGGCTTGGTCTCGTCGCCTCGATGGAGGGGCACGAGCTCGTCGTCGAGATCGGGCCACTCCATCGTGCCGCCGCAATACACCCCGCAGCGCGCGTCGGGCCGAAGGCTATGGAGGCCGGCTTGCGCCGCCGCTTCTTCCGCCGCCGTGAAGGCCATGGCCAACGTCCGCGGCAGCGACGCCGGCACCGTGAAGTCCTTCACCTCGCCGGCCACCTTGACGGGAAAATCGCGGGCGTCGAAGGAGCGAATGAAATCGATCCCGGAGCGGCCGTGGACGAGACCTTCCCAATGCGCGTCGGCGGAGAGCCCGAGCGGGCTCACGGCGCCACATCCGGTGACGACGACCCGACGATGGGTCACAGGGTGCCCCCGTCGAAGTGGATGACCTGCCCGTTGATCTTGCCCGAAGCGCTCGTGGTGAGCTCGGCCACGGCCCGCGCCACGTCCGCGACGCCGAAGGGCTCGCGAAACGGAAAGAGGAACTCGTAGAACGGGTGGACGATTTTCGACGTTGCGGCCTCCCAATCCGAGACCATTCCGAGCACGAGCGCGTTCGCCGTGATCCCCCGGCGAGCGCCCTCGCGCGCCACCGACTTGATCAGGATTTGGGTCGCCCCACTCGCCATCGACGCGAGCACGTCCTCGTCGCCGAGGCGCGCATTGAGGTTCGTGAGCGCAAGGATTCTGCCGAAGCGGCGCCGCTCCATCCCCACCAACACGCCCTGAATCGTCCGCAGCGCGCTGTGCACGGTTCGGTCGAAATAGGCGCGGTATTCGGCGCGCGGGATCGTTCCGAAGCGAGCGTCGCTCGGTTCGGCCACGGCCCACACGAGAATGTCGATCCCATGGTCCGACGCCCGAATCTCGTCCAGCGCCGCGGCCGGATCGAGGATGGCGCGAAGCGTGACATCGACCGCCGCGTACGCGGGTTCGAGATGTGCGTGCAGCTCTGGGGAGCCTCCGACACAAAGGGCCCTCCGAGTCATTGGAAACCGCCTCCCGCGGATGCCGGCTCGGAAGCCGGCCATTTTTTGAGGATCAGGGCGGCATTCTGACCGCCGAAGCCAAACGAATTTTTGAGCAGATGGGTGACGGAAGCTCGAGCCGATCCGGGCCCCACGATGGACAGATTGCACTCCGGATCGGGCCTTCGGTACGACGGCGCCCCCGGCAAAAACCCGGTTTGAAGAACCCGCACGGCGGCCACCAACTCGACCGCACCCGCCGCCGAAAGTGAATGCCCGAGCAAGGCCTTCGGCGCCATCGTCGGGACCTGGGTGGCCGACGCGCCCAGGACCAACTTGATCGCGTTGGCCTCGGCGAGATCGTTCTGCGGCGTCGACGTTCCGTGCGAGCTGATAGCGTCGATGCGATCCGGATCGAGCTGCGCCTCCTCGAGCGATTGCCGAATCGCCACCGACGCCGAAACGCCGGCGACGGGGCTGTCGGTGATGCGGTAAGCGTTCCCCGTCGAGCCGAACCCGAGGATCTCCGCCAGGATCGGCGCCCCGCGCTGGGCGGCGCTTTCCAGGCTCTCGACCGCGAGAACGGCCGCGCCCTCTCCGAGCACCAAGCCATTTCGGCGCTCGTCGAAGGGGCGGCACGCCTCCTCGGGGTCCGGGTGCGGCGAGAGCACCCCAAGTTTGCCGAGCGCGGTCACACCGGCCCAGCTCACCATGGCGTCGGAGCCGCCGGCGAGGATCACGTCGGCATGCCCATGTTTGATCAGCCGAAACGCCGACCCGACGGCCTGGGTCCCCGACGCACACGCATTGTGAAGGCTGTCATTGATTCCGCGCAAACCGAAATACGACGCAGGAAAACATGTCAGCAGATCGGTCAGATGCCGAAACATATTGCTCTTTGGATACGCGCATTTCTTCGCGTATCCCGCCCAATCGATCGCATCGTCTTTCCAATGTTCGTGATAACGAACGATCTCCTCCGATTCCATTTCCACCGGATGATTGGCCGTCGTCCCCGCGATCAGACCAATGCGGCGTGATTCGACGAAGCGGAGGAGATCCGCGTGCTCGAGCGCCTCGCGCACTGCCGAGAACAGCATCTGCATCGGGCGCGTGAGCGCGTGGCCGGCGCGGGCATCGAGATTCGGCCCGAGCAAGGCGGACGAGGGGATCGTCACCGGCGCGAAGACCGACGCGGGGAAGTCACGGTACTCGGCGCACTTCCGGACGCCCGATCGCCCAAGTTGCATGTTTTCCCAGAGCTCGGTCGCCGATGCTCCAAGCGGCGACACGCATCCGAGTCCGGTGACGACGACCCTGCGAGCCTTCATGGGCGATCCTCAACCGACCGCGGGTGCGGTCTGGTCCATGAGCGTGACGGGATCGGCCGCCGCATTCATCCCATTCACCATGGGGCGCCCCCCGCGACCGAGCTGGCCGAAGGTCTTCAGCAAGTCGTCGAACGGTGCCGCACCCGAGGATTGCGTGGCGCGGTAGACGTACCCCACCCGTCCCTCGCGATCCGCGATGACCGTGCCGCCCAGCCGGAGATCGTTGCCGCCGAAGACGAACTTGCCATATTCCCCTTTCGCCATCATCGCCGCAAAGAGCGGCGCGTCGGTGCGGAAGGAGCCGAGGTTGTCCTTCAGCGTATTGGGCTGAAGAAGGATGTTGCACGCCTCGTAGGCCTTTTCCGAGGGATCGGCCAACACCGGGAAATCGAGCTTGAGCGCCTTCTTGAATTCGGCGGCCTTGGCGACGTCGCCCATGGAGATGGCCACGACCCGCCCGCCGGCTTGCTCGATCTGAGCCCGCGCGCGATTGAGCCGAACCAATTCGACGCGGCAATGCGGGCAGCCGAAGTGCCGAATGAACACGAATGCCGTCGGCTTCTCGCTCCAATAGTCGGAGAGCCGCACATTCTTGCCGTCATCGGCCTGGAGCATGACGTCCGGCATGCGATCGCCATAGTGAAGCGCGCTGGCGCTCGGCGCCGTGCGGGGCATCATGGGCTGCGGTTCCATCGACTTCATCGCCTTGCCACCGCGGAGCTTGTGCACGGCCTTGCGCACCTCGGTCTCCGCCCAGTCGTAGCCGTACATCGAGAGGAAGAGCATCAGCATCGTCGGCCCGCCCAGGCGCATGGGCAGCGGCGCCTCTTCTTTGCCGGTGATCCGCATGAACTCCGGCTCGATCACCTCGTCGGGGGAGGCGTCGATCATCTCCTTCGCCTTGCCGAAGATGGTCTTGAACAGGTTGGGCATTCCCGCGTTCACGCGAACGATGGACTTGATCCCCGCGAGCTCCACCCCATTCTCGAGACGCCAGCGCGCGCGCGCACCGAGGCCTTCCTGGAAGCGCCGTTGAAGCTTCTGCACCCGCTCCGGCCCGAGAAGCCCCCATGGCGGCGTCCGCGAATAGAAGAGGGTCTTCTTCAAGCGCTCGCGCGATCGCCGGTGGTAATCATTCTCGTTGTCGGTGTTGCAATCGGTCTCCACCAGCCACCGCACGAGCTTCCATCGCTGCACGATGATGCAGGAAAAGACGGTGAGGTCGAGCAAGTGGGAAAGAATGAAAAACCGCGGATCCTTGATGGCCTCCGTGTATTTCTCCTTCACCATGCTCCGCATCATGAACCAGTCCTGACGCGTCGCCTCGTTGACCCGGTCGATGTACGTACGATCGAGCGAACTCTCGCGGAGATCCTGCTGGACGATGTTCTGGATATGCCACGAGGTCACCAAGCTGAGGGAGACGCCCTGGCTGTAATAGGCGTCGATGATCGATCCCGCGTCACCGACCATGCCGTAGCGGCGATGGCTGACGAACGTATCGGTCATGTATTGGACGTTCTTGTAATAGCGAAATTCGAGAACGTTCTCCTCTTTGAGCGCGCGGGTGAGCAGCGGATACCGGTTGATCAGATTCCAGAACTGATCCTTTGCCGTCTTTCCCGGCGGTGGTTTGCGCTGGTCGAACGTGGCGCCGATGCTGATCCGCTTGTCGGTGAGGCGGATGACCCAGATCCAGTAACCGTCGCCCCAGAGATGCGCGGTATTCCGATCGCGAACGGCCTTCTTTCCATCTTGAAACTCGAAGACCCACGGTTCGCCGAACAGTTCGTCCTCGATGCCATCGAGCTGCGCCCAGACGGCCGTCGTCTGGAAGCCGTCGTCCATGACCCGCTCTTCCATGGCGTGGTTCAACGTCTTGGCCAACAGACGGACGCGGCCCGAGCAGTCGAGGAGCCAACGAGCCTTCACCGTCCCCAGATTCTTGGTGGTGCCGCACTCCCAATCGAGTACGTGCTGGGAGCCGTCGTCGTCCGCAATCGTGAAATTCTTGACCTTGACGCTGTCGAGGAATCGAATGTTGGGATTCGCGCGAACCTGCTCGCGCATGAGATCTTCGGCCTCGGGCCGTACGATCTGGGCGTCGTAGAACATCGCCCGAAACAGTTTCTTGTCGATGACCGCATCTTGCCAGCGCTGCGGGATCTTCGACTGAAACGCCCACTCGGTGACGTCGTCGAAGCTCTCTTTGCCTTCCATTCCATAGTTGAACCAGACGCCATCCTTGGGAAACGAACCGTGGATGAAGTCGTCGAGCCCGCCGATGGCGCGGAGGAACGGATTGCTGAAAATGAGAAGCGATTCGCCGACCTTGAAGCTGCGCTTTTGATTGACGATGTCATCGATCAGCGTGACCTTGATCCCGCGTTTGGCGTACGCGAGCGCATTGGTGAGGCCGAGAATGCCCGCTCCAATAATGGCAACTTCCGTCTCGTGCACGGGCAATTGCCCATTCTGTTCCATCATGTCGTCCATCTGCTCCCCGCTTCTCTAGAATGTCCCGCCATTGACGGTGACGAGCTGACCATTTAGATACGAGCCCAAGTCGCTTGCGACCATGACTGCAACGTTGGCGATGTCCACCGCCAGCCCCGAGCGCTGGAGCGGACACGTGTCCTGGTAGAATTTCAGGATACCGGCGTACTCTGGACGATCTTCGGTGAATCCTTTCACCAAGTTCGTCTCCGGGATGACCCCCGGGCAAATCGAATTGGCTGTGATGCCGTAGCGGCTCACGGCCCGGGTGAGGCATTTGGTGAGGGCGTTGACCGCCGCCTTCGAGGCGGCGTACGCCGCTTGGTACATCATGCCGTGAAAGGCAATCTCGCTCGCAATGTTGATGATCCGGCCCGCGCGCGACGTCATGAGGAGGGGCAGCGCCGCTTGCGCCAAGAAGAAGGGCGCCTCGACGTTGACGTCGAACGCGCGCTGCCATTCATCCATCGAGTGCGTCTTGACCAGTCCACCGGGCGAAATCCCCGCGTTGTTCACCAGGATGTCGAGCTGGCCGAATTGGTCCCTGCACCGGCCAACGATGGAGTCGACCACCGCCGGCTCGGTGATGTCGCCCGCCACCACGATGCAGTGCTCGGGATGGGACATCTGCGATCGCGCCCGCTCGGCCACGGCCTGATGGACGTCGTTGAGGACGACCTTCGCGCCGTACCGGAGAAACGTATCGGCAATCGCCCGACCAATTCCCGAACCGGAGCCGGTGACGATGGCCGCGCGTCCCTCGAGCAGATTCATCACGCGACCTTCACGCGCTGCTGCCCGTAGCTGGCGAGCCACTCTTCGAGGAACGTCTCCCCCGAAGGTTGATTGGCCTGCTGAAGCTCCGTGACCTGGCGTACCCACGAATCGACGCAATACAATCGAATGAGCACGGATCGCGGGGCGCCCACGACGACGAGGGGATTGTCCTGGTGCTCGGACATGCGCGCCTTCAAGAAATCGACGGCGGCGGCGGTGAATTTCCCATCCTCGAGCATCGGAATCTCGCCCAAGGCCTCGGAGGCCTTGCGAAGAACATCACCCCGATAGAGCTTGACGCCGAATTCCTTGTTGATGCGAAACGAGATATCCAGGAGATCGAGCGACTCGATACCGTATTTGTCGACAAGAGAGTCCTGCGCTCCGAGTTCCTCCGGCGGAATGCCGAGGGTGCCGGCGATCATGGCCGTAATTTTTCCGATCACTTCCTCTTTCGTCGCCATCACATTCTCCTTGGTCAAAGAACGATTCGCATCAGACAAATTCACGCTGGCCCTCGAGGAACTCGAGAAGCGCGGCGGTGGTTGCCTCGGGACTATCCCAAGTCAGCATATGTCCCCCCTGGGGAACGACGTCGAGGCGGCAGCCCGCCCGTACCGCGGCGGCTTCGCGCACCGGACCGATGGGAGAAATCTTGTCGGCCGCGCCGTGGACGATTTGCATGGGAAGCGAGAGCGCCGCGATCGTGGCGCGGTAGTCGGACTCGAACGAGCTCACGAACTGACGCCACCCGCGAAACGGCTGGGAAGCATGCGGGCTGCGTCCTAGCATGAAGACGATCCGCTCGAAGAACTCCGGATTCTCGTTCAAGAACGTATCGGAGAAGAGCCAGAGCAAGACTTGCTTGAGGTATTGGCTTCGGGTGAGCCCGTCCGCCAGCTCCGTTTGCACGTCGAAGAAGCAGCGAACGAACGGCGTGACGTTGTACACACCGCTGACCAAGGAGATCGCCTGGACCCGCTCGGGCCTGCGCGTGGCGTAGTTCAGAAGAACCGACGTGCCAAATGAGTATCCGACGGCGAGGACGCGCGGCAGGTCGAGGTGCGTGAGCAGGGCGTCGACCTCGTCGAGCAAGGTCTCGCGCGTCGTCGGCAACGGAGATACCTCCGATTGCCCCGTGCCCTGCATGTCGTACATGACCAGGCGGTACCGGCTGGCGAGCTGACGGCGGATCGGCGCCCAGACCTGGGAATTTCCGCCGAGCCCCATGACGAGGAGAAGGGGCGGGCCGGAGCCGTCGACTTCATAATGGAGGCGGGCTTGGTTGACGGTCAGGAAAGGCACGTTGCCTCCTGGGAGTTCGTGTCGAGTTGCATGCGATGTGCTCTCAGCTGTCGAAACAGTGCGCTGAGCGTCTTGCCCGTCCCCACCTCTTCGATCTGGGGCGCGTCCATCGCGAGGAATCGAGACGCGATTTCCGTCCACCGAACCGGAGAACAGATTTGTGCCGCGAGCGTCTCGCCGATCGCTCCGTCTTCGTAGGGTTGGGCGTAGGCGTTGGACAGGACGGGGATGCGGAGCGGCTGGAACGCGAAGTCCTTCACGAAGCCGAGAAACTCGGCCTGCGCAGGCGCCATGTAGCGGGAATGGAAGGCGCCGCTCACGCGCAGCATTCGCACCTCGGCATCGCACTCCGACGAGAGATGCGCGGCCGCCCGCTCGACGTCCGCGAGCGGGCCGGAGAGGACGAACTGCGTGGGCGAATTGAGATTGGCCACGTCCATCGCGTCGAAGCCGCCCCGGGCCAACTCGCCCCGCAGCTCGTGTTCGGAGAGGCCGACGACCGCGCCCATTCCGCCGCCTTGAACGCGCCCCATCAGTTGTCCGCGTTTCTGCACGAGACGGAGCCCGGTGACGAAGTCGAATGCGCCCGCTGCAAAGAGGGCATTGTACTCGCCGAGGCTATGGCCAGCGGTCCAATCGGGCCGCGGGCCGCTCGACGCTTTGGCGAGGTATTTCAGCGCATTGACGACGTAGAGCGCGGGCTGGGTGTATTCCGTGTCGTCGAGACGCCCGCTCGCATCCGAGCAAAGCTCCTCGACGCTGTATCCGAGGACCGCGTTGGCGGCGGCAACCTCGGTGGGAAAGCTCTCGAAGAGCTCCGCCCCCATTCCGACGCGTTGAGATCCCTGACCAGGAAATACGTAAATGCTCGTCATGATTCACTCTCGAAGAGAGGCATTTCGCACTACGATTACTAAACACGAACTCGCTCGGGCGCCAGCATCGAAACCGTGACGGCCGTCACCCATACGGGCGACGCTCCGATTCGATGCCTCTATTTCGTATTGAGCAGCGCCTGCGCCGCCCCATCCGACGCTTCCTTGACCGTGAAAAGATCGGCGATGCGCTCTCCGTCCTTCTCACGCGATAGACTCGACCACACCTTCAGGCGGCTCCCGACGGCTTCCACTTTTCGCAGGCGAAACGCGAGCCGATCGCCCGCGTCCGCGTTTCCGAAATAGGAAATGTCCCTGGCCATCGGTTTCAGCGCAAACGCGCTGTCCGCACGCTGGTCCGCGCGGCCGGCCCGTGCCAACCGCGGATTGAACAGAGCGCGCTCGCACACGTCGTGAATCCGAGGGTACGAGGCGAAATACAGCAAGCTCGCACCGTTGAAGTCATAAAATGGATTCACCTCGTAGGGCACGACGTCGTCGGTCGCGTTCTCGGTGGCATCGAATCGCTCGCCCGCGAGCTCGAGCAGCGGCCGGTCGTCGGCCGGCGCGGTTCCTTCGAGTGCGAGTCGCTTGATCCGCTGGTAGCCTTGCCCGAGCGTGGGTACGGCCGGGAGGACTTTGCTCTTCGCCCGGCCGAGCTGCTGCGGCGTCGCGCGCGAGAGGCTCTTGTTGTCCGTGCGACGGGTGACGAACACGGTCCCCATTTCGATCTTGATCGTGCCCTTCGTGCCGGTGAACGTCACCTCGCTGAAGAACCGCTTGTCGCCGAATCGGCTAAGCACCCCGTTCGCCCGGAGCGTCTCGTTTTCGGCATACGCGCTGAGCGGCACGGTGCTCTCCATCCGGAAGCGGACGAAGCTCGCGTAAAGCCGTTCACCGGTCTCGTCGGCGAGCTCGCCCGACGGAACGCCGAGATCGGAGGTGAGCATTTTCCAGTGAAGATCACCGGCCTCTTTGAAGAGCCATCGCTCGGAGAGCGCGCCGCAGATCAGCTGCGGCATCCCGAGGTTGTAGGTGGCATCCATCATCGTCTCTCTCTCCCACTTCCTATTCCCTAGTTGGTTCGGCATGCGAAATGAGGGCGGTCGCTTCCCGCCGGTCCTCGGTCCATCGCAGCAACGTGAGCACCGGCGCCGTCATGAACGTGGTGACGAGGGCCATGATGACCATCATGGCGTAGATGGTCGGCGAGATGACCTGGAGGTCGAGCCCCAGGTTGAGGACCACGAGCTCCATCAAGCCGCGCGTGTTCATCAGCGCCCCGATGGCGGCGGCATCGCGCCAGCCGAGGCCCGTGAGGGCCGCTGCGCCGAAGCTCCCTCCGAACTTGCCCAGCACGGCCACGGCCACGATTCCGCCGCAGAACAGCCATTGGGTCGTCGTGTCGATCAAACCGATCTGGGTGCGCAGCCCGGTGAACGCGAAGAACGCGGGTAGAAGGAGCACGCGGACGAGGCCCGAGATCTGCGTCTCCATGTCCTTCGCGAGCTTGGAGTGGCTGGGGATGAACGCCCCGAAGACGAAGGCACCGAAGAGCGCGTGGACGCCGATGGCTTCGGTCGCAATCGCCGAGACGAGGAGGGCGACGAGAACGATGGCCATCGTCTTGTAGGAGAAACCATCGCGCGATTCCTCGTGCTTCATCGCGAGCCAGCGCAGCGCGGGCCGGCCGGCCACCATCATGAACGCGATGAACGCGCCGGAGAGCGCGAAGGTCATGGCCGCCTGGCTTACCCCCGAACGCCGGGCGATGGTGACGATGAGGGCCAGGAGGCACCACGCGGTGACGTCGTCCACCGCGGCACACGTGAGCGCGACGACGCCCAGCTTCGTGGATTGCAGTTGCCGATCGCGTAGAATCCGCGCGAGCACGGGAAACGCCGTAATCGACATGGATACGCCCATGAAGAGTGCGAAATGGGCGAAGGGAACGTCACTCGACGAAAATTTCGGATAGAGGACCAGCGCGAGGAGCGTGCCCAGTACGAACGGTGTCACGATGCTTGCGTGGGAGATGGCGACGGAGGTGTGTCCCCGCTTCTTGAGCGCCCCGGTGTCGAATTCGACACCGACGATGAACATGAAGAGGACCACCCCAATTTGGGAAAGAATCCCGAGGAGCGGTGTGATTTCCGCCGGAAACAGCATTTGCTGCGCGGAGGGCGCCACCCGCCCGAGAAGCGAGGGCCCGAGCATGATGCCCGCGATGACTTCGCCGATCACCGGGGGCTGCCCGAGGTAGCGGAATACGGTCCCCACCAAGCCGGCGGCGATGATGATCGCCACGAGGGCGATGAGCACGTGCAGCAGCGGATGGCCGGCCGTCTTCGTGGCAACGCTGGCGAGGAGCGCCTGGCCGGAAACCGGAGGAGCCGCGGTCAACATCTCGCCTCGTTTGCAAATCAGATGAAATGCACCCAGGGAGCCGCCGAGCATCGCGGTGTACGCAAAGGCTGATTTCCAATGGCCCGCCAGTACACCGCCGAGTCGATCCATTGAGGACATGTATCTTTGGGGCATGGATAAGTGGTCTCGAAACCAAACACGCCAATGTGGATGGGAATGGTGAGCCTGCGGATGCGAATAGGCGTCTCCGACGGGGAATGTCGAGCATTGCCGTTTAGCATGCGACACTCCTCCAATGCCAGTCATGGGGATTGCCGTTTCTGTCACATATAAATGTGACAAGGCGCATCGACGTACTGGCACGCATTCGACGATTGATTCAAATGGTCAGTTTCGGGGCGCCTCTATCCCCTTTAACTCCTTATTTCGGGAGCGAGCGACCCAGCACGCACCATCGTCTGATCCACACCTTCCGGAAGCTCGGCCGTAGAATCGCTCCACCCTGTTGGGTGGACCATTTGGGTCCAGGGGGCTGTCGCCCAAAAGTGCGACAGTCAGGACCATCCTGGGGCTAGCGTCCATAGAAACGCGTGATAAGGATGGTCAGCGACTGGGGCTGGGTAAGCGTTGTCAAATTGATTGTGTTCAGGTGAGAAGGAGATGTCATGATCCGCATTCTCAACGGCGCTGCGTTGGCCGCACTCTGCCTGTTTTCCGCACCTTCCACCGTTCGTGCCGAGCAACCCGCGCAAGCCGGAACTCGAACCGAACCGACGGCCGATCTCGCCGCGATCCTCGACTACGTGGACGACCTTTATTCGTCGAAGTCCAGCCACACGTCGGTCGCCATGCACGTGGTGACCGAGCACGCGACGCGCGACATGAAGATGGAGACGTGGAGCAAGGGCGAGGAGCGGTTTCTCGTTCGCATCCTCGCGCCTGAAAAAGAGGCGGGAACGTCGACGCTGAAGAATGGCACCAACGTGTGGAACTACTTTCCGAAGATCAACCAGGTGACGAAGGTGAGCGCCTCGCTCATGAACGCCGGGTGGATGGGAAGCCACGTCACCAATGGCGACATCGTCAAGCGCAACCGAATGTCCCAAAGCTATACGTACGCGAAATCTTTCGAGGGCGATCGCGAGGGTCAAAATGTCATCGAGCTGACCCTGGATCCGAAACCCAACGCTCCGGTCGTATGGGGCAAGGTCGTGGTCATCGTTCGCCGAAGCGATCGGAATCCACTGCAGATTCGTTATTACGACGAGGGAAAGGCCCTCGCGCAGACATGGTCCTTCTCGGACATTCGGAAGCTCGGCGGGCGCGATGTGCCGACGACCATCAAGGTCGTGCCGGCGAGCAAACCCAGGGAGTACACGGAACTTCATTATACGTCGATGGAGCTGAACATCGCGCTCGACGACACGCTCTTTTCCCAACGATCGCTCCAAAAGTGACGCCATGAACTCGTGGCGACTCGCTTGGCGAAACCTGCAACGAAACCGTGGGCGGACGGCGATCAGCCTCGCAGCGCTCGCGGTCAGCACCACGCTCCTCATCGTCCTTCATGGAATGGTGTACGGCCTCGACGACCTGGTGACCCGCGGGGCCGTCAACCTGGGGGTCGGTGAGGTCGAGGTCCACGCGAAGGCCTATGGCCTCGACCAATCCATCTACGCAACCTTGCCGACGGCCGAGGCCATCGCGGAGCAAGCCAAGGCGCAGGGCATCGACACCGCACGGCGCGCGCTGGGCGGCGGCCTTCTGTCGAGCGGGGAGAAATCCTCCGGGGTCCGTATCTGGGGCGTCGATCCCGCGGACGAGCGCCATTTGGGCAAACTACCGGGGCACCTGAAGGCGGGGCGCTACCTTCCAGAGGCCAACGCCAACCGCATCGTCCTCGGGAGCGAGCTTGCACGGCTCGTGGGCGCCAAGGTCGGCGACCGACTCGCGGTCATCGTGCAGTCCGTGGACGCCTCGACCTCGACCGAGATGATGACCGTCGAGGGCATTCTCGAGAGCGCCGGCGAACAGATCGACGGGGTCGTGGCCATCATCGACCGCCGCGACTTCGACGCCCTTTTCGGCACTGCCGGAAAGGTGCACGAAATTGCCCTTTCGTCGCACTTCCGTCTCTCGGAGGCGCAGGTGGCGGCCATCGCGCAATCCGCCGCCGGCGACGCGGCGGAGGTTCAGACATGGCGCGAGCTTCTGCCGGCGGTCGCCAATGTCGTGAACATCACGCGCTCCTCCGCGGGCCTTTTCAGCTTCGTGTTCTTCGCGGCCGCGGGGCTCGGCCTGCTCAACACGATGCTCATGGCTGCGTCGGAGCGAATACGCGAATTCGGCATCCTCAAGGCCCTGGGGGCGACCCCCTGGCGAATCCTGACCGATGTCGCGCGCGAAGCGTTTCTTCTCGGCTCGGTCAGCGCCTGCGCCGGCGGTGCGATCGGCTTCGGATTGGTGCTGATTCTTCAACGGCACGGAATCGATCTGTCGAAATTCGGAAAGCTGTCGCTGTCCGGCGTTGATTTCGAATCGGTCTGGCGCGCGCGCCCATCGCTCGACGGGGTGCTGGTGCCGGTGCTCGGCATGCTGTTGGTCACCGTCGTCGCGTCTCTCTATCCCGCATGGAAGGCCTCCCGCCTCCAGCCGGTGAAAGCCATCGCCCACGTCTGATGCGGCACATGCCCGAGGTTTCCAGCGGAAGCAGGGAATTGTGATGAATCTCGTGAAGCTCGCTTGGCGCAATCTTCTCCGGAACAAGCGCCGGACCTATATCACCCTCGCCTCGATTTCTTCGGGTTGCGCATTTGCGCTTTTCATCTTCGCCCTCATCGGGGGGATTCACAAAAAGACCATCGAAGATGCCGCTCGGATGCTCGCAGGGCAAATCACCGTCGAGCACCCGGATTATCGCGATGCACCCGGGCCCGGGCTCTTCGTTCCCTCGGTGGCGGCGATGCAAGCGATGGCCGCGAAGATCCCGGGAATCGAATCGGTCAAACCACTCGTCGCCGGGCAGGGAATGATCGCGAGCGGCGCCGGCTCGGTGGGGGTCGCCTTCCTCGGTGTCGATCCGGCCATCGAGGGCAACGTATCCCCGCTGGCACGGAACATGGTCCGCGGGCGCTTTCTCCTTCCCGCCGATGTTGAATCGCGCGGTGTGGTCATCGGAACGAAGCTCGCCGAGCGGTTGCACGTCGATTTGGGAAACAAGGTAGTTCTCACGACGACCGATACGCACGGCGAGGTCGTCGAAGAGTTGTTTCGCGTCATGGGGATCTTCAAGCTCGGCTCCGACGCCCTCGACGGCGGGCTCGTCGAAATGCCACTGGCCCTCGCACGCGGGGTCATCGGGCTGGGCGAGGACCAGGCCACCCAAGTCGGTTTCCTGCTCGAGAATCCCGACTCCGAGGAGCGAATCATCGTGGAAATCCGTCGAACGCTCGCGGGACAGCCGGTGGCCGTTTACTCATGGACCACATTGCTCCCCGCGCTCGCGAGCTGGGAGGCTTCGGGAACGCGCGGCCATCGGGTCATCTGTGCCGTGGTGATCTTCCTCGCGTCGTTCACCATCCTCAATACGATTCTCATGAGCGTGGTGGAGCGCAAACGCGAATTCGCCATGCTGCTCGCGCTGGGCACATCACCGGCGAGACTGCGGGTGCAGGTTTTTCTGGAAAGCTTTCTCCTCGGCCTCGGGGGCTGCGCGGTGGGCCTCGCGCTGGGATCCATTGCCGCCTTGATCACCGCACGGCAGGGGATCGACCTCCGCGGTTCGGTGAAAGATGGTGCGGCCCCCACCGTCGGAAACTACGCCGTGTCTTTGCAACTACGTCCGACGCTCACGTTGGAAGACGTGGCCTTCGTCGGCGTATTGGTTCTCGTGCTGACCATGATCATTGCCATCTACCCTACCCTGCGTTCGACTCGAATCCACGTGGCGAATACCCTTCGCTCGAACTAGGAGGTCCTGGAGTGAAGTACATCGTCGAGCTCGAACAAGTGACGAAAGAATACGACCTCGGCGCGACGAAGGTACGCGCCCTCGGAGGGATTGATCTCACCTTCGAGAAAGGAGAATTCTCCGTGGTCATGGGCCCTTCGGGGTCGGGCAAGAGCACGCTCCTCAACATCGTGAGCGGGCTCGATCGCGCGACGTCGGGAAAGGTCCGCGTCGTCGACGTGGACACCTCGGCATCGGACGATGGCGCCCTCAGTCGATTGCGCCTGGAAAAGATTGGCTTCGTCTTTCAAGCCTACAATCTGATTCCGGTGTTGACCGCCGTCGAGAACGTCGAATACGTGATGCTCCTGCAGGGCCGGCCGCCCGCGGAGCGATGGAAGCGCGCCAAGGAGATGCTGGAAGCGGTCGGCCTCGGCGGGCTGCACGATCGGTTTCCCCGCGAGCTCTCCGGCGGCCAGCAACAGCGCGTTGCCATCGCCCGCGCCATTGCGGCCGAACCGGTTCTCGTGCTCGCCGACGAGCCAACGGCAAACCTCGACTCGAAAACCGCGGCATCGTTGATGGACCTCATGGAGACGTTGAACCGCGAGAAGGGCATTACCTTCATCTTCTCGACACACGACCCCTCCATCGTCGCCCGCGCCAGGCGAAAGCTCACGCTTCACGATGGTCTATTGCTCGAAACCGAAGTTGCGGGCAAGGTAGACACCGACGCCGAATCGACGTTCACGGCCAGCGCGCGGGAGGATCGTCATGATCCGTCGATCCACGGCGAGCGTCCGCGGGCTATATCTGGTATATTGGGTGGTTCATGAGTCGTGAAGAAATCTTTTCGCTCTTGCAGGATTGTATTCTCTCGATCGTACCGGACGTGTCCCGGGAGCAGATCGTGCCGGACCGGAGCTTGAAGCAGCTCGGTGTCGATTCGATCGATCGCAGCGATATTGCGACGGCGCTCACCGAGAAACTCGGTATCCCGATCTCGTCCTTGGAGATCGGCAAGCCGAGAGATCTGGGCACCCTCGTGGAGATTCTGGAAGGGGAAGTTCTCGAAGGCCTGCTCTAACTCTCTTTTGGCATCCTGGCGGTTCTTCTACTTCGAATCGAATTCGAGCTGATTTCGGGTCGCGGGGGTAACGAACTCGCGAACCAAGTCGGCTCGATTCGATACGGCGAGCTTCTTGTAAAGGCGCCGTGCATAGGTCCGCACGGTATTTTCGCTGAGTCCGAGGATCGCCGTAATGTTGACGATGCTGTAGCCCGCCACGAGCAGGCGGGCGGTTTCGCGCTCTCGTACGGAGAGCCGCTCCATCGCGGTCGACGGTTCCTCGTCCTTGTCGGAGCCTGCGTGCGGGTCGGTCGCCCAAAGAAGGCACCGTCCCTCCTTCTTGTGCGCATCACATCCGGTCCATGCGGCGGCCAGGATGAATGGCGCCAAAAGATCCAGACGTGCGGTGTCCGCATCCGTAAACGTTGCTTCGTCCGCACGGTGTTCCAGACCGCACACTGCAAGCAGATTACCCGCCTCGTGCAAAAATACGATTAGCGCTTCGACGAAGCCGCATTTCGCCGAGTTGTCGCGAAAGTAGGGCACGTGGTCGTACGGGTCGCTCGCGTAGAATTCCGTTCCCTTGAATACCCAACGCGAACGCGAAACAATCGAGGTCACCTCGACTCGAAACGCGCCCGCCAGATCGGCCCCGTCCGCGATGTCGACCGGCCGTGCAATGCCATCGACCGTCCGAGACGCGTGCAAACGTGCCAAACCCTCGCGGTTGCAGCAGAAGAACGCCCCCGACGCCGGCACCAGGTTTTGCATGAGTCGCATGGCTCGCCGGCGAAAGTCTGCCGACGATTCCGACTGCTGGCACGAAGGCCAGAGGGGACCTCGCAGATTCGAGATGTCGTTCATGTTCGTTCCGGATGGAGCACCATCGAGAATGGAAAAAGGCAACAGCGCGAGCTGATGGAATTGGACTTGGACTACCTACTCCCGCCGGCGCCGCACGCTGATCGCTTCGTTGATCGCGAGTACGCCGCCTTGCACGAACGACGTTCCCTCGTCATCGCGCACAGAGAAACCAAATTATCAATAACACCGAAGTGACGATTGTCGATGGAGATCGACCGCGAATTCGCGGGTTCGAGCACAGGTTGCTCGGCGGTCGCGTTTGCCTTTGCGATGTCGAAGCGACAATGCGTTCGAACGAACGTGCGCAAAGGAGTTGCCCGTAATGTCTACTTTTCCGAATTGTGTCGTGGCGGTCGCCGCGCGGAACATGCTCGGATCCCACGGACATGAGTACCTCACGGGCAGTGGATGGGCACGAGGAGAATGCGGATGTCAGCCATTTGAACGACAATGTTCGACTACCGAGCAACGAAACGTATTTCCCATCCTTCATCGAGCTTCGACGAAGTCACGATATGCCCTGGATCTCCATCGTTCGGCGGCGCTGCGGAGATCCTTAACGCCGTGTAAGGAACATCGTAGTTCCTTGAGAATGCCGTGTACCGAGGGCATCGACAGGCACCGAAGGGTCGGGCGATGGGGTGGACTCGGGAAGGTTCGTGATCATCTCGTGCGTCCATCGCGCGAGGGCCCACACCCCGGTGATTCCGAGCCATTTCGTAATAGGCCTTTTGCGTTCACCTTAGGTGCGCGCAACGCCACCCAATGCCAACTCGATATCCGTCATCAAACTTCGCATGCGCGCGGGGTCGTGGTGTATTTCGGAATAGACGAGCGTGAGACGCAGCTGCCCGCGGAGGGTGGTGACGAAGAAGAAGGGCGGTGATGCGGTGCCGGTGGTGACGAGCTGCAGATCGACGAACTCGAGCTCGTCGGGCAGCGGCGGGACGGCCAGCCGGCCCAGATTGGACACGAGCATCGTCGTGCGGTTGTGGATGTCCATCGGCAACTTGGCCGTCACCAGGAGGAATTTCTCGGGGAGGCTCGTCGCACGTGCCGCGTCCATTTGCACCTGACATGCGCGCGCCAAATGAACGACGTCCTCGTCGCCGTTCGTCGAGACCGAGGCCGTCGCGAACCCGACGCACAGGCCCGGCACGTCGTTGGGCAGCGGCGGTCGAAGGCGAGCGCGGAGATCCACCGGCGAGTCGCAGGCGATGGTGTGCGGCGCGCCCGCGGGATCGAACCGGGTGCGAAACACCGTCATGAGGACACCGCATACCAGCGAGTGGACCGAGACGCTTTGCGCACGCGCCACCGCGAACAATGCGCCGCTCGTCTCCGCGTCGAGACGTGCTCCCTCGAACCGCGTGGCATCCGGGCCAGGATCCGACCGAACCGCCAACGCGGCGGCGGGAGGCGTCTTGGCGATGCGGGCCACGGACTCCGCCAACTCCGCCTCGTCGAACCGGCCTTGGAGCCGAGCCTCCATGGGCGCTTCCACAACGACGTCTTCCGCCGCCGGCACGGCCGCATCACCCGGCGCCCCCGTGTAGAGAGCCCACAGCCGCGCGTTCGTCGCCACGATGAACCGGCCGTCCCCTATCGGATGATCGATGGCCAAGGTCACGTGGCTCTGCGCACCGTCGGGCAAGATGGCCACGCGCACGAGCGCCCGCGTGCGCTCGAGTGGCGTGTTGATCTCGGTGTGCAACGCAACCCGGCGCACGCGGATCTCCGGCGCACGCGCGCCCTGGTCGCAAAACACGTAGCCATCGCCATCGCGCTCGATCGTCGCGCCCAGCCGGGGTCGCTCCCGCACGAGTGCGCAGAGCGCCCGTTGGAGCCGCTCGCGATCGACGTCGCCGCGCACCGTCGTCACCGCGAAGATCTCCTTCACGCCGTCGGCGATGAGGCGTATTTCGCTCGGCGACAAATACCGTGTAGCTCTAGGCATCGTCGGGATCCGCATGCCAATCGCGATCGGCGGAAAGGTAGATGAGCGGCAAACTGAGCGCGGACACCGCCGCTTTGACGGTGAGGTTCACCACGAAGATGGACCACACCGCCGGCCACGGCAACGTCAGCGGATGGTCCTTCAGAAACGGCAACGCGCCAAAGGCTCCCACGGCGAAGACCACGTTGTCGACCGGGATCGAGGCCGCATTGGAGAGCGCCACGCGCGCCCATTGATGGCGCGTCGTCACCCGTCGAACGAACCAATGGTACACCTCCGTGTCGAGCAGCTCGCTCACCACCTCGGCCAGGATGGACGCGATCGCGATCCGCCACAATGGCGCCAACACCGCCGCAAATTCGTTACCCAACGCGTAGCTGGGGTCACTCGGCTGGCGGGCAACCCATTGCAAGTACGCCGCCATGGCCAGGTTGACGGCCGCGGCGGTGATCACGAGTGTCCGTGCCGCACGCCGGCCCAGCGCCTTGTGGACGACGTCGCGCAAGGTGAACGTGATGGGATAAATCCACGTGCCCATATCGACCGCCCAACCGAGCACGGTCCCGATCTTCACGCTGGTGATGTCCGCGACCACCTGCGCGCCGACGTACGCGCCCACGGCCGCGATGCCCACGCGCGATACTGTGTTTTCGACCGCCGCCGTACCGCCTCGCATTCGTGCCAAGCGCCGAGCATCGGGTCTGCCCCAGCGCAGAGCAAGGGCTACCGTCGGCAGAACCATTGTTTCAAACAACTGTTTGACTTTGTGGTCCCTGGACGCCATAGACCAAGGACGCCGCATGGACACGCGCCTCCCCTGCCGCATCGCGCGGCTCCTCGTCGAACATCCCCGCTTCCCCTTGGCTTGCCTTCTGCTCGCGCTGCTCGTCGCGCTCCCATCGCTGGACGCCGGCTTTTTCAGCGACGACTTCATGCACCTCGCGTTTCTCCAGAAGCGTGCGGTGTGGAACCCTTCTTGGTGGGACCTTTATCGCTTTACGCCGGATGGCCCGGAGCACGTCGAGAAGCTCGTGGCCCAGGGCATGTACCCTTGGTGGGCAACGAGCGACCTCGCGCTTCACTTCTTTCGGCCCCTCACCAGCACGCTCGTGGCCTTCGATTTCGCGTCGTTTGGCCATCGGCCGCTCGGCTACCACGTGCACACGATCGTGTGGTGGCTCGCCCTCGTCGGGGCGGTCGCCCTCGTCTATCGCCAAATCTTGCCGCGCGCGCTCGGCCATCTCGCGCTGCTCTTGTTTGCGCTCGACGACGCCCATGCGCTGCCCATCGCGTGGGTGGCATCCCGTCACCTACTGGTGGGTGCGGTGCTTTCGCTGCTTGGCTTCGGGGCGCACGTGCGCTTTCGCGAGCGAGGCTTTCACGCAGGGCGCTGGCTCGGGCCGCTCGGCCTGGCCCTCGGGCTCGCGGCCAGTGAGGCGGCCCTCGGCGTCGCCGCGTATTGGCTCGCGTACGAATGGCTCGGACGGCGAGAGCGCGGGCGGCTTCGGCGCAGCCTACCGCTTTTCGCCGTCCTCGCGACCTACGCCATCGTGTACCGCGCACTCGGGTGCGGCGCGCGCGAAAGCGGTGCCTACGTCGATCCGGGCGCGGACCCGGTCCGATTTCTCGCCACCGCGCTGGAGCGACTTCCGATCTTCGCCGCCGATGCCCTCCTGGGCGTACCGGCCGATCTCGCGGGCACCTTGCCAAGAGGTCCCGTCCTCGCGGTGGGGCTCCTCGCGCTCGTGGGGTTCGCGGGGTTGCTCCGCGCGGTATGGCCGCGCCTCGACATCGACGAGCGACGGACGCTGACCTGGCTCGCAGCCGGCAGCGCGATGTCGGCGGTGCTGACCCTGGGCGGAATCCTCGGCTCGCGTCTGCTGCTCATTCCGAGTCTGGGCATCCTGGCGCTCATCGCCACCGTGATCCTTCACGGTGTCACGCGCCTCGGCCGGGCCGGTGCGGGTTTGCTCTTCGTCGTCCACGCGCTGCTCGCGCCGCTCGTGCTGGTGAAGGGCATGCTCATGCTGGGCACCCTCGCCGAGCGCCTGGAGCGCACCGCCGAAACCGCGGAGCTCACACCCGCGACGCAGCAGGTCGTCGTGCTCGCGGCCATCGATCCGCTCCTCGCCTTTTATCCGTCGTTCATTCGACGGGCCAACCACCCCGAGCGCGCCGAAAACTGGTTCACCCTCTCCGCCGCCCGCGCACCGCACCGGGTGACCCGCACCGGGCCCGCGTCCCTCCGGCTCGAGGTCGAGGGGACGACGTTGCTGAAGAGCACCCTCGAGCGCGCCTTTCGACGCCCCGAGCACACGTACGCCGTCGGCGACGTGACCCGGGTCGAAGGCATGCGCATCACCGTGGCGGCGGCGGAGGCGGGCGCGCCCACCGCCCTCGACATCGCGCTCGATGCGCCCCTCGAGGATCCGCACACCGCGTTGCTCGCACGCCAATCGGGCGCGCTTCGCAGGGTGACGCTCGCCGTGGGCGAAACGCTCAGGATTGTGCCGTAGCGAGGCGCATGGGCTGCCATCGTCCGTAGGTGAGGCAGCGCCACACCCATTCGAAAGGCCCAAATCGGAAATGCCGCAACCAATAGGTGCTCACCACGCACTGGAGGGCATAAAACGAAATACCCATGATCGCGGGGACGATGTATCCAACCTGGCCAATGAGGCCGAGCCCGTATCCATAGAACACGGTCGAAAAGACCATGCTCTGCGTCAGGTAATTCGTAAACGCCATGCGCCCCACCGGCGACAGCTTGGAGAGCGCCCTCTGCGCCACGCCACCGCCGTGAAGCAGCAAGACGATTCCCGCGGCATACCCCGCGGCCAACAGCGGGGCCGACGTGGCACCGAAAACATGGCGCCACACGCTTTCGCGCGGAATCAGCCGTTGATGGTACATCTCGTAGTAAATCGTCCGCAGCAAGGGATACGACAAGCCCGTCACGATGCCCAAGAACGCGGTCCAACGCAGGGCGCGGGCGTGCGCGAGCGGGGCGCGCAAGACGCCCGAACGCCAGACGAGCATGCCTACGAGCATGTTTCGCATCGTGCCCGGCCAATAAAAGATGTACGCCCGCCACATGTACACGGCGGCTTCGTGAAACCGATACCGAACGAGTTCCACATAGCTGGCGTGCCCATAAATGGGAATGGCTTCTTCGTAGTGCTTCGTGACGTCCAACCCGTTGGCGGCGTCCCTCAACGGAGGCCAGAATTCGCCCAACACGGGAAAGAGCGTGAGCAGCACGATGCCCACCCAGAGCACCCAGGCGCGTCGATTCATGAACGCCAGCGCGCAGAGACCGGCCGTCGCGTAATCGATGAGGATGTCGCCGTTCCAGAAAAGGAACATGTGCAAGAAGCCGAACACGCACAAGAAGAATAGGCGGCGTACCAGGAGCGCCATGGCACCGGAACTCCGAGCGCTCGCCCGCTCGTAGAAGATCGTCAGGCCGGCGCCGAACAGCATCGAAAAAAGCGTCATCGCCTTGTCCGAGAGAAAGATCTCCTCGAAGGTGCTCACCCAGTGCTCGGGGCCCGCCTCCCAATGGGGACCGCCATGGGCCATCAACGGCGTGCGAAAGCAGAAGGCCAGATTGCACATGAGCACGCCGAAGAGCGCGGCGCCGCGAATCACATCGATGTCGGCGATGCGCGCCTGGCGATCGATCGGAGAGCGGCTACGTTCCTCGACGGCGGGAAGCTCTGCGGCAATGGACGCGTCCAAACTCATGGTCCGGATCTTCGCAGCAAGGGGCACCAAAATTTCGAAGGGGCTTCCGCAGGATGCCATTTGGCGCCTTCTGCGTCACCGCGCGGCCCCGTCGTGCCGCTCAACGCGCTGCGTCTGGGGACTGCGCGGCCAACGAACCGAGGGCGCCCCGCTCGACCTGACGGGGCGCCCCAGCGATCATCCGATCAGCGCGCCGTGGCCACCCACGTGTTCCCCGCGCTGTTGTTCATCGGATCGTGGCACCAAACGTCCGCCTTGGCGTCGCCGTTGAACAAGCCCGTTCCAAACGTCGCACCGCTATGGCTGCACCAGCCGGACAGCCAGGTGCCGCCGCCGGAGAAGCCGCTGCCCGTCGACAATGCCACCCACGTGTTGCCCGCGCTGTTGTTCGTCGGGTCGTGGCACCAGATATCGTCCCGGTTGTCGCCGTTGAAGTCCGCCTGGCCGAACGTCGCACCGGCGTGGCTGCACCAGCCGCCCATCCACACGCCGCCACCCGTGAACCCGCTGCCCGTCGACAACGCCACCCACGTGTTGCCCGCGCTGCTTCCGTTGATCGGATCGTGGCACCAGATGTCCGCGCGGTTGTCGCCATTGAAGTCGGCCTGGCCGAATGTCGCACCGCTATGGCTGCACCAGCCGCCCATCCACACACCGCCACCCGTGAACCCGCCGCCCGTCGACAGCGCCACCCACGTGTTGCCCGCGCTGCTTCCGTTGATCGGATCGTGGCACCAGATGTCCGCGCGGTTGTCGCCGTTGAAGTCCGACGTTCCAAAGGTCGCGCCGGCGTGACCGCACCAACCGCCCATCCATACGCCGCCGCCCGTGAACCCGCTGCCCGTCGACAGCGCCACCCACGTGTTGCCCGCGCTGTTGTTCGTCGGATCGTGGCACCAGATATCGTCGCGCCCATCGCCGTTGAAGTCGGCCTGGCCGAACGTCGCACCGCTATGGCTGCACCAGCCGCCCATCCACACGCCGCCACCCGTGAAGCCGGAGCCCGTGGACAAGGCGACCCACGTGTTGCCCGCGCTGTTGTTCATCGGATCGTGGCACCAGATGTCCGCCCGGTTGTCGCCATTGAAGTCCGCCGTGCCGAACGTCGCACCGCTATGGCTGCACCAGCCGCTCATCCAAACGCCGCCGCCCGTGAAGGCGCTGCCGTTGGAGAGCGCCACCCACGTGTTGCCCGCGCTGTTGTTCATCGGGTCGTGGCACCAGATATCGTCGCGGCCATCGCCATTGAAATCTGCCTGGCCGAAGCTGGCGCCGGAGTGACTGCACCAGCCGCTCATCCAAACGCCGCCGCCGTTGAACCCCGTGCCGTAAAGCAAGGCCACTCCTTCGCGGTCGCGCGCCGTCAGCACCAAGTCGCCCGTCTGCGTCCCGTTGCATTGGGGATAATGCATGACCGAAGCCGAATCGTACGACGTGAGCGCGTACCAATTGTTGTCTTCGAAACAACGCCCCGATTCCGGTCGCGTATGTTCGTGACGGAAGCCAATCGTGTGCCCGAGCTCGTGCCGCAAAATGCCCGTAAGCGTCCAGGGCGCGGTATTGCCAAATGAGCTCGAATCGATCAACACGTTGCGATTCGCGCGCGCATAACTGGGAAAGAATGCCCGCGCCAAGTACGGCTGCCCGCTGACCGGACGCACGTCGAACACCACATTGGTGTTGCTCGCCGTGCAAGCGCCGTCTTGCGCGCTAAGGTGTCGAAATACCACGTACGCGCTGTTCGACCATGCCGCGGCGGCGTTGGCCATGGCACTGACCACGGTGTTGTAGTTCGAGCCGAACGAGGTACTCACGCAATAGGAGATGTTGACCTTTTGGTTATCGTCCCATCGATCGACGGCGTCGCCGACGCGATTCACGATCAATGCGCCTTGCCGAATGTATTGATCGAAAAACGCCTTTAGTTCGTCACGATTCTGAAGTGGGGTATCACCATTGACGATGTAAATGCCCGTATCGGGCTCGCGGTACACGGTGGCTTCGAATTCTTCGAAGCTCATCTGGGTATCGCGGACATCTTCGACCGCGGAACCCGAAGCGTCGGTGCCACAGCCCGCACCCGACGCCACGCCGACCGCGAGAAGCACCAGCGTGGAAGCCAATCGCATGGAACGAAAACGCTGCTTCATGACCAAGGACCTCTCTTTTGCCCCTCTATTAAGCTGCCGGATCAGCACGAACGCCGGGCATGGCTCGGCCAATGCCATCGAGGCCCGAGCCCTGAACCACGATGACCAAGCACGAACATGCACGGCCGCACGGCGCGCAGTCGCCGGTACCGTGTCCGACGCATTCGAGCCGTCCGAAAAGCACCCCGGGAGGTGGGCACCTCGGGAGCCACCCGTTTGTACGTACCGTTTCAAACGTGCGCAAGGGGCGAATCATTATTTGGGAATACGCGATATGCAGCGTCAATCGCACCGGAGCCGCGTCCAAAACCGACGCAGCGGCAATGTTGTCAAAGCAACAAACACGTTGCCCAACCGCCCGACGATTGTTTCGTAACCTGCGGCTCCCAACATGGTGCTTGTAGCCATTAAGGGTGACCTTGACAGGCGCACGCACTCTGCCGAACACAGGCTTCGGGTCGAAGCGTCGCGCACGAGGGTCGTCCGAAAGGTCTCCTTCATCGCCGGCCGGAGTACGTCATCCGCGATTGGCAGGCGTGCGGGATGGGTGTATCCAATGGATGCCTTCCCATGATCCCTCCCTATCGAGCCGACCACGTCGGAAGCCTTTTGCGACCGCGCGAGCTGCTCGCCGCCCGCTGGCGAGGTGCCGGTACGGAGGAGCTCGCGGCCATCGAAGACCGGTATGTGCTGCGGCTGCTCGCCCAGCAGCAAATGCTCGGGCTCGATGTATTCACCGATGGCGAGCTGCGTCGCAGCAACTTCATGAGCAACTTCACCGACGCCGTGGAAGGGCTCGATCTCGACGGCCACGTGGTGGCACGCAACTGGGACGCGACGAAACGCGATAGCAAGGTGCCGGTCAGCAATGTGACGGGCGTCGTCGTTTCCAAACTGCGCCAGCGGCGCGGGCTAACCTCGCAGGAGCTTCCCTTCTTGATGCAGCGAGCTCCCGGTGCCTTCAAGGTCACGCTGCCCAGCGCCACGCAATTTCCTGCCATTGCCTACAAGCGTGGGGTCTCCGATGCGGTTTACACGTCGCACTCCGAGCTTCTCTGGGACATCGTGGCCATCGTGAAGTCGGAAATAGCGGCGCTGGCCGCCGCCGGCGTTCCGTACATTCAAATCGATGCACCGCGATACAGCTATTACATCGACGACAAGTGGCGGGAGTGGATGCGCACCGAAATGGGGGTCGACCCCGAGGCCGCGCTCGACGAAGCCATCGCCGCCGACAATGCCTGTTTCGACGCCGCACGGCGCGACGGTGTCACGTTGGCCATTCACCTTTGCCGCGGGAACAACCGCAGCCACTGGTACGCGGAGGGCGGTTACGACGCCATCGCCGAAAAGCTCTTTGCGAGCTTGCACGTGGATCGCTTTCTTCTCGAATACGACGACGCACGCTCGGGAACCTTCGAGCCCCTTCGTTTCGTGCCACGCGGCAAGTTCGTGGCCCTCGGCCTGGTGACCAGCAAGACCCCCATGCTGGAAACGCAGGAGACCTTGCGCGCCCGCATCGAAGAGGCATCCCGCTACGTGCCGCTCGAGCACCTCGCCCTCAGCCCGCAATGTGGTTTCGCGTCCACCATGGAGGGAAACATTCTCACCGAGGACCAACAATGGGCGAAGCTCGAGCGCGTGGTCCAGACGGCGCGCTCGATCTGGGGTTGAGCCACGTGTTTCGTATTTCGCCGATCGCGGGCGCCCTTCTCCTGCTGGCCGCGTTCGGCTGCAGCGCCCACGGTTCCCCGCAAGCCGGCGCACGCACGGTCCCGAGTGAGCACTCCTTCGACGCCGAGCTGCGCGAGCGCATGGCGCGCGCCGAGGCCTATGCCAAAAGCCGCCCCGGCATCGCGGGCATCGTCCTGCGCGACCGCGAAACGGGCGCGGTCTGGCGCACGGCCGATGCGAAGACGCACATCTGGGCCTGCTCCACACCGAAGCTCGCCATCGCGGTGGACCTTCTCGTGCGCGAGGAACAGGGCACCGTCGTCTTGACCGCCGAGGACCGCGCGCACATGCACGACATGCTGCACAGCAGCGACAACGATGCGGCGCATGCTCTGTGGAATCGCTACGGGGGCGAGGCCGAATTCGGCCGGCGATTTCCGCGCTACGGCATGACGGACATGACCTTCACCCGCGAGCACCCGCACCATTGGGGCTGGATCCGCACCACCGCGGACGATTTGGACCGCCTGGTGAACTTCGTGCTCGACCAAATGCCGCCCAAGCACCGCGACTACCTCGTGCGTGAAATGCGCTCGGTCGATCCCAACCAACGATGGGGCGTTTGGGGCGCCGGTGCCGCCGCCAAGCCGGGCAACAAGAACGGCTGGGCCGACGACAACGACGACGGCTCCTGGATCATGAACTCCGTGGGCTTCGCCGGCCCGCGCGAACGATTCACCCTCGCCATCATGAACGACACCCGCGTCGTCCAAGGCGGCTTCGACGTGGGCCGCACCACCACGACCGAAATCAGCCGCATCCTCTTCGAAGGATATTTAAATTAGCCGTCACCTATTCGGGTGACTGCCCGATGAACGGGGTGATTCTTATTCCATCCTCGATGCATTGCCCGAGGAGGGACTCATGCAACGAGGTACACTTCTACCGATTATCGTTCTGATAATCGCCACGGCATTGGGGTTCGTGGCCTGCGAAAGCACCGAACCGACACGCCCCGCCGAATCTTCCACCCACGAGTCCATCGTGACCTTTGGACACGGGGTCTTCGTCGGCGCGAACGGCAAATCCATTTCTCCCGATTTGGCGCTCCTGCGCCGCACCCAAGAGGAATTCATCGATGTGCTGCGGCGTCAGGCCGCGACCATGGGCCACCCCTCGTCGCATGCCGTGGAAAGCCGCATTGCCGGCGAGATCGCCGACGAGGTTCTCGCACGGGCGCGGTTCATCGATTGGCTCAACGAGGACGTGCAGCCGGTCGACCGCATCCGCATTGGCACGGTCAACGAGGCGCTTCGCACGTATTACGTGGAGCAGTTCGCGCCCGCGGACATCGCCGCCAACGAAACGCGCAAACGGAACCTCCTGACCGCTACGTCGTCGGGCGGCGAAAAGTACATTCGCGAGTGCGTGGCCGCCGGCGTGCCCATTCCGCCGCCCATGTTCTCGAGCTCGTGGACGAACCGAGGCCTCATCGACGACGACTTCCTCGGCACCGGCGGCGCGGAGGTGATGCACTACGAGAGCACCCAGCCCGCCGGCACCTGCCTGGCGCTTCCGCGCTACCAGTCCGATGGAAAAACGATTTCCCTTCTGGGCATCATTTGCCTCGGCACCGTGAGCAACAAAGCGTGCTTCTGGGACAGCCCCCGCAGCGGCCCGCGCTTCACCCGCGGCGAGGTGATCGACATCAATCGCTTCGTCGGCGGATTCGACCTCAAGGCCAACAACCAGGGCGAGTGCACCGATTGCCATGGCGGTGAAAATCCTTTCGTCGTGCACCCCGAAAAGACGCCCTTCGTCGGCTTCTCGGCCTTTGGCACGGCTTGGTACGATCCGCTCGTTCACGCCGATTGGCTGCAAAACGCCGGGCCCACCAACCTGCTCGACGCGATTTCCTCCCCCGGCCGCTGCGACACTTGCCATCGCGCGGGCGGGTCCGGGCGCTTTCCTGCGCTCTCGACGCGCATGAGCGGCTATTGCGCGCGCGTCTTCGAAAACGCGGTGAGGCCGCGCCCCTCGCCGGGCACCATGCCGCCGTACGATATGGACCAATCGCAATTCAAGGCCCATATCGAAGCGCTTCGGGCACAATGCAAGGCGCCGCCATCGACCGGCACGGTGGTCCCCGTCGACACCAAGGACGACCCGTCCCACGTCTCGCCGCCCATCGTCATCGACCCGCTTTACGCCTGCGCCACCCAGGTCGCCGTGCGCGGGGCCATCCTCGATGCCAAGGTGACGTTGTCCATCAACGGATCCGACGTGGGAAGCCTCACCGCACGCAATCCCGCGCAAGAGGTGTTCAGCGTCCCCGCGCTGTCCGTCGGAGATCAAGTGGTCGCGCGCCAGGAGTCGGCCGGCGTCGTCTCGGGGCCCTCGGCCACGGTCATCGTGCGCGATCACAGGGTCGACTACCCGGCGGGGCTGCCTGCGCCGGTGATCGATCCGTCGTTGATTTACGAATGCGCCGAGATCATCGCCGTGCGGCACGTTCCCGGGGCCGTGCTCACCGTCACCGTCAACGGGGGTTCGCCCGTCAGCGGTGGGACCAGCACGGATTGGACGGCCATCTGGCCGGGCAAACGTCCCTTCGCCGTGGGCGATGCCTTCGAGGCAACGATCCAATTGTGCAGCGACGTGAGCCCGCCGTCGGCCGTCGAGAAGGCGGTGAGCGCACCGGCCAGCCTCTCCGCGCCCACATTCGATCCGCCGATGACGTTCACCGGGCAAGAGCTGGTGAACCTGTCGTCGCTCACCAATGGGACGCACACGAAGATCGACGTGGCCGGCGTTGGTTCCGCCGGGGGCTTCACCACGCCCATTTCGTGGTTTCCCAATTACGATATCAAAACACCGCTCGGCCGAAGCCTGATCTCCGGGGACGTATTGGTCGCGCAGCAAACCTTGTGCAAGCCGGGCCCCACCATCAAAACGCCGCCGGCGAGCCAATGCGAGGAGTTGCCGGCACCGCGCATCCATCAACCCATCGCCGGCACCAATTTCGTGGTCGTATGGCAATCCATTCCCGGCGCGCGCATTCGCGTGTACGACGCGGGCGGGAACGAAATCGGCGATGGCAGCGGCACCATCATCGTGTTGAACCGCACCCTCACGAGCAGCGATGTCCTCACCGTGGTGCAGCAAGTGGGCGACTGCCGCAGCAAGACGGGGTACCGCATCAGCGTGCGCGGCAAAAATTAGCACTGCCGCGGCACACGGGAAGGTTTTTCCCGGTTGCGGGTATCATCGTATCGAATGATGCCTTACCGCACGCGCCCCGAGCCCGAGGATCTCGAGCTCGGGGCCGACCCCGAGCTGCTCGCGCAGCAACGCCGGCAGAAGCTGCGCCGGACGATCGCGAGCCTCGGGGTGCTCGCCACGGCGGGCGGCTTGGTCGCGGGCGCACTCGTGCTTCGCGACCAGCACGTCCACCGCGCCGCGAGGCAAGAGGCGTGGGATCGGCTGGCCACGTGCCTCGTGGGGGCGGCGGGCGCATTGCCCCCCGAACAGGCGAGCCTCCGCGTGCGCAACGCGCAACTCGCCGTTCTCGGCGCACCGTCGGGCCGACAGGGCGATCGCGGGATCCCGGCATGGCCCGCGCGGTGCGGCCCACTTGCGCATCGACTCGCGCGCGCGGCTCGACGCGAGGGGGACGCTCCCTCACTGGCCGATTCGAGTGAACGCATGGGCACCGCTTTGTCGGATCCAGATAGCGGTACAGCCAACCTCGAGCCGCACGTTCGCGCCGTTTTCGCCGCCGCCACGGCGATCCCTTTGGCGGCACGGCTCCCGCCCGACGCCCTCGAAGCACCTGCGCCGGCGTCGCCCTTGCACGTGACCACACTCCCCAGGGCCGCGCGGCTGCCGGGCGAGTCGGTGCCCATCTCCGGCATACGCCCGTCCCCCCTTTACGAGGGGGCGCTGCGTGTCATCGTGACAGGCCTTTTCCCGGAGCGCGCGGCGTGCGTGCTCGGACAGGACGGGAAGGAGATGACATGCTCGTCGCTGGACGCCCCCAAACGCCCCAACGTCACCTCGGACCTTCAGGTGTGGTGCACGGGTGGGCAGATAGCGCTCGACGGCGGCAACATCCTCATGCCGCGGCGCGTGGGGGACGTTGATCCCGACGAATCTCCTATCGCGTGTGACACGCCCGATCCGTGTCCGTCGGCACTCGAAGACGGCAGTTTGGCCTATATCGCAGCCAAGCGCTCCGCGAACGAGCCTTACCTCGAACGGCTCGTCCGCATTTCGGCGAATGGACGCTATTCGCAGAACAAATCGGTCGATCATGTTCCCGGCGAGGAACTCGTACATGCCGATCTCGACGATGTCGTGCGTGTTCAAGAAGACGCGCGCGAGGCGCCGACGCTGGGCCGCTGCCGGGCGAATGGCACAGACATCGTCGCTACCGCAAGTTGGGGCCTCTGTCGGAACGTCGCGGGGATGCCCTATGTCTACCTTTCGTACTTCGATGGGCGTCGCTGGTTACCGCCCATCGAAGCCACAGGAACCGTCGGCCAGATTCATTGCGGCTCCGGAGAAGCGATTCTAACCCACGTGCGCCCGCCCACGAGCGTCTACGGAGCGCCTCCCTCACCCTTTTTCGATGGGACGCTCGAAGAAACCCACTGCACCTCCGCCGCGTGCGCCAAGCAAACGTTGCGTCTCGCCGAAATGATTTACCGCTCGACCGACATTCTTCCCATTCACGAGGACTCCGTAGCCACGACGCACCTCGATGGGAAGCTCGTGGTCGTATGGTCCGCGGGAGTCCGCGGCGGCCTTCGCATGAGGATGGCGCCCATCGATCGCATCGCTTCGGTGCCCGATACCATCCTTTACGACGACCATATCCGTGCCGGAGGTTTCGAAGACATCTCGACCCTTCGCGGCTTTCGCCTGGTTCCTTTTGCTTCGGGCGTGATCTTGTTCCTGGAAACGGTGGACGGCACGTTTGCGCTTCGCATCGACCCCACGGGCAAGGTGGAACCTCTTCCGTCGAAGATCGTCACCCCGTGACGGTGCGCGCGCTAAAACGGCCGCATGACCGACGAGCGATTCGACCGAGGGCTGAAGATCTTTCGTAGCCTCAACGACGAGCGGACCGCGAGCCCCGCCGAAACATTGGCGGACCTCGCACCGGATTTCGGGCGGATGACCCTATCCGCCTTGGGCGACTTCGTGGGCCGGCCCGGGCTCGACGTGCGCACACGCGAAATTGCGACCGTGTGCATGCTGTCCGCGCTCGGCCATTGCGAGCCTCAATTGCAACTTCACATTGGCATGGCGCTGCGCGCGGGGGCGGCGCCCAAGGAGATCGTCGAAGCGTGCATGCAGGTCAGCGGATACGCTGGTTATCCGCGCGCGCTCAATGCCCTCGCGGTCGCGCGCCGGGCCTTCGAGGAGCACGGCGTCACCGTCAGCGACGCCCCGCGCGAGGTCGTCCTCGCCTTCGTGAACGCGTTCCAATCGGGTGACTTGCCGGGCGCCATCGGGCTGCTCGCCGACGACATCGTGCTCCACGTGCCGGGCGAGCGCGCGGTGATTCCCTGGGCGGGCACTTGGCGCGGACGCGACGAAGTGGTCACCTTCCTGAAGACGGAAAGCTCCGAGGCGCAGCATACGTACTTTCGCCCCGGCGAGCCGCTCGCCTACCACGACCGCGTCTTTCTCCCCGGCGCCGAAGGCTTCCGCTTCGTGAACCGCAACTCGTCCTACGAAGGAAAATTCGTCGCCGAATTCGCCGTCCGCCAGGGCCGCATCACCCTCTTTTACATGCACCACGACAGCGCGGGCATCTCCAAAGCCTACACGGGCGGCGCTTAGATCGATTCGCCGCGTCGCGTTCCCATTCAAATCGAATTACGAATGCGACGACTTCGTACTTCGCATTCTCTTCGCGATATGAAAATTTCTATCGTATGCGCTCCTCGCGCCTTGGTCACATAGGGCGCTTTGGGGTTACCTGCACACCCCAAGACGGCCGCGACCATGAACGCGCGGCGGGGTGACGCACATTCGCCGCACCCATGCATCGTTTTTCGGGCACAGTTCTCTGGCCGCGGCCCCGCCGAAAGGCACGGAGGCATACCCCATGAAAGTAGAACGACAAGATCCCATTCTCCTCGTCGACCTTCGCACCGCCCAAGATGTCCTTACCGGCGCCAGCGCGCTCGACGCGCCCATTGCCATCCTCGACGGCGCCGTCCTCGAGCTCCCGCGCTTCGGCATGCTCGTACTCGCCAGCAAGGACAAAGGAGCGCCCATCCCCGATGAGGTGAGCAAACGCTGGAAGGAATGGGTCGAGTCACGCACCACCGAGATCAAGGGCAAGTGCGCCGGCATCGCCATGGTCACCAGCTCCACCGCGCAAGCCATGGTGTTGCGCCTCGCCGCCCCGGTGATCAAACGCATGTTCCACGCGCCGACGAAACCCTTCTCGGACGAAGCGAGCGCACGGCAGTGGCTCACGTCGCAGATGACGTAATCGCGGCCTCCCGATGATCCGAGGACGAACACGGCGGCTCGTAGCCTTGGCGCTCACGCTCGTGCCCCTCGCGCTGCTCGCAAACTCGTTCCGTGCGGCGCCGCTCCTTGCACCGGCGCCGCTGCCCGATCCTCTTCCCCCCGCGTCGCCGCCGGCCGACGTGGCGCTGTTCCAATTGCCCACCGGCGTGACGCACCGGAGTGCGGCCTTCGCCTACCGCGGTGGTTCATTCCGCGACGCACGCGACTTCGCGATGACCGCCGCGCTGGTGAAGCATCCGCGCGGCGACCTGCTCGTGGACACCGGCTTCGGCCGCGACGTCGACACGCATTTCCAGCGGATGCCCTTCCTCTTTCGCGCCATCACGTCCTACGAGCAGGGCCGCTCCGCCGCCGAGCAACTCGACGCCACCGGCTACGATCGCACGCGGCTGCGCGGCATCCTGCTCACGCACGCGCACTGGGACCATGTGAGCGGCATTCCCGAGTTTCCGGGCGTGCCCGTCCTGGTCAACGCCGACGAACGGCGCTTCGTCGACGAAGGCGGCTGGCGCACCGCCATCGCGCGCATCGGCCCCCCGCGTTTCGACACGTACGCCTTCGAGGGCGGCGCCTACCTCGGCTTTCCACGGAGCCACGACGTATATGGCGACGGATCCATCGTCGTCGTTCCCGCATCCGGGCACACGCCCGGCTCGGTCATCGTGTTCGTCGCTTTGGCCAACGGCCACCGCTACGCGTTCGTCGGCGATCTGGCCTGGCAGCGCGAAGGCATCACCGAGCGCGAAGAGCGCCCTTGGCTGGCGCGCACCTTCGCCGACGGCGATCCCGACCAGGTCCGCGAGAACCTCGTGCACATGGCCGCCATCGCCACGCGCTTTCCCGAGCTCACGCTGGTCCCCGCGCACGACGCCCGCGCATTCGGCGCCCTGCCGACGCTTTAGTCCTTTTCTTCCGTTTGCCGGGAAAACGTACCCGTTGGTTCGGATGAACCCGAAGGTCACGAAAGCGGCTGCACGAGGGCGAGTATGTTTCCTTCCGTGTCTTTGAACCACGCCGCCTTGGCGCCCCCGGCGGTGGCAATGTCGTCCTGCATGCCCGGCATGTCGTACGTTTCGAATCGAACGCCCTTGGCCTTGAGCTCGGCCACCTCCCGTTCGATGTTGTCGACCTGCCAAAAGGCTTGGCTCGCCTGGGACGTGCCCGCATGGGGCGTGGGGTAGAGAAAGCAGGCGGTGCCACCGGCAAACTCGTACGTCACGCCGCCCGAGAGCTCACTCTTGGGCTGGAAGCCGAGCGTCGCTTCGTAAAAGCGTCGCGCTCGAGCCATGTCCTTGGCGGGGAGATAGGCGTACATCGGTGATTTCTGCAACATTGGGCTCCTCCTCGATGTGCGGAGGACGAACGAATCGTGCCAATACCGACAACCGCGCACGACGTTTTTTGGGCGCGGTGACGGATTCACCCGTAAGGGCACAACCCGCGGGTATGCCCCTACCGATTCGCTTGGCCGTAGCTTCCCTGCTCCCTTTGATCGTTTGGAACCTGGCGGCGTGCTCCGACGGTGCCGATTCCGGCGGTCGGTCCACGGATGACCCGCTCGCGAGCGCACCCGACGGCGGGTGCGACCCCGGCCCGCCCACCGACGCTGGCACCGACACGGGCGCCGACGCTGGCGGAACTTGCCGCGGAACGCCCTTTCACGAGGCGCTGGTGGTGCCCTTGCCCAGCACGTACACCGTAGCCGGCTTCACCTTTTTCTCGGGATACCGCGAATTCGAAGAATTCGACTTTGCCACGCAGCAGGATCCCCGGCGCGTTCTCCATCACGCGCACGACGATTTCGTAAATGGGAATCTCCAAGTCCTGCGCGAAGACCAAATTTACCATCCTGAAGAGCGAATTCTTTCGCTGGCCAAGAACCAACGCATTTCGGAAATCACCCGCTCGGGTCAGCTGCGCGAATACCGGGTCCGCCAATCGAGCGACGCCAATCTCCAGGATTACACGTACAACTTGCCCACGCTCGGTCCCACCTCGGTGATGACCACGGTCGACCGTTGGAACACCCCGAGCACGGGCCGAACCGAGTATTACCTCGTGCGCAACGGCGCGGAGATCTATCAAAAAGAAGGATACAAAACGGTATGGTCCATGGCCGCCAACTTGGCGGGCTCCGGCACCAGCGCGTGGGAAGGCCTCGCAGCCACCTCGGAAGAGTCGACGGGAGGCCTCGTTCTCTTCCTCAATGCCAAACTCGATGCCGGAGGCTATGGCATCTTCGAACAACGCTGGCCAAACTCCCTGCCTTCGAGCGCCGGCCCCGCGGCATTGGTCATGCCCAATACGCACGCCGTGCCTTTCGGGGTCTCCGACGACGGATGCGAATTGTACGCAAGCCGCAAAAATGGGAGCAATTTGGAAGTCGTCGTCTATCGGCGTTGATCACGAGCCCGTGCCATGGACGCGGCGCAGGCGCGCGGCGTCCGTGGCCGGGGGCTTAGCGCGGCGGCTGTCGCAGAAAGAGCAGCACGTCCTCGCCCCACGCGTTCATTCCATAGCCACAAAATTTGCCGTGCCCTTCGCGAGGCGTGGTCCCGAACCGGGGAAAGATCCGCATGCGGTGCGGTTTCTCGGCGGCGGCCATCGCCTCGGCCAATGCGCGGCTCGGCGTGGTGTCGTAATCGTTTTGCGCCTGCACGAAGAACACGGGGACCTTCGCATCGGATACCGCCTTCTTCAGGCGCACTTGGAGTTCGGGCGATGTCGCCCACGTCGCAGAGGCCCCTGCAAAGTCGACCGCGGCCGAGAGCCCCAGATCTTTCTCGGCCGTGAGCACGGTCTGAATCCCACCAAAGGAACACCCGGCGACCGACACGCGCGCACGGTCGGCGTACGGTTGCTCCCGTATCCAATCGATGGCCGCAACGACGTCCGCATTTTGCGCGTCCATCTCGTCGACCAGGGCGCGCACCCGTTCGCCCACGGGATGGCGCCCGACGACGTCCTCCCAATACGGCCCCTCGGATCCGAGGGACCCGCGGCGATAGGGCATGAAGAAGACGAAGCCGTGGCCCCGGAACCAGTCCGCGAGTGCACCGGCCCATTCGATCGAGGGCTCGGCCTCGCTTCCATGGTTGTACACGACGACGGGAAAGGGGCCCGCGCCCGCGGGCTTCACCACGAAGCCGCGAAGCAGGTAGGGCCCGCTTCGAAAATGCACCTCCCCGGGCTCGTGTCCCGCGTCCACCTCTTCGAGCGCGCCCTTCTTGCCGTCGTCGCTCGGTTTGGCGCAGGCGCTTGCCCCGAGCGCGAGGCACAACGCTGCACGGACGAGCCACTCGAACGAGGTCCCTACGTCACGCGATCGTCGCATGCACGCTCCATCGGCCAACCGGTGACGCAGGGTGCGTGAAGAGTTAGTCTCATCCGCCATGAGCCGACCCTTCGCGGCAGCGCTGACGGCGATCTTGCTCGATGTGGGGGCCACCGCCATGGCGGCCAGCCCCGCGGCCTTGCCCGCCGACGACGTCGATCCCTTGATCGGCAGCACGGGCGGTGGCAACACGTACCCAGGGGCGACCGCGCCCTTCGGCATGATCGCGTGGAGCCCCACCAGCACGCGGGGCGATCAGACCAGCACCGGCGCGGCCAACGGCTACGAGTACGGGACGACCCGCCTGCGCGGCTTCAGCCTCACGCACGTCAACGGCGCAGGGTGCAACCCCGGCGCGGCCGGCGACGTTCCCATTTTTCCGCACGCGGGCGACGTCACCTCGTCGCCCACCGCCGACGTCACCGACGCCATCTACGCGAGCAATTTTTCGCACGCCGCCGAACGCGCGCAACCGGGGCGCTACGAGCTCGACTTGGCCAACGGCGTGACGACGGACGTCGCCACCACCGAGCGCACCGCCATCGGCACCTTTCAGTTCCCCGCAGGGAAGCCGGCGAATCTGCTGTTTCGCACGTCGAACTCGCTCAATGGCAGCGAGGATGCCGAAACGCACCTCGATCCGGTACACCGTCGGGTGACCGGCTCGGTGCTCACCGGCGCCTTTTGCGGCCGGCGCGCGAACGGCGGCATCAACAACCGGAAAAGCTACTACCGCCTTCACTTCGTCGCCGAATTCGATCAGCCCTTCACGGGCACCGGCACGTGGAAGGACGCCACCCTCCAGCCGGGAGGGCTCGACCAAACCGGCGGAGAAGGCTACGCCACCGGGAACGATCGCAAAGGCCGCGGCTCCGGCGGGTACGTCACCTTCGCGCCCGGCAGCCACGTGACCATGCGGCTCGCCATCTCGTACGTCAGCCTCGAGGGCGCGCGCGAGAACCTTCGCGCCGAGCTGCCCGCACGCGCCACCGTCGACGGCGTCGCCGCCGCTACCCGGCGCGCGTGGAACCACCACCTGGGCCGCATTCAAATCGGCGGCGGCACCGCGGCACGACGCACCATCTTCTACACGGCCCTCTACCATGCCTTGCAGCAGCCGAACCTGGTCAGCGACGTCGATGGCCGCTACCTCGGGATGGACCGGCAGCCCCATCGCCTCGAGCGCGGCCAGGATGCGCAGTACTCGAATTTCTCGGGCTGGGACCAATACCGCGCGCAGATCCAGTTGCTCGCGCTGCTGGAGCCGCGCGTCGCGGGAAACTTCGCGCAGTCGCTGCTCAACTACGCCAAGCAGAACGACGGCGTGTGGGACCGCTGGGTGCACATCAACGGCGCAACTCACGTGATGACCGGCGATCCCTCCGCCGCCACCCTCGCGACCTTCCACGCCATGGGCGTGCGCAACTTCGACACGCGCGGCGCGTTCGATTCGCTCTACCGACAGGCCACGGTGCCGCGCCCCGAGGGGCTGCAGGACGCCGGTTGCCCCGGCCAATGCGTCGGCCAGCGCCCCAACCTCGCGCAGTACATCGCCTCGCACTACAGCGCCAACGACGCGTGCCATTGTTGGGGCGGCGCCGCCGAGACACTCGAGGACGCGGTGGCGGACTTCGCACTGGGCCGCTGGGCGCGTTCCCTTGGCGATGCACGCATCGCGGGCGAGCTCACCGCACGCGGTGGCTATTGGCGCAACGTCTTCAACCCCGCCACGGGCTACGCCCAAGCGCGCAACCTCGACGGCGCGTGGGTCGCACCGTTCGACCCGGCGAGCGATCGCGGCTTCGCCCAGGGCAGCAGCGCCGCGTACACGTGGATGGTTCCGCACGACGTCGCCGGCCTCGCCGAGGCCATGGGGGGACGCGACCAAGCCATCGCACGGCTCGACGCCTTCTTCCACGACGCGAACGGCGGCTGGCTTCTGCGCGGGGGCGGCCCGCTCAAGTACGACCCCACCAACGAGCCCGACATCCACGCGCCCTGGTTGTACAACGAGCTCGGGCAGCCGCACAAAACGCAGGAAACCGTGCGCGAGATCGTCGACACGATCTACACCACGGGACCTTCCGGGCTGCCCGGCAACGATGATCTCGGCACCATGTCGGCCTGGTACGTCTTCGCCGCGTTGGGTCTCTACCCGCGAACCCCGGGCTCTGCCGAACTGCTTCTGTCGGCGCCTTCGTTCCCGAGCGCGTTCGTCCTGCCCGATGGCGGTGCCCCCATCGTGATTTCCACGTCGGGCGAAGGGAAATACATCGAGAGCCTGCGCCTCGATGGCGTCCCTCACCGGGATTGGAAGCTCGGCGAGGACTTCCTGCGCGAGGGAGGCATTCTCTCCTTCACCTTATCGCCTCGACGCCCTCTACCTTAGCGCCATCGTCGAGCAGGCGCGCCCGCAACCGCACCAGGTCGGCCGGGCTCATGCCCGCGCCGAGCAAATACGCCTCGACGTCGAGGTTTTCCACGGTTTGCCGGAGCGCATCGCGCGCGGTCATGTTCTTTCGGGCCATGAGCCCCGCGACTTGGTCGAGATCCCCGTCGCCCATGCCCATGCGCTGGAACAGGCTTCGGAGCGGCTCGGTGGTCAGCTCGTAGTCGTCGGCGATGGTTTCGATGTCCACATCGGCCAAGGCGAGAAGGAGCAAGGAGACCAGCCCCGTTCGGTCGCGTCCCGCCGAGCAGTGAAAGATCACGGCGCCGGTTTCCGCCTGCGCGATGGCCGTCAAGACGGCCACGACCCGCTCCGCTTTGCGCTCGAGAAAGGGCCGGTAGTAAAGCGGCGTGCCATGGATCTCTTGGGAACGGAGAAACCGCCAGAGTTCGACATCCTCGATCCCATCGAGGGGCACATGGACGCGGCATATTTCCGCATGCCGAGCGGCATCCACCGCATCGGCCGTCCCCCGCGCCTCGCGGTCGTTGCGCAAGTCCACGACGGTGCGCACCCCCGCGTCGTGGGCAGCATGCCACCCCAAGGCGGTGACGAACCGCAAATCCGCCGAGCGAATCAGCTGCCCGTAGCGAAGGGCGCGCCCTGCACGGTTGCTCAAACCGCCGAGATCGCGTGCGTTGTAAAAGCCTTCCCAGGTAACGTGCCGTTCACCCATGCGATCCAATTTACCGCACGGCGCGAGCGCAGAACGAGGCATGCCCTTTCGAGAGCAACTGCGCAGCTTCACGCGGCCGTTTTGGGCGGCCAACGTCATGGAAGTCTTCGAGCGGCTCCCGTACTACGGGGCGCGCGTCGTCGTGCCGGTGTACATCGCCAGCTCGCAAGATCCCAACGGCCTGCACTTCGACAACCGCGCCAAGGGCATCATCCTCACGTGCTGGACGCTCATCCAGTCCTTGCTGCCCATGTTCGTCGGTGGCTTCGCCGACAAGTACGGACGCCGCACCACCATGGGCGCCTCCGTCGGGCTCAAGGTCGCGGGCTACCTGCTCATGGCCACGCAGCGATCGTTCTGGGGCTTCTTCCTCGGCTGCCAACTGCTCGCCGTGGCCAGCGCCTTCTTCAAGCCGGGGCAACAAGCCACCCTGGCCCGCGCGCTCGATGAGCGCAACTCCGCGCTCGGTTGGGGAATCGTCTACCAGGTCGTGGGCCTCGCGGGCTGGCTTGGCCCGCCGGTCGCCGGGTTTTTGCGTCGTCTCTCGTGGAGCTGGGTCTTTCTCGCGTGCGCCGCCATCGTCGGGCTGAATGGGCTCGTTCTTTTGAACTACCGAGAGCCTCCACCCTCCGCGGAGGAGACCATGCACACGCGCAGCACATGGGGCGTGGTGGTGCACGCCGTCCGAACCATGGTGCGCCCGCGATTGCTCGCCTTCCTCGTGGCGATGTCCGGCTTCTTCGGCCTCTACTTCCAGCTCTTCGATTCCATGCCCAACTACATCGAAGAGTGGATCGATAGCCGCGACGTCATCGCCTTGTTCGGCCTTCGCGAAGGCTGGCTGGCTGTCTCCACGCCACGCGGGCTGCAGGTGCCGCCAGAGTTGCTGATCAACATCGAGGGGACGGCGGTCGTCCTGCTCATGCTCCCCATCACGGCCTTGACCGCAAAACTGGCGCGCCTCCCGGCCTTGGCCGTCGGCGGCAGCATCCTATCCGTGGGCTTCCTTCTCGCCGGCATCACTCCGATGGGGCTCTGCGCGTTGTTCGGCATCTTCGTCTGCGCGCTCGGAGAAATGATGGGCGGGCCCAAGTTTTGGGCCTACCTGGCCTCCATCGCACCGCGCGGCGAGGAAGCGCTCTACATGGGCTTCACCGGCGTGCCTGCGGCCATCGGCGTCACCGGCGCGACCTACGCCGGCAGCTTTCTCTACGACCGCGTCGCCGACAAAGCCAACCTCGCCCTGCGCTACCTCGGAGAGCACCGCCTGGTTCCCCCCGAGACCCTCGCCTCGCTCACGCGCCCCCAGGCCATGGCCGAACTCCAGCGCGTCACCCAGCTCGACGCCACACGAGCCACCCGGCTTCTCTGGGACACGTACCACCCGTACACGTTCTGGTTCGTCTTCGTCGGCCTCGGCCTAGCGAGCTCGATGGCCTTCGTCCTCTACGCGCGAGCAGCTCAGCGCTGGGAACAGGGAAAATCCTAGGGTAGCCTTGCCTATTGGGACGATCGTCCCAATATATCCGGGGCATGAATCCGTACCTCCTTTTGGCCATCGCCATCGCCGCGGAGGTCACCGCCACGTCGGCGTTGAAGGCCTCCGAGAACTTCGCGAAGCTGCTGCCCTCCGTGGTCGTGGTGATTGGCTACGTGGTGGCGTTCGGCGCACTCGGCCGCCTGTTGAAGGACGGGTTCCCCATTGCCGTGGCCTACGCGATTTGGTGCGCCGCGGGCATCGCGGGGGTGGCCCTCATTGGTGCACTCTTTCTGAAGGAGCCGCTCAACCTGACGATGGTCGGCGGGCTGGCGCTGGTCATTGGCGGCGTGGTCATGCTCGAACTGGGGCGCTCGCACTCATGACCATGGTCGATGGGCGCAAGCTCCGAGGCGATCGGAAGCGGGAGGCCCTCATCCATGCCACGCTGCGGTTGGTCGAACGCGATGGTCTCGCCGGCATCACGCACAGGCGCGTGGCCAACGAAGCCGGGGTACCGACGGCGTCGACGACGTACCACTTCGCGAGCCTGGATGATCTGCTGGTTGCCACGCTCACCTGGTGCGCGGACGAATTCGCGGTCGCCGTCGGCGATCGGGTCGCGCGCGCCGGTGGCGATGCGCGTGAAGAGATCCGCGCATTGGCCGAGATGATCGCGGAAGCCCTGGGGCCCGGTCGCGGGCGGTTGATGGCAGAGTACGAGCTTTACTTGCTCGCAGCTCGCCGGCCGGCCCTTCGTCCCGCGGCTCGTCGTTGGGCCGATATTTTGACCACGGTCGTGCAGCACGACGACAACGTGGCGTTCCGCGCATTCGTCGCGGGCCTCGACGGCCTGCTCATGCAGGGAATGATTCGCGACACGCCGCCCACCGTCGAGGAACTCGAGCCACTGGTCGCCTCGTTGATGCGCTCCGCCAGGGGCCAACGAAGCTAAGGGCAACGCGGAAGGGAAGCTTCCGGGAGATGGAACGAACGATTCCTTGGTCGCGCAGCCTTCATCATTCCGAAGGGCATCTTTCGCGCACCGAGTACGTGGCCCAACGCTTGCCCTAGGGCTCGCCCATGCCCTACGCGAAGCCCGCTGCCCTCGCCCTTCTGGGCATCGTCCTCTCCATCGGAGCGGCGTGCTCGAAGTCGGTCGATGGCCCCTCCCCGTCCGCGGATCTCGTGGAGATGGATGCCTCGAGCCAAACGCGTTCGGAACTCGGGGTCGAGACGTGGGGCATGCACCTCGGCGAAGGCCGTTTCACCGTGGTGAGGGGCTACGACGCGTCGAAGACCGCCATCGTCGAATTCGACTACCAGACGAGGCGCGGGGCCAAGTACGGCTTCGAGGCGCGGCTCCGAACCAAGGAGAGCTCCGTCCGCATGGAACTCGCGACGGCAGGCACGTCGTCCCCGCTCGAGGTCCTCGAGAATACGTTCAAAACCAATGCGCAGGCGCGACAGGTTCTCGATCGCGTCGTCGCCGATCTCGCTGCGCAAACGCCGCGCGCCCAATCCGTGAAATCGCTGACCGATGCGGACGGAGGAGGCCTCGTCGAAGGCCCGACGAACCTACTGCCGGGTTGCGCCGGTGCGATCGTCCAATCGGCGAACGAAGGCGCATCGACGGCGTCGAAGTGCGCGGGCACGAATGCGAGCGACTGCAATTCGGCCGGGATTGGGCGCGCCGTGCAAGCCCAAGACGCCAATGGGACCCAGTGCAACGACGGCCCGAAGATGGATCGCTTTCCGGTCGCGGGCCCGCACAACCTCGGCTACGACGCCAATTGGGCCACATGGGCCTGCGATGGTTCGAACGCCAACAGCGACTACCATACGGGCGCCGGCGATGCGAATCACCAGAGCGGGCACTTGGGCAACGACGTCTTCGCGGCCGTCGGCACGAAGCTCGTCGCCATCACCGATGCCACCGTCGTGGAGACCACGACGGAGGATCCTTCGCACGATCCCGGCGCATCACCCATCGGCGGCAACTCGATCACCCTCAAGGACAAGGACGGGTGGAGCTATTACTACGCGCACATGGACTCACCGTCGACGTTGGCGAAAGGCCAGAGCGTGATGGCGGGCCAGGAGGTCGGCGCCCTCGGCAAGAGCGGCCAAGCGCGCGGTACGGAGGCACACTTGCATTTCTCCATCTACCCGAACGACGACTACGACCAGGGCATCGATCCGTACGATCGACTCGAGAAGGTCGATCAGGACGCCTGCCGCTGACCCGCGTCGCGGTTGCGCTGCGACGCGATGTGGCTTAAGTGATGCCGTGTTGGACCCGGACGAGCAGCGCGATACGACGTGGATGCAATTGGCCCTGGCCGAGGCCGACGCGGCCGCGGCCCGCCTCGAGGTGCCCGTCGGGTGCATCCTCGTGGGCGCCGACGGTGTGGAAATCGCGCGCGGGTACAACCTGCGCGAAGCCCTGCTCGACGCCACGGCGCACGCGGAAATGGTGGCCCTCCGCGCCGCGGCTGCGAAAGCGCCGAGCTGGCGTCTCGACGGGGTCACGGCCTACATCACCTTGGAGCCCTGCATCATGTGCGCGGGCGCGTTCGTCCATGCCCGCATCGCACGCGTGGTCTACGGGTGCGACGACCCGAAAGGCGGCGCGCTCCATTCGCTCTACACCGTGGGGCAGGACACGCGATTGAATCACCGTTACGAGGTCACGCGTGGCGTGCTCGCCGACGAGTGCGCCGCACGCCTCCGCGCCTTCTTCGCCGCCCTCCGCGCGCAAGGAAAGAAGTAGGGCGGAGCAGTCGTCTATTTCTGAATCGACTGCTCGAAGAGCCGCGAGCCAATGACCGGCGACCGGGGCGGGGGTCGCGGCTGCTCCGGCTTGTGGAACATCAGCGTCTCGGAGAGCCCGTAATCGAGCTCCCCGCGCGAGATCGTTCCGCGCTTGAATGCGGTCTCCATCAAGAAGCGAATCGACTTGGTCCACGACTCGGAGAGCTCCCCACGCTCGTACGTCTTGTGGTACGCGAGCGGCCGCGGCAAAAGCGAGGAGAGGAAGAACGCCTCGGGCAAGTGGATCTCCTCGGGCTTGCGACCGAAGTAGTGCTCGGAAGCGTGCCCGACGCCGTACACGTCGGGCCCGAACTCCACGACGTTCAAGTAGAGCTCCATGATCTCCTGCTTGGAGAAATTCTGCTCGAGGTAGCTCGCCAGGATGACCTCCTCGAACTTGCGCGACAACGTCTTTTCGCGCGACAAAAAGAGGTTCTTCGCGAGCTGCATCGTGATGGTGCTCGCCCCACGCACGAACCGCCGCGCCTTCAAGTTGGCGATGAGCGAATCGCGAATGGCGCGGTGGTTGAAGCCATGGTGGCGAAAGAAGGCGCCGTCCTCGGTGGTCAGCACCGCCACCTGCAGGAAGGGACTGATGGCCCCGAGCTCCGTCCACGCTTCGGTGCCCGGCCCCGTCTCCTCCTGCCCCACCGTTCCATCGGGGTGATACACCTGGTGCAGGAACGGCTTCGTGAAGCGGCCGTGGTCGATCTCCTGCGGCACCACCGTGAGCTTGCAGAGGTTGTCGAAGTCGTAGTCGAGCAGCAAGTCGTCGAGCTTGCGCGAATCGAATTGCAGCTGGCCCTTTCCACCGAAGGTCCCCTTCATCGCGGCGCCGCTCAGGGTGGGGAGAAGCGCGCCGGGGATGCTCTCGAACAGCGCCTGACACTGCGCCTGCGGCACCGCGAACGACAGCGATCCCAGCGCATGGCTGCCGGTCTGCTCCAGGGTACCGCGAACGGCCACGCGCAGCGCGCCCAACGTGGCCTGTGCATCGTCGATGCGCAGAAGGCCCTTGTCGTTCAGCGCGCCCCGGGCCCGCGCCGAGATGGCCAGGCCTCGCACCACATCGTCGGCGAGCTTCGGGTTGGAGATGGAGAGATCCTTCGCCCCCACGTCGATGTCGAAGGCCAGCGCATCGCCCGCATCGGAGAGCACGAGGCTCCCTTTCCCGGACAAAGTGCCCCGGCCCACGTCGGTCAGGCCGCCCGCGCCCTCCTTGACACCGAGCGGTGCCAGCGCGACCGGCCCGCCGGCCAGCGAAAGCTCCATGTCACCCCGCTCGAGCGGAATGTCCCCGCGCAGCGACAGCGGCGTACCCGAGTGCGATTCCGTCGCGCGGTTCGTGGAGAACTCCACGGCGAGCCGATCCCCGCGCCGGGCAACCGACACGGGCCCCGGCCCCACGGTGAGCCGGTCTGCATCACGGCCCCATCGGAACGAGAGCCCCTCGACGTGCAGGGTCGCCTCCGGTTCCCAATGCTTCGCCAGGCCCTTGGCCAGAAGACCGAGCCGCGTTCGCATCGCATGCAAATCCGGCAGGGACAACAGCGGGGTGGGGTCCTGCGCCGGGTCCGGCGGTGGTGGCGGCGAGCCTTTCGCGCGTGCACTCGCCAAACGGCGGGAACGCGGGCCGGGTTCTTCCCGTTGCGTGGGGGCAGGCGGCGGCTCCGCGGGCGCGCTTGCCGGCTTCTTGGTCGACGACTCCATGGGTGCCGGCGCGGCAAGTTCCACCGCGACGCGCGCAGCCTGCGCCTCGGCCAGCGCGCCCTGCTTCGAAAAGCGCGCCCCCGCCTCGCTGAGTTCGACGCTCCATCCATCGTGATGCGCGTGGAGCTCCGGCACCGTCACCCGCATTCCGTCTTCGTCGCGGGCCAAGGCGATCCCCGATCCCTCGACCCCGTCCGCCCCGCCATTCCACGCGATGGACAAAGCATCGGCGGTGACCTCGAGCAGCCGCTTGCCGGTGGGCGCGCCCGCGCCCTTCGAGGGATGCCGCGCCCGCCACGCATCGAGCTCCTTCTCCAGGTCGTCCAAGGCCCCATTGGCCTCGACGTGCCCGCCCACGACCGCGACCTTCTTCGGTCGCAGCCACATATCGAGCGAAATCTCCACCTGGGACAACGTCGCCCGCGCCCCGCTCGTGCCCTCGGGGCGAACATCCACATCGGACAATTTCAGGGCAAACCAGCCTGGGCGAATGCTTCCCACGCCCACCTCGAGCCCGCGTTTTTCGGCCACGGCCTTTACCCGTCCCCGCATCAGTGGGGGAAACGAAAGCACGACGACCAAACCAACGCCGGCCACACTCAACAGCACCCAGCGAACGATCCCCGTTGGAATCGCGGCCAGCGCATCTCGAAGTCGACGCAACACCCATCGAGGTTAACGCGAGATGCCGCGAAATCGATCGATGGAGAAATGCTTGAGCACGCAACGAAAGCGCAGCCGTCTACTCTCGCGGCTTTTTCGCCGCGGCTTTCTTCTTCGGTTTGGTCACTTTTTTTGGTTTGGCGTTTCCCCTCGAAACGAGGGTATGCGCACGCGCGACCCAAGCTTTTAGCCGTTTCGAATCCCCCGAAACCGTTTCCGGCAAAAGCACCCAATGCGACATGGCTTTCCCACCGGGAGCCCACGGTCGCGCCCCGGACAAGGCCATCGCTTTTTGGAAAGCCTCTTCATCGGGAAGTTTGACCCCAATGAGGCCTTCTTTCCAAACCATCGCGAAGATCGCCCCGCCGACGAAGAGGGCATCGCAGCCAAACATCTTCTTGTGCCCGAGATCCGACAACGAGTCCGCCGCGCGCGTGAGATCTTCGAACAGCTTGAGCTTGTCGAGCATGGCGGGAACCATGGAGCACATGGCCTCGCTTGGCCATGGCGATCCGCGCCAACGCGATCGGCAAGGACAAAAAAAGAAAGGCCCGAGTCGTAATCGACTCGAGCCCTCATAAGAAAATCCCGGCGGCGTCCTACTCTCCCACACGGCTTCCCGTGCAGTACCATCGGCTCCGAAGAGCTTAACTTCCGAGTTCGGGATGGGATCGGGTGTGGCCTCTTCGAGATCACCACCGGAAACTGTGGGTGTCCACGTTTCCGAGCGTGTCTGTTGCTCAGTGAAAAGATCGTCTTTTCGAAACGGGTGCTAGCAAAACGAGCTTCGCAAACCCAATCCTGGGTGCGAACTCAAGTGTTTGCCTTAGAGACATGGTCAAGCCGCACGACCTATTAGTACTGGTCGACTCCGTCATTTACATGACTTCCATCCCCAGCCTATCAACCTTGTAGTCTACAAGGGGTCTTTAGAGGCTTGCGCCTGGGATACCTTGTCTTGAGGCCGGCTTCCCGCTTAGATGCTTTCAGCGGTTATCCGTTCCGCACATAGCTACCCAGCTGTGCCACTGGCGTGACAACTGGCTCACTAGAGGTGCGTCCAACCAGGTCCTCTCGTACTATGGTCAGCTCCTCTCAAGTATCCTTCGCCCACGGCAGATAGGGACCAAACTGTCTCACGACGTTTTAAACCCAGCTCGCGTACCGCTTTAATCGGCGAACAGCCGAACCCTTGGGACCTGCTCCAGCCCCAGGATGCGATGGGCCGACATCGAGGTGCCAAACCACTCCGCCGATGTGAACTCTCAGGAGTGATCAGCCTGTTATCCCCAGAGTACCTTTTATCCGATAAGCGATGGCCCTTCCATTCGGGACCACCGGATCACTAACGCCTGCTTTCGCACCTGCTCGACCTGTCGGTCTCGCAGTTAAGCTCCCTTGTGCGTTTGCACTCTACGCCTGGTTTCCAATCAGGCTGAGGGAACCTTCGCACGCCTCCGTTACGATTTAGGAGGCGACCGCCCCAGTCAAACTGCCCGCCAGGCAGTGTCCCCCGCCCAGGTTATGGGCGCAGGTTAGAATCCCAGAACATCCAGGGTGGTATTTCAACGGTGACTCCATCGAACCCAGAGGCCCGACTTCAAAGTCTCCCACCTATCCTACGCAGAATGTCCCGAAACTCACTGCCAAGTTGCAGTAAAGGTTCATGGGGTCTTTCCGTCTTGCCGCGGGTAGAGGGTATCTTCACCCCCAATACAATTTCGCTGAGTCCCTGGTCGAGACAGCGCGGATGTTGTTATGCCATTCGTGCAGGTCGGAACTTACCCGACAAGGAATTTCGCTACCTTAGGACCGTTATAGTTACGGCCGCCGTTTACTGGGGCTTCGGTTCAATGCTTCGCTTGCGCTGACATGTCCCCTTAACCTTCCAGCACCGGGCAGGCATCAGACCCTATACGTCGTCTTACGACTTTGCAGAGTCCTGTGTTTTTAGTAAACAGTCACAACCGCCGTTTCTCTGCAACCCTCCGACGCTCGAGACGCGAAGTCTCTCACGAAAAAGGGCACACCTTCTCCCGAAGTTACGGTGTCAATTTGCCGAGTTCCTTAACCAGGGTTCTCTCACGCGCCTTGGAATACTCTTCCCGCCCACCTGAGTCGGTTTGCAGTACGGTTACCGAAGGGGCTCTGTACGCAGATTTTCTTGGAAGTGTGGAATCACCAAGTTACGAAGCCGAAGCTTCGCCTCATCACCTCTCGGGCTAATGTCTCACTGTTTGTCTCTCTCGAGTCCTGGTGAGACACCCTACGGGCTTGAACACGGCAAACCAACGCCGCGCTTGGCCTATCCTACTCCGTCCCTGCTTACTTCAACGCCTTCCTCGGTAGCACAGGAATATTAACCTGTTGTCCATCACCTACGCCTCTCGGCCTCGGCTTAGGTACCGGCTAACCCATGGGAGGATTATCCTTCCCCAGGAAACCTTGGGCTTACGGCGAGCAGATTTCTCATCTGCTTTATCGCTACTCATGCCTGCATAAGCTCTTCTCACGTCCGATACCGGTCCTCACGGTCCGGCGTGTATCTACGTGAGAATACTCCTCTACCGCTTATTTCTAAGCCCGTAGCTTCGGTGCTGACCTTTAGCCCCGTTATATTTTCGGCGCGGACTCGCTTGACCAGTGAGCTATTACGCTTTCTTTAAAGGATGGCTGCTTCTAAGCCAACCTCCTGGTTGTCAATGCGCTTCCACATCCTTTGACACTTAGGTCAGACTTTGGGACCTTAGCTGACGATCTGGGCTCTTTCCCTCTCGACAATGCAACTTATCTCGCACTGTCTGACTCCCGGATACTACTCAACGGCATTCAGAGTTTGATTGGGTTTGGTAATCTGGTAGGACCCCTAGCCCATTCAGCGCTTTACCTCCGTCGGTATTCGTCCGAGGCTATACCTCAATATATTTCGAGGAGAACCAGCTATCTCCCAGCTTGATTAGCCTTTCACTCCTATCCTCAGTTCATCCCCTTAATTTTCAACTTAAGTGAGTTCGGTCCTCCAGACGGTGTTACCCAATCCTTCAACCTGACCAAGGATAGATCGCTAAGGTTTCGGGTCTACGCCACGCGACTTGTCGCCCTGTTAGGACTCGCTTTCGCTCCGGCTTCACCTATCGGCTTAACCTTGCCACGTAACGTAACTCGCAGGCCCATTATGCAAAAGGTACGCGGTCACACATTCCCTTGCGGGCATAGTGCTCCCACTGCTTGTAGGCGTACGGTTTCAGGTACTATTTCACTCCCCTAGCCGGGGTGCTTTTCACCTTTCCCTCGCGGTACTAGTTCACTATCGGTCAGTCAGTAATATTTAGCCTTACGGGATGGTCCCCGTAGATTCCCGCCGGATTGCACGTGTCCTGCGGTACTCAGGTACCTGCTACGGTCTGTCTTCATTTCGTTTACCGGGCTATCACCGTCTCTGGCCGGCCGTTCCATGCCGTTCAACTATAAAGACTCGCCGATGTCGCAGGCCCTACAACCCCTCAAGACTTGCGTCTTGAGGTTTGGGCTCTTCCCCTGTCGCTCGCCGCTACTGAGGGAATCGAGGTTTCTTTCTTTTCCTCCAGGTACTTAGATGTTTCAGTTCCCTGGGTTTGCCGCGTACGACTATGAATTCATC